>JAYSQZ010000048.1:0-23926 GCA_043721315.1 Alphaproteobacteria bacterium
CGTGCGGTGGGAGCCGGTGAGCGGTACGCTGCCGCCCCTGTCCGATACGGCATGGCAGGAGCAATTCACCCGCTACCAACAAAGCCCGCAGTATCAGCAGGTAAACCAGGGCATGAGCCTGGCTGAGTTCAAAACGATCTTTTGGTGGGAATATATCCACCGCCTCTGGGGCCGCTTGATCGGGATTGTCTTTGCCGTACCAATGCTGGTGTTCTGGCTACGCGGGGCGTTCGATGGCGCGTTGAAACAGCGCGTTCTTGTGCTTTTTGCTCTCGGCGGTATTCAAGGCGCGATTGGCTGGTGGATGGTGGCGAGCGGCCTGCGCGATGTGCCTGCCGTAAGCGCCTATCGCCTCGCCACGCACCTCGGCATGGCGCTGGTGATTTACGCGCTAACGCTGTGGACCGCCTTCGGCCTTGTGCAGCCGCGCGCTTCATTGCCCCGCCTCGTCCCCGAAAAACGCGCCGCCACCGCAACATTGGCCGCGATTGCCCTGACCGTTCTGGCGGGAGCCTTCGTTGCCGGGTTGGACGCGGGAATGATCTACAACGAGTTTCCGTTCATGGGCGACGGCTTGGTGCCGCCCGACTATCACCACCCCGGCCTTTCCACGTTACGCAACATTTTCGAGAATCACGCCGCTGTGCAGTTTCACCACCGGGTTCTGGCGCTGCTGACGACGGGGCTGGTGATTAGCCTCTGCATGGGGCTGTGGAACCGGGCACCCCAAGCGCGGGGCTGGTTGTTGGCGTTGCTGGGGGCCGTAATCGCACAGGGGGGCTTGGGGGTTCTAACGCTGCTGCATCAGGTGCCGGTCAACCTCGGTGCCGCCCATCAAGCGGGGGCCGTGATTCTGCTAACGGCAGCTATCGGCGTATGCCATCGGCTGCGAGTAGAGCAAATCCCGAGCGAATGACCCCATTCGCGACGACGCATTTGCGTTAAAAAACATTTCAATTCGACGGCAGTGTAAGACCATAGCGGGAGAGAATTTCAGAAAACCGCCCATTTTCCCGCAGCACGGCCAAGCCCTTATCGAACGTCTCGGTCAACTCCGCCCCGTGGAGCAGACTGCGCGAGACGATGAGGTGCAGCCCGGTTTCCTCAAAACTCAGCGGATCATCGCCGCCAATTGCCTGGATGCTCTCCGGCGGCACCTCGAATTGGCGCAAAATTCGGGAAGCGATCTGTTCGTGGGTTTGGACGATATCAACGCGGCGAGCAAGCAAGAGTTTGAGGCAAGTTGTAACATCGCTGCCCTCCACATGGGTCACTTGCCGGTTCTCCAGCAATCGCCGCGATGGCGCGGCGGGGACGGTGCCGCGCCCGATGCACAGAGTCTGCCCACTTACTAGCGCCAGCGGTAGGGTTGCCAGCGGCGCTCCTTGAAGAGCAAACAGGCGTATCTTGATAGCGGCGAGAGGGCGCGAGTAAAAAAACTGCTGCAACCGTTCTGGCGTGGGGACATAGGGAAAGGTTGCATCAATCTGGCCTGCCGTTGCGCGCATTCTGCCGCGTGCCCAAGGCTCGATCTCTAACAACAACGGCAGCTTGAGTTCGGCAAACACTGCTTTTACCAGCGATGTTGCGGCACCACCGTCGGGGTCGCTCTTCATGGAGAAAGGCGGGTAATCATCCCCTGTGGAAAGTTGGACAGGAACCGGCAGCAGTGCTTGTGCGAGCGCCCCCGCAGAGACCGCCCATAAAACCGCATAAGTTAAGAATATGGTAAGACGATGCCGCCCCACTATGCCCACCAGTGCCCCCATGCTCCTTCCCCCTCACTGCGCTTTGAGTGTTGCATTTTAATGACAAAACCGTACACCGCTGAAACCGTGATGACCAGCGCTTCTAAACCCAAACGCAACGAAGACCTGCGGTACAAAATTCTTTCAGCACTTGCGCCGGGCGGGCGTTTCTGGAACGGTCTGGCTTCCCAAACGACTGATAAGCGTGCAAAGCCCGGCCATGACCCGCGATTATAAGACCTCTGTGTTCCTGCCCTCGACCGAGTTCCCCATGCGGGGCGATTTGCCCAAGCTGGAACCCACTATTCTGGACCGCTGGCAGAAGATTGGTCTCTACGATCTCATCCGCCACGATAGCGTGGGCCGACCGCGCTGGGTGCTGCACGACGGCCCCCCTTACGCCAATGGCGATATTCACATCGGCCATGCGGTGAATAAGATTCTGAAGGATGTCATCAATCGCTCGCAGCGCATGATGGGCCAAGATGTTTCCTACGTTCCTGGTTGGGACTGCCACGGTCTGCCAATCGAATGGAAGATCGAAGAGAAGTACCGTGCCAAGGGCCTGGATAAAAACGCCGTGCCCGTGGTGGAATTCCGCCAAGAATGCCGTGCGTTTGCTCAACATTGGGTGGGTGTGCAGGCCGAAGAGTTCAAACGCCTCGGCATTATGGGCGACTGGCAGCAACCGTATCTAACGATGGCCTATGCCTCGGAAGCGCAAATCTTCCGGGAGTTGATGAAGTTCCTCATGAAGGGCGCGCTCTATCAGGGGTTCCGCCCGGTGCTGTGGAGCGTGGTGGAGCAAACCGCCCTGGCCGATGCCGAGGTCGAGTACCACGACCATACGTCCACGCAGATCTATGTGCGCTTCCCTGTGGTCAGCAGCCCGAACCCGGCGCTGGTTGGCGCTGGGGTGGCGATCTGGACGACGACGCCCTGGACCATTCCGGCCAACCGCGCCGTCGCTTTCAATCCCGAGCTTGCCTATGCCCTCATTGAAGTGACCGACGTTGCGGAAGGCGCGCTGGCAAAACCCGGCGATACGCTCATTCTCGCGGCTGATTTACTAGAAGCCACCACCCAAGCCACCAAAATCGCGGCCTATACCAAACTCGCGGATCTACCGGGCAGCAGCTTGGACGGCACGATCCTCGCCCATCCGTTGCGCGGGCAAGGCTATGACTTCGACGTGCCGTTACTCCCCGGCACCCATGTAACGGCAGACGCCGGGACTGGCCTTGTCCACACCGCCCCCAGCCACGGCGAGGACGATTTTAGGCTTGGCAAGCAGTTCGGTCTGGAAGTCCCGCGCACGGTGGCGGGTGACGGGAAATATTACGACAGCATACCGTTGTTTGCGGGCGTGCATGTGTTTAAGGCCGATGCTCCTGTGTGTGCCGCGCTCAGCGGGGCCGGAAACCTGCTGGCAAGCGCCAAGCTGCTGCATTCCTACCCGCATTCCTGGCGCTCGAAAGCGCCGCTGATCTACCGTGCCACGCCGCAATGGTTCATCTCGATGGACACGGACGGCTTGCGCGATAAAGCCTTGAAAGCCATCGACGATACGCAATGGTTCCCCCCCCAAGGCAAGAACCGCATTGGCGCGATGATCGCCCAGCGGCCCGATTGGTGCGTGTCGCGGCAACGCGCCTGGGGCGTGCCAATGGCGCTGTTCATCGACAAGAAAACGGGGGAGCCGCTGCGCGACGTGGCAGTGAACGACCGGATCGCCGCCGCGTTCGAGGCCGAGGGTGGCGATGCGTGGTTCTCAAGCCCCGCCAGCCGCTTCTTGGGCGATGAATATAGTCCCGATGAGTACGAGCAAGTCTCCGACGTTGTTGAAGTTTGGTTCGATAGCGGCTCCACTCACGCTTTCGTGCTGGAAGCCCGCCCAGAGCTAAAATGGCCCGCCGATCTCTACCTAGAAGGCTCCGACCAGCATCGCGGCTGGTTCCACACTTCCCTGCTGGAAAGCTGCGGCACACGGGGGCGCGCGCCTTACGATGCTGTGCTCACCCACGGTTTCACGCTCGACGAGCAGGGCCGCAAAATGTCCAAATCCTTGGGCAATGGCGTCGATCCGCTGGTGGTGATGAACGAGTTCGGGGCCGATATTCTGCGGCTGTGGGCCATGCTGTCCGACTATTCCGAAGACACGCGCATCGGCAAATCCATCCTGCACTATACCGCCGACCATTACCGCCGCCTCCGCAATACGCTGCGCTACCTGCTGGGCGCGCTGGCCGGGTTCGAGGACGCCGAAAGGCTGCCCGTTGCCGACATGCCGGAGTTAGAGCGCTGGGTGCTGCACCGTTTGGCGGACCTGGATACGGAGTTGCGCGACTGCCTCGCCCGCTACGATTTCCTTGCCTTCTACACAGCGCTGCATACGTTCTGCGCCAACGATCTATCGGCCTTCTACTTCGATGTTCGCAAAGATGCGCTTTATTGCGATGCTGCCAGCAGCCTACGCCGGAGGGCCGCGCGCACTGTTATGGCCGAATGCCTGCACACGCTGATGCTCTGGCTCGCCCCCGTGATGCCCTTCACCACCGAGCAAGCCTGGGGCCTACGCCCCGTTGGCGTCGCGGGCGGCCCCCAAGGGGAGGCAGACAGCGTTCACCGCCAACTCTTCCCAACCCTCCCCGCCGCGTGGCGCGATGCCGCTTTGGCCGAAAAATGGGTAACGATCCGCAGCATCCGCCGCGCCGTGACGGGGGCGATTGAACTCGCCCGCGCCGCGAAAGACATCGGCTCCTCCTCCCAAGCCGCGCCGCAGGTTTACGCTGCGCCGACCTATATCACCGCGCTCTCCGGTCTCGATTTCGCCGAAATCTGCATCACTGCCAGCATTGATTTGCGCCCCCTCGCCGATGCGCCGTCGCACGCGGTACTTTCGACGGAAGCTGAGGGCGTGGCAGTGCTGTTCGCCAAAACCGAGCACGCCCGCTGCGAGCGCTGCCGCAGCCATTACAAGGAAGTCGGCACCATCGAGGCTCACCCAGACCTTTGCTTCCGCTGTGCCGACGTGCTGGCCCTATGAGAATGCCAAAACCCTTCAGGCAAGGGCTGCTCCTCGCAGCCCTGATCATCCTGCTCGATCAACTCAGTAAATTCTGGCTGATGGGTTGGTTCGGCGTGACTGGCCCGCAAGACCGTGTTGCCACCGTTCCCATCACCGGCTTTTTCGATCTGGTCGCGGTGTGGAACAAGGGCGTCAGCTTCAGTCTGTTCTCGAACCACGACGGTAGTGGCGCGTGGATTCTGTCCCTCGTCGCCCTCGTGATTACCGGCTTTATGGTCGTGTGGCTGTGGCGCGCGCAGGGCAGGCTGCTAGTCTTGGGGCTTGGCCTCGTTATCGGCGGCGCGCTGGGGAATGTGATAGACCGCGTGCGCTTCGGGGCCGTGTTCGATTTTCTGTCGTTCTACTACCAGTCCTACGCTTGGCCCGCCTTTAACGTCGCCGATGCGGGAATTTCGGTCGGCGTCGGGCTACTGCTGCTCGACTCGTTTTGGGATAGCCGCCGCAAGCGCTGAGGGCTGCTATGCGGACCTATCGGCGTTCAGCATCTTGCCGCGCTGTAAAAACCGGGGCATAAGCGAGCATTCCCCAGACGGTGGCAGTACTCCCCGTCATTTCACAGTGCGGTGATGAGATTATGTCGAACTTTCTGGAAGAGCGCGTTTTAAGCGTCCACCATTGGACCGACCGGCTGTTCAGCTTTACGACCACGCGGGAGCGTAGCTTCCGCTTTCTCAACGGCCAGTTCATTATGCTCGGCCTGCCGGTAAACGGCAAACCGCTGTTGCGCGCTTATAGTATCGCCAGCGCCAATTTCGAGGAACATTTGGAGTTCCTGTCAATTAAGGTGGAAAACGGCCCGCTCACCTCGCGCCTTCAGCATGTTCAGAGTGGCGATACTATCGTCCTCGGCAAGAAACCCACCGGCACCCTGGTGATCGACTACCTGCTACCGGGCCGCCGCCTGTATTTACTGGCAACCGGCACGGGCCTTGCGCCCTTTATGTCGATCATCCGCGACCCGGAAACCTACGAGAAGTTCGAGCAGGTAGTTCTGGTTCACGGCGTCCGCAACGTCGCGGAACTCGCCTACCAGGATTACATCGCCCACGATCTGCCGAACGATGATGTTTTAGGCGAAGTCGTGGCCGGAAAACTGTTCTATTATCCAACCGTTACGCGCGAACCCTACAAAAACCAAGGCCGCGCGACCGACTTGATCGAGAGCGGCAAACTCTTCACCGACCTCGGCATCCCCCCCCTCACCCCAGAAACCGACCGCGCCATGATCTGCGGCAGCGCCGAAATGCTGGCAGACCTCAAGCGAATGCTGGAAGCGCGCGGTTTCGTTGAGGGCAACACCTCCACGCCGGGCAGTTTTGTGATCGAACGGGCGTTTGCGGAGAAGTGAAAATCTTGGGGGCTGAAATAGACAGCTGGACACCCGCAATAACCGTCTGATTTGAGCTGCCTTTTGGTGTTTCGGCTCGTTATCGTTGGGCTAGGTGTTTGGTCCCGGCATTTGATGGTGCGGGTTTAGGCTGAAGACTCTCAAGGGCCTCACTCCCTTCGAATACATCTGCAAATGCTGGAAAATCGAACCCGAACGCTTCAGCCTAAACCCGCACCATCAAATGCCGGGACCAAACTCCTAAGTTAGCGCCAGACAGACGACCGTAGCTCTGGCCCTTGTCACTATTACGCTTGAGAAACAGGGATCGGCGTGCTGCTCGCGAGGGCAGGTAGTGTAAAACGGCTCCAGCTATGATTCTGCGTATCCAAAATCGCAAAAGAGCTGGAGTTCCGAGTCCCATAGCGCGGCGATCCGTGTAACACTAAAAGACGTCGCCCATCCGAAAAAGGCGCAAAACCGTTCCAGACTTGATACTGAGGGGAGCCTTCTGCATGGGTATAATTACCGTCATAATATTGGTATGGACTCTTAAATATTTTATTATTCCAAGGAAATTTTTCTATCTCTTCCCGAGATGCAGGCCATGGCCATTGTTCAATCGTGCCATCCCGATGGCGCTTGAAGATACCGCCAATTGCGTTTGAACCGATATAGATATTTCCTGCTCTATCCGAAACAGCAAGATTGGGAACGTAAACCTCACTGAAATAATCTAAAGATACGCCCTGTGCATCCTTTTGAATTATTTTCACAAAATTTTCTGTTGCAGAACCAAAAGTAGATGAAGTTAATAAAAAATTATTATTCAAATAATATCGCGCTCCTCCCCATAAATGACTAATTTTCCCAGGGTTTGAAAATAAATATTCGACATTATCATTAAATCTATATTCGTTAGGGATGAAATTTGTTAAATGGGGTTCCTGAGTAAAACGACGCCAATAAAAATTAGGACCAAAATCAACCGCATCACTGATTGTCGCCCGCCAGAACGCCAGTTTTTGCCCGTCAGGAGAAAAAGCGGGTCTGCCCTTAACACCGGGCGTCAGCGGAACGACACGATAATCCTGACCATTGGTGCTCATGATAATAATCTCGCTGTTCTCAACCGACTGTCGCCACGCGAGCTTATCATTGATGTTTGCCGGGCGGCGAAACCGCCGCATCGCGAGCCTATCGCCACTTGCACTTAGCGCCATCTCCCGATGTAGATACCCTTCTACCGCTGCCGGAAAGGCGTATCTGTACAGTTCGCCTGTTTGCATATTAAACCTGAGCAAAAACTCATCGCCTCGTGACGAATCACTCGATTCAAGAACAAAAACATCTTGATCATTGGGATGAAGCAGAAGGTAAGAAAAGTAACGCCCCGGCCAAGGTGTAACATCCAGGGCCGAGCCGCTTCCTGTATACGGGTGAAAGATTGTCTTGAACGTCCGCAACTGCGGGGTGGAAAAATCCCGGATTGGATAGACCAACCCGTCAAGCACCCGCTGGCTGCACCCCGCCAGAAAGACGGAGCCAACGGTCAGCAGGAGGCGGCGGAGGCGCGAGAAAGGCATCGGTTATTCCCTCAAAACTATGGCGCGACAGGATCAGGCTCGCCGGGTGGCTCTGGGTCTGTCGGTGTCGGGTCGTCTTGGGTATCATCTTCCCCAATAAATCGCCGATTGCTCGTTCTATGTCGCGCGCAACCGCACAAGCCAATACCGCTAAATCGGCCATCAGGGCCAAGATCGAGCACGTCTTCACCCATCAAAAGAACTGCTTTGGCCTCTTCATCCGCACCATCGGCCTGCATCGGGCCGAAGCCAAACTCACTCTCGCCTATAATTTTGATCTGCTCATTTTCCAAGAATGACGCGCGCGGAAAATGACTGAAAAATACGCCTAGGCCAGCGATAACGACTCAAATTCCCGAATGGTCCGCAAAATCACACGGTTATTGCGGGTGTCCACGTTCTGGAAGCGGCTGAGGTACAGGCGTTCCGGGTCGTTCGTCGCGCCTAAGCTAGCGGCGGACAGGCGACCGTAGCTCTGGCCCTTGCCGATCCCGGTCTTCAGAAAATAGTCGAGGCTCGAGGTCGCTTGCCCCTTGGCAATCGCGGCAGCAGCATCGGTATTAGCGATGAGATACTGACCGTCCGGCGTACCCGCACTCACCTGCTGGGCCGTGAGCGAGCCGAAGCGTCGGCCTTCCAACGCGCCGCTGGTCAAAAAATGCAACAGGCCACTGCTATACTGGCCCATAGCTTTTCTCAGCTATTTATATCGGCTGCTTTTTTTATTGAATTGTTACGTTATAACGTATTATATTAAAACAATGAATAAAGCGCTGAATCACAATCTCATGAACAGCGGCTCTCACTCCTGGCCCCTAGGCGATCATCCGCAACTTTAATCAGGAATTCCTATGGCCGACCGTCTTCCCGTTACCGTCCTCTCCGGGTTTCTTGGCGCGGGCAAAACCAGTTTGCTCAATCATGTTCTGAACAACCGTGAGGGCCGCAGGGTTGCGGTGATTGTTAATGACATGAGCGAGGTTAATATCGATGCCGATTTGGTTCGGGATGGCACTAACCTGTCGCGCACCGATGAAAAACTGGTCGAGATGAGCAATGGCTGCATCTGTTGCACGCTGCGGGATGATCTGCTGCTCGAAGTCCGCCGTCTCGCCGCCGCCGGGATTTATGATTATCTATTGATCGAAAGCACGGGCGTGGCCGAGCCATTGCCGATTGCGGCGACCTTCGATTTTCGCGACGAGGATGATCAGTCCCTTTCCGATGTGGCGCGCTTGGATACGATGGTGACGGTCGTCGATGCGCTTCATCTGCTGAAAGATTACGGCAGTCAGGATTTTCTGCGGGATCGCGGCGAAACCGCCGGTGCGGACGATAACCGCAGCCTCGTCGATCTGCTGGTCGAGCAAATTGAGTTTGCCGATGTCGTCGTGGTTAATAAAGCAAGCGAGGTTAGCCCCGAGCACTGCCGCCTCGTTCACCAAATCATCCGCGCACTCAATGCCGATGCGCGGGTAATCGACGCTGATTTCGGCAAGGTTGCTCTCGATGAAATTCTCAATACGGGGCGCTTTGACGCTGAGAAAGCTCAAGAGCACCCCTTGTGGCATAAGGCCTTGTTCGAGCCGGAGGCCCATACCCCCGAAACCGAAGCCTATGGCCTAACCTCGTTTGTGTATCGCGCGCGGCAGCCATTCGCGCCAGAGGCGTTTCAGGCGTTTCTCGCCCAAACTTGGCCGGGGTTAGTGCGGGCAAAGGGCCATTTCTGGCTAGGAACACGCCCGGATTGGGTGGGCGAAATGAGCCTCGCCGGGGCGATCTGCCGAACCGAAGGTTTAGGGCGGTGGTGGGCTGCCGTTCCGAAAGACCGTTGGCCAGAGGATGCTGGCTGGAAAAAACTCCTAAATCGCCACTGGAACCCCCTGTGGGGCGACCGACGCCAGGAGCTTGTCTTTATCGGCATTGATCTCGATGAGGCTGCGGTGCGCGCGGCACTGGACGCCTGCCTACTCGGCCCTGCCCGGCCCGTTACGTTTAATGCAAACCGCTACCGCGACCTGCCCGACCCTTTCCCGCAATGGGGTCCGCAGACCGAAACTACTTTGCTCCCGGCATGATGATGGAGACGCTTCTTCCGGCCCGCGAGGGGGCCATTCGCCTGTGCCAAGCCGCTTCAGACTTTAGAGCGCTTCGGCAGCCCGATGTGGAACTCGCCTTATGGTCGCGGCAGGCGCCCCCTGAAATCATGGCTGCGCTCGCGGCGCTTCCCGCCGATGTCTTGCCTGATGGGCGGGTTTTGGCGGCTCTTGATGATCTTCCGGTGGCTCTTGAAGCTTTCTTTCGTCCTCAATCCGATACAAACGCGCTCCGGTCTTGGCTGATTGCCGACATTTGTACGCTTGCCGAAGCCTTTGCTGATTTAACGGGCAGCGGTGAAATCGACGCGCGTTTAGAGCGGGTGACGGGCGATGCCTGCTGGAAGTTTCACCGTGATTGCGTGGAAGCGCGCCTGATCACTACCTACCGTGGTCCCGGAACGGAGTGGGTGCCACCGGCCCAGAGCGAGGCGGCTTTGCGCGACCAGAAGGCTTATCGCGGGCCGCTCAATCGCTTCGCGCCCTTCGCCGTCGGTGTCTTCAAGGGCAGTTGCGCCGGACCAGGCTCCGGCATCGTTCACCGCTCCCCCTCTCTGATCGGTACGGGCGAAACCCGCCTGTTGCTCTGCCTTAACCCTCCTTCAAACGCCTCACCGGATCGGTGGAGGCGCTGAGTTTTTCGATAGGATTGCTGATATGATAGATACTTCAATTTCACGCCGCTCGCTTTTGGCGGGGGCCGGAGCGATTGCCGGGTTGGCTTGGGCCGCGCCGCTGGCGGCACAAAGCTCCGAAACCTTACGGATTGTCGGTCCTTGGGATTTCACGTCATTAGAACCCACTGATACGGGATATCTGTTGGCCCGCCTTGGTGTGGCGGAAACCCTGGTGCAGGTTGAACCCAATGGGCAGCTTGTCGGCGGCGTTGCGGCCAATTGGTCGATCAGCGAGGATAAGCTCACGTGGCGTTTTCCAATTCGGGCAGGGCAGCGCTTTCATGACGGCAGTGCCGTGACGGCGGACGCGGTCGTCAGCAGTCTTAAAAGAGCCTTTGCCGGAGAAAGCCTATCGGCGGTGCCGCTGGATAGCGTGAGTGCAGATGGGGAGACGGTGATTATTCGCACCAAAACCCCCTTCAGTCCTCTCACCGCTTTTTTGGTGGATTATGCCGCGATTATCCTAGCGCCAGCGGCCTATGATACAGACGGCAAGGTTCAGAAAATCATCGCCACTGGCCCGTATCAGATCGTTGTGGTTGACGGCAAAACCATTCTTGATCTGGCCCGCTTCCCCGAGGCCCGCATCAAAGCCCAGATCGCCACTGTCCGCTATACGGCGGTTGCCAATGGCGACACGCGCGCCAATATCGCTATTGCGGGCGATGCCGATCTTATCTACACGCTCGCCCCGACCGCTCTGCCACGCATCACTGCCGCAGGGCAGTTGCGCGTCGAGAGTTTGACGATTCCCCGCGTTCGTCCGCTGGCGGTAAATTGCGGCCTGCCCCAATTCAATGATAAGCGCGTGCGGCGCGCCCTGTCGCTGGCCATGGATCGGGCTGGGATTGCCAGTGCGGTTTTGCGCCATCCGGGTTCGAGTGCAACGCAGCTTTTGCCCCCAATTTTGACGGAATGGCACAACCCGGCCTTGCCCGCCCTCAGCCAGAATATCGCCGAAGCCCGTAGTTTACTGGAGAGCGCTGGTTGGATTTTGGGAGCGGACGGCATTCGCGTCAAAAACGGGGTTCGGTTTGCGGCTAAACTTCTCACTCTTGCCAACCGCCCGGAATTGCCGCCCATGGCAACGGCCCTGCAAGCGCAATTCAAGCAAATTGGTCTTGATGTCAGCATCGAGGTTGGTCCCTCGTCTATTATCCCGACGGCGATCCGCGAAGACCGCATGGAAATGACTATGTTCGCGCGCACCTACGTGAACGTACCGGACGTTATCGCCACGATCATCCCCGACTATACCCGTGAGAAATCCAATTGGGGCACCGTCAATTGGCCTGAACGCGCGCGCCTGAAAACCCTAACCGATACCTATGTTGCGAGCTTCGATGGCGCTGAAAAGGCGCGGTTGCGGGCGGAAATAACCGCGCTGCTGCATGATGAGTTGCCGGTTATTCCCGTCGCTTGGTTCGAGCATACCGTTGCCGTGTCGCCCCGACTGCGGAATGTGGCGATTGATCCTTACGAAATGCGCTATCTGGCCGAGGCTATGGCATGGGGCTAACCGCGTCGGGCGGGGCGTTTATCGCTCCGCCCCCTAACCTTTTTACCGGAATCGGGCTGCGTATTCTCGCCACAGGCTTGTTCGCCTGTATGACCCTGTGCGTGCGCCTCGCCTCGCTGGAGGCTCCCGTCGGCCAAATTATGTTCTGGCGCAGTGCCGTCGCGCTCGGGCCAATTTTGCTGTATCTGGCGCTTCAGGGGCAGTTTCCGGGGGGGCTGCGAACGCATAATCCGTGGGGACACGTAAAACGCAGCCTGTTCGGCTGTGTTGCTATGGCCTTTTCGTTCCTATCGCTCAGTTATTTGCCGCTCGCACTGGCAGCGGCTTTGGGATTTCTTGCGCCGCTCATCGTTATTCCCATCGCGGTTCTCATTCTGCGCGAGCGGCCAGGACTTCTGGTTGTTCTCGCAGCCTTGGTTGGGTTTGCGGGCGTAGGCTTCATGCTTTTGCCCGCGCTTGCCGGGCCAACGCTGGATACGGGAATAGTGATCGGTGTTGGGGCGGGGGTTGCTATGGCCGCGACGACAGCGGCGGCAAAAATCGAGATCAAACGGCTAACGGCAACCGAGCCACCCGGCACGATTGCCTTCTATTTTGCCGTGGTTTGCGCGGTTGGTGGACTGATAACGGCCCCCTTCGGCTGGGCGGTTACAGAGGGCGCAACATTGGCCTGGCTGATCGGGGCGGGCTTAACCGGCGGGCTTGCCCATATCGCAATGACCGAGGCCGTCGCACGGGCACCTGTTTCAACGCTTGCGCCGTTTGAATATACCGCGATGTTGTGGGCGATGGGATTCGATCTGCTGGTTTTCGATCTCTTGCCGGTTCCTCTCAGTTTGCTCGGAGCCGTTTTTATCGTTAGCGCCGCAGCGATGGTCGCCTTCGGTGAGAGGCGCCGCCGCCTATGAAAGCCCTTCTGCGGCGGCTCGCACAAGCGCTCGCGACGGCCTGGATTATCGCCACGCTGTGCTTCGGCCTAACCCATGCGCTGCCGGGCGATCTTGCCCTGTCGATTGCAATCGCCCGCGTTGGACCGGACCGGGTAACACCGGAACTAGAGGCTCGCTTGCGGCAGGAGGAGGGGCTTACGCAGCCCTTAGTTGTTCAATATGGCCGCTGGATAGGCCGGATTATTGTGGGCGATTTCGGGCGGTCGCTCGTATCGCGGAAGCTAGTGCTGGACGAAATTCTCTACCACGCCCGCTATACTTTGGGGCTTGGCGTATTGGGGTGGGCGCTGTCTTACGCGCTGGCGCTGCCGCTGGGGCTTGCCTGCGGGTTGAGACCCGGCAGTTCTTTTGATCGCGCGATAACTGGGATGAGCGTTTTGCTTGCGGCCCTGCCGAGCTTTCTTGTCGGCATTGGTCTTATCGGTCTGTTTGCGCTGACCCTACGGTGGTTGCCGCCCGCTGGGTTCAAAACACCCGCTCATCTGATTCTACCCGCCCTCACCCTTGCCCTGGGGTTGGCTGCCTTTTCGATTCCCGTTATTCGTGCAGCGGTATGCGAGGTGCGGGGGGCATCCTATATGCTGTTCGCTCGGTTGCGCGGTTTACCGTCCCACGCGGCGTTCTGGCACCATGGCGCGCGCAATGCGGCGATTCCCATTGTCACTTTTGCGGCGTTGCAAATGGGGTTTCTAATTGATGGGTTTGTCATCGTCGAAACCCTGTTCAATTATCCGGGTTTGGGCGACCTGCTGGTCAGGGCCTTAGTGGCGCGGGATATCCCGATCATCCTAGGGTGCGCTTTGCTCATTGGTTTGCTCTATGCCTCGGTGAATTTGCTCGCCGATCTTGCCGCTCTCTGGCTCGATCCCCGGCGGCGGAGTTTGGCTTAGATGCGGTGTTGGCCCGTTGCCGCCCTCGGCGGTCTTATCAGTTTTTTGGTGCTCGCCCCTGTGTTGGTAGCGCACGACCCGATTGTGCAAGATCTCGCGGGAGCCTTACGCGCGCCCAGTTTGCTGCATTTGCTGGGTCAGGACCATCTTGGCCGGGATGTTTTGGCCCGACTGGCGCATGGAGCGCCCCGGTCTGTCGGTCTTGCGGCGGTTTGCATCGGCCTTGCGGCTTTTATCGGCACGCTGCTGGGGCTGAGTGCCGCTTGGTGCGGCGGTTGGGCCGAAAGCCTGATTATGCGCGGTGTCGATCTGCTGCTGGCCTTCCCTGGGATGTTAATGGCGCTGCTCTTAGTCGGGTTATTAGGAGGCGGCATTATCCCCTTGCTCATCGGACTGACACTCACGCAAGCGCCCGCGTTTGCGCGTTTAAGCCGAGCGATTGCAGCGGGGGTTCTCCTCAGCAATCATGTGGAAGCCGCCCGCCTTGCCGGGTTTGGCGCGGGGGCGATTTTTCGGCATCACTTGGTCCCGCCGCTCCTACCGCACTTGGTGCCTCAACTCACGCTAGGACTCGGCAATACGATTATGACGATTGCGGGTCTCGGGTTTCTCGGTCTGGGGCTAGCACCCCCGACGCCGGAGTGGGGCGGCATGATTAGTGAAGCCTTGCCTTATTTGACCGAGGCCCCCTGGCAAGCGGCAGCACCTTGCGTGGGCCTTTTCAGTGTTACGTTGGCGGCAACCGTTGTAGGCCGCGCCGTTCTTCCTCAAGCCTTGGGCAACCAACGATGAACGCTGCTTTGACTGTGACGGGTCTCACCCTCTACGACGGCGATGGAAAAGCGCTGGTCTGCGATGTCAGCTTCACTTTGCCGAAGGGCGGAATTTTAACGATCATCGGTGAGAGCGGCGGCGGAAAGAGCTTGATCGCACAAGCGCTTATGGGGTTGCTCCCGTCCGGTTTTCGCGCCGTGGGGTGGGTTCAGTGGCGGGGTTGTTTGTTCGATCTGAGTAAGCCAGAGGCATTGCAGTGCCTTTGGGCGTCGGATTTTCTGCTGCTGCCGCAAGAACCAGGGGCCGCGCTGGATCCAACCCAACGTCTCGGGCGGATGCTCGCTCAAACCGGACGGACACGCGCGTCCGTTGCGGAGAGTCTGGCCGAGGTCGATCTGCCGCCCACAAGCGCTGCCGCCTATCCTTTCCAACTCTCGGGCGGCATGGCCCAGAGAGCCTTAATCGCAACCGCTTTGCGGCTGGACGCCCCCTTGCTGATCGCCGACGAGCCGACGAAAGGTCTGGACCCTGACCGTTTGGACGATGTGGCGGATCTGCTGTTGAGATTTTCGCGCCAAGGCCGCACGCTCCTTCTCATCAGCCATGACCGCGCCTTGGTCCGTAAGTTGGGTGGAAGCCTATTAGTTTTGAAGGCCGGGCGGGTCCAAGAGTTCGGCCCAACGGAGAACCTGCTCACGCGCCCCCAAAGCGCCTATACCCGCGCGTGGTTGGCGGCTGATCCGCTGACTTGGGAACCCTGCACTGCCTGCATGACAAAGGCACCCTTGGCGCTTGCCGCTCATGGGCTTGCGCTCGGTTATGCCCGCAAGCCTGATCTTCTCCGTGATGTCGATATACACCTTCCGAAAGGTTCTATTCTGGGGATTTCCGGCCCTAGCGGGTGCGGCAAAACGAGTCTCGGTAATAGTCTTTTGGGATTGCTGCCCCCGCGTGCAGGTTCCGTCTCCTGGGCGGGGATCAATCCCTACCAAGACGCTCTGGGCGCACGTCGTCTCAGGTCACGCTATCAGAAGCTGCATCAAGACCCGGCGACGGCCTTCATCCCGCACCGCCGCCTGGACTCGCAGTTCCAAGATTTACTGAAGCTCTTCCCAAATCGCGCGCATGAGGATCGACTTGCTCGCGCGCTCGACCGTCTTGAATTGAAGCCAGCATTGCTGCAACGCTTACCCGCCGAAGTCTCAGGCGGCGAGGCTCAACGGCTTGCGCTGCTCCGGCTGCTGCTCCTGAACCCAACGGTGATCATCGCCGATGAGCCAACCTCGCGGCTCGATCCTCTTTCCCAGAAACAAACGATGACGCTTCTTCGCGAAATTGTATCCCAAGACCGGCTTAGCTTAGTATTGATTTCACATGATCAGGCGCTGTTGAATGCAATGACAGGGAGTATTTATAAAATATAAAGCGCTGACATATATGTGGATTTATTTTTGTAAATTGACTCAATATTACATATTTTTAATATACCTATAATTGAAGCGCCACTCGTATTTTTTGAGAAATAGGTGAAAGAGATGTTTTGAGATGCGATTGCATCTCCGCCAGTGGCGCTTCGCGTAGGTGTTTAGTCCCGGCGTTTGATGGCGCATTATTGAGCTAGGACCGTAGGGATGCGCTATGCCTCGTGACTCGATATAAGGACGAGATGCGACAGCGGGAGGTAGATTTTTATGCCAATTAAATTGGTTCTCATCGCGCCGATGCGCTCAGGGTTCAGCCGATGACCGCGCGCCTGCCTTGGTGTCTGTTGGTCGCAGCGCTTACCCTCAGTCTGCTCGGGCCTAACCCCGCAGGGGCTTCGGAGGATGCTGCCTGGGCGGCGCTCAGGCAGGCCGGTATTGTGCTCTTCCGCCACGCCAATGCGCCCGGCGGGGGTGATCCGCCCGGAATGCGTATCGACGATTGCGCCACCCAACGCAACCTTGACGACGCGGGCCGCGCGCAGTCACGGCGCATTGGCGAGGCTTTCCGATCTCGCGCTGTAGAGGTCGGCGCGGTGCTGACTTCGCAATGGTGCCGCGCGCGTGACACAGCCAAATTAGCGTTTCCGGGGCAGACGCGAGATGAAACCGCCTTCAATTCCTTCTTCGGCGATAACTCGAAAGCCCCCGCGCAGACTGCCGCCGCTCGCCGCATTCTCGCGGATTGGCGCGGGCCGGGAGCGCTTGTGATTGCGACGCACCAGGTCAACATCGGGGCGCTGACCGGCATTGCCCCGGCGTCAGGCGAGGGGATCGTTGTAAAGGTCGAAAACGGAGATATCAGCGTCGTCGGAAGGATTAAGCCTTGAGATTGATGCGCTCAAGCGCTTGCAGCGGAGCCGTTAGGCCGAGTACGTCCATGGCGTTTGCCCCCTAATCCGCCACAAACGCGCGCAGTGTCGCATACGCCTGAGTAATCAGCTTGAACCGCTCTTCAGCCTGTTTATCGCCGCCATTCGCATCCGGGTGGTGGCGTTTCACCAACTCCTTATAGCGGGTTTTCACATCCGCCAGGGTGATCGGGTGGCTGAGGTTGAAGATCGCCATGGCGCGGGTTTCTTCTGGCGAAGCTGAACCGCGCGCGGCGGCGGCGTCCTCTGCCGCATCATCATCAAAGAAGCCAAAACCGTCGGTAAAGCGCGTGCGCCCACCGGGGCGCGGGCCGCCTGCCGTGCGCGGCCCTGTTGGCTTCGGCCCAGGCGCACCAGCTTTCGACTGCCCGAATGGCCACGTCGGGCGGTTCCAGGTTGAATCGGTGCGAACTTCGGCCTCGATTTCCTCTGGACTCATCCCGGCGTAATAATTCCAGGCGAGATTATACGCGCGCACATGCTCCAGGCAGAACCAATAGTAGCTGTTGAGATCAATGCGCGAGCGCGGCGCGCGATAGTCGCCCGGTTCCGCGCACTCATAGTGATCGCAGCGACGGGGCGGTGGGGCATCGGCCTCCTCGAAAAACGAGGCCGAAAACCGAGAGGGACGACGAGAAGCCATAACGCTAGTATGGAAAACCTCGGCAAGCGGCGCAAGTCATCAACCTTCGGGGCTGCCTGCCAAGGATGCCGCTTGACGATATTAGGATTTACACTATGCCGCACGATCCACTCCCGCCTACCGGACCCGTCGCCGCGCGGCTCCAGCAAAAACTGCTCGCCGCTTTCGCACCCGCCGAGGTGATCGTGAAAGACGATAGCGCCAAGCACGCCGGGCACGCGGGCGCGCCTGAAGGCGGCGAGAGCCATTTCAGCGTCGTCGTTATCTCGGCCCAGTTCGAGGGCCTCTCCCGCCTCGACCGCCAGCGCCGCATCAATAAGGTACTTGCCGACGAGCTGGCGGGGCCGGTTCACGCCCTCGCCCTGATGGCGCGAACGCCAGCGGAGATGGATGCAGATTAGCTGGGAGCGCAGCAGGCAGCGCAATCGGACTCGTCTTCGACGGCTTTAACTGCCATGTCAGCGAGCTTGACGTGAGGCACCAGCGGGTCTATTCCCGCTAGGCTTCTGTAATTTTACGAGCTGGATATGCCGTTTTCGCTACCCCGCCTGCGCCCAATTTTCCCTGGCGTATTACTGAGCCTAACGCTGGCGCTGGCGGCGAGTTTTGTTGCCACTACGCAAGGCGGCCCGGCAGTGCTGTATGCGCTGCTGCTGGGCATGGCCTTCAACTTTCTCGCCAGCGATGTGCGGTTTGCCGAAGGGATCGCGTTTGCGTCTCGCTCGATTCTTCGGCTCGGCGTGGCCCTGTTGGGCGGGCGGATTACGTTTGAGCAGATTTCGGCCCTAGGCTGGCATTCGCTGGTCGGGATGGCGGCGGCGGTGGTCATCACGATCGGCGCTGGGGTGCTCGCCGCGCGGATGCTGGGGTTACGGCACCGGTTCGGCATTCTATCGGCAGGGGCGACGGCGATTTGCGGAGCCTCGGCAGCGGCGGCGATTTCCGCTGTGCTGCCGCGTTACCCGAACCATGAACGCGACACGGCATTCACCATTATCGGCGTCACCACGCTTTCCACTGTGGCGATGGTGCTCTACCCGGTACTGGCCCGGCTGTTCGGTTTCGATGCGACCGATACCGGCATTTTCCTAGGCGGCACGATTCACGACGTGGCGCAAGTGGTGGGCGCGGGCTATAGCGTAAGCCGCGAGACGGGGGATACCGCCACGATCATCAAGCTCTGGCGCGTCGCCCTACTGGTACCCACGGTGGTGGGAATTGCGCTGCTGGTGCGCTTCATTCCGCCCAGCGAAACCTTAGACGACGATAGCGCCACCGCTAAAACGCCGCCGCTGGTGCCGATGTTTTTGCTCGGCTTTATCGCAATCGTCATGGTGAACAGCTTAGGGTTCGTGCCCGCGCCGGTGAGCGCGTTGATGGGCGATGCCTCGCGGTGGTGCATCACGCTCTCGATTGCAGCGTTAGGCGTCAAAACCTCGCTGCAAGCCCTCTCCAAAGTTGGCGGGCGCGCAGTGGGGTTGATGGTATTCGAGACGGCGTTGCTGCTGGCCCTCGTGGTCATCCTGCTCAAATACGTCTGAAGTCTGGCGGAAGCGCCGCAGCTTCGGTATAAGAGAGTCTACGTGCCATTACCGAACCGGACCCAATGTCCTCCGACAGTTCCAGGCGTCCGCGCCTGACCCCTGCTTCTTTCCGTGCCCTAATCCAACGGGGGCTGCGGCGATGATTCTGAAACTTCTGCTCGTCTTCGTGCTTATTCTGCTGAACGGCCTGTTCGCGATGGGCGAGATGGCGGTGGTTTCCGCCCGCAAAGCCCGGCTGCAACGGCTAGCGCGGACCAGCAAAGGCGCACAGCGCGCGCTGCATTTGGTGGATCGGCCTACCGATCTGCTGTCCACAGTGCAAATCGGCATTACGCTGATTGCGATTATCACTGGGGCGATTGGCGGCGACTCGCTTTCGACAGATACCGCCTTGGCCCTGGCGCAAATTCCGGCAGTGGCACCGTTCGCCGATACGCTTGCCTTCGGGTTGGTCGTGATCGGTATTGCCTTCGCCAGTTTGATTTTTGGGGAGTTGGTGCCGAAACGCTTGGCGCTCACCCACCCCGAACACATCGCTTCGGCCCTGTCGGGCGTGTTGCTCGTGACCAGCAAGGTTGCCCGCCCGGCCATTTGGGTGCTGTCGCTCGCAACCAACCTTGTGCTGCACCTCATTCCCGGTAAAGAGAGCAGCGCGGACGCGGTGAGCGATGAAGAAGTGCGCCACCTGATGCGCGAAGGCGCGGCCTCCGGCCATTTCGATGCGGCGGAACAACAAATCGTCGATCAAACCTTGCGCTTGGGCGACCGGCGCGTGTCGGCATTGATGACACCGCGCACGCAACTGGAAGTGCTGGACCTCGCGCAAACCCCGGCAGACTGGCTGGCGGTGCTTCAAGCCAGCCGCTATTCGCGCTTTCCCGTTGTCGATGGCGCGCCCGATAATATCGTTGGCATTGTGCGGGTGAAGGATTTGCTGCAAAAGGCGCTAGCGGGCGGCGGGCTTGATCTGAAATCGGCCTTACGCGAGCCGCTGTATATTCCCGAAACCGCCCCAGCGCTGAAAGTGCTCGATCAGTTCCGCCGGTCGGGTGAAGACCTGGCGCTGATCGTCGATGAATATGGCGACCTGCAAGGGCTAGTAACGCCTGCCGATTTGCTGGAGGCCCTGGTTGGCGGCGATCTTTCCGCCCCCGCCGCCGATGAAGAACCCGCCTGGGTGCAGCGCGAAGACGGCTCCTGGCTGATTGATGGCATGATGCCGCTCAACCAGGTTCAAGCCGTGACCGGCATTCACGATTTCCCAGGCGCGGACGAAGCCCATGTGCAAACGCTTGGCGGCTTCATCATGTCGCAGTTAAAACGCATCCCCGAAGCCGCCGACACCGTAAAACTCGCGCCTTTCGTTCTGGAAGTCATGGATATGGACGGGCGGCGCGTGGATAAAGTGCTGGTGACGAATTTGGCGGATGTGGAGTAGAGGGATTTGCTATGCTGAAGAAACTCCACCTCAAGGGCGTCGGCCCAGCCCCTGAAATGGAGGTCGAGTTCGCTGAGCGGCTGACGGTCATTACCGGCGATAACGGCCTGGGGAAGAGTTTTATTCTGGATGCGGTGTGGTTCGCGCTGACGGAGGAGCCGTTCGGCGAGGACATTCTGGTCAAAGCCCCAGAAAAAAACGAACCAACTGAGGAACAACCTTCCATATCTTTGGTGTATGCTGAGGGTGCAAAGAAAATCTTAAAATTCCATCATCGTGGCTTGGCCTGGGCGAGTGAAAACGGCCAGAGCCGAACAGATTTTCCGAACATTGGCGGGCCTTTGATTTATCTTGGCACAGAAAATAACATTGCTATCTATGATCCTATTCGCCCTGCAAACAAAACCGCACTCTGTTCAATTTATACACCCGATGAAATTCGGAATGGTACGCCTGAGACACCCTTCAACCTCAACAATATTAACGCAAACATCAGCGGTGTTTTTTTTCGAGAGAATCGTATTAAAATCAATGGCTACTTAATTGATTTAACAAATTGGCTTCATGAAAAACAAGAACCCTACACAGAGATACAGAGAATACTTATAATCCTATCTGAAGATGTACAAAACCCTCTTGCTCTCACTATTGCACGCCGCATCCCCAACCTACAACAACCTAAAATGATTCCTCATCTTAACACCGAGATGGGTGAAGTACCCGTTACACTAACCTCCGCCGGCATTCTGAAGATTCTCAGCCTTGCCTATATGATTGTGAATTGTTGGCAGGAACATAAATTTGCTGCAAATATTCAAGGCATTGAGCATTCAAAAGCACTTGTGCTTCTCATCGATGAAATCGAAACCCACCTTCACCCTAAGTGGCAACGCAAAATTCTCGCAGCGGTGCTCGAAGTCGCTAAAGCCATTACGGACGATGAAGGCTTTCAGGTTCAAGTCATTTGCACCACCCACTCACCCATTGTGCTGACGGGGATTGAACCGCATTTCGATCCGGCGATAGACAAGCTGCTGGACCTTCAGCTAACCCCCGGCGCTCATGGTGAGCCGGGGACGGTGGAGCTACGCGAAGTCGATTGGTACAAGCGCGGTACAGTGGGGAACTGGCTCACCAGCGATATGTTCAATGTTAGCGAGCGCTCGCCGGAAGCAGAGGCCGCCTTAGAGGCTGCGGCAGTTTTTGGCGACCCGTTACGGCCAGATACCAAGCCAGATCGATCAGAGTTGCAGAAAGTAGACCGAGCGCTGCGGGACACACTTGCTGATACAGATCGTTTCTTACTGCGATGGGAGTATTTATTAGAACAACGCGGCTGGACAAGCCTGCTACGGGGAAAATAAATGTTGCTTACAATACAACAACCTGAACCGTTGCAGTTCAATGAGACAGTTCGCCAGCCTGGACAAAAATTTCTATCGAAAAAAGGCATTTCGAGCGGTCCAACACCAAAAAAATTCAGGTGGAACTCCTATTGGCGCAAATGTATACCGGACCTCTATGCCGCCTATAATTCTACATGTGCATTTTCTGGCTTGAGAATTGCCCAAATTACTGGGGCAAAAACGGTAGAGCATTTTTTGCCAAAATCCCTGTACCCTGAGCAGGCTTATGAATGGAAAAATTTCCGTTTAGTCTCAGCACGATTGAACGGTCGTAAGCGCGATTGGCTGGATGTTATGGACCCGTTTTTAGTGCCTAAATATTGTTTCTATATCGATTTCTTCACTGGCTTACTGACGATAAACCCACTTATTTCAAACGAAGATTATATTTTAGCAGACTCGACAATCACCCGTCTAAAATTAAATTCCGATAAGACACTCGTCAAGAATCGTCTTGAGGCTTACGAAGATTATATTGCCAGAGATATTTCGGCTTTAATTTTCCAACGCGAAAACCCTTTCGCTTACGCCGAAGCCGTCCGCCAAGACCTGCTTCGCCCTGAAGATCGCCCATGAAACTCTCCCGCCTCCTCCTCATCGGCCTTCTCCTCATCGCCGCCCTATGGATGGGGGAGCGCTTCGTTCGCTCAGTTTGGCTGGTCGTGGATCGGCCTCGGCCTGTTGATGCGCGCGGGTCGCTGACCGAGCATGAACGGCATATCGTAGCACTGTTCGAGAATGCTGCGCCGTCGGTCGCTTACATCTTTACGGGCGATCCGAATGGCGATGGCGGTGCGGGGTCGGGCTTCGTGTGGGATCTGGCCGGGCATGTCGTGACGAATTATCATGTGGTCGAAGGCGCGCAAAGCGTGCGCGTGCGCCTGGACCGGGGGGAGGCCCATGAGGCGCGCGTGATTGGCGTGTCGCCGGATCATGACCTCGCCGTCGTGAAACTGGTCGATAGCCGCGTGCCGCTGCGGCCAATTCCGCTGGGGAGTTCGGTCGATCTGAAGGTCGGCCAAAGCGTTTATGCCATCGGCAACCCGTTCGGCCTGTCGCGCACGCTAACCTCTGGGATCATTTCGGCGCTGGATCGGCGCTTGCCCACCGCGCCGGGGCGCGAAGTGATCGGCGCAGTCCAGACCGATGCCGCCATCAACCCCGGCAACTCCGGCGGCCCGTTGCTCGATAGCGCGGGACGGCTTATCGGCGTGACGACGGCCATTCTCTCCGCCTCCGGCTCCTCGGCGGGCGTCGGCTTTGCCGTGCCGGTCGATACCGTCAACCGCATCGTCCCCATTCTCATCCGCGATAAGCGCATTCCCCGGCCCGGTATCGGCATTCTTGCGGCACCGGATGAGCTTGCGGCGCGGTTTGGCGTGTCCGGCCTCATCGTGGCCTCGGTTATCCCCGGAAGCCCGGCAGCCCGCCTGGGACTGAAGGGAATCGACCGGAGCGGCGGGCGCTTGGGCGATGTCATTACCCATGTTGCGGGCCAACCCGTCGCCGGAATCGCTAACCTCGCCGCCCTGCTCGATCAAATCGGCATCGGCAAACCTGTCGAAATCACCGTTCAGCGCGACGGGCGGGTGCGGAACGAACGCCTGACTATCGCCGATATCGCGGCGGCGGAGTGACTGGGAGGAGTTTCTCAGGACTAGAGCAAATCCCGAGCGGGTGAGATCACCCGCGACGACGCATTTGCAAAACAAAACAATAGTTTAGAGCTGCGTGCGATTACTCGGACGCAGCTCTAAAAGCAGCCTCAGGCGTGTTTGACACGCCAAGCGTGTCGGGTGAGGCTGCGGCCAAGGGCGCGGATGCGCCCGGCCAAGCGCTTGGCGCGTCAAACGCACCGGGCGGCGAGGGCTAAGATAAAACTAGAGC
>JAYSQZ010000049.1:0-23742 GCA_043721315.1 Alphaproteobacteria bacterium
ATTAAACTGCGTGCTGGCTATCGTATCCATCGGTTCTGCCTCGGATTGGGGGGCGGGTTACGGCACCTTGCTTCTAACACGATCTCACATCCTTTTGCCAAGCCATTGTAATACGTATGAATTTCATTGGTTGCCTTGACGACGCTAACCTTGGCTGGTAAACCGTACAGAGAGAAAAATGGGGTAAAGCCTATCCATTGCCTCTCGTGTGTCGGTTTGGACAATCGGAACAGAACGTCGGAGTTTGGTCCATGCTAAAGATCGCCGGTATCGTCATCATCTTTTTCGCGGTCTTTGGCAGCTTCGCTCTGCTTGGCGGGCGCTTTGACATTCTTTTCCAACCAGTTGAATTGGTGATTATCGGCGGGGTCGCCATTGGCTCCTACATGATTTCCAACCGTGGCCCGGTTCTGGCGCAAACAATTGGGGCCGTTGCCAAGATTTTTGGGGGCCGTCGTTATAATAAAGACAGCTACCTCGAACTTCTAAGCCTGCTCTACACGTCCTTCAAGCTCGCGAAAACTAAGGGCATGTTGGCGCTTGAACAGCATGTGGAAAACCCGCGCGAGAGCAATTTGTTCATGCGCTTTCCAACCTTCATGAACGATCAATCCTCCTTGGTGTTTTTGTGCGATTACCTGCGCCTGCTCACCTTGGGAACGGATAATCCGCACGAAGTTGAAGCGTTGATGGATGAGGAAATCGAAACTCACCATCAAGAGTCAATGCAGATTCCTGGTGCGCTTCAGGTCATGGCCGATGCCCTACCCGCGATTGGGATTGTTGCCGCCGTGCTTGGCGTTATCAAGACAATGGCGCTGATCGACCAGCCAGCCGCCGTCATCGGCGCGTCCATCGGCGGCGCACTCGTCGGCACGCTGCTCGGTGTGTTGTTGTCCTACGGTTTCGTTGGCCCGATTGCGACGGCGTTGAAAAACGATGTTGAGGCCGAAATGAAGTTTATGCTGTGTATGAAGGCCGGTATTCTCGCGCACATGCAAGGTTATGCTCCCGCAGTCTCGGTAGAGTTTGCGCGAAAGGCGCTAATGAGCGACGTTCGCCCAACTTTCTACGAAGTGGAAGCAACGGTTTCGTCTCTGCCGCCGGTTTAGGGTTGCGGCGAATCGCGATGAATCTGCGGAACGGGTAAGAGGATTAGATTATGGCTGCGCATAGCTCGAACCTGCCGCCAATTATTATCAAAAAGGTCAAGGGTGGGCGTCATGATGCCCACGGCTCCTCGACTTGGAAAATTGCTTTGGCGGACTTTATGACCGCCATGTTCATTATCTTTCTGATGCTATGGATTATCAATCAATCCACGCCAGAACAAAAAGTAGCGATTGCCGAATATTTTGCTCCGGTCAGCGCCTCGCGCAACCCGTCTGGGTCGGGGCAAATGTTAAGCGGTGAAACGATTAGTAAAGACGGCGTGCTGAAAAACCCCTCCTCCCCACCGGGAACGCCGGGGGGTGGCCCGTCCTTGCCGAAGGAAGGCGATGGGAATACCGACGTCCCCGGCTATCCCGGCGCGCTGCCGAAGCCATTGGGGGTTGAAGCCGAACCCGGCGCGCTTTCGGGTCAAAAAATCCAGTCGCCGCCTGCTGCCGAAGTAGAGCGCCAAGTGCGTCAGGCCTTACAGGGCGTTGCCGAGCTTCAAGGTTTTCAGGCGAATGTTCAGTTCGCGCAAACCCAAGAAGGCACCCGTATTGATCTGGTCGATAACGAAAAGCAGGAGCTTTTTCCGAAAGGGAGCGCGCGCTTGCTGCCGCAAACCGAAAAGCTGATGGCCCAGGTGGCGAAGATTGTTGCCAGCGTGCCGAATAAAGTCGCCATCTCGGGCCATACGGATGCGACCGGGTTCGGGCCAAGGTCGCAGTACGACAATTGGGATCTTTCGGCAGACCGCGCCAACGCGAGCCGCCGCGCCCTAACCCGGAATGGTATTGCCGACGATCGCATTGCTTCGGTAGAAGGTAAGGCTGACCGCGACCCGAAGGTGCCTGAAGACCCCAAAGCCGCTGGCAATCGCCGTATCTCGATCACGCTGTTGAACGAACCGGTTCCGCCCGTCCCCGCTGGCGGGGCTGCTGGAGCCGCAGCTGTGCCGACGGTGCCCCCACCCCCCGGCCCCGACGGTCGTTTAATCCCGCGTCAGTAGCTTCTTTTTCGTCTCCCGGCCTTTGTGCCGGGAGATTGCTTTTTGGCGCAAGGCTTGTCACGCTATGACAGGACCAACCGTGACGGGGGACGCCATGACGGATAGACCGGGTTTTGGGGCCGCCGCGCTGGATGGGGCCGCGCTGGATGGAATCGTCGAGCCGATTTTCTACCGCACCCGCCCCTTCCCCTGCTCTTACCTACCGGGCCGCGAAGAAACTCGCGTGCTCACGGAAATCTCCGCCGATATGGCCGCAGGTGGGTTTTTCGAGTTTCTCCAGCAGTATGGCTTCCGGCGCAGTCAGCGTTACCTCTATCGCCCGGTGTGCGATGGCTGCACGGCCTGTATTCCCGTGCGTATTCCGGCAGCGCGCTTTACGCCGAACCGCAGTATGCGCCGCGTCCTTCGGCAGAACGGCGATTTGCGCGCGAGTTTCGGGCCGCCTCGTGCTACCGAAGAACTGTTCGATCTATTCGGGCGCTATCAGCGCCAACGCCACGGCGATAGCGATATGGCGCTGATGTCCTACGAAGAGTTCCAACTGCTGATCGAAGAATCACCGGTAACGACTGGTTTGCTGCACCTGCGCGACGCGGCGGGGCGGCTCTGGGCCTGCGGGTTAACCGATGTCGGGAGGGATAGTCTCTCGGCAGTTTATAGCTTCTATGAGCCGGACTACCCTGCGCGCAGCCTCGGTACGCTTGTCGTGCTGTCGCTGGTGGCCGAAGCGGTACACCGCAGCCTATCTCACCTTTACCTTGGGTATTGGATCGAAGACTGCCGCAAGATGGCCTATAAATCCCGCTTTAGCCCGCTCGAAACCTTCGACGGGCACCGCTGGATACCGGCTTAATCCTCTGCTTTTGCCTCCGCTACCGGCCCCTGGCTGCGGTCGATGGCGCGCTGCAAGCGCCAGGCCGCACGGATGGAAAGCGGGATGGAGATGAGATACAGCCCTTGAATCGTCATGAGCGTTAACCAAGGCTCAGTCGCCAAGCCCGCCGCCATGCCCCCCGCCGCAAGCATGAACGGTAGGACTAGCCAATTGGGAATCCGCACTTTCTTGAAGGAGAAGGTGGGAATGCGGCTCACCATTAAGCCGCCAACAATCAGTAACCAAGTTCCCAGCAACAGCGGGCGCTTCAAAAACTCCGCCTGAAACTCGAAATAGGCCAGTAACGGCAACAGCGCCAGCGCCGCGCCCGCCGGGGCTGGAACGCCCGTGAAGAAATTATACGTCCACGGGGGGCGGGCCGAATCCTCTAGCGAGGTGTTGAACCGCGCGAGGCGCAAGGCCATGCACACGGTGTAAAACAGCGCAACGCCCCAACCGATCCGCCCGCCCTGGTCAAGCCCCCAGAGGTAGAGCACCACTGGCGGCACGACCCCGAAGCAAACGAAATCCGATAAACTATCGAGTTCCGCGCCGAACTTGGAGGTGGCGTTCATCAAACGCGCGAGGCGACCGTCTAGCCCGTCGAAAATCGCTGCGAGAAAAATCGCCACGACGGTCGCCTGCCAGCGCCCTTCTAGCGCAAACCGAATCGCCGTGAGACCGGAGCAGAGCGCGAGCAGCGTGACCATGTTCGGGATCAGCCGATTGATCGACTGCGCCCGCATACGGCGCGGAAGACGGGATGGCCTACGACGGAGCATGATTAGCTGGCAAACCCTGGACGCATGGCCTCGGTGGACTGAAGATCGGCCAACACGCTTTCGCCCGCGATCATGCGCTGACCGATGCATACCTGGGGCGACACGCCCTGCGGCAAATAAACATCGACGCGGCTGCCGAAGCGGATCATGCCGAAGCGGCTGCCTGCCGTCATCGTATCACCAACGCCAATCCACCAAACGATCCGCCGGGCCACCAGCCCAGCAATCTGTACTGCGCCAACCGCCCGGCCATCGGGCAGTTCAAACACCACACCGTTACGCTCGTTATGCTCGCTGGCTTTATCGAGCGAGGCATTGAAGAAGCGGCCAGGGCGGTAAGCCATATGGCGAATACGCCCCGTTACGGGTGCGCGGTTTACGTGAACGTCGAACACATTCATGAACACGGCAACGCAGGGGAGCGGCTGATCGCCAAGCCCGAGTTCGGACGGGGGAACAGTTGGCCCCAGACTAACCACGATACCATCAGCCGGGCTGACGACGAGACCGCTTCGCATCGGTGTTACCCGTACGGGATCGCGGAAGAAATAAACGCACCACGCCGTCAGCAGCAGGCCGACGAAACCGAGGGAGCCGTGAATCCATGATAAAACAATGCTCACGACGATGAAAATCGCAATGAACGGCCAGCCTTCGCGATGAATGGCGGGGAACACTGTGGGCCGCATACCTAAAAACCTCCAAACATTCCGCAGGATACCGACGCACTATCAGCGAGTGGTTGGACCGCTTCCCGAAGCATGGCACAATGCACAGGCGGCGCGGAAGGATGCAATGCCTCTTGCCCGTTACCCCTCGCGTGATCGTAGACCATGATCGTTAACCCTGTGGATCCCTTGATGCAACAGAATGAGAATATGAGCCTCTTGGCTAATCAGAAACTACCGCTGGCAATGCACAGCTTCGCGGTAGGGGCCGATGGGCTACTGGTTAAACAAGTTCTATCACGCATCACGTTCCATTTCACCTTCGATGGCCTTACCTACCATGCCGTCGCCATGCAAGGGGAAGATGCTGGGTTCGTGGAAATCTGGACCGATCTTGGCGGCATTCCTTATTCTGCGGAAGGGGTTTCCCGCCGGGTGGATGTGGCCGAAATCATCTATGCCTCCTATGATTTGCCGAATGTGCGCGTGAGCATAACGGATAAGCAGCGCGTGCTATTATCGGCCAGTACGGCAGTCGATAACGCCACCGTGTCGCAAACCATCTTGGCCACAGCAGCGATATTGGTGATGAAAGCCCGCCCCTGGGCCAGTTTGCTCGCTCTATACGGTTTTCCCGAACAACGCCAGAGTGCGGCTTAGGGTTTTTTCGCGGGCGGCAGGCTGAATACTTGCCCCGGATAAATCAAATCAGGATCGCGGATTTGATCGGCGTTGGCCCGATAGATCACCGTATATTGCACGCCGCCGCCATAGGCCCGGCGGGCGATACGCCATAAGCTGTTGCCGGGTTGCACAACGACGCGGC
This sequence comes from Alphaproteobacteria bacterium, assembly GCA_043721315.1. Classification (GTDB taxonomy): domain Bacteria; phylum Pseudomonadota; class Alphaproteobacteria; order Elsterales; family Elsteraceae; genus Elstera. The sequence continues at coordinate 5,312 of JAYSQZ010000049.1, forward strand.
TACCTTCCGGCGCGAGGCTTATTTGTTCCGGCGTTGCGCGCGCGAATGGCAACTCGAGGCGCTGCATTACTTTGCCTTGCGGCGAGAGTTGATCAATCCGCAGGGTTGAAGGGCCGGTCGGCATGTCCGCTGCTGGGCGCAGGCGCCACAGGCCGTTGCCACTGATCTCCGCATCGCCAATCGGTGCATTATTGATATAAGCGCGAATGCCGTTTCCCGCCTCGCCGCGCCCGGCCAGCATCAAGCTGCCATCGGGGCCGTAGTCGATACTATCAACGGTCAAGCGGCCCGATCCGCCGGGCGTTTCGGTAGGGGATTGCAGCAAAATGCTGCCCGCACTGCCATCGCGGTTAACGACGACTGCTAAAGGCCGCTCTGCGGCAGAGGCCGGGTTAGAGTCGGGGTTAGAGGCTGGGGCCTCAGGCGGTTTAGCCGCAACGGTTTCCGGCGTAGGTTGAACCGCGCTCGGCGGGGTTCTTGGGCCAGGATTAGGGCTAGGAATTGAGAGAACGACCACCTGTTCGGACTCAAGGACCGTACCGCTCGAACTGGTTGCCGTTAGGGAAAGCTCCCGGTCGCCGCTGGCGAGCGGACGGTCGGGCAGCAATACCCATTCACCACGCTTATCCGCTGTTACCGAGCCGATGGGTTTACCGCTGTCCAACACCGTCACCACGGCTTCCGGCTGCGCCCGCCCGGCGATCACGGCATCGCCTTGCGGATTTACGCGCACAACATCAAAGCTGGGTTTGACCTCGACGGGACCGGGATTCGGCGCAGGGGCGACGGCTGGCGGTTGGGCTAGGAGGGGCGCGGCTTCGATGACAGGCGCGGGAGTAAGCGCTGGTGGAGTAAGTGCTGGTTCGGGCGAGGGCGGAGGCGCAATAGTTTGGGCAGGAGCTTCTGGCGCGGTCGGCGCTTCCGGCGGCGCAACTGGTGGCGGGGTAACAAGCGCCACCTGCGGACTTGTGGGCAGGGCTGGCGGCGTTACGGTCAAGCTACCCTCGTCGCGCGAGGGCCGGTTGAGGACCAGCGCGGCAATGACCAGAACGAGGCCGACAAGACCAAGCAGCATAGCCCGACGGCTGGAAAGGCGTTCCGACATAAACTTACTTATCCCTACCGTAGAACATGCCCCATTCGCTTGCGCTCATGACCCATGCTCTAAATCTTTATTTTGCGGCATGATTCACGCCTACGGTGACACCACCCTACTATGGACGCCTCCCCGCTGCAATCACGGGCGGAAGGCTTGCACCGCCCTGCCCGCTCGCGCTATCCCTGCCAGGGAGATATTTGGGTGGGTGCCCTGGGAGGCGATATGACGACTGTGAAAACCGTTTGCGTTTATTGTGGCTCGGCAGGGGCGGTGGACCCGGCCTATCGCGTGGCCGCCACCGATCTTGGCACCTTGCTGGCCGAGGCGGGCATTGATCTCGTCTATGGCGGTGGGCGCGTCGGGTTAATGGGGCTGGTCGCCGATGGCGTCATGGCGCACGGTGGCCGCGTCATCGGGATTATTCCTGAGTTTCTCGATAAGTACGAGGTTGGCCATACGGGCCTGTCAGAGTTGATCGTCGTCGATACGATGCACACCCGTAAAAAGCTGATGATGGACCGCGCCGACGCTTTTATCGTTCTGCCGGGCGGGTTCGGCACGCTGGAAGAGTTGTTCGAGGTGCTGACCTGGAAGCAGTTGCGCCTGCACGATAAACCGATTCTGCTGCTCGATCTTCCTGGGACAGATGGTCGCGGTTTCTGGCAACCGCTCACCGCCTTGCTGGATCACATCATCGCGCAAAACTTCGCAAAGCCCGAAACGGCGGGGCTTTGGCAGGTGATAACACGCCTTGAGGATGTTTTAATCGCGTTCCAGTCCGCCCCCACCCCCACGGTCGCGGTTGAAACCAAGTGGCTTTAAGGCGTGCGCCCCCCTTGCGCGCCCTGTTTGGTCTGCTAGTCTGCTGCCCGATTTTACCCGTATTGGTTCAGCCGATACCGTGCCTACCTCTCGGCATTCTGCCGATACCCTAAAACGTCGGCATCCTGCCGAACAGCACCGCCAAGCTGGAGAGTTCGTTCCATGAGCAAGATTAAGGTCAAAACCCCGCTGGTCGAATTAGATGGGGATGAAATGACACGCATCATCTGGAAGATGATTCGTGAAGATCTCATTTTGCCGTTCCTAGACATCGACCTGAAGTACTATGACCTGGGCATGGAATATCGCGACCAGACCAATGATCAGGTTACGATTGACTCGGCTGAAGCGATCAAAACCTACGGCGTTGGCGTGAAATGCGCTACGATCACGCCGGATGAAGCCCGCGTGAAGGAATTTAACCTCAAGAAAATGTGGAAATCGCCGAACGGCACGATCCGCAATATCTTGGGCGGCACTGTTTTCCGCGAACCGATCATTTGCAAAAACGTCCCCCGTATTATTCCGGGCTGGACACAGCCGATTGTGATTGGCCGTCATGCGTTCGGCGACCAATACAAGGCTACGGATTTCGTCGTTCCCGGTCCGGGCAAGCTAACGATGACCTACACGCCCGATGATGGCAGCGCGCCGATCAGCCACGAAGTCTATCAGTTCGATGGCGGCGGCGTGGCAATGGGTATGTACAACGTCGATGAATCAATCAGGGGCTTTGCGCGGGCCTGCTTGCATTATGGCCTATCGCGCGGCTGGCCGGTCTATCTCTCGACCAAGAACACTATTTTGAAATACTATGATGGCCGCTTTAAGGACATCTTCCAGGAAGTCTTCGAGGCTGGTTTCAAGGATGCTTTCGCGGCGAAAGGCATTGTGTACGAACATCGCCTAATTGACGATATGGTGGCCTCGGCCCTCAAATGGTCGGGCGGGTTCGTTTGGGCCTGTAAGAATTACGATGGCGATGTGCAGTCGGATTCGGTCGCGCAGGGCTTCGGCTCGCTGGGCCTGATGACCTCCGTACTGCTTACCCCGGATGGGCAGACGGTAGAAGCCGAAGCCGCCCACGGCACCGTGACCCGCCATTACCGCGAGCACCAAAAAGGCCGCGAAACTTCGACCAACCCAATCGCCTCGATCTTCGCTTGGACGCGCGGATTGCAGTATCGCGGTGAGTTCGATGGCACACAGGACGTGACGGACTTTGCCCTAACGCTGGAGCGGATGTGCGTGAAGACGGTTGAATCGGGTTTCATGACTAAGGATCTCGCCCTCCTCATCGGCCCAGATCAACCCTGGCTCTCGACAACGCAGTTCTTCGCCAAGCTGGCGGAAAATATGCATAAAGCCATGAAGACCGCGTAAGGACTAAGGCCCCGCCGGATATTTCAGCGGGGCCGTTTCTTATGAATATGTCCCTTGATTTCGGCCTGCATTTTCTCATCGGCCTACACCCCAGCCCTGCGCTTACGGCGCAGGATCAGGCGCTTCTTGCCGAGGTTCGCCCGGCAGGAATTACCCTGTTCAAAGGGAATTTCGACCGCGATCAGCCGGAAACACGCTGGCGCACGCGCCTCGCGGATCTGCTGAAACGCGCCCAAGACGCGATTGGCCGAGAGAAAATTCTGGTTGCGCTCGACCACGAGGGCGGGCGGGTGCATCGTACGCCTGCGGGCATTACTCATTTCCCCGCCGCGCGCGCTTATGCTGACCGCGCCGAGGCCGTCGCCACGGTGATGGCAGCGGAATTGCAGAGCATTGGGGTGAACTTCATTCTGGCCCCGTGCTGTGACATCGACTCGAACCCGCAGAACCCGATCATTGGCGACCGCAGCTTTGGGCCGGATGCCGCGAGTGTGACGAGGGCGGCGACAGCCTTCCTGCGTGGGCTGGAGAACGCTGGAATGATTGGTTGTGCCAAGCATTTTCCAGGGCATGGCGACACCGATCTCGACAGCCACTATGCCCTTCCCCGCCTGCCCTTTAGCGCAGCAGAGCTTGCGGCGCGGGAATTACTGCCGTTCAAGGCCCTAATCGAGGCGGGCGTTCCTGCGGTGATGACGGCGCATATTCTGTTTCCGGCAGTCGCGGGAAGCCTGCCCGCCACCCTATCACCCGAGATTCTTACGGGCATTCTGCGCCAACAATTAGGATTTACGGGCGTTATTGTCAGCGATGATCTCGGCATGAAGGCAATAGCCCCCTGGTTCGACGCGCCGGAGGCTGCGGTTCAAGTCATACTGGCAGGATGTGACCTGCTGTGCATCTGCGCCGCACAAGCCGACACGGATAAAACGCGTGGAATGCACGCTGCCCTCGCCCGCGCCGCTGAAACGGCGCTACAAAACGGCACGGGACTTGCTCAAACTCTGTACGACAGTCAGGCGCGCGTGGCGCTGTTGCTAAATCGTCTCAAGGTGTAACAAGCCTGTCTTACCGGGGATGCGCCGACTCGCCATTTCGCGGTAAACTGTGGTAGGAGAAGCGCAGTGTGATCTATTCTTAATCCCGGTCCTTGCCGTAGCATTGGAACAGGATCATCTGGATAGCAGACTGTAGTGATTTTGGCCGCCGTACTGTCGGCCCTAGCCTAGTGGAAACGACGACCATGATACCCACGCCTGCGTCTCTGTCTCGCCTATGCCGGGTTCTGCCCCTCGTGGCCGTGCTGGGGCTTGGGGCTTGCGCCTCCTCGCAATCGGCAGACAATGATCCGATTGAAGGTTTCAATCGAGGCGTTTTTGCCGTGAATGACGCGCTGGATCAGGGGATCATTCGACCGGTGGCCTATGGCTACCGCGAAGTTGTGCCAGAGCCGATTCGCGACCGCGTGCGCGATTTTGTGGCAAATCTCGCCACTCCTGTCGTGCTACTGAACGATTTGCTGCAGGGCGAGTTTGATCGCGCCGGAACGACGTTCACGCGCTTCTGGATCAATACGATTGCCGGCGTCGGCGGTTTGGTCGATATCGCCTCGTCAATCGGCATTAAGCGCCATACGGAAGATTTTGGCCAAACGCTTGCTACCTGGGGCGCGAACGAGGGGCCTTATCTGGTGCTGCCGCTGCTGGGGCCGTCGAACCCGCGCGATGCCGTTGGCCGTGTTGTTGATATTTTTACCGACCCGATGACCTACATCTTCGGCGCGCATGGGCCTGAATGGGGGCCGCGTGCCCTCACCGGAACACGGATTGTTGATGGGCGCTCGCGTATCATTAACGAAACCGACGATCTACGCCGTAACTCTTTCGATTACTACGCCACTATCCGCAGTATTTATCGCCAGCAGCGTGCAAATGAGATCGCCAACGGTCGCGCCAAGCCGGATAGCAAGCCTAGCTATCCGGGGCAAGATGGGAACTAGCCTGTTTTCGCATTGGATCACGTGATTTGGTAAATGGGAGCTAAAGACATGAACACGTCACGTCGGGCAGTGCTTTTGGGGGGTATTGGCCTCGCCATCCTCCCGAGTTTTGCGGTTCAGGCTGCCGATATTTCTAAAGAAGCCAGGGAGTTGATCGAAACCCTGGGAGTGCAGGCAATTAGCACGATTAACGATGATACGCTGGGCGAAGTGGATCGTCGGGATAAATTCACCAAACTTCTCGTGGATGGTTTCGATATTCCCGCCATTGCGCGCTTCTGCCTGGGGCGCTACTGGCGTTCGGCCAGCGACGCTCAGAAAACCGACTATCAGACTGCTTTCCAGAAAATGATTATCGCGGTCTATGCCACCCGCTTCCGCGAATACCGGGGCGTCAACTTCCGTGTCGTCGCTAGTCGCAACGAGGGGGAAGATCACGCTATGGTTATCAGCAATCTACAACCGCCGACTTCTAGCCAAGCGGCTAAAGTGGAGTGGCGTGTGCTGAAGTCTCAGGGCAAGACGAAGGTGGTTGACGTTATCGTAGAGGGTGTCAGCATGTCCTTGACACAGCAGCAAGATTTTGCAGCAGCGATGCAGCGTAATGGTGGCGATTTAGATCGTTTCATTGCGGACCTTAAGCAACGCGCTGCCGTTTAATCTGTGTTTCTACGTTTCTTAATGAATTAGACGAAAAAGGAAAGCGCGATGCTGGATTGGTTCGCCTGTCTTGGCGCCGCATTTATTGCGCTGATAAGCCTATTTTATCCGACCCGTGCCTGGATGCGCGGCGGTTTAGCGAGCATTGGTCTGGTGGGGGCGGGTTATGGGATTTGGGCACAGAATAGCGGCCTTGCGGTGGCATTCGGTATTGTAATCGCCATTCAGATCGCCCGTACCTTTTCTCTCGGAAAGCTGGTGAAAAGCGCCAAACAGAGTGGCGACACGGATATGTCGCTGGACTGGCTCGTATCGTCGATGACTGTGCAAAAATTCTCCGCTGGGGAAACCCTGTTCCGAGCGGGAGATCGGTCGGATGCGATGTTCGTGATAAAATCTGGTTCTATCCGGTTAGTCGAGTTTAATGCTGTGCTTGGGCCGGGGCAGATGCTGGGTGAGATTGGTATTTTCTCGCCAGAAGGCAAACGCACCGCATCTGCTGTGTGCGATAGCGCCGTTGAGTTACTCCACCTGTCGGCCCAGCGCGTGTTCGAGTTATTCGCCCAGCAACCCGCCTTCGGCTTCCAGTTAATGCAACTCATCATTCGCCGTATGAACGAGCGGGTGCAGGCCCATATGGCCGAACAGCGCGACATGGAACGTCGGGCCGAGATTGAAAAGCAATCCACCCGCTTGGCCCTGGCTGACACGTTTGAGGTGAGCGTACAGCGCGTACTCTCCGGTGTTACCAACTCGGTCGGGCAAATGCAGTTCTGCGCGCAAGCCATGTCGAGCGCCTCCAATCAAACCCAGGAGCGGAGTCAATTAGTATCCCGCGCGCTGGAATCGGCCCGCACGTCCACGTCGCAAATGGCGCAAGCCGCCGAAGGGTTGAGCCAAGCCATCGCTGGGATCCACCGCCACGTTGAAGGCTCGGCGGATATCGCCCGGCAAGCCTCCACCCAAGCACAAACAGCCAACAGCACGATCGAGAGCCTCAGTCAGGCGGCAACTCGCATCGGCGCTGTCGTCGCCCTGATTACCAAGATTGCCGAACAAACTAATCTTTTGGCCCTAAACGCCACCATTGAAGCCGCGCGTGCTGGGGACGCTGGGCGCGGTTTTGCCGTGGTTGCCACTGAGGTTAAGAATCTCGCCGAACAAACCGCGAAAGCGACGGAAGAGATCACCACGCAAATCGAGAATATGCAGAGCGCAACCGGCGCGGCGGTGACTGAAATTCAGTCCATTAGTTCCACAATTCTCACGATTAACGAGATTACGACGACCATCGTTAACGCCATTCAGGAACAGCGCGGCGCTTCGTCTAAAATCTCGCAGAACGTCACTCAAGCCAGTGCCGATGCCGACGAAGTGGCCCGTCATATCGCGCAGATCAATAATTCGGTTGGGGAGTCCAGCCAAGTGGCAGCGCAAGTACTGCTTACCGCTTCCGACTTAGTGCGGGATTCGGACGTACTGCGGTCTGAAGTGAACGGTTTCTCTAGTCAGGTTAGAACGAGTTAAGCGGCTTTCTCTGGCGCGGCTTGATCAATCCATATCAACAGTGCTTCGACCGTGGTTTCCCCCACACTGACCAGTTCTCCCGCTTGGGCAGGCAGATCGTCCGTTTGGCCGGTCTTGGCGCTGCTCACTACTCGTTCTGCCGCGCAGGCCAGCGGGATCAAGCCGAAGTTAGCGGCGGTTCCATACAAATCGTAAGCGTTCCGCAAAGTATCATCACCCACTCGGCCCCGCGTTGATCGGATAGCGCGCGTGCAGTTTTGCACAACGTGGATGACATCTGCTATCAGCTTACGCAAATCGCTAGGAGATAGTATTTCTCGAATCTCACTCAACCGCGTCGTATCCAGCAGTATGGGCCGCTCGGACAACCGATGATCCTGGTTTTCCAATGCTGCTGTTTGCATTCTGCCCACTCCCCCGAACGGCATCGACGCTTAGACCGCGCCCTACCTTGGTAACGATTGTGTGGCTCGCTTGGATGCAGCCTTTTCATCGTTACTCGATATATATATTATGAGATCCTTATCAAATCTGTAAGACAATGACCAGAGTCAATTCTAAACATTACGATTTTTTATATAATGACGGTCCCGTATCTGGCCGTATGACAGAGAGGCTCGCGAGGATAAATCGCGCGCGCCCAACTCCTTAGAGCCGCGTGCCTTAAGTCTGGCGCGGCTCTAAAGCCGCCTTGGGCGTGTTTGACGCGCCAAGCGCATCGGGTACGGCGGCGGCCAAGGGCGCGGATGCGCCCGCCCGGCGAGGGCCAAAATAAAGCGAGAGCATCGTGCATCATAGTTGACGCTCGATGCTCTAGTCACCAACTTTCGATATGGACAGAGGTTAGGAACAGCGATAGAGATGGTTCTTCTCAACGGGGTGCCCATTCTGGGCTGAGAGGCTAACGCCAACCCGCCGAACCTGATCCGGATTATGCCGGCGGAGGGATTGAGCGTCGGCGTTATCGCCGCTCCTCCCTATGCGCGCTGGCGAGGGAGATTAAATGACTAAATGCACCCTGAACACTCGCTTCTTCCTCTTTCTGTTGGGCCTCGCCCTTATCGGCACGGCCCTGCCTGCGGCGGCCCAAAAGCCTGAGTTGACGGTCTATACCTATTCGGGTTTCGCCGCAAAATGGGGGCCGGGGCCAGCCTTGAAGGCGGGGTTTGAAGAAACCTGCGGTTGCACCCTGTCCTATGTCGCGGTCGATGACGGCGTGGCCCTGCTCACGCGGGTGCGGCTGGAGGGGGCATCCACTAAGGCCGATGTGGTGGTAGGGCTGGATCAAAACCTAACGGTAGAAGCCGCTGCCACCGGCCTGTTCGCCCCCCACGGTGTTGAGACCAAAAGCCTTGTGCTGCCCGTCGCTTGGTCCGACGCGACGTTTCTGCCCTTCGATCATGGTGCCTTTGCTGTGATCTACGACACCAAAGCCCTATCGCAACCGCCGAAGAGCCTGAAGGAGTTGGTAGAAGGCGATCCTAAGCAGAAGATTATCTTGCAAGATCCGCGTACCTCCACCCCAGGCCTCGGAATGCTGCTGTGGGTGAAAGCGGTTTATGGCGACCAAGCCCCTGCCGCCTGGGCCAAGCTACGCGGGCGCATTCTGACGACGACGAAAAGCTGGAGCGATGCCTATAGCCTGTTCACGAAGGGCGAAGCGCCGATGGTGCTGTCCTACACCACCTCCCCCGCCTACCATTTGATCGAAGAAAAAAGCGACCGTTACGCCGCCGCCCTCTTCAGTGAGGGCCATTACCCGCAGATCGAAGTGGCGGCTGCCGTGAAGGGCAGTAAGCAGGCAGGGCTTGCCCAACGCTTCTTAGCCTTCCTCATCACCGACAAAGCCCAAAACATCATCCCAACAACCAACTGGATGTTCCCCGTTACGGCAACCGCAACGCAGCCGGAGGAGTTCAAAACCCTGCCGAAACCCAGCAAGATGCTGCTGCTGCCGGGCGATCAAGTGGCCCAAAACCGCAAAGCCTGGACGGATGAATGGCTGAAGGCGCTGGCTCAATAAAGCGCCGATTGTGCCCGCCCTCGCCTGCGCGCTGATCCTTCTCGCCGCCCTCGGTGCGGGTATTGGCCCGGTTCTGGCCCTCGGAATGGGTTCGGAGCGCGGCATCGGGGCCAGCCTCTCGGTGCTGTGGGGCGATGCCTATTTGCGTCAGGTGATCCTGTTTACGCTCGGGCAAGCCGCACTCTCAACCCTGCTGGCTGTGGTTGGTGCCGTGCCGGTGGCGCGGGCGCTGGCGCGGCGGCAGGCGTTTCTGGGGCGAGAGTTGCTGCTGCATCTGCTTGCGGTGCCGTTGCTGCTTCCGGCCTTGGTGGGTGTGTTGGCGCTGGTCACGCTCTATGGGCAGAAGGGCTGGATCGCCGAGATCGTGCGCGCGTTTGGGGGGGAGATGCCGCCGCTGTATGGCCTGGGCGGTATTCTGTTGGCGCACACATTCTTCAATCTGCCGCTTGCGGCCCGCCTGCTGCTGCGCGCGCTCGAAACCGTGCCGGGGGAAAGCTGGCGGCTCGCGGCGCAACTGGGGTTCTCGCCGGGGCATGTGTGGCGTTTTATCGACCGTCCAGTGATCTTGCGCGCCCTCCCCGCGATTGCGGCGTTGGTATTTTTGCTGTGTGCGGGCAGCTTTACCATCGTGCTCGCCCTTGGCGGCGGTCCCGGCGCGACGACGCTGGAAGTCGCACTCTATGAAGCGCTACGCCTGGATTTCGACCCAACCCGCGCCGCCCTGCTCGCGCTGCTGCAAACCGGCCTGTGCCTTGCGATTGGTGCGCTGGTGTTGCGCCTCACCCCGCCTACCGTGCCGCTCAGTCTGGGGCCGGGGCGCTGGGCGGCGCGGCCCGACGCGGCCCTGCTGCGGACCCGGTTAACCGATGGGGCAACGATTCTGCTCGCGGCGTTGTTCGTCGGCTTGCCGATTGCGGGCATAATCGTCGCTGGATTGCGCGGGCCGATGAACCGGGTGTTGCTCGATCCCGATCTCTGGGTCGCGCTCGCCAACTCCTTCAGGCTGATTGGGTTTGCGACCCCGCTCACGCTGCTGCTCGCGGGCGGTTTGCTGCTGGGGGGGCGACGGCTGCCGGAGCGCGCCCGCCAACGCCTCGCCGGGCTTGGGGTTCTACCGTTGGCGCTGCCGCCTATCGTGATCGGGACCGGCTGGTTCATTCTCTTCCGCCCGCTCGTGCTCGCCCCGTGGGTCGCCATTGCCTTGACGGTCGCCCTGACGGCGTTAATGGCCCTGCCCTACGCCTTACGCGCCCTCACGCCTGGGGTAGCAGAGGCGGCAGCCCGTCATGATCGGCTGTGCCGCGCGCTTGGAGTCACGGGCTGGCAACGGTTTCGGCTTATTGATTTTCCCAGCCTACGCCGCCCGCTGGCAACCGCAACGGCGCTAACGGCAGCGCTTAGTCTCGGCGATCTTGGCGCGGTAGCGCTGTTCGGCGCAACCGAGACTGCCGCGCTGCCCGCGCTGCTGTTCAGCCGCATGGGCAGTTACCGTTTCGATGAGGCCGCTGTGATTGCGCTGTTCTTTTTGCTGGTCGGCCTGGGATTATTTTTTGGCATCGAGAAAGGCTTTGGCCATGACCGCCGCGCTTGAGGTGCAAGACCTCCGCTTTACCTACGAGACGATGGCAATGCGCTTCGATCTTACGCTCGCGCGCGGCGATTTTCTGGCGCTCATCGGCCCAAGTGGGGCGGGAAAATCGACCTTGTTGAACCTCATTGCCGGGTTCGAGACGCCGCAGTCGGGCAGTATTCGCCTGCTCGGGCAGGACGTAAGCAACCTGCCCCCCGCCCGCCGCCCGGTAACGACGGTGTTTCAGGAGCATAACCTTTTCGATCACCTCGACTGCGGCACTAACGTGCGCTTAGGACTTTTGCCCGCTTCGATCAAAAATCGCGCGGCCCATACCGCCGCAACGGAAGCGCTGGAGCAGGTGGGCCTTGCGGGGTTCGAGACCCGCCCGGCGCGCGACCTGTCGGGCGGGCAGCGGCAGCGCGTGGCGATTGCGCGGGCGCTCGTGCGGGCGCGCACCTGCCCACTTCTTCTGTTGGACGAACCTTTCGCCGCCCTCGGCCCGGCCCAACGCCGCGAGATGCTGGACCTCATCGACGGGTTGCGACACCACCACGGGCTAACCGTGCTGCTGGTCAGCCATCACCCCGATGAAGCCCGCCACGCCGCCCAACGCTGCGCGTTTCTCGATACAGGCCAAATCGTTGCGCTCGACGAGACCGCAACCCTGTTGGCGCGCACTGATTTGCCGGGCTTAACGGCCTACCTGGGTGATATTTAGCGCCTACTTGGCCGGAACCATGCCCACGTCCGGCACAATTCGAGTGGTTACTTCCAGAATTTTGCCCAAGGTTTCTATGCGCCGATACACCGCATCGCCCAACACAACGGAACCATCGGTAGGCAGCGAGAGGGTTAGCAGGCTGCCATCAACCGTGAGCGCCACATGATCGAGCACACCCGGCGCACCACCAGAGAGCAGATAGCCCAAGCGCAAGGCAATTCCCACCGCGCCCGCCATCCGAAGCTGGGCGGGGGTGAGTAGATGCGTCGGCACTGCATCGGGCAAGGCTTCCCGGCTTGCGCCATAGCGCATGGCAATCGCGGTAGCGAGGAACGCCCGACCAGGATGATCAATGCCGGTAAGTTGCGCCTGCAAGACGCGGCGATAGGCAAGCGCTACGCGGTAATCGGGATGCTCGGTCCAAGCGATATCTGATAGACGGCAGGCGGCTTCGGTCAAGCGGCGCACGTCGGCATCATCCGGCGGCAGCAACGGCCCAACGAAACGCAGCAACTCCCGGTACGATAGCGCAAAGCGGCTATCGCCCACTAAGGTCTCGCAGCTTGCCATCAGCGGATCTTGCGTGCGAACCGACGGGTGAAGCCGATCAAACAGCGCCCCTTCCCGCAAGCCCGCTGCCGAAAAGATAATAGTGGCGGGATTGGCGACCGCAAAAAGCTGCTCATAGACCAGTGCCGCCCAAGGCAACGTATCGGCCCGGCGGCGTGATACATCGGGGCGGCGGCGGATCGTGTCACGGTCCATCCGGTGAATGCGCTGGAAAAAGCTCGCCGCCGTGGCCGCCGGCACGGCGTAATGATGAATAATATGGAGCGGGTACTGATACTGCTCCATCATCATCCGCGCTAACGTGCGCCACGCCCCGCCGACCGCGTAAAAATTACGACCGTTTAGGTTGGGCAACCACGGTACATCCTGCAACGCCCGCTTGATCAAACCCGCGCCGCGCCGCACCGAATTATCGGCGGCATCCATCAGGCGCAAGGGGCCGATGGGCAGGGAAATTCGGTCGCCGAGCTTCCCGCCGCCAACGTCGATCAACTCCAAGCTGCCCCCACCTAAATCGCCGACCACGCCATCGGCATCGGGAATGGCCGACACGACCCCCAGGGCAGATAGGCGCGCTTCTTCGGTTCCGGCAATCACGGTAACGGGCAGGCCCATCACCCGTTCAGCTTCCGCAACAAAACTGGGGCCATCTTCGGCATCGCGTACTGCCGCCGTAGCGTAGATCAAGGTTTCGCACACGTTCATCGCGTGAATGAGCGCGCGAAACCGCCCAAGGTTGGCGATCGCGCTGCGCCGCCCTTCGGGACTGAGACGGCCCGTGGCCGTAATCCCCCGCCCCAGGCCGCACATAACCTTTTCGTTAAAAAGGGTAAGCGGCGCGCGCGACGTGTCCCGATACACGACAAGACGGCAGGAGTTCGAGCCTATATCTATAATGGCAGTACGTTTAGAGGTAGGCATCTAGCGCAAATCCCGAGCAAACAGCATCGTTTGCGACGACGCATTCGCGTAAAAAAAACAACACCTAACCCCTAGTCCTTCGGCTTTTGGCGCGTGCGGGTTTGGGCGCCGCGACGTTGCCCCGATCCGCGACCTGATAGGCTGGGATTGGTCATAAAGAAGGTATGGGCCGAAAATCCATCCAAAGCCTCCGGCGGACGCACATAGCTGCCATCCGGTTGCAAGAACCAAGTTTGGGCTTGATCTTTCATATTCCCCGCCATGATCTGATCGAGGATCTGCTGATGCACGGTGGGCGTTTCAATCGGCACTAGGGTTTCAACCCGCCAATCCAAATTGCGCGGCATCCAATCGGCGGACGAGATGAAGACCTTGGCGTAGCGCGAGGGCAACTCGTGACCATTACCGAAGCACACCACCCGGCTATGCTCCAAGAACCGCCCAACGATGGAGCGAACGCGGATATTCTCCGATAGGCCCGGAACGCCAGGGCGCAAGCAGCAAATACCGCGAATGACCAGTTCCACCTTCACGCCGGCCTCGCTGGCGCGGTAGAGAGCATCAATGATCTCGGGATCGACGAGAGCGTTCATCTTCGCCCAAATACCCGCTGGGCGACCGGCATGGGCGAAATCAATCTCTTGCTGAATATACTTCAGAATCGCCGGGCGCACGGTAAGCGGCGCAATCGCGATTTTTTCTAACCGGTCGGGGCTGGCGTAACCCGTCATGAAGTTAAACACGCGCGTGGCATCGCGGCACAGCACCGGATCGCAAGTAAAGAACGACAGATCGGTGTAAACCTTCGCCGTAATCGGATGATAATTACCGGTGCCGAAATGCACATAAGAGCGCAAATCACCGCCCTCCCGCCGCACGACCAGCGATACTTTGGCGTGGGTTTTCAAATCTATAAACCCATAAACCACTTGCGCGCCCGCGCGCTCCAAATCGCGCGCCCAGCGGATATTAGCCTCTTCATCGAAACGGGCTTTGAGTTCCACCAGCGCCGTGACCGACTTACCCGCTTCCGCCGCTTCTACCAGCGCACGGACGATGGGGCTATTGTCGGAGGTACGATAGAGCGTCTGCTTAATCGCAATCACCGCCGGGTCGCGCGCGGCTTGCAGCAAAAACTGCACAACCACATCGAAACTCTCGTAGGGGTGATGAACGACAATATCTTTCTGGCGGATCGCAGCAAAACAATCGCCGCCGAAATCGCGAATACGCTCCGGGAAACGGGCGTTGTAGGGGGGGAACAACAGATCGTGACGCTCATCGACGATCATCTGTTTTACGTCGGCCAGGCCCACGATGGCCGAGGTATCGAACACACCAGCGCGGGCTACGTGCAACTGGTCGATAACAAACGCCCGCAAATCTTCCGGCATTCCTGCATTCACGACAAGACGAATGACAAGACCGCGACGGCGGCGCTTTAGGGCCGATTCGAACAGGCGAACCAGATCTTCCGCCCCTTCATCAATTTCCATTTCGCTGTCGCGGTTGATGCGGAACAGGCCTTTGGCCAGAATCTCGAAACCGGGGAACAACCGATCTAAGAACTGACCGATCAAATCTTCCACGGCGAGGAAACGGATGCCGCTGCTAGCGGGCACGCGAATGAAGCGGCGGATTTGCGCCGGTTGCGGCAGCAGCGCGCGCATCACCTTGCCGTCCGACGATCGCACCATCTGCACCACCATCGCGGAGCCGCGATTGGGGATAAAGGGGAACGGATGCGCCGGGTCAATCGCCATCGGCGTCATCACGGGGAAAATCTGCTCGTCGAAGAAAGTCGAGGCCCAGGCGCGCTCTTCCACGGTCAGCGCGTTAGGGTCGGCCAGAGTAATCCCCGTCGCCGCCATTTCAGTGAGGAGGGTCTGCCAGATGGCTTCTTGAAAATCGGTCAGCACACGCACGGCTTCGCGCAGGTCGATGAGTTGCTGAGTAGGGGTCAGCCCGTCTTGGCTTACGCCCGCAACGCCTTCCGCAACTTGGCCTTCAAGGCCCGCGACGCGGACCATGAAAAACTCGTCGAGATTAGCTTCAGAGATCGACAAAAACCGCAGCCGCTCCAGTAATGGATGACGGGCATTCTCAGCCTCTTCCAACACCCGGCGATTGAACGCCAACCACGAAAGCTCCCGATTGATGAACCGTTGCGGCATGGTTTTAGTGATTTGCGCCAGCGAGACGGTTTCAGCGTGGCCGAGGTTTCGGACGGTCGCAAGATCGGGGGCTTGAGCGGGGAGAGCCGTGGTCATAGTCGTCCTCATATCATCGCGGGGCCGGATGAGCGGCTATAACATACTCATGGCACCGGGAGCATGACAGAGTGATGACGATACGCAAAGTGCCGCACACTTATTCGCGCCCGCCCGCGTCATCCGGCTCCTGAAGAACCTTCCGCGCGAGGGCCAAGGTGATTGGCTTTTGGGCCGAGAGCGCCGCCCGATTAAGTTCAGTCGCAAGCCCGGCAATGGCGGCAAAACTGCGCTCGATGCGTGGCAGCAGATAGCGTAGCACCGTAGGGTCGAAACTTGCCCCCAGGTCCGCTAAATGTTTCACCAGCAAGGCCGACAATAGCGCGTCGTCGGGCAAGCTAATCTCCACCTGCGGCAAAGCAGCAAGGCGCGAGGCGAGATCGGGCAGGCGCACAGGCCAACGCGCCGCAGGCTCCCGCGCGACGATCAGCGCTTGGCCGCTCCGCTCCCGCAGGAGATTAAGCAGATGAAACCAAGGCGCTTCGGCAGCAGGCTCTGGGTGCGGCTCGGCGTGCAGATCAATCAGCAACCGCGCCCCCTGTGGAACCAGGGCATCGAGATCGACCCTCCCCCCAGGCCACACGCTAGCAGCCCCGCTGCGTTGCGCCCAAACCGAGGCGAGATGGGATTTACCCGCGCCCGCAGGCCCCGTGAGAACCAGCGCCGAGGCAGGCCAGTCCGGCCAACGGTCGATCCACGCCACGGCCAGGGCATTGCACGGCGTGACTAGAAAATCTTCCTCCCCCAAGGCCGGGCGAAACCCGAGCGCGAGGGGGAGTTGATGGGGGGATGCCGTCATTGGGCCTCAGGCGGGGGCGGCGGATCGTAAAGATCGGAGGCAAGATAATGCGCCACCCCAAACCGGACCAGCACCCCTATGACCGCCATAACCGGCACCGCCATCAAGACCCCCAGGAAACCGAACAGCGTGCCCCCCGCTAACAGGGCAAAGATGATCCAAACCGGATGCAAGCGCACACGGTCGCCCACCAGCCACGGCTGAAGCACATAGCCTTCCAGCACTTGACCAGCCCCAAAAACCCCGGCGACGATAATCACCGGCAGCCACTCATCAAACTGTAGTATGGCAAGGCCAACGGAGGTTACGCCACCAACAAACGCGCCGACGAAGGGAATGAAGGACAACAGCCCGGC
The DNA here is from genome assembly GCA_043721315.1 of Alphaproteobacteria bacterium. Taxonomy (GTDB): domain Bacteria; phylum Pseudomonadota; class Alphaproteobacteria; order Elsterales; family Elsteraceae; genus Elstera. Next base: position 22,035 of record JAYSQZ010000049.1, read on the forward strand.
AAGCAGACCAATAATAATCCCGAAATCAAGCCCAACAACCCGCAACCCGACTGCATAAAAAATACCGAGACTGAGGCATAGCAGCGCTTGCCCGCGCGCGAACCCGGAAAGAATCGCATCAATTTCACGGGCTTGAGTGCGGATCGTTTCGGCGGCGCTGAGAGGCAACCACGAGTTGATTTTTGCGACCAGCATATCCCAATCGCGCAACAAGTAGAAAGCAACCACCGGCGTCACGAAAATCAGCGAGAGGATGTTGACGACAGCAAGGCCGCCCACCAGCAGATTGCCGATGAACTGCGCCACATAGCCCAAGGCTTTCCCCGCATCGGCCCCTGCGGCGGCGCGCAGGTTGATGATGTCGGCGTCCGATACGCCAAAATCGCGCTGGGCATCGACCAGCCACAGGTTAGCCCGGTCTTGGATCGTCGTTAAAATGGTGGGCAGCCGCTGGGCCAGTTCCACCGCCTGAACCTGGATGATGGGCACGAACAGCAGCAGCACTAGAAAACAGGTGAGAAAAAAGGCAAGGATCGTAACAAGGCTGCCAAGCCCCCGCCCCAACCCGCGCCGCTCTAACCAATCGACAGTCGGATCGAGGAAATAAGCAATCCCCGCCCCCGCCACGAACGGCAGCAGCACCGGCGTAATTTGCCACAAGATGATGAAGCCCAAAGCGCCGAACCCGATCATCCAACGCCATTTGTGAACGCTCATACCCGCCCTCCCTTCGCCTGCCCAATCAGGCGATGCCAGCGCCCGGCGTAAATCAAACCGCTTACCGCCGTCGTCGCGATCATCAGCGCCTCCAGTGCCAGGGTTAGCGGCTCGGCGCTTGCCGCCGACAGTCCCGTAAGCTGCGCCACCATCCCCGATTCGAGCGATAAAATCCAGGCAATCACAAAGACTTGCAAAAACGTGTTCACCTTCGATACGAAAATGGGGCGAATATCTGCGGGAAACTTGCGCCAGTGGCACCACGCCAGCCCACCGAGAATCATCGCGTCGCGCCCCAAAACGAACAGCGTCACCGCCCAACTCAGCACGCCTTGGGCCGACAGCGCGATATACATGCTGACCAACAGCAATTTATCGGCAGCGGGATCGAGATAGGTGCCAAGGGTGGATTGCAGACGAAAAATCCGTGCAATCGCACCGTCCAGCGCGTCCGAGACTGCGGCGATCACAAAGAGCCAAAATCCCGTCATAAACTCTCCTTGCACGAAAGCCGTTACCGTAAACGGCACGAGCAAAATACGCGCGCAGGAGATGATGTTGGGGATATGACGGATTTTCCGGCCCGGCACGGGCACCTTCGCCTCCGTTATGGCGTCTTTGCGGGGGCAGGCGCGGCAGCACCGCCACCCGTAAAGCGCAGCACATAACCATCCGCCTCTTGGCTCAACTTCAACTCCCGCTGGGCGAGATTGCGGGCGGCTTGATCGGTGGCAGCGGTCAGCGATAAATCAATCATCGCGTCGGTTTTGCTCAAGGTCTTCAAGGCGGCCCCGCGCACACCGGGAACGGCTTCGAGGCGCTTCTTAACCTCGATCCAGTCAGAGAGGGTCCGCAGCGGTACTTTAACGGCGAGGGTTTCGAGCACCGCCCCCGCGTCGCCGCCCGTCGCCGAGGTCGGTTGCGCCGCCCGGTTTTTACGCCATTGCGCTTCTAGGTCGGCGATCATGCGGGTAACGATCCGGTCGTAGAA
>JAYSQZ010000050.1:0-23224 GCA_043721315.1 Alphaproteobacteria bacterium
ATGACGCACAATGCTCTCACTTTATTTTAGCCCTCGCCGGGCGGGCGCATCCGCGCCCTTGGCCGCCGCCGCAATGGCGGCTTTTAGAGCCGCGCCAGAATTAAGGCGCGCGGCTCTAAGATAAGGGCTGCGCCGCGATTTTCTTCTCAGGGCTGCGCCGCAATTTTCTTCAGGGTGTTGGTCGTGGAAAACCCGGATTCGAGGGTTGCCAGCAGCACTTTGCCGCCGCGTTTCAGCACCAGATCGGACCCCACCACGGTTTCCACTGTATAATCGGCCCCTTTCACCAGCACATCGGGTTCGACGGCGGCGATGAGGTCGCGCGGGGTATCGTCGCCGAACAGCACCACGGCATCGACGGCGGCCATCGAGGCGAGAACAATCGCGCGGGCCATTTCCGACTGCACTGGGCGGCTGTCGCCCTTGAGGCGTTTTACGGACGCATCGGTATTCAGCCCCACCACCAGCCGGTCGCAGGCGGCTTTCGATTGGGTCAGCAGCGACACATGACCGGGGTGAATAAGATCGAAACAGCCGTTGGTAAACCCCACCCGCAATCCCTGCCGCCGCCACCCGCCGACGAGATCGGCGATTTGCCCGTGGGAGATGATCTTCTGCTCGCCCACGGCTAAATCCGTGCCTTGCAGGGCGGCGGACAGGTCTTCCAAGCGGCACACGGCAGTGCCGATTTTGCCGACAACGATGCCAGCAGCGGCATTCGCCAGCAAACAGGCTTCGGTTAGGGAGAAGCCCGCCGCAAGCGCCGTTGCCAGCCCTGCGACCACCGTATCGCCCGCGCCGGACACGTCGAATACTTCCCGTGCGGTGGCGGAGACGTGGAAGGGCGCACCTTCCCGCGTGACCAGCGTCATCCCGTCCTGGCTGCGCGTCACCAACACGGCGTCGATGCTGGTCGTTGCCAGAATATGCCGGGCGGCGATAACGATGGCGGCTTCATCGTGGGTGGGAAGCCCGGTCGCCTCCCCCAGTTCAGCGCGGTTGGGGGTAACGAGGGTTGCGCCATTATAGCGCGTCCAGTCCCGCCCTTTGGGATCGACGATCACCGGCACGCGCTTTTGCTGGGCAAGCGTGAGGAGCGCGCGGAAGGTTTCGGGGCCAAGCACGCCCTTGCCGTAATCAGACAGGGTGAGCGCGCCGCTTTGGTTCAGCGCTTCCTCCGTCCGCCGCAGCAAATCGGCCACCGTGGCCGGGCGGATGGGCGAAATCTCCTCTTGGTCGGCGCGAAGAAGTTGCTGCGATCCTGCAACGAAGCGGGTTTTAACCGTGGTCTGCCGATTGGTTTCGACGAGCAGATGCGACTCTACCCGCGCTTCCGCCGCCACCAGCGCCGTCACCCCCTGCCCAGCGGCATCGTCCCCCACGACCGAAATGAAACAGCATTCCGCCCCTAACGCCAGCAGGTTCCGCAGCACATTCCCCGCCCCGCCCAGCACGGTCGATTCGCGCTGAATCCGCAACACGGGAATCGGGCCTTCAGGGGAGATACGCTCCACCGTTCCGTAAACGAAACGATCCATCATCACGTCCCCCACGGCGGTCACGCAGGCAGTGCGGAGCAACTCCAGACGGGCGGCGAGATCAATGAGATGCGACATGGAAATTCCTAATGTTTGGCCCGGTCGCGCGCCTCGGTTAGCAGGCGCTCGAACTGATCGGTGATACGGTCGATATCGAAAGCATGGGCCGCGTAGGCTTTACCGCGTGCCGCCATCTCTGCCCGCAAAGCCGGATCGGCGCGCAGGCGGCGGGCGGCGGCGATAAGCCCGGCGTCGTCCTCCGGTGCAGCGACCAGCCCCGCGCCTTCGCGCACAATCAGCTTGGCGGCGAGATTATCTAGCGGAATGGCCCCCAACAAGGGCCTGTCGGCACAGAGGTAGGCCAGAGTTTTCGATGGTACGGAGTAAACCCCCGCATCAGGCTCCAGCAGTACGACCAAGGCCGCACCGGTGCCAATCGCGTTGGGCACGTCCGAAAACGGCTGGAACGGCAGCAGGATGAGATTATCCAAGCCGTCGCGCGCTTTAGCCTCGGCCAGCCAATCCGCGCCGATGCCTTCCGTCACGACCAACACGCGCACGTCGGGATCGTCTTTGAACGCGCGGGCAAGGGCGGTTAAAAGCTGCGGATTATGCTTCAGCCCTAAGGTGCCGGAATACATAAACACGGTTTTACCGACGAGGCCGTGCGCCTGCGACCACGGGTTATCCTGCGGGCGCGGCGGCAAATCTTCCCGCGCGCCCCAGTTTTCGATCACGGCGATGCGGCCCCGCTCAATGCCCTCGGCGGTTAGCAGGGGCACGAAATCGTCGGTAATGGCAACGATCCGGTCGGAGGCGCGCCACAGCCGCTTTTCTAAAGCCTTGTACCACGCGCCGATAGCCGCGCCGAAAACCGGGATTTTCGCGCGCAGGATTTTATCCATCGCCACGCCATACACGTCCTGATGCCAGAACAGAAAGCCGGTTTTATGGCTTTGGGCAAAGCGCAGCAGTTTTGCCTGCGGGTCGAGCGGCGCGTTACCGCCCAGGATCACATCGGGTTGAAAGGCGGCCACTGCGTCCACCAAAAGCTTGGCGTAGCGGCGTTCTTGCAAGGCGCGCTGAACGAAGCTGTATTTTTTGAAGGGCGTGCCGAGGCTCAGGGCTTTCAGGTGTAGCCCCGGCGGATCATCGGCGCGCGGCGCGAGTGGGCCTTTGGGGGCCTGGAACTCGCTAAACGTCAGGTGCAGCACATCATGGCCGCGTTTGGCGAGCGCGCGCGCTAGTTGCACTGGGAAGGCATGGCCGGGGTAATCGTGAAAAGCGATTCTCACGATTTGCGCTCCTGGGGTCGCCCCTGGCGGGCGAGACGACGCTCATACAGTTTGGCATCGACCAGAAACCGGAACCACAGGGTTTGCAGAACATAGTAAATCAACCCCTCCTTCCCATCGAGGAAGCCGAGGCGGATGATATAGCGATAGAGAAATAGCAGCAGCGCGCGCAAGAATAGCGGCGCTTTATAATAACCACCCCGTAACGCCCGCTTGCGCTGCACAGGGTTGCCGTTAAAATCGGGTTGTACCAAGTCGGTAGTAGCGCTGGCTTCTTCGATTTCATCGGCTTCAGCATCGGCCCAACGGTTATGCCGGGCGGTCCATTCGGTTAGGCTCATGCGCTGATCGTCGAGCATTGGCTGATGGATTTGCGCTGTCTTGCCGTCGCACAGGAAATGCTGATCGTATTTCCGCATTTCACAGCGACCGTGGCCGGTTTTGAACAGGCGCAGGTGCCAAATTGGATACAGCCCGCCGTGGCGCAACTCCCGCCCCAGGAACATAGTGAGGCGCGGGATGAAATATCCCACTGTCTCGCCTGCAAATCCTTGCCGTCGCAGCGCCAAAATGGCATCAACGAGGCAATCGGACAGGCGCTCGTCTGCATCTAAATGCAGTTGCCAAGCGTAGTTGAGGTTCAGGGTTTGAATGGCCCAGTTGCGTTGCGAGCCGTAGTTTTCGAAGGGATGATGAACCAGATGCGCCCCGGCAGCCTGCACCAGATCGAGCGTTCGATCGGTCGAACCGCTATCGACGACGTGAACGTCGTCGGACACGCGCGCGGCGCTGGCCAGCGTGGCGGCAATGCTGGCTTCGGAGTTGAAGGTCAGAATAACGACGGAAAGGGCCATGATATCCGGTCTGCTTGCGGAGACGCGCGGCAAGGGAAACGCACCAACGCCAAGCTTTCCTTTACGGGGCTAGGCTGCGGCTTGGCAAGGGCCGCGCAGAGGGGGGCAGAGGAAACTTTCGGTCCTTGGGCACAGAAACGCAGGTCACGCCCCTGGTCAAGCCCCCCGGCTTCATGCCATTGTACTGCATGATGAGGCGAATATTCTAGTGATGACGAACCCGCCGACCTCTCTTGATCTTGGTCATTCCGCATCTCCGACGGAAGCCGATGATGCTTTAGTGCAGCGCGCTAGCTTCGCTGCGGGCCAGGATATTATCCGCGAGGGCGACCCCGGCGACTGCTTCTATTTTATCGAAGAAGGCAGCGTCGAAGTGTTTAAGTCCGGCCCCGACGGCGGCCTGATACTGGGCGAAGCCGTCGCGGGCGGCCTGTTTGGCGAAATGGCGCTGATCGACAATAAGCCGCGCATGGCGACTGTGCGGGCCAAAGAGCCGACCACCTGCCGCATCTTCCCTGCCGCGATTCTATCCCAGAGCCTTGAGGGTTCGGACTCGCTGGTGCAGATGTTGCTGAAGCTGTTCGTGAAGAACATCCGGAATGTCGCCAACTTGCAGATGGAAAATCGGCGACTGTTGTCGGAGTTGACCCAGTTCCGCGACCGCGTGTCGGACGAGTTGGAAGTGGCCCGCCGGATGCAGCTTGATCTGCAACCGTCGATCACCGAAATCGCCGAGATTAGCGATGCGCTGAACATTCAAATCAGCGCCTGCCTCGCCCCCTCTACGGAAGTGGGCGGCGATTTGTGGACGGCGTTCAGTTTGCCGAACGGCAAGCTGGGGATTTTCTTGGGCGATCTCACGGGTCATGGCGTGGTCGCGGCGGTGAATGCCTTCCGGCTGCACGCGCTGCTGGCCGATTTGCGCGACCATGCCTCCCACCCTGGGCACTTCATGACCCTGCTAAACCGTCGCCTGTCTCGGCTGCTGCCGTTTGGGCAGTTCGCGGCGGCCTTTTACTGCGTCGTCGATCTTCAGGCCGGGTTGATTCATTACACGGGCGCGGCCTGGGAAGCGGCTTTGGTCTATGACCGCGATACAGGGGTTACGATTCCCCTGTCGGGCAGGGGTCTGCCGCTCGGCGTGTCCGAGCACGAAGTGTATATCGACACTACAATGCCGCTGCCCAAGCGCGCGCGGGTGCTGATCTATTCCGATGCGCTATCGGAGTGCTTTTACGCCGATGGCGCGCGCGTGGCCGAAACTGAGTTCAATCGTTGGCGCGATGCCGCGCTGGCAGAAGATGATGATTTGCCGGAAGGGCTGCTGCGCCGCTTGACCGACAATCACGTTCAGCATATCGACGATGATCTGACCATCGTCGCCGCCACTGTCGAACATAACGCACCGCTCTTCCAATGAGCGTCCTCCGGTTTCAACGCCTTAGTGCGTTTCTGCTGATTGCGGCCTTGCTGGGCAACCTGTTCGCCCCGCTTGCGACCGCTTCTGCCGATCAGCGTGCCCTCGCCGGAGCGCGGGCCGAACTGATTAGGCTATTCGGCAGTGCAATTGCCTTTTGTACGCCGGGCGTGGGGGAGCAGGACGGCGGCACCCCGCCTGCTCATACCGATACGCGCTGTATCCTGTGTTGTCTCCCGCAACCTTTGCGTCTCGCCGCAACCACAGCGCCGGTACTGCTGCCGTTGCCCCCGCTGGTGCAGCTTGCCGCCCCGTGGCCCCTCGTGCGCCAGGTAGTGCGGACGCCCAATCCAGCCCCGCCGCCGTACAGGCCGCGCGACCCGCCTTCCTTCGGATAGTGACTTTCTGTCGCAGGCTTCGGCCTGCACGTTCCCTATTCTCAAGGATCATTCCGATGAAAAACTCTATTGCCGCCCTTATGGGCGCGGCGGCTCTCACGCTTGCCGCCACCTCCGCGTCCGCTCATGCCACGTTGGAGGTCGGCCAAGCCGTCGCGGGAAGTTATTATAAGGCCGTTGTTCGCATCGGTCATGGTTGTAGCGGCAAGCCCACTCTAAAAGTCCGCGTCAAAGTGCCGGACGGCGTTTCCTCGGTAAAGCCGATGCCAAAAGCGGGCTGGAGCCTCGATATTATCAAAGGCCCGCTGGCAATACCGCTCGATGATGGTCACGGCGGCAAAATCACCGAAGGCGTGACGGAAGTGGTCTGGACCGGCTCCCTGCTGGATGCCCACTACGACGAGTTCGCCTTGCGCGGCAAACTTCCCGATGCGCCGAACACGGTGCTTTGGTGGCCGATCGTGCAAGAATGCGACGGCGCGGCCCACCGCTGGATCGAAATTCCCGCAGCGGGGCAAGACCCCCATAGCCTGAAGGAACCCGCCCCCGGCCTGAAGCTCACGCCGAAGCCGTAAATCGGTGCCTTGATCTGTTAGGGGCTTTTGCCCCTAACAACCCCAGCCAAGGGGCTTGCCCCTTGGCGATCCCATTTGTTGAAGACCTCTCTGTGGGAATTTCCCTGATGATCCGCCTCCTGCTGGCCGTCCTTCTGCTGCTCGCCCCACTCCCGGCCTCTGCTCACGCTGGGCTTGTGAGCACCGATCCCGAAGATGGGGCGACGCTGGAGACGGCCCCCGCCACCGTCACCTTGCGCTTCAACGAGCCGGTGACGCCGATTTCAGTGCGTTTGCTCGATGGGGCGGGGCGCGCGCTGCCGCTCCCCGGTCTGGCAACGGTCGAGAATAACGAGGTGCGGGTGGCGCTGCCGGGAAGCCTCGACCGAGGGCATTATACGCTGAGTTACCGGGTGACTTCGGCGGACGCACATCCCGTAGCCGGGGCGATTCTGTTCGGGATTGGCGTTGCGGTCGAAGCGCGGGGTACGGGGCCTGCGATGGATGGGTCGGGGGATACCTCTGGCGATTTGATCCAGGCCAGTATGATTTTGCGCGCCCTCGCCAATGGCGCGACGCTGCTGCTGGCGGGCGGAGCGCTCGCGGCGCTGATTTTGGGCGCCGCCGGGCGTTGGCGGGTGCCGCTGGCGGTGCTCGCGCTCCTCGGTCACGGGTTCGGGGTGTGGGTGCAGGGAGGCGTGTTGTTGGGGGATGGTTGGGCGGGGCTAGGGCAGGCGCGCGCCTGGAGCCTCGGGCTAGAGTCCACGCGCGGGCCGAGCTTTCTGCTTCTACTGGTCGGGGTCAGCTTGCTGACGTTACCGCGTGCGCCGCGTTGGGTGAGTTTAGCCAGCGTGGCTGCTGTCTTCGGCTCCTATTTGCTCACGGGTCACGCCGCCAGCGCGCCGCCGGAATGGCTCGCGAAACCTGTGCTGCTGGTTCACGTCACAATCGCGGGCTTCTGGATCGGTGCGCTGCCGCTGCTGGCGCACGCCTTAGATAAGCCCGGCGCTACGGTGCTCTTGGCGCGGTTCTCCCGCTATGCCCTGCTGTTTGTGCCGCTGCTGCTGGCGGCGGGGGTGGGGCTTAGTCTGCTGCAAGGGATAACGCCGTTTGGCCTAATCCTGCACCCCTATGGTCAACTGCTGCTGGTGAAGCTGCTGTTCGTCCTGGGCCTGTTGGCGCTGGCGGCGCTGAACCTGCTTATGTTAACCCCGCGCTTTACCCGCCACGGCTCCCCGATGCCCCTGCGCAGCACGATTTTTGCCGAGGGGGTGATGATTGCGGGGCTATTGCTCGTTACCGGAGTTTTGTCGCAAACACCGCCGCCGCGCGCCGAGGACCATTCCGCTCACGCCAGCGGCACGGCGTCGAAGGTGGGGGCGACGGCGGGGTACAGCAGCCTTACCCCCTTCGGGAACCGATTGGCGTTGATTACGCTCACCCCGGCCAAAAGCGGCCCGAACGAGCTGCGCGTGTTAGTGACGGATTTGGACGGCACGCCGCGCCCGCCGTTGGAAGCGGTGGCGTTGGTCAGCCTGCCGGACGCTGGCATTGAAACCCTGCGCCGCCCGCTTGCGCGCGACGACGATGGGTTTCGTCTAGCCCCGCTCTTGCTGCCGACGCCGGGGACGTGGCGGATTGATCTTGACCTGTTGATCTCCGACTTCGAGCGAAAAACCCTCACGATCTCGGTTTCTGTGCCGTAGGAGATTGGGGTCGTAGGGCGCGGGAGCAGGCTAAAGCGGCAACCGAGGCTCACGGGCTGGCAAAGGGTTGCGAACAAGGATGGCGGGGTTCCCGAAGCGGGCGGAGCATTTTATAAAGCCGTTATCGAAGGTTTCGATAACGGGCGCATTGATCTCCATCGCCATTGCGGCGTGGATTGCGTCTTTTGGCTTCAAACCGTGATCCCAAACTAAATCTTGGGCAAGTTCTGAAGTGGCGCGGGTTACGTTCCGCAGGCTGATGTAGGAATGCCTGAAAAACTGTCGAAGGATCGGCGCGCGGTCTTTGGCAAGTTTCGGGCCGCCTTTCAGCCATAAACACTCTGCGATTGTTAGGGTTGATGTAACGATTAGAACATCGCCTACTTCAGCGCGTTCAAGCGTGCTCTGACATAAGTCTACGCGGTCAGTTTCACTCTAAAAATAAGCTAGAAAAGTTGCGCTATCCCAATAGATTAACTCTCGCATCATGCACTTCGTCTCAAAATACCCCGCACGTCCGCCAAGGTTGGCAGATCAGCATCGTCGAGGAGAATTTCAATATCAGCGACATCTATGCTCACGGGTTTGCCATTTTTCCGATAGTGGATAACCCCCGAAACTTCGACGCGCTTTCGGAACGCTGCCAGGGCTTTCGATAAAAGCGACTCCGGGAAGGAACAGCGGATGGCTTGATTGAAAACAGGATCACGAATGCTGAAACTTAAGCCAGATTTATCTTGAATAGCCTCTAGTCGGCCATCAAGCGTTCCCGCATCACAATACTCTATGCGCCAATCTTTCTCGATTAAAGTTGCTATTTCTTTTTTGATTTCAATAGGTTTTTTCTCTACCCACAAACGAATGGGAAAGGTAGCGCCTTTTGATTTTAGAGAAATTTCGGAAAGTTTCCGCAGATGTTTGAGCGCACCATCGGTCAATTGCGCTTCGTTCAGATTGCCCAATGCGAGCGCGCTAACCCCTAGGCTGGCGCGCGCATGGATTTTTTGGAAGATCGGCGAGGGCAAAGCGGCGCGTGGATCGACGCCGATCAATTGGCTGCCTTCCTTAACCCGAACAACCCAATCGGGGTCTTCCTGAGTAACCGAGGCGCTAACCTCTTTCACATAGCCAAAAAACGCGCGCACTGCCTCGACAAACCGATCAGGGGACAGGTTCTCGGTAATTTCTAAGGTCAAGTCGCTCGGAATTTGGTCCGGTCGCGCCACAACTCAGGCTCCTTCTCCACTGTTACGAGTCTAATACGAACGGGAGTCTGTGTATATCTGAGAGTGATTTTGTATAATCGACTACCCCGCCTCGGCCAGCAACCATCCCCGTAGTGCGCGCAGCCTGGGTGTTTCCGCGCGCGCCGGGGGGCAGACCAGCCAATAGGCGCCGCCTTGCAAAGAGGAAACATCGAAGGGCCGCACCAATCGTCCGGTATCGAGATGATCGGCGACTAGAATCGGGTCCAGCACCGCCACGCCTAAGCCCTGCAAGACCGCCTGGATGACCAGCGAGCGCGTGTCGAACATCGGCCCGGCGCTGGGATCGAATCCGGGTGTCTCCTGGAGTCCTGCGGCCACCGCCCATAACGCCCAATCTTCCCGCCGCAGCCGCGCGTGTAGGCGCTTCACCTTCAAAAGATCACGGGGCGCAGCCAGGCTGTTTGCGAGCGCCGGGGTGCAGACAGGCACCAGGGTTTCGGCGAACAGGCGCGTTACGCTCTGGCCCGGCCACGCCTCCCCCGTGCCATAGCGGATCGAGCAGTCGAACCCGTCGCGGTCGATGTCGGTTAGGGTCGAGCTGGTGGCAATCCGCACGTCGATATCGGGGTGCTGCTCTTGGAAATGCGGCAGGCGCGGAATGAACCAATGCATCGCGAAAGTGGAGAGCATACTAATGGCGATCACCCCCTCCGTCCTACGATCAGCGAGCGCGGCGAGGGCTTCGGCCAGATGATCGAAGCCTAGGGTAAAGCCGGGGAGCAGCAGCGCCCCTTCTTCCGACAGGCGCAACCCGCGCGGGGAGCGTAGGAACAAGGGCACGCCCAAAACCGCCTCCAAATGGCGGATTTGGTGACTAACGGCGGAGAGCGTGACGCTCAACTCCTCCGCCGCTGCCGAGAACGAGAGATGACGGGCAGCGGCCTCGAAGGCCCTTAAGGCATTCAGCGGCGGCAAGCGGCGGTGGCGCGGGGCGAGGAGCATGAGAAAATCTATAGAGACGCTTAAGATAATTCAACTTGCTCTCAGCGCCTAAGCGCCGTTTCATCGGCTTCAACGAGAAAGCTTTTAGAAGGGATCGGGCCATGGCGCAGTTACGCACTTTGTTCGACAAAATTTGGGATAGCCACATCGTCGATGCGGCGGCGGATGGCACCACCACGCTTTATATTGATCGGCACTTGGTGCATGAAGTCACTAGCCCGCAGGCGTTTGAAGGCTTGCGTGTCGCGGGCCGCAAGGTGCGCCGCCCGGATGCCACCTTCGCCGTTGCCGACCATAATGTGCCGACGACTGACCGCAGCCAAGGTATTGCCGACCCGGAATCGCGCCTGCAAGTCGAAACCCTGGCCGATAACGCCAAGGATTTCGGCGTTAGCTACTTCGGTATGGATGATGTGCGCCAAGGCGTCGTTCACATTATGGGGCCGGAACAGGGGTTGACCCTGCCGGGCATGACCATTGTGTGCGGCGACAGTCACACGTCTACCCACGGCGCGTTCGGTGCGCTGGCCTTCGGCATCGGCACGTCGGAAGTCGAACATGTGTTGGCAACGCAAACCTTGGTGCAGAAGCGCGCTAAGAATATGCGGATTTCGGTGGACGGCGATTTGCCGGCAGGGGTTACGGCGAAAGATCTGATCCTCGCCATTATTGGCACCATCGGGACTGCGGGCGGCACGGGCTACGTGATCGAGTTCGCGGGCAAGGCCGTGCAGGCGCTGTCGATGGAAGGCCGCATGACGGTCTGCAATATGACCATCGAAGGCGGGGCGCGCGCTGGGCTGATCGCCCCCGACGACACGACCTTCGAGTACCTTAAAGGCCGCCCCTACGCGCCCAAGGGCGCGGTGTTCGAGCAGGCCGTGGCCTATTGGAAGTCGCTGCCGAGTGATGCGGGCGCGCACTACGATAAGGAAATCGTGATCGACGCCAGCAAACTCGTGCCTTTCGTTACCTGGGGGACTAGCCCTGAAGACGCGGTTCCCATCACCGCCAGCGTTCCCGATCCCGCCAACGTGGCCGATGCGGGCAAGCGCGCTGCCATCGAACGCTCGCTCGCTTACATGGGCCTCACGGCGGGAACGCCGTTGAGCGACATCACCGTGGACCGGGTCTTCATCGGCTCTTGCACCAATGGCCGCATTGAAGATTTGCGCGCGGCGGCTGAAGTTGCCAAGGGCCGCAAAGTGGCGGCGGGCGTGTCGGCAATGGTCGTGCCGGGGTCCGGGCTGGTCAAGGAGCAAGCGGAACAGGAAGGCTTGGATAAAATCTTCTTGGAAGCCGGGTTCGAGTGGCGCGAGCCGGGGTGCTCCATGTGCCTTGCGATGAACGCGGATCGGCTGGAGCCGGGCGAGCGTTGCGCGTCCACCTCCAACCGCAATTTTGAAGGCCGTCAGGGCCGGGGCGGGCGCACGCATCTCGTTGGCCCCGCGATGGCGGCGGCAGCAGCGGTCACGGGCCGTCTGACCGATGTGCGCGCTCTTGTCGGCTAGGGGGGCGTTGTGAGCCAGATTATGAGCCAGAGAGCACATCCGGGGCGGCGGTTGCTGGCGGGTCTGATTGATCTGCTGGCAGTGATGCTGATTGTCGTGGTGGTCACGCTCGTGTTGAGCGTCGCCATTACCGCCGGTAGCGCCACCGATGCCGAAAAACAGGCCCTCGCCTTTTGGGGTGCGCGGATTGCCCTGTTCGGGCTGCCTTGGCTCTATTTCGCCCGGCTGGAACGCGGCTTGGGGCATCAGACCTTCGGTAAATCGGCCTTGGGCCTCGAAGCGCGGCGATTGAGCGGGGCGGCGTTGGGCTTCCCCCGTGCCGCTCTGCGCGCGCTGCTGAAGCTGCTGCTGATCTGGTCCTGGCCCCTCGTGTTCGTCGGCCAAGCCCCGCTCTATGATCGGCTTTTATCCACTGACGTGATGGCGCGCGCCTAAGCGCCGCCCTGGAGACCTAGAATGCAGCCTTTCACCACGCTCACCGGAATCGCAGCGCCGTTGGATTTAATTAATATCGACACCGATATGATTATTCCGAAGCAGTTTTTGAAAACCATCAAGCGCACCGGCCTGGGGAAGAACCTGTTCGATGAAATGCGCTTCACGCTCGATGGTCAGGAAATCCCCGGCTTCGTGCTGAACCAGCCCGCCTATCGGCAGGCCAGCCTTCTCGTGACCGGCGAAAACTTTGGCTGCGGCTCCAGCCGCGAACACGCCCCTTGGGCGCTGGCCGATTTTGGCATTCGCTGCATCATCGCTGCGAGCTATGCCGATATTTTCTATAACAACTGCTTTAAGAACGGCATTCTGCCCATCGTTTTGCCACAGTCCCAGGTCGATACACTGATGGACGATGCGCGCAATGGGGCCAACGCCCGCCTAACGGTCGATCTGCACACTCAGACCATCACCCGCCCCGATGGCTCGGTGGTGAGCTTCGAGGTCGATGCCTTCCGCAAGAAATGTTTGCTGGAAGGGCTAGATGATATTGGCCTGACGCTGGTGAAAGGCGCTAAGATCAATATCTACGAAGAAGCAACCAAAAAGAGCCAGCCCTGGCTGTTTGCTTCTTAATTTGGATTGTTTGGGAGAGGACCAGTCAATGACTGCGAATAAATCGCTTCTTATTCTACCGGGCGATGGGATTGGCCCCGAAGTCATGCGCCAAGTGCGCCGCGTGATTGATTGGATGGCAAAGCGCCGCTCGGTCAGCTTTGATGTCACCGAAGGTCTTGTTGGCGGCGCGGCCTATGAAGCCCACGGCACGCCGCTGAAAGACGAGACGATGGCCGATGCCATGAGTGTCGATGCTGTGCTGCTCGGCGCGGTTGGTGGGCCAAAGTGGGATCAGCTTCCCTATGATAAGCGCCCGGAACGCGGTTTATTGCGTCTTCGTAAGGAAATGGACCTGTTCGCCAACCTGCGCCCGGCAGTGGTCTATCCCGGTCTCGTCGATGCCTCGGCCCTGAAGCCGGAGTTGGTGCGCGATCTCGATATTCTCATTGTTCGCGAACTGACCGGCGGCGTTTACTTCGGCGAGCCGCGCGGGATCGAAACCCTGCCCGATGGGCAACGTCGCGGCGTGAACACTCAGGTTTATACGACCAACGAAATCATTCGCGTCGCTAAAGTGGCCTTTGAACTCGCCCGCAAACGCCAAAGCCGTCTGCATTCGGTCGAGAAGGCCAATGTGATGGAATCAGGCGTGCTGTGGCGCGAAGAAGTGCAAAAGCTGCACGATTCGGACTATATCGACGTGACGTTGGAGCATATGTACGCCGATAATTGCGCGATGCAGTTGGTGCGCCAGCCGAAGCAGTTCGACGTGATCGTGACCGACAATCTGTTCGGCGATATTCTCTCTGATTGCGCGGCGATGCTCACCGGTTCGCTGGGGATGTTGCCGTCCGCGTCCTTAGGCGCACCCGACGCTACGGGCCGCCGCAAAGCGCTCTACGAGCCTGTCCACGGCTCCGCCCCGGACATCGCAGGCCGCGACGTGGCTAACCCGCTCGCAACCATCCTCAGCTTCGCCATGATGCTGCGCTACTCGTTCGATATGAGCGAGGACGCCGATCTGATCGAAAAAGCGGTTAAAACCGTTCTGGCCTCCGGCATTCGGACCACCGACATCATGGGGCCGAACACCGCCCGCGTGTCGTGCTCGACCATGGGGGAAACCCTGGTGCGGGAATTGGATAAGATGGCGGCGTAACACTTATTTTGCGCGAAAATCCGGCCGGGGATTCCCCTGCCGGATTTTTTCTGTCAGAATCAAACTACCAAAGCAGATCATTGAGACTCTCTGTGAGTTGCTGACCCTGTATGGCGTTGTACGGGAGCCGACCGATGACGGACGGACGATCCTATATTTTTCATCTCTCCCCCTTTACGCCCGAGACGCTGCCGCTCGAGCGACTGGCAGAGTATGCCTCTGCCTTGGCGGAGGTTTTTGGTCATTCCGAGGCGGTTCATCTCCAGGAAATCGAGTCTGGAAGTGTCAAACTCGCGCTAAAAGTGGATCAACCCGTTGCCGCGAGTGTTGAGACCCGATTGGCTGAGATTGCGATGGGGGCGGGACCGGATGAGGCGCGACGCGCGGTTCGGCGTATTACCGGGTTCCTCGCGCGCGATGGCGGAACCGCGACGCTCGATTCTGCTAACGATAATGCAACTGTGTTGACGTTCTCGACGCTTAAACCTGTCTTGCCCCCCATTTCCGTTACCGAAACCGGCTGTTTAGATGGCCGAATCGTGAGGCTTGGCGGTAGCCGCGAGGAGGTCACGGTCTCGCTTGAGACGGATAACGGTCGCATTACCTGCGCGCTGCGACGGTCTTTGGCGAAGGAAATGGCTCCTTATCTTTTCGATTGGGTTCGGGTGGCGGGAACCGGAACCTGGGAGCGGTCTTCTCACGGGAAATGGCTGCCTGCTTCTTTTACGATTCACAGCTTCGAGCCGCTTGATGATACGAGCCTCACCGATCTATTGGCGCGCGTGCGCTCTTTAACCGAGGCTTGGCCGGATAGCGATACAATACAAACGACACTCCGCGATATGCGCGATTGAGATTGGGGTGAGATGTGAAAGCCGCTCTCGATGCTTCCGTTCTCACCGAACTTCTCGCGCCTACCGTTGACTCTGAAAAGAACGAAAATCCTTATCGGCAAAAAGTACGCGCGCTGGGGGATCTTTTGGGGCGTCAAAAGGCGGTTATTCTCATTCCGACGCCGGTTATTGCGGAGGTCTTGGTCGCGACAGGCCAAGAGGGCGTACATAGCCTAGAGATATTGCAAAAAAAGCTCGCCTTCCGGGTTGTCAGCTTCGATCAACGCGCCGCACTGGAAACTGCTTGGATGATGCGCGCGGCACGCGATACGGGCGATAAGAAAGCGGGGCGCGGGAAAGGCGTGCCTTGGCAACAAATAAAATTCGATTGGCAGATCATTGCAATATCAAAGGTTAATCAGGCGGATATTATTTATACAAATGATGAAAAATTTTGTAAATTCTCAAATATAAATAACATGAAGTGCGTGTACATGAAAAATTTTAATCCTTCGGATTTTCACTCCGACACACCCTTATTTCAATCCTTGAACCCGAAATAGATAAAAAACCTTCGCATAATCCTTCGCCAGCGGAATGGTGATTCTCCCCACGGGTTCCGCCGTCTCGAACCGCGCCAGGGCGGCGGGGTTTTCTTGGCGGGTGACGTAGAGGATGGTGTCGCGGCGGAAGTCTTCGATGCGGGTGGTTAGCTCGAAATGGTTTTGGATCAGCCCGTCCGGGTTCCATTGCACTTGCTGTGCGGGCGGGCGGACGTAGAAGGATAAGAGGGCGAAGATCATCCGCTCGTCGGTCATCAGCACCGCGCCGGGCATTTGCTGAAGGGTTTGGCGCACGGCCTTGCCCAAAGCGGGGCTGCCCATCACGGCTTTTAAGGCCGGGTCGGTCTTGCGGGTCAAGTTGACGCCCGCGAGTTTGGCGAGATCGTGGTAGCCGTACCCGACGCCCATCACCACTGTGTGCAGCACAAGGCTAGCGGGGATTATCCAGCGCCAGCGCGCTCGGTCTAAGGTCAGCGCCACCACGAGAACGGTAGCCGACACGTAAGCGGTCGCGGCCCAATTGGCGTTAGCGCGGGAGAGAAAGGCAACGGTCAGCATCACCGCCAGCGGCGTCAGGGCGAAAGCCGCGAGCAGGCCCAGGCGCTCATCGGGTAGGCGGCGGGTAACGGTCGTGCGGAACAATAGCGCACCAAGCGCCACCAGCAGCACGGGGAAGAGCAGCGGGCCAAACACACCCAGTTGCCCGCCGATGAACTCCGCTAGTTTTTTCGGGTGCATCAGCGTGCCGCTCAAATTGGCATTGGCGGCGGTATGGCTGATCGTGGCGAACTGGTGCTGAGCGTTCCACCAGATATTCGGCGAGAAGACCAAGAGCGCGAAAGCAATCCCGGCCCACAGGCGCGGGTTGGTCCAGAGGTCGCGCCGCCACAGCATCATATGCAGCGCCATACCGCCCAGGAAGAACAGCATGGCATATTTCGCCAACATGCCTAGGCCAATCGCGCCCCCTAGAACCAGCCACCAGCGCGGCTCTGGCTTTGGTTCTGTCACGCGCAGATAGGCGTACAGCCCAACAGCCCAGCACAGCAGCAACGGCACATCGGTGGACATAATCAGCGACGAAAAGGTGACGGCAGGCAACAGCCCATAGGTGAGGGCGCTATAGAAACCGATGCGGCGGTCGAACAGTTTTTCGCCAATTCGGTAGATCACGAGGCCCGTGGCGAAATGCAGAAACGGCGAGGCAAAGCGTACGCCGAACTCCCTGTCGCCCATCACGGCAGTGGTCAGCGCAATGATCCAAGACAGCAGCGGTGGTTTTGAGTAATAGCCCCAGTCGAGGTTTTTAGACCACAGCCAATATTGTGCCTCGTCGCCATGCAGCGGGTAATATTCGCCGGAAAGAATGACCATCCGCGCCGCTGCGAGGAAAAACAGCAGACTTAGGGCAAGCCCGAAGGAATGGCGCGGCGCATCTTTCACGGCTTAACCTTCGGCATTGCGGCGCTTTTCGCCGCGAATGAGCGTTAGATTGCGGACGTAAACGATCAACCCCAGCACCTGCCCCAGCGCAAACACCAGTTCTTTACGGTGAACGGCGTACGCGAAGAGGGAAGCCCCACCGAGCAGGCTGATCCACCAGAAAGCCGTTGGGATAACGGATTTCTTCTGCTTTTCACTATGCAGCCACTGCACGATAAAGCGCGACATGAACAGGGCTTGTGCGCCGAAGCCAATGAGCATCCAGACGCCATCGGTTTCCCAGTTATAGACGAACACGGCCCACAGGCTGTTGAGCCAATCGAGGGGATTCATGCTTCCTCCCGCACGCGCGGAATGCTGCCGCGCCGCTGGAGCCAGGCGACGCCGAAGAGATCGGTGATGCCCACTAGCGCCCGGTCGAGATTACCGTAATTGGATTTGCCTGCACCGCGCGGACGATGATTGACCGGCACCGACACCACCGTGCCGCCCTGGCGCTTCATCAGCGCGGCAAAATAGCGGTGGTAGTGCGTGAAGTAGGGGAATTCCAAAAACACGTCGCGCGGGAAGAGTTTAAGGCCGCAGCCCGTATCGGGCGTTCCATCGCGCAACAGGGCGGTGCGGATACGGTTGGCGATGCGGGAGGCAATGCGTTTAGACCACACGTCCTTACGCTGCGTGCGCCAGCCTGCGATCATAACAGCGCCGCCGCCAAGGCTTTGCATCTTGGCCCAAAGGGCGGGGATGTCAGCGGGATCGTTTTGGCCGTCGCCATCCAGCGTTGCAATCCAAGGGCCGTGCGCGGCTTTTACGCCCGAACGGATGGCGGCGGATTGGCCGCTGCGCGTATCGTGATGGAGAGCGCGAAAATTCGGCCTATCGCGGCAGAGTTCGGCCAGAACCTCCGGCGTGCGGTCGGTCGAGCCGTCGTTAACATAGACGATTTCATAGGCCAAGCGGCCTTCTAGCGCCGTGCAGATTTCCTGCACGAGCGGCTTAATATTGTCGGCTTCGTTCAGGACCGGAACGACGACAGAAAGTTCGATCAACGCCGCCTCACTCTATAGTGGGGCGCGCGGCCCCTGCAAAAGCACAGTAGAAGCTGCTGGGAGTAGCCTAATCTGCTTCATTTCGCTACCCCGTTTCGGTACGGGTAAAAGTCAAAGGCAGCGTTAGAGCAAATCCCGAGTGGGTGGAATCACCCGCGACGACGCATTTGCTTAACAAACAAAGAGTTAGAGCGTTTGAAGTGAGCCAATGCGAACGGAAAATGCTCTAGCGCGCCAGCGACAGCAGCCCCACGACGGCGGCAACGGCAACCATCAACGCCCCTAAAGCCCAGAACAGCGACGGCGCGCGGGCACGCAGGGGCGGCAAATCGGCCTCGGTTAAATCCGCGCGCCTGCCGGTCAGCATCGGGCGCAGCAGGTTCTGTTTTTTCCACAGGACATAAACCGCAACCGCCCCAATATGGAGGGCGACGGCAGCAAGAATGACGTTGCTTAGGATTCTGTGAACCGTCGTTAGCCGCGCGCTCAGACTATCGGAAATCAAACCGCTCAAGGGGCCGTTATAGCTAATGAGATCATGGCTGAACAGCCCCAAGCCCGCCTGTGTGAGCACCAGCAGCAGCAGAACAATCACCATCCAGCCCCCCGCAGCATTATGGCCGATATGCTGAGGGGGGTTTGGTTGGCGCATGTCTTCCAAGTGGGCCAGAACCGCTTTCGGCCCGCGCACGAAACTCGCGAACCGCGCATAGCGCCCGCCAATGACGCCCCAAATTAACCGAAAGACGATCAGAATCAGTATCAGTATTCCGATGCGCTCGTGCAGATCGCGGTTATCGTCGCTCAGGAATGCCGCCAGAATTAACACCGCTAACAGCCAGTGAAACAAGCGCGTGGGTAAATCCCAGATAAGGGCACCTTTGCCGCGTCGTGCGGGCGGTTTTGCTTTCTTCGAGGAGGGTGTCATGCCGTATTCCTATACTCCCCTCCTATACTCTCTTGTGGGAGTGTAGCGAAGACGGGCGCGGCTGCCGAGAGATAGTCTTGTGATGTGCGGGTGTAGGGCTAGGCGCGCGCGGCGGCCCCCGCCTGTTGAGCGTTCTGCATTGCCATCATAATCGTCGGCACGCGGGCTAAATCGAACGTCGGCTTCGCTGCCTTAGCCCCGCCGGTGCGTTGAATCACGTCTTCGGCCTTCTTAATCGCTTCCCCGAGGAACTCGACGATCCGCCGATCCACAGCCTTGATTAAGACCATCCACTGCTGCGCGTCTTCAATAGTCATGCGCTTGGATTTAACCTCAGCCGAGAGCTTCTGAAACGCGGCTTGCTGCGACAGTAAATCGGCAACCGTCAGGTTAAAACGGTTCGGGATGCGGCAGAGAATGGCGTGAACATCGACCAACGACAGGCCGTAGAACAGCTTCCGCAAACAATCGGCCCTATTCATCATCACCGCTTGATGGAAGGCCAGATTCCCACGTGCATCTTGTTGCAACAGGAGCGACAGGGCTGGGTTGGCGGGCGAGGGCGAGGTTTTATCCATCACCAATAATTCGCGCTCGGTCTCCCCGCGTGCGTTCTGCTTGGCGATGACCACGGATTCATTCACCAGTAGGCGCAGCAACGACGAAATATAAGCCGGGCGATCCGCAATCACCGCCTTCATCAACATACTTTGGAAGATGCGGTTTTTCCGTCCAATGCGGCGATAGATGTAAGCTTGGCCGTGGGCTTTTGCGAGTTGATTATCGCCCTTGGCAGCCGCTTTGCAAATTTGATCCGACAGGCCACTGAGATACTCCAGCGCCTTATCGAACACTTCCTTATGCTCCGTTTCGATCATCTTCATCAAAACTGTTTCGGAGCGCTTGCCGCCGGGATAATCGAAAATAGCTCGCCCGACAGCCAAGCGCTCCGGCATTTCCGATTTCGAGTGCAAGGCGAAATAGATCATGTTGCTAGAGAGGCGCGCATCATTCTCCGCCAAATCGGAGAAGAAGATACCGGCCATAATCTCGGCCTTAATTTGCTCGCTTTGCGTTACATGGCTTGGAAACGAGGCTTCGATTTCGTCAATCGTAAGCTGTTTTGCCAACAGCATGGAGTTGACCGACGGCCAGCGCGGCGTGGGTACCAGCAGGCGGGCTAGCGGGCTTTCGTCTTGGTCATTCTTACGGCAATAGTCGATTTCAAGCTGAACCAACAGTTGCGCGATACCGAGCGAGTCGTCATCTTCGCTTTCTTTCAAATTATCAGCCAGATAGTGCCAAATATCATTACCATCTGTGTCAATATGGTTCAGAAAAATTGCAATTCTTTCGGCATCTGTACTTTCGGCGAAGAAGGCGCACATGTTAGCAATTGGCAACGCCATATCAATGTCGCCATTGGCTAAGCAGAATTGCAGATAGTTTTCGCCTTTAACACCGCGAAAATTGAAAAACATGTGCTGGGCATCGTCCAGACGAATCCACTGCTGAAGAAACGCAGACATATCGCCGGTCCGCCGCGCAAAGCGCGTGCGAATGTCTTTATCGAGCTTCGCCATATCCGGGCTTGCGGCCCGCGATAAGGCTTTCTGCGCTGTGTTGTCCTGTTCGTTACTCATACCAGCCTACGCCCTTTCTGGTGTCGGCACCGCAGCCTGAGGAACCCTCGGCTTTTCTCGACCCGAACTTTACGGGCTTTAATCTTAATTCAACCCTAATACCGGATGTATGACCAAAGTCAAACGGCTTTACTTCGTGAACGACCGAATCGTAACACATTTCAAGGCTCTTCGGAACCGACAACGCAGTGAAAGCTTGTAATTTCGTTGCGTAAAATTTCCAAAAAACAGTCTGGATTGTGTTGGTGCAAAACAAGGCAATCCTCTTTCAACTCAACATACTCTTTAATCAAGACAATGGCGTTTCGTTTGATCACCACCACGCCGGTTTCGCGGCGGGGAGGGCGGTGAGGATTGACGAACAACAGCATCCCAGGCCGAAAGCGCGGCATCATGCTGTCGCCGACAACGTAGAGCGCATAGGCATCCCGCGCCTGGGCCAGGCAGGGCGGGCGCGGAGTATAGTCGATTGGCCCGTCTTCCAGAAACATTTCCTGTTCAAGCCCGCCGCGCGCGGCCCCCCGGACGGGAATGAGATCGGAGGCAAGCCCACCTGTCACCAGTGCGCGCGGGGCGCGGGAGGGGGCTTTAGCAGGGGCGCTAGGGCGAGGGGGTGAGGTAGGAGGGTCCGGGCTAGCGGGCAGCAGATCGCGCGGCTCAATGCCCAAGGGTTTGGCAAGCCTAATCATCCAATCCAGCGTTAGCCGCCGTTCCCCCCGCTCCAACCGCATGATTTGCTGATGCGATGTTTCTGCCGCCTCAGCCAATTGTTCGAGCGTAAGGCCGCGATGCGTTCGCCAATGGCGCAGCCTGTTTTCCATCAAGTCACTATAGCCGTTTCTTGTTTTGGTGCAAGGTTGCGAATCCATATTGACGGAATTTCAACCAAAATGGTACAAACAAAACAGAAGAACAAATCGTGATTATGCGACTAAAGCGCGCAGGGGGTTGGCATGGGCGTCATACAGCGAGGGCTACGGAGTTCAACGCGCAGCAAGGCGGTGATCGGCCTGGTACGGGGCATTCTGCCGAACGATCCGCCAAAGGCGATCCCGCTGCGGTCTGGGGCCGGTCTAACACCCCCCACAAAGCCGCTTCCGCTCTCTCTTCCGCCCGTGGCGGTTCCGGTAAGCCTGTCGGACGATCAACACGCCGCCGCCGAACAGTTGGCGGAGATCTTCGCCGAGGCTGAGTTCGAAGTATGGGCGCGCGGTGGGCCGAGCGGGGAGCGCGCGCCTGCCGATCCGCTGGAGCCGTCGCCCGCTGCCTTGATCGCCCGAAGCGCCTATCGGGGGGCGATGCGCGCGGTTCCTGTGCTGTTGTCCCCGCTGGTGGTGCATGTGTGCTGTTTAGGGCTACCGCTGGCGCTGTGGGCGGCGGAAAAGCGTATGCCGCTCCTTCAGGCTGAAGCGGGGCTACGCATCGCGCTTAACCATCTCGTTCGTCATTTTCGCGCGTCGGCTTAAGAAAAATTCGGCCTGAGAAAAGTCCCGGCAAACCCGCCTCAGTTCACCCGCTTGCCTGTTTCTGCATCGAACACATGCAGCGCTTGGGTTGGCGAGAGCGCCAAGTGATCGCCCCGCGCCACCACCTGCGCGCCATCCAGGCGGGCGGTGAAAGCGGTGCCGTCGGCCAGGGTGGCATACACGAGGGTATCGGCCCCAAGGGCTTCCACAAGTTCGACCGTGAGAGCGAAGGCCCCGCCGGGGCGGACGCTTAGATGCTCCGGGCGCACGCCGAGCAGCACTTTCCGCCCCGCAGAGCTTGGGATCGGTTCGGCCAACTCCAGCGTCGGGCCGCAGGTGAGGCGCACGGCGCCGCCTTCGGTGATTTCGCCCGGCAGCAGGTTCATTGCGGGGGAGCCGATGAAGCCTGCGACGAAAATAGTTTCCGGGCGGGCATAAAGCTCCAGCGGTGCGCCGATCTGTTCGGCCCGCCCGTCTTTCAGCACGATCAGCCTATCGGCCATGGTCATGGCTTCGACTTGATCGTGCGTGACGTAAAGAGCCGTGACGCCTAAGCGTTGTTGGAGCTTTTTGATCTCGACGCGCATTTGCACGCGCAGCTTGGCATCGAGGTTGGACAGCGGCTCGTCGAACAAAAACAGCTTCGGTTCGCGCACAATCGCCCGGCCCATGGCGACACGCTGGCGCTGCCCGCCAGAAAGCTGCTTGGGTTTGCGCGCAAGATACGGCCCCAGTTGCAGAATCTCTGCCGCTTGCTTGACGCGGGTTTCGATTTCAGCCTTCGGCATCCCGCGATTCTTAAGCCCATAGGCCATATTATCGGCCACGCTCATATGGGGGTAGAGCGCGTAATTCTGGAAGACCATAGCAATATCGCGGTCTTTCGGCTCCAGTTTGCTCACGTCCCGGTCGCCGATAGTGATGCTGCCCGAGGTTGCGGTTTCGAGGCCCGCGACGATCCGCAGCAGGGTTGATTTCCCGCAGCCAGACGGGCCGACAACAACGATAAACTCCCCGTCGCGGATAGCACAGGAAATTCCGTGCAGGATATGCGTATCGCCAAAGCTCTTGCGAATAGTGTCGAGCGTGACTTGGGCCATCTTATTTCTCCTGATCCACAAGGCCCTTAACGAACCAGCGCTGCATAACCACGATCACGGCAATGGGGGGCAGCATGGCCAGCACGGTGGTGGCCATGACGATGCCCCAATCAGTCTGAGCATCGTCGCCGCCGATCATCTTTTTCATGCCGATCACCACAGTATCCATCTCGCCCGATGTCGTGATGAGCAGCGGCCACAGGTACTGGTTCCAGCCGTAGATGAACTGGATCACGAACAGGGCCGCGATGCTGGTCGTTGACAGCGGGAGCAGAATGTCCTTGAAGAAGCGCATGGGCCCGGCGCCGTCGATGCGCGCGGCCTCGACCAGTTCATCGGGCACGGTGAGAAAGAACTGGCGAAACAGGAAGGTGGCGGTGGCCGAGGCGATCAGCGGCACGGTGAGGCCCGCGTAGGTATTGAGCATGCCGAAATCCGACACCACCTTGTAGGTCGGACCGATCCGCACCTCCACCGGCAGCATCAGCGTGACGAAGATGGCCC
>JAYSQZ010000051.1:0-7795 GCA_043721315.1 Alphaproteobacteria bacterium
TTAAAAACTGTCGAAGCGATTAAAGAGTGCGAGACTTGACAGTGCCGCCCCGAGACGCCAAACATATGGGTAATGCAGGGGTGGCGAGTGGCCGCCGTGCGTTTGATCGCTTCCCGGCGTGCTTTGCGCGTCAAATGCGCCGGAGCGACTCAGACACATCCCCCGAACAGGCACTGTCGTCGGTCACTTCGGCGGCAGCTCCATCCCCTAAAATAATGTGCCAACCCGCCGTGCATTGAGCGCGCTCAGGGGCTATCTCCCTCTTCAGAAGAAGCCTACACCTTTTGCGGCAACCTGGGTCGCAAGATAGTCAAGATAGCCACCAGAGCACCACTTTCTAACGTGTCAGCCAATCCTGGCAAGACGGGGCCGCTTAAAAGCCGCGCAAGCGCTTCCGCCAACCCCTCGCCCGTCACGCGCGCCGCGCGGCCTTCTGCCAACAGCGCTTCGCTCTCGTCGCGGAAATTTTCCATAGAGGGGCCGAACAGCAGCGGCACACCGAGGCGCGCGGCTTCGGTGGGATTTTGGCCGCCGTGGGGAATGAAACTGCCGCCGATGACCGCGACACGAGCGAGGCGATACCACAGCCCAAGCTCCCCCATCGTATCGGCGATATAAAGGCCGCCCGCCGGAAGCGCCGCGCCCTGCGAGCGGCAAGGTGCCGCCAATTCCGCCGCAAGTTCCCGCCCGCGATGGGGATGACGCGGGGCGAGGATTGTCAGGAGGTCCGGGAAATCGGGCAAGAGCGCGCGGTGCGCTTCGGCCATCAGCGCCTCTTCCCCCGGATGCGTACTGGCCGCGACGATCACCGGACGGTCGCCAAGAAGCGCGCGCGCCTCCGCCAGTGCCACTGCATCGACCGGCAAAGGCTCTGCTGCGAGTTTGAGGTTTCCCACCGCCTGCACGCGCGCGGCCCCTAGAGCGCGAAACCGCGCGGCATCTTCCTCGCCGCGCGCCAAAACCTCGCTGAAACACCCGAGCAAGTGCCGAATAATCGGCTTCGCCCGCTGCCAGCGCTGGAAGGAGCTGTCGGACAGGCGACCGTTCAGCAGCAGCAGCGGCGTTGTACGCGCTTTCAGCCGGGTTAGAATCGTCGGCCACAGGTCAGATTCCGTCCACAGCACCAAATCGGGTTGCCAATGGGCGAGAAACCGATCGACCGCCCACGGCGCATCAATGGGAATGAACTGGTGAATGGCCCCGTTCGGCAACCGCTCGGCCAGCAGGGCGGCAGACGTGACGGTGCCGGTCGTTACCAGCAGCACCAAATCGGGCCGATCCGCGCGCAAGGCTGCAATCACCGGCAACAGCGCCAGCGATTCGCCAACGCTCGCGCCGTGAAACCACACTAAAGGCCCTGCCGGGCGGGCCACCCCCGGCTCCCCCAGCCGCTCGCGCCACCGCAGGGGATGCTCCTTACCGCGCTTCAACCGTTGCCCCAAGAAGACGGGCAGCAGTGGCTTCAACCCCCAGCCGATCCCGCGATAGAGCGCCAATACGGCGGCAACCGTCATGCCGCCGCCCGCAGCGATGCTTGATAGGCGGCGTAGGTTTGCGTAATCCCGTCGCGCAACGACAGTTTAGGGTGCCAGCCGAGGGCCGTGAGGCGCGACACATCGAGCAGCTTGCGCGGCGTGCCATCGGGCTTGCTGGTATCTTGCACCAGCGCGCCTTGAAACCCAGTGATCTCCTTCACCAGCAGCGCCAATTCGCCAATCGGAATATCGTCGCCAACGCCGACATTGATAATCTCGGGGCTATCATAGGTTTGCATCAGGAAGATCGCGGCATCGGCCAAATCATCGCAATGCAAGAACTCCCGGCGCGGCGTGCCCGTACCCCAGACCACTACTTCTGCCGCGCCCGCCAGCTTGGCCTCGTGGAACTTGCGGATGAGGGCGGGCAGAACGTGGCTATTGTTCAGATCATAATTATCGCCCGGCCCATACAAGTTCGTCGGCATTAAGGAAATGCCTTTGAAGCCGAACTGGCGGCGGTAAGCATTTATCATCTCGATGCCCGCAATTTTGGCAATCGCATAGGCCGAATTCGTCGGCTCCAAAATGCCCGTCAGCAAATAGTCTTCCTGCATCGGCTGCGGCGCGAACTTCGGGTAAATGCAGGAGGAGCCGAGAAAGACGAATTTCTCCACACCCGCGCGGAAGGCCGCGTCGATCAAATTCGTTTGAATCAGTAGATTCTCTCGAATAAAATCGCCCGGAAACTGGTTATTCGCCTGAATCCCACCGACTTTAGCGGCAGCATCGAACACGAACTGCGGTTTATGGGCGGCAAGATAAGCATCGAGCGCGGCACGATCCGTCAGGTCAACCTCAGCCCGGCCCGGCGTGAGCAGATTGGTAAAGCCCTTGCCGCGCAACTGCCGAACGATTGCCCCGCCAACTAGGCCGCGCGCGCCTGCAACGAAAATCCGTGCCGATTGATCCATCATTCCCCCGCGCCCTCATCTGTGGGCTTCTAGGCGGGATGTACGATGCACGCGCCCTCCCTGCAAGGGGGGACTAGCGAGGCGCGTGCCGCCCGCCTATAGTGCTGGTTATGTTTTCCCGCTTCGACCGCTATATCGCGAGGCAGGTGAGCGTGGCCACGTTGGCCGTGTTGACCGTGCTCACCGCTGCCATTTGGCTCAGTCAATCGCTGCGCTTCATTGATCTAACCGTCAATCGCGGCTTGCCGATTTCCACCTTCATCAGCATTTCGGCCCTCGTGTTGCCGAATTTCCTGACGGTGATTCTGCCCATCGCGCTTTTTGCCGCCGTGCTGTTCACCTACAACGGCCTCCAGGCCGATAGCGAGTTGCTGGCGATGCGCGCCGTAGGCCAAGGGCCAAGCCAGTTGATGCGCCCGGCGGTGGCCGTGATGCTGGTCGCCCTCGGTATCGGCTACGGGCTAACGCTCTACGGCCTCCCCACCTCCTACCGCGCGTTCAAGGATATGCAGGCCAGCTTGCGGAGTAATTTCGCCGCCGTTCTGCTGCAAGAGGGGGTGTTCACTCAACTTGATGAACAGCTAACCCTGTTCGTGCGTGAACAGGGGGGGCAAGGCGATTTGTTCGGCATCATGGTTCACGATAGTCGTAATTCCGTGCGCCCTGCGACCTATATCGCCGACAGGGGCACGATTGTGCAAAGCCCGGACGGGCCGCGCCTGATTATGGTCAGCGGCAATCGGCAGGAGTTGGATCGAGAGACGGGCCGCGTCAGCTTTTTGTTTTTCGACCGCTATACCGTGGACATCGACCGCGTGACCGGCCAGACCGGCCCGCGCCAGCGCGAAGGCACCGAGCGCTACCTGGACGAGCTTCTGTGGCCCGAAGACGGGCTGGACGCGCGCACCCGGCGCGGTCTGTTGATCGAAGCCCATCAACGCCTCGCCGCGCCTTTGTTAATCCCGGCGTTTCTAGCCATAGCCTTCGGCGCGCTGCTTTCCGGCGATTTCAATCGGCGTGGCCAGACCCAGCGGATTTTTATGGCCGTCCTGCTGGCTGCCCTCACGCAAGCACTCTTCTTCGCGCTCTCGACGCTGGCGAACCGAATGAGCGAGGCCATCGTTCTGCTCTATGTGCTTCCGCTCGCCATTACAGTAGGGGCCGGCGTGCTGATCGCGCGCCCAGCAAGGCTATTTCCGCCCCCGGAGGCCCGATAATGCGGATCTCACCGCTGTTCTGGGGCTATATCGCCCGGCATTTCGGCGTGTGGCTGTTTAGCTTTTTCCTAGGGCTATCGGCGGTCATCTTCATTGCCGATGTCGTAGAACTGCTGCGACGGGCCGCCTCCAAGCCCGATGTAGGCTTTACCACGGTGCTGCATCTGGCCTTGCTAAAACTGCCGCAAACCGCGCAAACCCTGCTGCCTTTCGCGGTATTGTTCGGCGCGATCATGGCCTTCTGGCGCTTGACGCGCAGTAACGAGTTGATCGTGGCGCGCGCGGCGGGAATTAGCGTGTGGCAATTCCTCGCCCCGGCCCTATTCGTCGCCATCGGGCTTGGAATTCTAAAAGTAGCGCTGTTGAACCAGCTTTCCGCCGTTACCTTCGCCCGTTACGAGGTTTTGGAAGGCCGCCTGCTGCGCGGGCAGGTGGAACAAATGATCGTATCCCCCGCCGGGCTATGGCTGCGCCAAGCGGGGACCGAGGGCGCGACGGCGATTATCCACGCCGATCAAGTGAGCCGCGACCTTCGCAAACTCAGCGGCGTGATGATTTTGCGCTACGACGCGCAAGGCCGCTTCCTGTCGCGAGTCGATTCGCCTACCGCCACCTTAAGCGACGGTGCTTGGGTGATTGATCCCGCCTCGGAAGCGCCGAACGGTCAACCCTCCAAACCTATCGGGCGGTTAGTGCTGCCCACCGACCTAACCCCAGACCGCATTCAAGAGAGCTTCGCGCGGCCTGAAACCATGTCGTTCTGGGCGCTGCCGGATTTCATTTCGGTGCTGGAGAATGCCGGGTTTTCGGCAACGCGCCATCGGCTCTATCTGCACAGTCAACTGGCGGTGCCGGTCTTGCTGGCGGCGATGGTGCTGATTGCCGCGACCTTCTCGCTCCGCTCCGCCCGGCGGGGCGGCGTCGGTGCGCGCATCGGCCTTGGGGTGATTGTCGGCTTTGGGTTTTATTTGATGAACGATCTTGTGCAGGCCCTAGGCAAATCCGCCAGCATCCCCGTAGAACTGGCGGCCTGGACCCCGGCGGCCATCGGCTGCCTAATTGGCCTCGCGACGCTTTTGTATCTGGAGGATGGTTAGAATGGCCGACCGGGCGCTTACCCTCGCGCTGGCGCAACTCAACCCCCATGTGGGCGATCTTGTGGGCAATGCCGCGCTTATCCGCGCCACGCGGGCCGAGGCGGCAAAAGCGGGGGCCGACCTGATTTTGTTCAGCGAACTCACCCTGTCGGGCTACCCGCCGGAAGATTTAGTGTTGCGCCCGAAATTCCTCGCCGACTGCCGGGCGGAGTTAGAAGCGTTGGCTGCCGACACCGCCGATGGTGGCCCCGCGCTGTTGCTGGGGGTTCCGCTACAACTGGGCGGGCAATCCGGCAACTGCGTTGCCTTGCTTGAGGGCGGAAAAGTTGCCGCCGTCCGCGTAAAGCATGATCTGCCGAACTATGGCGTGTTCGATGAAAAGCGCGTGTTCACGCCCGGCCCGATCCCTGGCCCGATTCTGTTTCGCGGCGTTAAGCTGGGCGTGCCGATCTGCGAGGATATGTGGACGCCCGATGTATCCGAGGCGCTGGCGGAAATGGGCGCAGAAATTCTGCTGGTGCCAAACGGCTCCCCCTTCGAGGACGGTAAAACCGCCGAACGTCGCGCCCTCGCCCGTGCCCGCATTCAGGAAACCGGGCTACCCTTGGTCTATGTGAACCAAGTCGGCGGGCAAGATGAAATGGTCTTCGACGGGGCCTCGTTTGCCGTGGGGGCCGACGATACGACCGTGCTAACCCTGCCTGCCTTCCAAGCGGCACTCGGGCTTATCACTCTGTCGCGCGCGGCGGACGGCAAGATTGTTTTAAGCAGCCCGCAGCCATCCGCCCCGGACCTCAGCCGCGATGAAGCGCTGTATTCCGCGATGGTGGTGGCGTTGCGCGATTACGTCGATAAAAACCGCTTTCCCGGCGTTATTCTAGGGCTTTCGGGCGGAATCGATTCGGCGCTGGCGGCGGCGATTGCTGTCGATGCCCTAGGGCCAAGCCGGGTTACGGGCGTGATGATGCCCTCGCCCTACACCTCGCAGGATAGTTTGGACGATGCGGCAGGCGTGGCGGAACGCCTGGGAATCGCGCTGCACACGGTCAGCATTGAACCCGCGATGGCGGCGTTCGCCCAGATGCTCGCCCCGCTCACGCAAGGCCGCGCTGCCGACACCACCGAAGAGAATATTCAATCCCGCGCGCGCGGTGTAACCCTGATGGCGCTGAGTAATAAGCTGGGGGCGATGGTGCTCTCCACCGGCAATAAGTCCGAAATGGCCGTGGGCTATGCCACGCTCTACGGTGATATGTGCGGCGGCTACGCTATTCTGAAAGACCTGTATAAGACGGACGTGTTCGCCGTCTGCCGCTGGCGCAACCGCCACGCCCCCGCAGGCGCACTGGGGCCGCTAGCAGGGTCCGACACATTAGTGATGCCGGAGCGCGTTATCACCAAACCACCAACCGCCGAGCTAAAGCCGAACCAGACCGACCAGGACACGCTGCCGCCCTATGAGGTGCTGGATGCAATTCTGGCCGGGATCATCGAAGGCCAAAACTCCCACGCCGAAATCGTCGCGGCAGGCTACCCGGAAGCGCTGGTGACGCGCGTGGGGGCGATGCTCGACCGGGCCGAATATAAGCGCCGCCAATCCGCGCCGGGCGTGAAACTCACGCGCCGCAGTTTTGGCCGCGAGCGGCGGTATCCCATCACCAACGGCTATCGGGGCGGCTGAGATGACCGCCCCGCCGCGCGTGTTGATGATCGCCGGGCCAAACGGGGCCGGAAAAACCACCTTCGCCCGCGCCTTCTTGCCGAACGAAGGCCAGTGCAAACGCTTCATTAACGCTGACCTAATCGCAGCGGGCTTGTCCCCCTTCGAGCCTGAGCGGGTGGCGTTGCAGGCCGGGCGGCTGATGCTGGACGAAATTACCCGCGCGGTCGCGGACCGGAAGAGTTTCGCGGTTGAGACGACGCTGTCGGGGTTGGGGTATTTGCGGCAGATACGGGCGTGGCGGGCGGCGGGGTATTTTGTCCGGCTGGTGTTCGTGTCGCTGCCCTCGGCGGAAATCGCCATTGCCCGCGTGAAAGAGCGGGTTCAGCATGGCGGTCACTCAATCCCCGAAGCGGTTATTCGGCGGCGCTTTGAGGCCGGGCTGAAAAACTTCGAGCAGCATTATAAGGCTGCGGTCGATAGTTGGACGCTGTATGATAATTCTGGTGATGTGACCATTGCTGTACTATCGGGAGGCCATTCATGAGACACTATCAGCCCTCGCAGACAGTTTCCCAGGAAGTGCGGAACGAGCTTGCTGCTTTCGAGCGGGCGGCAGTTGAGGCGCGTAGCATTGCTGCTCAAACTGATACCAACCTTATCGTTCAGCGTGGAAATCATCTCGTGCGTCTCAGTGGAGAAGATTGGGTCGACAAAAAAATGACAATATAAACCTATGACTAACGAATGCTTTCATTTTATATCTTATTAGAAATGAGAAAAACATGATTTCCAATCTATCAACCGACGAGTTTGCAAAATATTTTGGCACAATGATTGTTATTTCTTCAAAACTTGAGTATCATATTATGAAAATGATCGAAAAAAAACGACCATTTATCAAAAAAATATTCAAAATCAAAACATAGTAAATTTTCCAAGATTTTAGAATTTCTTGAAGAAGAAACATCTGGGGCGGAGTGGCAAGATTTTATAGAAAGAGCCAATGAAATAAGAGATATGCGCAATAAGATAGGCCACGGATTGATGGTATTACATGAAGATCACATAGAAATTGTCGAAGAATTTTATAAAAATCCGAAATCATCAAAAATTTATATTCAAGACATAAAGATTTTAATCGAAAAATGCGAACAGGCCAACCTTCAATTATATAATTCCATCATGGCATTTTGTAATGATAGCGAAAGAAAATTAGTGAATTTGCCTATATTAAAAATTCCTGGTGTAATAGAAATTAGTCATTGATCAATATATTTGGCCTATGCCTCTCCCAAGGCAGGGGATTCTTAAGGGCCGACAGGCCCTTAAGCGGGGTGCCGGGGGACCGCCCCCCCCCACCCCCCCCCCC
>JAYSQZ010000052.1:0-142524 GCA_043721315.1 Alphaproteobacteria bacterium
CAAAAGCTCAAGCTGAATACTTGGGAGCAGCCTGCTCCGCCGCCTTGCCTTATCCATCTGACAGAAATAGCCTTTCTCAGCTATCTATGTCAGCCCCAATCTATTATTTGGCTACTGGGAATATCACGGCACCAATTTCGACGCCGATATGGCTGAGATATCCGCCGACCCTGAAACCCAGCGGTGGTGGAGCTTCTGTAGCCCCTGCCAAATCCCCCTACCTAGCCGCGCCGCCAGCGAGCATTGGGCGATGATGGTTCCGATTTTCCATACCGACTGATCTTTTTATTATCGGTAAGTCCTTGAAAAAATTGGCGCACCCGAAGGGATTCGAACCCCTGGCCTCTGCCTTCGGAGGGCAGCGCTCTATCCAGCTGAGCTACGGGTGCATCGCGGTTAAAACCGGGCTTTCGAGGCGGACCTTAGCGAAGGGGGCGGCGGAGTGCAACCCCCTTCGCGTTTGGCTTTGGGGTTAGAAGACGACGCGCAGGCGGCCTAGAACGCGGGGGCCTTTGTCGTCGCCGAAGCCAGCGGCCACGCCCGCCGAAAGGCGCAGCACGGTTTTGTCGCCATCATTCCACGGCGCGCCGACGCAACCGGTGGTGCGGGTGCTCTTATTGAAATCATTCATCAGAATGCCCCGGAATTTGCCGATCTTGCCGCTCTAGGCCGGAGGGCAGGGGCGCGTCCTGGTTGAACACCCAGGTGGCGATATCTTGAATAACAATCGGCGCTTGCCGGTCACGGGTCAGCAGGTGCCAGCCGTCGGGATAATAGGCAAAGCGCCAGGATGCGCCTTTGTGCAGGCGGCGGTACCGGGCCAAAAGCTGAGCTGTAGGGGCTTTTGGGATGATTTCATCTTTCGCGCCATACAGAAATAGCGTGGGGATGGCATCGGTCCCGCCGCGTTTGAGGGCCGCGTCCATCAGATCGACCAGCCCATAGACTGTATCGAGCCGAGTGCCTTTCAGCACCAGCGGGTTGCGGCCCAAAGCGTTTAGCATCGGCTCATTATCGGATGGACGAACGCCGAGGCCCTGGCCCGTCGGGCTGAAACCGGGGAACAGGCTGGCGGTCATATCGAGCGCAAGGCTCGGGAACCAGCCAAGGGCTTGCCGCCCAAGCACCGCTGGGGCCGACAGAATGATCCCGCGCACGCCAGGCAGTTGGTCGCGGGCGGCGGCCAGCAGGGTGATGGCCCCGCCCATGCTTTCGCCCAGCACATAGATCGGCACTCCGGCATACTGCTGCCCCGCGAGGCGCACGATGGTTTCGAGATCGTTGACGAACCCGTCCTCCCCCACCCAACGCCCCACCAGCGGTGCCTCGCCGAAACCGCGCAGATCAATGCCGAGGGTCTCGACGCCCTGGCGTGCCCAATCTTCCGCCGCATCGGCAATGAAGGTGCCATAATCATTCATGCCGTGCAGCGCGATGATCACCGCTTTGCAGGGGCCATGCGCCTTGGTCACGCGCACGGGCAATAATCCGCCATCGGGCATACGGGCCGACTGGGCCGACAACAGAGGTTCTGCAATCGACGGCCCCAGTTTCATCGGTTCGGGCGGCGCGCACCCCGGCAACGACAGGGATAGGCTACCGAACATGAGAACACTCCTGAGCAGGCGAAAGAGGCGCGCGGGTGGGCTTGGCATGGGTCATGCCGCCTGCGGTCCCGCCGCGATGGGGCGGGTGAGTTGGAGAAAAACATCTTCCAAATCGGCCTCGGCAGTGCGGAGATCGGCAATAACGAACCCCCCCTCGGCCACAGCGGCCAGCACGCGCGGCACGAGGCCGTCGAGGCGACGGTGGCGGAACAGCAGCGTTTCGCCGCCCACCTGTTGCGCGCCGAGGCTGATCAACTCCGGCGTTAGCGGCACGGGCAGGGGGGCGGCGAGGGTGATATAGAGTTCTTTGCCATCCAACCGCGCCAGCAGCGCTTCTTTTGTATCGTTCACGCGCACCTTGCCATCGGCGATAATGGCAATACGGTCGCAGAGTTCTTCGGCTTCTTGAAGATAATGAGTGGTGAGCAGCACGGTCACGCCCTGACGGTTGAGATCGCGCACATTCGCCCACAGTTGTTGGCGCAACTCGATGTCCACGCCTGCGGTCGGCTCGTCCAGTACCAGAATTGGTGGGGAATGGACCATTGCCTTTGCCACCATCAACCGCCGCCGCATTCCGCCCGATAGCGTGCGGGCGTAGGAATTAGCTTTATCGGTAAGGCCAACGGTTTCCAGCAGCGCATCGGTGCGGCGCGCGGCTTTGGGCACGCCGTAAAGCCCTGCTTGCAGGTCCAACAGCGCGCGCGGTGTGAAAAAAGCGTCGATATTCAGCTCTTGCGGCACAATACCGATGGAAGCGCGGGCGCGGCGCGGGTCGGTATCGAGATCGGCCCCCCAGATCGTTACCTGACCCGCGCTTTTTAGCACCAAGCCGGCCATGATGTTGATGAGGGTCGATTTCCCGGCCCCGTTCGGCCCCAGCAGCGCAAACAGCGAGCCTTGGGGAATATCGAGATCAATCCCCTTCAGGGCGTGCTTCGCCGGGCCGATGCCGTGGCGACGATAGGTTTTTTCTAAGCCTCGGATGGAAATGGCGGGCGGAAGGAGCATTGAGCAGTCCAAAGACGAATAACCCTTTAGTCATGCCCGGTTTTTCGGGTTCAAGCCAGAGGGAAAGCTGGATTTCGAGGCTTGCGACGATT
Organism: Alphaproteobacteria bacterium; assembly: GCA_043721315.1. Classification (GTDB taxonomy): domain Bacteria; phylum Pseudomonadota; class Alphaproteobacteria; order Elsterales; family Elsteraceae; genus Elstera. The sequence continues at coordinate 2,711 of JAYSQZ010000052.1, forward strand.
CGCTGACAAAAAGCATGGGCGCAGTATCAAGGCTTCCTTACGTCAAATGTTTTATAAAAATCTCGGTTAGCAGGCCGCCACATAGAAGGTAACAGCGGTGAAGGGGCAGATAATATCGGCGGCTCGGGGGGGGCACTACAGCTCACGACCGCATTGCAAAGGGCGATCATTTTGAGCCATGTTACTAGCATGAAGCGCGTCGCTCCCATCCCCGCCCCGTCCTACTATGACGCCACCCTGGCCCCGCCGCGCCCGCCGCGCCCGCGCCTGCGCGGGGAGGTTGATGTGGATGTCGCCATTTGTGGCGGTGGTATTTCGGGTATCAGCACGGCCCTTCACTTGGCCGAACGCGGCCTGCGGGTTGTGGTGTTGGAAGCGGGGAAGGTTGGCGGCGGGGCGTCGGGCCGCTCTGGCGGGCAGATTCTTAATGGGTTTTCGGCAGGGCAACCGGCGCTTGAAGCCCGCTACGGTCTTTATAAAGCCCAGCAACTTTATGATTTATCGCGCGAAGCAGTGCAGATGGTGCGAGATCGCATCACCCGCCACGCCATTGCCTGCGATTTCATGGAAGGCGCAATCACGCTCGCGCTCAAACCCCGCCATCTGACCGAGTTTAGGGCCGAGGCGGCGCGCATGGCCGCGCATTACGATCAATCGACCCTGGAAGTTTGGGATGCTGAGCAAACCCGCGCGGTGGTTCACTCTCCGCTCTATTGCGGCGGCCTTTACGATCCCAGTGGCTGCCACCTTCATCCGCTGAACTACACGCTTGGGCTAGCGCGCGCGGCGGAAGCGGCGGGCGCGCTGATCTATGAGGAAAGCCGCGTTACCGCCTGGGCCTCTGGCACGCGCCCCATGCTGGCAACGGCGGAAGGCCGCGTGCGCGCGAAAGAGGTCATCTTCTGCGGCAATGCCTACCTGGGGCGGTTGGTGAAAGACCTGTGGCCGCTCATTATGCCGGTCGCAAGCTGCATTATCGCCACCGAACCGCTGGGCGAGCGGCTGAAAGACTGTCTCAGCCGTCCGCTTTCGGCCTGTGATGCTAATATTGTTCTGGACTATTTCCGGCCTACGGGCGATGGCCGCATTCTCTTCGGTGGGCTGGCGAATTACTCGGGCCGGGAGCCGCGCGATATTGCCAAAGCGCTGCGCCCACGCCTTGCGCGCGTGTTCCCGCAGATTGCCGATGCCAAGGTAGCGTTCGGCTGGGGCGGCTTAATTGATATTACCCCCCGGCGGGAGCCGCAGATGGGGCAGTTGGAGCAAGGGGTTTGGTTCGCTCACGGCTATTCCGGCCACGGTTTAGCGTTGGCAACGCTATCGGGCGCGCTGCTGGCCGAAGGGATTTGCGACCGCTCCGACCGTTTGGCTTTGCTGGAGTCTTTACCGCGTCCCGAATTCCCCGGCGGGCGTTTTCGCACCGCAGCCCTCATGGCGGGTATGGTTGCAATGCGGCTAAAAGACGCATTTTGATAGTTTAATTGCGACTCAAAAATCATTAAAACGCCGGGAAAACGATGGCGTATGGATGACAATGCCTGCGAATCACGCCATACTGATAAGACGATAAACGAAGCGATGTAGAGATTGTAATGTGATGAGTATCACCGCAGATAGAACCGTTACGGCTGAGACGGCGCTCAAACGCCTTATCGAGATCGGTACGGCGCTGGCGGCAGAGCGCAATCCCAATCGTCTGCTCGAACAAATCATCGTCGGCGCGAAAGAATTATCCAATGCCGATGGCGGCACGCTCTATCTAACAACCGATACCGATGGCCTGCGCTTCGTGATTTTGCGGAACGACACGCTAGGCTTTGCCAAGGGTGGCACCACTGGCGAGCCGGTGCAACTGCCGGACCTGCCACTGCACCGCCCCGATGGCAGCCCCAATCACAATAATGTGGCGACCTACACGGCGCTGACCCATAAAATCGTTAATATCGACGACGCCTATCACGCCAAAGACTTTGATTTCTCTGGCACCAAGCGTTTCGATGAAACCACGGGCTACCGCTCGCAGAGTTTCCTTACGGTGCCGCTGTGTAACCATCTTGGCGATGTTGTGGGGGTATTGCAGCTTATCAACCGCAAGAACCCGATTACCGGGGCGGTGGAGGTGTTTGGGAGCGATCTAGTGCCCTTGATCGAGGCGCTGGCCAGTCAGGCGGCGATGGCGCTCACAAACCAGCAGCTTATTTTAGAACAGCGCAATCTGTTCGATGCGTTCATCAAGCTGATGGCTGGCGCGATTGATGCGAAATCGCCCTATACCGGCGGTCACTGCCAGCGCGTTCCGGCGCTCACCGAAATGCTGGCGGCGGCGGCGTGCCGCGAAACCGAGGGGCCGCTGGCTGACTTCGATTTGAGCGACGACCAATGGTACGAGTTGCGCGTGGCGGGCGGTTTGCACGACGTGGGCAAAGTTACGACACCGGTTCATATTATGGACAAGGCGACCAAGCTCGAAAAAATCTCTGACCGCATTGAAGAAATCCGCGCCCGGCACGAGGTGTTGCGCCGCGACGCGCAAATTGCCTATTGGCGGGGACGGGTTGAAGGTGGCGATGAAAAAGAGCTTGCAGGCACCTGCGCCGCGCGTATTGCCGAGATCGACGAGCAGTTTTTGTTCTTACGCCAAGTAAACTTCGGAACGGAGTTTACTCCCGATACCAGCGTGGACCGTATCAAGGCCATCACGACGCAAACCTGGTGCGTGGAAGGCGAGTTGAAGCCGCTGCTGTTGGAAGATGAGGTGATGAACCTTTGTATCCGCCGTGGCACGCTCAATACTGAAGACCGCAAGATCATCAACGATCACATCGTGCTAACCATTCAAATGCTCGATGCGCTGCCGTTCCCGAAATTGCTGAAGAATGTATCGGAAATAGCGGGTGGCCATCACGAGAAAATGGACGGCACGGGTTATCCCAAGGGCCTAAAGCGCCATGAAATGTCGCTGCCCGCGCGGATGATGGGGATTGCCGATATTTTTGAAGCGCTCACCGCAGCCGACCGACCCTACAAAAAGCCAAAGCCGATTTCGGAATCTATCGCGATCATGGCCCGGATGAAACAGGACAACCATGTTGATCCTGATTTATTTGATCTTTTCCTCCGCAGCGGCGTTTACCGCGACTATGCCGAGAAGTTCTTGCAGCCAGACCAAATCGACCCGGTTGATATTAAGCAATATATTGCCCCCAATTTCAATCCGAAGGAGAACTGACGATTTTCGAGAGTCGGGAATCTATTGCAGGCCGTTAGCAAAGCTGCCATGCTTAAATTACATGAATGATATCGAGCGTGGACGGAGCCTAAAATGAGGTTCCTACGGTGCGATTACGGGAGACGGGCGATGGATGCAATTCTACTCACTTTGGCGGTGAGCCTTGCAGTTCTTGTGTCCGTAACGCTCGCGGTGGCCAAAGGCCCCGTTCAGCAGGCGGTTCCGGTTCGAGTGCGCCGTTCGCGCCGTTGATCCATTTTAACGGCGGCTTATTTTCGCTGTGATGCGGGTTAGGCATCGCCTTGGCCTCTGCGTGCTCCTCATTCAGCTTGCAGCTTGCTCACCCTCTGCGCCGCCGCTGGTGGGGACGCAGGAAGCGCTAAGGGATAAGCCGGTGTTACACCCGGTGTCGAACCCCGTTTTAGCCGTCGCACCTGTTTCCACGCCGATTGTGGAACAACCTGAGTTTGCGTCCAACACGCCCCTCCAGCAGGGACGGCCTGCGTGGTACAAGCGCTCCAAATTCACTCATACAACGGCAACCGGCGAGGCGCTGGACGATAGCCTGTTCACAGCAGCCCATCTTACACTGCCGTTAGGCTCTTACCTGCGGGTCGTCGATACGGCGACTGAGAACTCGGTGATTGTTCGGGTGAATGATCGCGGGCCGTATTCGCGCGTCTATGTCATTGATCTCAGCAAATCCGCCGCCGATGCCTTGGGCATGTTTCGCAGCCCCAAGATGATCGTGCGGTTGGAGCCTTTGTCGGGTGTTCCCGCAACGCCGGTGCCGGTTTCTACGCTGCCCACGGGGGCTGCGGCCCTTGCTGCGTTAAGCGGAGGCAAGCCGAAAGCGGCGGTGAAGAAGCCTGCCGCTTCTAAGCCTGTGGCAGCAAAGCCCGCTCTCGCAAAGCCGAAAGTGGCCCCCACGGCGAAACCGGTTGCGAAAAAGCCAGCGCCCCCAAAGCCGTAACGCTGTTTTACCGTTCGGTTAGCTTGAACTCGATCCGGCGGTTACGGCGGCGGGCGGAGTCATCATCGCGCGGGTCGAGCGGTTGGAACTCACCGAAGCCGGTGGCGGCCAAACGGTCGGCAGGCACGCCCTGGTCGATCATGAATTTCACTACCGAGATGGCGCGCGCAGTCGAAAGCTCCCAGTTAGACGGGAACTGCGCCGTACGAATTGGCACCCGGTCAGTATGGCCATCGACGCGCAAGACCCAGTTAAGGTCTGCCGGGATGCGCGGGGCAACGTCCTTAATAACAGCGGCCAGCCCCGCCAACTGCGTGCGCCCGGCCTCGCCTAAGTCTGCCGAGCCGACATCGAACAAGACTTCCGACTGAAACACAAAGCGGTCGCCAACAATCCGCACTTCTTGGCGCTCGCCCAAGACTTCCCGCAAACGCCCAAAGAATTCCGAACGGTAGCGCGCCAACTCCTCCACCTTGGAGGCTAGGGCGGCATTCAGGCGTTTACCGAGATCAACGATTTGCACGTCTTGCTCTTTAGCCTTGGTTTCCGATGCTTCAAGCGCGGCGGCGATGCGGGCCAGTTGATCGCGCAAGGCTTGCATCTGACTGTTGAGAAGCTCCACTTGCTTTTTTGCCTCTGCCGACAGGGCTTTTTCCCGCGAAAGCTCGCCGCCCTGCACTTCACCGCGTGCCAGCAGTTCGGCCAGTTGAATATCGCGCTGGGCAATATCGCGCTGGGCCAATACTGTCCGCTCTTCGGCGGTTGAAAGCCGCGCTTCGAGTTCCTTCGAGCGGTCGCGCAAGGCACCTAACTGCTTATCACGTTCCTCCACCTGCCCACCGAGGGTGGCAGCCTTGGCCTCCAACTCCCCCCGAACCCGGCGCAGCGCGTCTATATCGGCCTTGAGGCTGGCTAACTCCCGCAGGTGAACCTCGATCGTTGCGCGGTCGGCCTGAACGGCGCGGTTGGCGGTTTCCAGATCGGTGGCGCTTTTTTGATTGAGGCCCTGAAGCTCTGCCAGTCTGGCGTTCGTGTCGGTCAGCCGTCCAGTCAGGCTATCGCGCTCGGCCATCACCGAGGCCAAGCGGCCAATCGCGTCATCTCTCGCCGTGGCGGCGCTTTGCAGATCGACGGTGAGCCGCCCGAGGCTGAGTTGCAGTTCCGCCGAATTGGCTTTTTCCAGCGCGAGCATGTCGGAAAGCTGAGCGATTTGATCGGTGAGCTTCGAGAGCGCCTCATCCCGCCCAGAGAGGGCTTGGTTGAGGAAATACTGCGCCAGCACGAACACCAGAATCAGAAAAATAATGACGATGAGCAGTGTCGAGAGCGCATCGACAAAACCCGGCCAGTAATCGACCGGGCTGCCCCGTTGCCGCCGCGACTTTCCGGGCATGGCCTAACGCTCCTGCTCGTCGGCCAAGGCGGCGATCGTGCGCGCAAGCAGGCGGATTTCGGCGCGCACTTCCTGGATCAACTCGGCCCGCCCGTGGCGTTGATCGTCCAGCAGTTGACTGAGGTGCAGATCGAGGTTCCGCAGGTGGCTGCGCGAGACTTCATCGACCTGGCTTACCGGTTTCTCGCGGTTGGCTAGATGCTCTACCAGGGCATTCAAGGCGGTGTTTGTGGTCTGCCGCCCATCTTCGGTACGGGCCAGGGTGCGTTGCAGCGCATCGAGACTATCGGCGGTTTGCTCCAGCAGCGCTTGAATATAGGCCGGAACTGAAGCGTCGCCCTCGCTGGTCGGCCCCGCGTTGCCGATGCGGGTGAGGCTCGCGAGCCACTCTTCCAACTCATTATAGAAGCGGCTTTGCGCGGCCCCCGCCTGCAAATCGAGAAACCCAAGCACCAGCGACCCAGCCAATCCGAACAGGGAGGAGCTGAAGGCGGTTCCCATTGCCGATAGGGGCGTTGCGAGGCCCTTTTTCAAATCCTCGAACGCCGCCACGGCGTCGCCGCCCCCGAACGAGAGCTTGCCGACAACATCGCCAACGGACTCGACGGTTTGAATAAGGCCCCAGAAAGTTCCCAGCAGCCCCAACAGCACCAACAGCCCAATGAGATAGCGGGAAATATCGCGCCCCTCATCCAACCGCGCGCCGATACTATCGAGCAGGGAGCGCGTGGCAGTTGCAGACAAGCTGAGGCGCGTGCGCCGCTCCCCCAGCATTGCCGCCATTGGGGCCAACAGTTTCACCGGAATGGCGACGGCAGCCGATTGATTGCGCTGATAGTTTTCCAGCCAAGCGATTTCCGGCGATAGCATGAGCACTTGCCGGACGATGAAGATAATCCCCAGCAGCAAACAGCCGAGAATGACGCCATTGAGGCCGGGGTTATGCAGAAACGCATCTTTTAGAACGCCCGATAGCGCCACCGTTACCGCCGTCCCCAAGGCCAAAAATAAGCCCATGCGGATCAGGTAGCGCCGGGTTCCCGTCAAATGATGCAGCATTGGTGAGAGCCAGTCTTCAAAATGGGCTTTAGGGAGGATTAAGGCGCGGTCAGTTCAACATCGACCCTATCGGCGGGGCCATCGGCAACCTGCCCGCCCAGCGCACGCACATCGACGCGGGCCGTGCGGACACCCTTCTCCGCGAGGAAACTTCGCAGCGTCAGCGCGCGGTTTAGCGAGAGGCGGCGGGCTTGGCTGGCGGTCTCGGGCGTGCCCGCTGCATAGGCGCTAATCAGAATCCGGCGATCCGGTTGGCTCTGCACCAGCTTCAAGAGGCTATCCAGCGCCGGGCGGGTTGTGGTGGGAAGATCGGCGCTATCCGGCAGGAACAGGATGCGCGCGCCCTTCTCGGTCATCGTCGGGCTAGGGACGGCCGGGCCTGGAACGGCGACGGCAGGGGTTGCAACAGGGGCAGGCGCGGGCACTGCGGGCGGCGCGATGGCGGCAACACGGGCGGCAGGTGGGGGTTCTGGCGGGACTTGTGTCGGTATCTGTGGCGGTGGGCCGGGATTGGGCATCGGCGATTGCGGCGGGGCGGCGGCGGGAATCATGGAAGGCTCAACCGATACTGCGGTCGGAACGCTCGTCTGAAGCGGAGTGGGCGCGGCTGGTGCCACGCGGGGCGGCGGGGCGGCTTTCACCTTTTGCGGCGGAATCTGATTGATCTTGCTCCGGGGCGGGGCGGGCGGGGCGGGCAGAAACCCCACGCTCACGCCAGGGCGCGCGCTGCTACCGCCCAAGGCACCGAGCACGTCTTCATCGACGGTTACGGCGCTATTGTTGCGGCCCGCGCCATACAGTTGAGCGGTCGCGATAGATGGGGCGATCAACGCCCCCAGAACAAGGCCGGAAGTTAGAAGCCCAACCCCGCGCACGAAACCAACCCTGTTCTGAACCCTGCTCATCTCCCACTCCCCATTGTCGGCTTTAGGCTTAGAGCGTCGCGTGCCCCCGCGTTTATCTCTTGGCGGAGCCTACGCGCGGCGGCGGTGAAAATCCAGGCTTACGCTTCGGGTGTGTCTGCCTTGGGTGCCACGCGCGGCGCAGGCGGCGTCGCTTTCCGCAGCAACTGGCCCAACTTGTGATGCAGCGAGTCGTTGGCGGCCACAACACTGCGGGTTTCGAGCATCCGGGTGCCGCCGGTAATATCCGACGAATAGCCCCCGGCTTCCTTCAGCAGAACCAAGCCTGCGACCATATTCCAGGGGTGTAACCCTTCTTCCCAGAAACCATCGAGGCGCCCTGCGGCGACGTAAGCGAGATTGAGCGAGGCGGAGCCTAGGCGACGGATGCCACCCGTTTGCGCCATTATTGCCGCAACCTGCTTTAACGCGCGCTCTTGCCCCGGCTGGCCGCCTGCGGGAAGACCGCAGCCGATCAGCGCCCCGCTGAGATCGCGCCGGGCAGAAACGCGCAGGCGCGACTCATTGAGAAACGCCCCGCCACCCTTTTCGGCGTGAAACATCTCATGCTTCACGGGGTCGTAGATCACGCCCGCAATCATCTCGCCCTCGCGCTCCAAGCCAATGGAAATGGCGAAATGGGGCAGGCCGTGCAGGAAGTTCACTGTGCCGTCCAGCGGATCGACGATCCAGCGGTTCACGCCGTCGCCCTTAACCTCGCCGCTCTCTTCCAGCAAGAAGCCATAACCGGGCCGGGCTTTTTCAAGCTCCTGGCGCAAGGTTTCTTCGGCCTTGATATCGGCTTGGGACACGAAGTCGGCAACGCCTTTACGGCTTACCTGGAGCTTCTCCACTTCCCCGAAATCGCGCACTAACCGAATCGCAGCTTTTTCCGCCGCCTTAGCCATAACGGTAATGATGGCGGAACGCGCCATAACCTAACCCTTTCAAAGAACGACGCGGATTAGGACAGCCCAATCCGCGCGCGTGTGTATTTCAGCCCGGCAAACGGAGAAAACCGCGACCGTTCCCAAAAATGTTAGCCCTTGAAGCGTTCGACGTAAGAGCCGTCTTCCGTCAAGACCACAACCTTAATCCCGGCTTCCACATGGGGCGGGATCATGATTCGCATCCCGTTTTCCAGCTTGCCCGGCTTGTAGGACGAAGAGGCGGTTTGCCCCTTCACCACCGGATCAGCTTCCACCAGTTCTAAAACCACTTGCTGCGGCAAGGAAACGCTGATCGGCGTGCCTTCGTACAGCGAGATTTGCACCTTCATGCCGTCTTGCAGAAACCCGGCCTTTTCGCCCAGCAGTTCCACCGGAACGCCGATCTGGTCGTAGGTTTCGGGGTTCATGAACGTCAGCAGGCTATCGTCGCCGAACAGGAAGGTGAAATCTTCATCATCAATCCGTACCCGTTCCACCGTTTCGCCCGAGCGGAACTTATCGTCGCGCTTGATGCCGGTGCGAAGGTTCCGCATTTCCACCTGAACGAAGGCACCGCCCTTACCAGGCGAGACGTGATTGGCTTTCAGAATTGCCCATAGGCCCGTTTCGGTCTCAAGCACGTTACCCTGGCGCAGTTCGTTCGCATTAATTTTCATCGGAAAAACCTGTTGTCCTGTCGGTCTTTGGAATAAGGCGCGCGGAACCTAGCAGCTTGCGCGGGCTAGGGCAACGGCAGCCGTAAGACCCGAACGCGGCGACCCTATGATTTCGCGGTTTGGGGCGCAAAGATCGTTAAGCGCTCGTCGGCATGGGCGATGGTGATAGGCAAGGTGCCAATACTATCGCCATCGGCCTGAACCGGCTCGCCCGCCGGCCCCTCGACACGCAGGCGTTGGATTTTTTGACGCTTGAGGCTGGGGAACTTCGGCAACAGCCCCATCGGCAAAGCCCCGGCATACATCAGCGCGGCCCAGCGCCCCGGTTTGGTGAAGCTGGCGGCGACTAAGGCCGGATCGGCTAAATCGGCTTCTGGCGTCACCACAAAACGCCCGGCGTAGAAATGGCCGTTGGCGATAATCAGCGACGCTGCCGCGTGCGTTACCCCCGCAACCGAAACCCGGTAGGCGATGGGCTGGAAGCGCAGCCATTCCACGAGGGTTTGCCAAACATAGGCCCCTTTACCGAAGCGGCGCTTGAGGGCGGGATTGATCCCGGCGACCACGCGCGCATCGAACCCCACGCCCGCCATCATTGAAAAATAGCGCACACTGCCGTCGTCTCCGTGGCACACCCCCAGGCTGATTTTGCGGGTGCTGCCCGAGAGCAGGGCGTTCGCGGCGCTTTCGGGTTGATCTATGCCAAGCTCCCCCGCCAGTACATTGGCGGTACCGAGGGGTAGCAGCCCGAACGGCGCGGGCGTGATCCCGTCGCGTTGGGCGCGCATCACGCCATTGATTGCCTCGTTGATGGTGCCATCGCCGCCCGCCGCGATGATCCCGCCAACCGAACTATCGCGGGCAAGGGTCTCGCCCAGCGCTTCCGCATCGCCGCGCGCTTGGGTTTCGGTAATTTGCCACGCGGTGCCCGCCGCCGTCAGCCGGTCTAGCGCCCGTTTTAGCCGCGCCCCGCGCGCTTTACCCGCTGTGGGATTGAGGATGATCCGCAGGGGCCGCGCCGGATTGGCGGCGGATGGACTTGACAGAGTGTTGGCCTGTTGCGCGCTACCGTCCATCGACCGACGCATCCTTCTTCGCAAACGTCGTTATATCGCGGATCAAAAACCGTGTTCGAGGCGTCAAATCCGTGACCGTATTACGAAGATTTGATTAAATTCGCCAACCGTCAAAAACATGTCATGAGCCACTGGCAGAAAGAGAGGAAGGATAAGAACGGAGTGTGCCCGCGACCATGGATGCTGAAGTTAATATTACTCAATATAGGGCCATTTGGATTTCGGATATTCATCTCGGAACCAGGGGATGCAAGGCCGACGCCCTGCTAGATTTTCTTAAATTTACGGATTCCGATTACCTTTATCTCGTTGGCGATATTGTCGATGGTTGGCGCTTGAAGCGGACGTGGTTTTGGGCACAAAGCCATAATGACGTGGTGCAGAAGGTGCTCCGCAAAGCGCGCAAAGGCACTAAAGTAATCTACGTGCCCGGCAATCACGACGAAGCCCTCCGCGATTACTGCAATATGGAATTCGGCGGCATTACGGTGGTGGACGAGGCGGTTCACGTCACCGCCACCGGCAAGCGCTTGCTGATTATTCACGGCGACCAGTTCGATGGCGTTATCCGCTACGCCAAGTGGCTCGCCTACCTGGGCGACTGGGCTTATAATATTGTGCTGGCTGTTAACACTTGGTTCAATGCTGCTCGGCATAAGCTCGGCTTTTCCTACTGGTCTTTGTCGCAATATCTGAAACAGCGCGTGAAAAACGCTGTAGAATATATCTCGAATTTTGAAGACGCGCTGGCCGACGAAGCCAAGCGCCGTAACTTCGATGGCGTCGTCTGTGGTCATATCCACCACGCCGAGATGCGCGATATTCAGGGTGTTCTCTACTGCAACGATGGCGATTGGGTGGAAAGCTGCACCGCTCTTGTGGAGCATTTCGACGGCCGCCTGGAAATTCTGCACTGGGCCGAAATCCGTCAACTCTTCGGGTGGCACCCTGCCCGCCAGCCCGTTGTTTCCACCGCGAAAGCGTTTTCGGAGTAACCCCGAAACCGCGCTCGCCCCTTTTGCCTGCCGCTGCGGCGCGCTAACAGACTGGCTCCATACCCCATGCGTATTGCGATTGTCACCGACGCTTGGTTCCCCCAGGTCAATGGGGTTGTTCGCACGCTCGATACCGTGCGCCGCGAGTTGGAAGGCCAAGGCCATGTGGTAGAGGTGATCGGCCCGGAGCGATTCCGCACGATACCCTGCCCAACCTACCCTGAAATCCGCCTCGCGCTATTTCCAACGCGGCGCCTTAAAGCGCTGCTGGATGCCTTCAACCCAGACGCGCTGCACCTGCCCACCGAAGGGCCGCTGGGCATGGCCGCCAAGAAGCTGGCGGTGAAGCGCCGTTGGCCATTCACGACCAGTTTCCACACTAAATTCCCGGAATATCTTCACGCTCGCACGGGCATTCCGGCAGCGTGGAGCTACGCTTTCCTGCGGCGCTTCCACAATGCCGCCGACTGCATCATGGTGGCGACGCCGAGCCTGGAAGCCGAACTCGATCAGCGCGGCTTTCGCAATATCGTCCGTTTTTCGCGTGGGGCTGATTTAGAACTCTTCCGCCCGCGCGAGCCGCTGCCCCTTGATCTGCCCAAGCCGATTTTCGCTTATGTGGGCCGGGTTGCGGTAGAAAAGAACATCGGCGCGTTCTTGGCGCTCGATCTGCCCGGCTCCAAGCTGATCGTCGGCGACGGCCCGCAGCGGGAAGAGTTGCAGCGCCAGTATCCGAAAGCCCATTTCATCGGCGCGAAACATGGCGAGGAGTTGGCGCGCGCCTATTCTGCCGCCGATGTCTTCGTGTTCCCAAGCCGTACCGATACTTTCGGGCTAGTGGTGCTGGAAGCGCTCGCCTGCGGCGTGCCGGTGGCCGCCTATCCGGTAACAGGGCCGCGCGATATTCTCAGCGAAGCCGCCCAACCGGTAGGGGCCTTGAGCGAAGACCTGCGGGAAGCCGCGCTGGCGGCGCTGGCGGTGGACCGCGCCGCGTGCCGGGAACATGCACTCACCTATTCCTGGTCAGCCGCAGCGGGGCAGTTCCTCAACGCACTGGTGCTTATTCGGAAAGAGGCGCGGGGTCCGGCGTCGCAGGCTGGGTAAGACTCCGGCTTAAACTCCGATCCAAAAGAACCGCCAGTCCCATTCCAACCGCTTGGCCGAGAATAAAGCCGGGGGCGTCTAGGGGACGTATTCCAGCGAAACTCTCGGTAAGAGCGCGGGCGAGGGTAACGGCGGGGTTGGCGAAGCTGGTGCTGGCCGTGAACCAGTAGGCGGCGACCACCGTGAGCGCTACGCTGTAGGGCAGCCGCGCTTCGGTCTTGGTTCGGAGCGCGGCGAAGATCACCGTGAGCAGGGTGAAGGTGGCGACGGCTTCCGACAGCCACTGTCCGGGGCTACTGCGGATTTTGGTCGAGACTTGCCAAAGCGACAGATCGAACATGGCGTGGGCCAACCAAACGCCCATCACGCCGCCGAGGCATTGCACCGCCCAATAGGGCGCGACGGTTTGCCACGGCAGCCGTCGGCGTAACGCGAGCGCCAGGGTAACGGCGGGGTTGAAGTGCGCGCCAGAAATAGGGCCGAAGACTTCGATCAGCACCACCAGCGCCGCGCCGGTGGCAATAGCATTGGCCAGCAGCGCGATCCCATCGTTTCCACCGGAAAGCTGCACCGCCATAATGCCGGAGCCAACGACGACAGCCAGCAATAGCGCCGTGCCGAGGGCTTCGGCGGCCAGGGCTTGAAGACGAGGGCTGCTCATCGCACGCGGTTTCCGGGCACGCGGTTTCCGGCAGCATCAATCACGGCTTCCCCATCTTCCTTACGAAACGCGCCCTGCTGCGGGGCGGGGAGCAGGTCCAGCACGTCTTCCGATGGCCGACACAGTTTTGCGCCCTTTTCCGTCACCACGATGGGCCGGTTCAGCAGAATCGGGTGGGCGTCGAGGGCGTCCAGCAAGGCGTCGTCGGACAGCGCGGGGTTATCGAGGCCAAGCTCGGTATAAGGCGTGCCTTTTTCGCGTAGCAAACTGCGGAGGGGAACGCCCATTTTCTGCACCAGCGCGATGATGTCGCTGCGGCTGGGCGGGGTTTTGAGGTACTCGATCACCAGGGGTTCCAGCCCCGCATTGCGAATGAGGCCGAGCACATTGCGCGAGGTGCCGCAGGCGGGATTATGGTAAATCGTTATGGGGGGCATCACGGCGAGCGTCCAAATCTATTTTTCGATATTTCGAGAATAATAGATATGTATCTGTTCGCCAAGGGCTATCAAAATTGGCTCGTTTTCAGCGCAAATTAGAATGATTGCAAACTGTGAATTTCGCGCTATAATCAAGAATAATGATCGAAGATTTCCACCTGCAACCCGGCCCAACACCCGCTCTCAACGATGAGAGCAAGGGGATGGAAGAGGTGCTGCCAATGACCCGGCGTGAGGCTGAGTTGGTCGAGCGGTTGCGCCGCGTTGGTCTGCGCCCCACGCGGCAGCGGCTGGCACTGGGCGGGCTGCTGTTTCAGGGTGATGATCGTCATGTTACAGCAGAACAGTTGCACGGCGAAGCTTTAAGCGCAGGCGTGCGCGTTTCGGTGGCGACGGTCTACAATACACTGCATCAGTTTACCGAAGCGGGGCTGTTACGCGAAGTGGTCGTGGAAGCCGGGCGCTGTTATTTCGATACGAACACTAGCGAGCATTTCCATTTTTTCTTTGAAGATGATGCACGGTTGATGGATATTCACGGCACCAACGCCGACGCGCTCACTCAGGTCTTGCCGGGCTTGCCCGTGGCACCCGAGGGCATGTTGGTCGAGCGGGTCGATGTCATCATTCGCTTGAGGCGGGCTTGATCGGGTGTTGATCTTTAATTCTTTCCTCGTCGTCCCCCCTATTTCGCAGGCGCAACCACAGCAAGATTGCGGTATAAAGCGCCTCTCATCTTAGGTTCAAATCGGGGAAGCCCATGTCCAGTTTGCGCGGCACGAAGACTGAAGCCAACTTAAAATCGGCTTTTTCGTCGGAAAGCCAGGCCAACCGCCGTTATCTCTACTTCGCGCAAAAGGCCGATATTGAGGGCTATAATGATGTGGCCGCCGTGTTCCGCTCTACGGCAGAAGGCGAAACCGGCCACGCCCACGGGCATTTAGAGTTTCTGGAAGCCGTAGGCGATCCGACCACCGGGCTGCCCATCGGCTCCACGGGCGACAATCTGCGCGCCGCCATCGCGGGTGAAACCTACGACCATACGGAAATGTACCCCGTCATGGCCAAAATGGCGCGGGAAGAGGGTTTCGAGGAAATTGCGGTTTGGTTTGAAACCCTCACCAAAGCCGAAAAATCCCACGCGGGGCGGTTCCAAAAAGCGTTGGAAACGATGGGTTAACCCTAAAGCCCCCCCTAAAGCCCGTTGCGTTTCAGCCATGCCTGCATTTGAGCAATCTCGGCCTCTTGTGCCTTGATCACGCTGTCGGCAAGGGCGCGGATTTCTGCGTCTTTACCGTATTCCAGCACGATCTTCGCCACCGCTACCGCGCCCTCGTGGTGGGGGATCATGCCGCGCACGAAATCCACGTCGGCATTGCCGGTCAGGGGCGTGCTCATGGCCATGTGCATCTTCATGTTTGCATCGGTAAACGCCTGAATAACGGCAGCGGCCTTAGGGTCGGCGGCTTGCTGGGCCACAAGACTGAAGGCGACCAGCGGGGCGGCAATTGCCAGACCCAGGCCTAGGAATAGAGCGGTTTTCTTCATCATCGGTTCCTTATCCAATATTAAGCAGGCGGGAAACCGCCTCGGCTGAGGGTCTCGCGCACCTTGGCGGCGGGGTGGCGGCTAGTGATAGAGACCTTCTGGGTCGGCAAATCTATCTCCACCGTGGCCTCTGGGTCGAGCCTAGTGACAAGGCGCGTTACGGCTTTGGCACAGCCACCGCACGTCATATCTTTAATCACAAGTTCCATGACACTCTCCCAACTCTCTCGTGAAATAGGCTGGACCTTGACCCCATGGGAAGGTCAAGCCTTATTTTACACTTGACCTTCCCATGATGGGAGGCCGGAGGCTGTGGTGGAAGATGATCTCGCTGGAAAGGATCTGGCCATGCTAGCCCCTATTACCTTATCAATCGCTGGGATGACCTGTGCGTCCTGTGTGGGCCGCGTCGAACGGGCGCTGGCGGCGGTGCCGGGGGTTACGGGCGCGTCGGTCAATCTTGCCACCGAGCGGGCGGAGGTTAAAACCGTAACCGACGTTGCCCCGCAATCGCTGATTGCGGCAGTGGAAAGCGCAGGCTTTTCGGCAGAAGCGATCATGGCCCACGCGGTCCCGCAAGACCCCAGCGTGCGGCGGGGGGCGGAGGCGGCAGAATTGCGCCGCGATGCTGTGCGCGCGGGCGTGCTGGCGCTGCCCGTGATTATCCTCGGTATGGGCGCGCATCTGGTGCCCGCGTTTCATCATTGGATCAATGGCACTCTCGGCTTCGGCTTGAACGCCGCCCTGCAAGGGCTGTTGACCCTGCTGGTGATGCTAGGGCCGGGCGCGCGCGTCTATCGTATCGGCTTCACCAGTCTGCGCCATGCCGCGCCGGATATGAATGCGCTGATTGCGATTGGCACGTTCGCGGCTTTCGGCTTTTCGGTATCGGTCGCGCTCGCGCCGGAAATGCTGCCAGAGGGGGCGGCGCATCTCTACTTCGAGGCGGCGGCGACTATTCTCACGCTGGTGTTGATCGGGCGGTGGCTGGAAGCGCGGGCCAAGGGCCAAGCGTCGGCGGCGATTGGCAAACTGATCGGCCTCAACCCCAAAACCGCCCGCGTGCGAACAGCACAAGGAGTGCGGGAGGTGCCGCTGGCTGAGATAGAGGTGGGGGCAATCATCGAGTTGCGCCCCGGCGAGCGCGTACCGGTCGATGGCCGCGTGCTGGAGGGCGTTAGCCTGATTGACCAAGCGATGCTAACGGGGGAACCCGTTCCGGTTACTAAAAATCCCGGCGATACTGTGATTGGCGGTACGGTCAATCAAACCGGTGTGCTGGTGCTGGAAGCGGTCGCGGTTGGGGCAGAAACAGTGCTGGCGCAAATCGTCCGCTCGGTTGAAGCGGCGCAGGGCGGCAAGCTGCCCATTCAAGCGCTGGCAGACCGAGTGTCGGGCGTGTTCGTTCCCGCTATTCTCGGCCTTGCCGGGCTGACCTTTATCCTAACCTTATGGGTTGGCGGCGGGCTTAGTCCGGCTTTGGTGAACGCGGTGGCCGTGTTGATCGTCGCCTGCCCTTGCGCTTTAGGGCTTGCGACCCCGGCGGCGATTATGGTTGGCATCGGGCGCGGGGCGCAGTTGGGGCTGTTGGTGCGGCGGGGTGAAGCCCTGCAACGACTGACCGAAATCAAGCTCGTCGCCTTCGATAAAACCGGCACGCTCACCCTCGGCAAGCCTGTTCTGACTGATCTGCGGGTGGCCTCTGGCTTCGAGCGGGGGCAAGTGTTGGCGGCGGCAGCGGCGGTTGAAGCGCTCTCGGAGCATCCTTTGGCGCGGGCGATTATCGCGGCGGCAGCGCAGGAAGGCTTGAGCCTCCCCCCCGTTACGGGTGTTACCGCCCATCCAGGGCAAGGGGTGCGAGGAGAGATTGCGGGCGCTCCGGTTCTGCTCGGCACCGAGGCGTTTTTGGCCGAGAATGGCGTTTCGGTGCAGGCGTTTTCGGCAGAAGCCTCGGCGCTCAGTCTTCAGGCGAAAAGCGTGTTGTTTATCGCGTATGGGGGCCGTCTTGCTGGCGTGATCGCTGTGGCCGATCCCGTAAAGCCAGGGGCGAAGGCCGCGCTGGCGGCATTGCGCGCGCAAGGGTTGACACTCGCAATGATCACTGGCGACCGCGAAACAACCGCCCGCGCGATTGCAGCAGATTTGGGGATTGATCAGGTCATCGCAGGCGTGTTGCCCACGGGGAAGGTGGCGGCGCTGCACAGCCTCCGCGCGGCGCATGGCCCTGTGTTGTTCGTGGGGGACGGGATCAACGACGCCCCGGCCCTGGCGGAAGCCGATGTGGGCCTTGCGCTCGGCACAGGCACGGATATTGCCATTGATGCCGCCGATATGGTGTTGATGGGCGGGGCGCTGTCGGGGGTTTCTACCGCGTTATCGCTTGCGCGGGCGACCTTGCGGACAATCCGCCAGAACTTGTTTTGGGCTTTTGCCTACAACGTCGCGCTCCTGCCGCTCGCTGCCGTGGGCTATCTCTCGCCAATGCTGGCCGCTGGGGCCATGGCGGGGTCGAGCTTGTTTGTTTTGGGGAATGCGCTGCGGTTGCGCCGCTTTCGGGGGGGGGGCGTGTTATGAGGATTGGTCAGGCGGCATCGGCTACGGGCGTTTCCGCCAAAATGATCCGCTATTACGAAAGCATCGGCCTGCTCCCGCCAATGGGCCGCACCGAGGCAGGCTATCGGGTCTATGGCCCGGTAGATTTGCACAGTTTGCGCTTCATTCGCCGCGCGCGCGATTTGGGGTTTAGCATCGAGACGATCACCGAGCTGCTCACTCTCTGGCGCGACCGCTCCCGCCACAGTGCCGACGTAAAACGCTTGGCGGAGGCGCAGATTGCGATGCTTCAAGCAAAAATAGAGGCGTTGCAAAGCATGGTCGGAACCCTGTCGCACCTCGCCCACGGCTGCCACGGCGACAGTCGCCCGGACTGCCCGATCTTGGAGGATCTTGCGGCGGGTTCGTAAAAGTGCTACAAAAAATCTATGTTTATGTGGGACAAGGGCAAGCGGCAGAGCAACATCGCAAAGCACGGTGTGGACTTTGAGCTGGTTGAGCGGATGGACTGGGATTTCGCGCTGATCGTGAACGACGATCGACATGCGTATAGCGAAATCAGATTCAATGTACTGCTGCCCTATGCTGGGCGGCTTTTCAACCTTGTTGTTAGTTTTCAAACGGCGGGGGTCCGCGTTATCAGCGCCCGAAAGGCCAATAAGCGGGAAATTGCCAAATGGAGACAGGGTTATGACAGCTAAAAAAGCCCCTTCTATTGCCTTTCTGAGCGATGAAGAAGATGCGGCGATTACGGCAGCAGCCCTTCTGGATACCGATAATCCACCTCTGACCGATGCTGAACTTGCGCGCCTCCGCCCATTGGCCGAGGCGCTCCCCGGCATCGCAGTGGCGCTCGCCAATCGCCCTGGGCGTCCGCGTAAGGAGGCCCCGAAGGTCGCCCTTTCCTTACGGCTCGACCCGGACCTTGTGGCGGCGATGCGGATATCGGGGCGCGGTTGGCAAGCGCGGGTGAATGCCACTCTGCGCCAAACTTATGGGTTGGATCGAAGCGATTAGAGTACACCCTCTGCCTTACCCTGTTTCCTCCGAATGGTCGATCAGGCCAACGCCCTTGCGGATTTCGATGCGTCTTTCAAACGTATCCGAAACGCTGCGGCGGTGGGAGATGAGCAGCAAGGTTTGGCCGCGCCATATCTGCCGCAACCCTGCCGTCACCGTGTGTTCGGACGGCTCATCGAGCGAGTTCAAGGCTTCGTCCAGCAGCAGAATCGGCGCGTCGCTGAGGAGTGCGCGGGCGAGGGCAAGGCGCTGGCCTTCCCCCTGGCTGAACGGCTCGCCCCGCGCGCCCATGCGGGTGGCAAGCCCCTGCGGCGCAGCAGCAATGCGCCCGGCAAGCCCGCAGGCCGTTAAAAGTTCCTCCCACTGCGCCTCGCTCACGTCGCGCCCCAGGGCGATATTCTCTGCGACTGTGCCAGGGAAGAACACGCCGGTGGAGCGGTGCAGCATAAACAGCCGCTTGCGGTCGGCAAGGCTCAGTGTATCAAGCGGGCGACCGTCTAGCAGAAGGCGGCCTTCGGTGGGGGTTTGCACCCCCAACAGCAGCGCAAAAAGCGTGGATTTCCCCGAACCGCTTTCGCCAAACAGCGCCACCTGCTCCCCTGCCTGCACGGTCAGCGTGACGTTTCGCATCAGCCATTTACCTTCGGCATCTTGCAGGCCAAGGTTTTCCAGCGTGAGGGTTTTGAACGTGGCAGGGGCCGGCGGGTGGGGATTCGGCGCCGTCTCCGTTCCCAAAGTGAGGGCAAGGCGCTCGTAAGCGTTGCGCCCATCAATCAACAGCGGTGCGGCCTCCCCAATCTTGGCAAGGCACGGGAAGACGAGGGCGGCGTAGTAGAGAAAAATCAGCACGGTCGCCAGCGTCTTCGGCTCAGTCTCGCTTTCCAAGAACAGCATGACCAAGCAGGCGGCAGACGCGAGGGCGACGAACAGGTCAATCGCGGCGAAATACAGCGTTTGCCGGTGCCATAGCAGCAGCCCGCGCTGGTTCATCGCCCGAATAAGCGTTAGCGTGCGCCGAAAGAACCAGCCGCGCGCAACGCCGAAGCGCAAATCCAGGCTGCGCTGCTGCAACCCCGTGATCCAGGTGAGGAAATTCTCCTGGTTCTTCATCTGTGCGAGAAAAGCCAACTTGCGCCAGCGGGCGTAAACCACGATGAGCGCCGATAGCAGCAGAATTTCGATCAGCAATACTAACCCCAGCGGCGGATGCAACAGCGTTAACATGCTGATCATCAGCACCAGTTGCACGAGGGCGAGGCTTGCGCCAATCACCACGTCCTTAATCAGCCGCTGAACGGTTTCAACGTCGCCCGTCGCGGCGGCCACCACGCGCCCAACGCCAAGCTCGGCAATCTCCTGGGCGGGGCCGCGCAGCAGGTGGCGGGCGATGCGGGCGCGCAGCGCGCGGATGAGGCGTTCGGAAAGGCGGGTGGAGGCGGTTTCTTCCGCAACCCGCACGCCGAACACGGTAAACTCCAGCGCGGCGACGGCCAGCAGAAACATCATGAGAATGCTGAGGCTGGGCAACCATTCGTGAGCGGTGATGATCCAGGCCGGAATCGGGTCCGGCGGTAGCAGAATTTGCAAGGGCAGCGGGCGGAGCACGACCAGCAAGGTTTGAACGGTCGCGAGCGCCAAACAGGCCGTCAGCCGCCGTCGATAGGCCGGGTCGGTTTGCGTCAGAAGGCGGTCGATGGCAGCGAGGCTCATGGCGGGTCCATTACGGTATTGGGTAGAAATCCTGAAAGCTCTGCTTTATGCGGTTGCGGCGCGCCCGCGCGCAAGCCACTCTGTTGACCATGAACGCCCCCACCGAACCGCTGTGGTCCGATACGCTCACCTGCCGACGCGGCGGGCGGCGGGTGTTTACCGATGTTGCCTTTCGGGTCGCGCCGGGGGAGGCGTTGATCGTAACCGGGCCGAACGGGGCCGGAAAATCCAGCCTGCTGCGGCTGCTGGCGGGGTTAGGGCAGCCAGCGGAAGGCGCGATCTACTGGGGTAGAGCCAATATTGCCGACGATCCCGTGAGCCACCGCGCGCGCACCGCCTACCTGGGGCATCTCGACGCTATTAAACCGCGCGCCACTGTGCAGGATCATCTGGCGTTAGCCGCAACCCTTGCCGGGGCAGAGACGGGCCACGTGCCCGCTGTTGCCGAGCGTATCGGCTTGGGGGGCTTGCTGGCGCGGCCTGGGCGGTTGCTTTCTGCCGGGCAGCGCCGCCGGGTTGGGTTGGGGCGCTTGCTGCTATCGGGCGCAACCCTATGGTTGCTGGACGAGCCGACGAACGCGCTGGATACTGCGGGCCAAACCTTGCTAACGGGTTTACTGCGTGACCATTTGGCGGGGGGCGGCATGATCGTCGCGGCCACCCATCAGCCGCTAGATCTTGCGGGGCCAAAGCTAACTCTCGCAGATTTTGTTTCGCTAGAAACCAGAAAGACAAAAAGCGTTACTGTTACGCTCCAAAATTCTGACAAATAACCTAGAAAATTTACCTTGTTTTAACTTTTCTATAGCTATATGGGTTTGTCATACAATAATCCTCCCAGAAAGGCGGGGCTATCATGTGGTCTTTTAATAATATCAGCATTCGTAAACTTATGCTCATCATCTTCCTGCTGCCGTCGTTAACTATGCTCGGATTTGCAGGAAGCCTGATCGTTGAAAAGCGGCGCGTGGCAGCCAATCTCGAAGTGTTCGAGGTAATGGCCCGGTTGAGCGTTTCCTACAGTATGCTCGTTCACGAACTCCAGAAGGAGCGCGGTGCAAGCGGTGTGTTTGTTGGCAGTGGCGGTAAAAACTTCGTCGATGAACTCAAGCGCCAACGCATTGCAACCAATACCGCCAGGGTTACTTTCGAGATCGCCTCTAAAAACTTAACGGTTTCTAACAATATCCATTTCTCGAAACTGAGCGCACAGGCCGCTGAACAGGTTGCTTTTCTGGATAAGCGACGGAGCGAGATTGATGCTCTATCCATCGCCCCCAATCAGGCAACAGGGTATTTCACGGAAACGATTGCGCGGCTGTTGGCCGTTGTCCCCGCAATGAGTGAATTTACCGATAATTCCGTCTTATCGCTAACCCTGCAAGGCTACATCGCCTTTATGCAGGCCAAAGAACGCGCGGGCCAAGAGCGGGCTGCCGGGGCTGCCGGGATTTCTGCGGGTAAGCTCGATCTTGTTCAGTTCAAGCGCTTTCAAAGCGTTACGGCAGAGCAGAACACGTATCTTAACGTCTTTTTCTCGCTGGTTGATGACGATTTGCAGGCCCTCTTCGACAAGACAGTGGTGGGCACACCTGTTGCGGACGTTGAGCGGATGCGCCAGATTGCTATTGATAGTTATACGTCCGGTACGGTTGGCACCCTCACCGGGGTGGAATGGTTCAACGCCACGACAGCGCGCATAAACTTGTTTCATATGGTTGAACTTGTTGTTGGCGAGCGGCTTATTGCTCAATCAACGGCAAAACGGCTCGAAGCGGAACGCGCCCTCATGGTCGTCGTGAGTGTTGCGGGGTTAGCCATTCTGATAGCGGCCGCCGCTGCCCTGCTGATCGCGCGCTCGATTACGCGCAGCCTGCTCGGCCTGTCGGGAACGATGACGAAACTTGCGAACGGCGACCTTTCGGCGACTGTGCGCGGCGACAATCGCCGCAACGAGGTGGGCGTAATGGCCCGCGCGGTGCAGGTGTTCAAAAATAACGCGATTGAGGTGGCAGAGCGCCGCTCCTTGCAAGAGAAAGAGCGCGCCCAAGCCGAACACGAAAAGCGCCAAGCCTTGCTGGATATGGCGGAAACCGTGGAACGCGAAACGGCAACCGTGGTCGCGCAAGTAACGGGCGGTGTTGGGGTGATGCAGGCCGACTCGGTAAAAATGGCGCAATCCGCCGAGGCAGTCAGCAACAATGCACAGAATGTCGCGGTGGCCTCACAACGCGCCCTCACCAACGCGAATGCCGTGGTGGGCGCGGCGGAACAGTTGGATGCGTCGATCCGCGAGATCGGCGTGAACGTCGTCAGATCCAGTACCATTACGTCGCAGGCCGTTACCAAGGGGCAGGAGGTTCAGGTCAGTATTCGGTCGTTATCCGATGCGGTGGCCCGTATTGGTGATGTCGTGAGTATGATCCAGCAGGTTGCAAGCCAGACCAATCTGCTTGCGCTCAACGCCACAATCGAGGCGGCGCGGGCGGGCGACGCGGGTAAAGGCTTCGCGGTTGTGGCTCAGGAAGTGAAGGCGCTGGCAAACCAAACGGCGCGCTCGACCGAAGAAATCACCCGCCAGATTGCCGAGATTCAAACCGCAACGGACAGTGCCGTTGGCTCGGTCTCGGAAATCGGCCACACGATTGGCGAAATCAGCAGCATTGGCGGTGCCATCGCCGCCGCTATCGAACAGCAGTCGGCGGCGACGCAGGAAATCACGCGCAACATTCGCGAAACCAGCGATGCCGCCCAGGAAGTTGCGCGGAGGATCGCTGAAGTCTCGAAGGAGGCGGAAGCCAACGGCGGCCAATCGGCGGCGTTGCGTGTTCAGACCGATGCTTTATCGTCTAGCGTCAGTG
Organism: Alphaproteobacteria bacterium; assembly: GCA_043721315.1. Lineage (GTDB taxonomy): Bacteria > Pseudomonadota > Alphaproteobacteria > Elsterales > Elsteraceae > Elstera. The sequence continues at coordinate 25,841 of JAYSQZ010000052.1, forward strand.
GGTTGCAAGAAATGCTGGTGCATGTTGTGCGAACTTCTGTTGAAGAGGCCAACCGCCGCAGCCCCGCCCGTGTAGCGACCAATGTGGTTGCCGCATAGGACGAACACGATACCCCTTGGCCTTGCCTGCGTGCTCGGTGTAGGGTCAGGCCCGATTGACGTTATTCGGACGATAGCTTCCATGCGCCGCCTGTTTCTGCCCCTTCTGCTGGTTCTGCCGCTGGCCCTTGCCGGTTGCTCGTCGTTGGGATCGAAGGATGAAGATCCGAACATCTACGTCGAAGCGCCTGTGGAAAAGCTCTATAACGACGCGATGGACGCGATGCTGGCGGAGAAATACGAAGCCGCCGGTCGTCAGTTCGATGAAGTTGAGCGCCAGCACCCCTATTCCGTCTGGGCTACCAAAGCGCAGCTTATGTCCGGCTACACGATGTATCTGCGGGATCGGTTCGATGATGCGATCATCGCGATGGAGCGGTTTATTCAGCTTCACCCCAGCAGCCGCGATACCCCCTACGCCTATTACGTCAAAGCTATTAGTTACTACGCTCAAATCGCCGATGTAACGCGCGACCAAAGCCTGACCGAAAAAGCAATGGAAGCGCTGAACGAAGTCGTGCGCCGCTATCCCGATACCGGCTATGCCCGCGATGCCCGCGTTAAGATCGACCTGACCCGCGACCATATGGCGGGCAAGGAAATGGAAATCGGGCGTTTTTACTTGCGGACGGAACAATATACGGCGGCAATCAATCGGTTCCGCCGTGTTGTCGATCAATACCAAACTACCACGCACGTGCCGGAAGCCCTTCTGCGCCTAACCGAAATCTATTTGGCCCTGGGGCTGAAAGACGAAGCGCAGGCGACAGCGGCAGTCTTGGGGCATAATTACCCTGGCTCGGATTGGTACGCCGAATCTTACGGGATGATGACGGGTGGTAAGCGCCCGATGCAGAGTGGCGGCGGTCGCGGTTGGTTCGGGCGGCAGCTCGATACCGTCACGAACATTTTTTAGCCCTCGATGCTCACCCGCCTCGGCATCCGCGATGTGGTGCTGATCGACCGGCTCGATCTTGAGGTTGCGCCCGGCCTGTCGGTGCTGACCGGGGAAACCGGCGCGGGCAAGTCGATCCTGCTCGATGCCCTCGGCCTTGCGTTGGGCGCGCGGGCCGATAGCAGCCTTATCCGTCATGGGGCCGGGCCTGCGATTGTAACGGCGGAATTCGAGCTTCCCGAGGGCCACCCGGCCTGGGCGCTGTTGCGCGAACAGGGGATCGACACCGAAGACGGCCAAATTCTGCTCCGGCGCACGCTTGGCATGGATGGGCGCGGGCGGGCCAGCGTCAACGATCAATCGGTTAGCGTCGGTTTCTTACGCAGCCTCGGTGCGGCCTTGGTGGAAATCCAGGGCCAGTTCGACCAGCACGCGCTGATGGACCCGGCGAACCATCGCGCTATTCTCGATCAGTTTGGCGGGTTGCTCGATAGCGTTGGCGGCGTGCGCGCGGCCTATCGGCTGTGGCAAGCGGCACGCGGGGCGCGCCAGTCGGCGGAATCGGCGCTGGAGCGGGCGCGGGCGCAAGAAGACTATCTGCGGCATGTCGTGGCCGAGCTTCAGCAGTTAGCCCCCGAACCGGGGGAGGAGACTGAGCTTGCTGACCGCCGCGCGCGCTTGCAAAACCGCGCCAAACTGCTCTCCACACTGCAATCGGCCTTAAACGATCTTGCGGGCGAAAATGGTGCGGAAACCCGCCTGCTCGCCGCCTCCCGCACGCTCTCCCGCGCGCCGGGGAACGATCCGGCGATTGATACGATCATCACGGCCCTGGAACGGTCCAGCACTGAGCTTGCCGATGCCACCGATGGGCTGGAGCGGTTGATGCGTGCCGATGGCTGGTCTGAAGGCGAGTTGGAGCGCATCGAAGATCGGCTGTTCGCCTTGCGCGCTGCTGCCCGTAAGCATCAGGTGAGCGCCGCCGATTTGCCCGGTCTTGCCGAAAAGCTCAAGGCCGATCTTGCGGCGCTCGATGCCGGCGAGGGGCAGTTGAAAGCGCTGCTGGCGGAAGAGCGGCTAACCCGCGCCGCCTATCTTGAAGCGGCAACCACTCTCAGCGCCTGCCGTCAGGAAGCGGCGGGACGCCTTGCCGTTGCGGTCACGAGCGAGTTGGTTCCCCTCAAGCTCGATAAGGCCCGGATTACCGTTGAAGTCGCCCCGCAGCCGGAAGCGGCTTGGGGGCCGGAAGGGCGCGATAAAATCGCCTTCCTTATCGCCACCAACCCCGGCGCGGCCCCTGGCCCGCTGGCGAAAGTGGCGTCGGGCGGCGAACTCTCGCGCTTCCTGTTGGCCCTTAAAGTCGTGCTCGCCGGCACTTCCCCCGTGCCCACCCTCGTGTTCGATGAGGTCGATAGCGGTATCGGCGGCGCGGTGGCGGCAGCGGTGGGCGAACGCCTAAAGCGCCTCGGCGATCACCTGCAAGTCCTGGTCATCACGCACAGCCCGCAAGTAGCGGCCTTGGGCGCGCACCATTGGCGCGTTCAGAAAAAACAAGCGGACGCCGACGCGCGCGTGACCACCAGCATCGACCTGTTGCCGCTGGCGGCCCGCCGGGAGGAAATCGCGCGAATGCTGTCGGGCGCCGACATCACCAACGAAGCCCGCGCGGCAGCGGATCGGTTGTTGGGGTTCTCTGTTGGAAAGCTGGCTTAGAAAAGCGTCGTGAGATCGCGTCGCCCGTCCACGATGCGTACAATCACAACGGTCTGGACTGGCCCCTTATCGGTGTCCGGAATCGTCTCGTAGAGGATCACATACGGGGCCTCGACCAGTATGCGGGCGCTGGCGCTGATTTCAAGGTGGCGAGGGCCAAGGCGGGGCTGCTCGATCAGGAGTGACGCCTTGTGACGGAAGCTGTGAAAATACCGCTCGGCGGCTTCCGGCTGCTCGCGCGCAATATCCACGTAGATTTTCTTGAGGTCGAGGCGAGCCTTCGGCGACCAAATGAGTTTAGCCGCCATACGAACGGGCCGTCTTTGCCTCCTCACGGGCTTCCGCCAGAACTTCGTCAAAATCGACGGTCGTGGGGTATCCGCTCGCCTTGCCCTCCGCCCAAAGTTTCCGAAGATGCGCGATGTCGCCCTTGCGGGTCTGCCACTTTGCAGACCAGTCGCGCAAAGCCTCGCGCACCACCTCGCTACCGCTGGCGTAAGCGCCGCTCTGCACAGCATCGCGGACAAGCTCGGCTTGCTGGGGTGTCATCGCGACACTCACTTTCTCGACGTTAGCCATGAGGCACCTCCATCTGCGTATGGTGGTAAAGATTACTACCAAGCCGACGCCCTGCCAAGGATTTCGAGCGGGCTTCTTGGCAGGGTGAGGGGGGACGCAAAGACCTTGCTCTTCGCTAAGAGAAATGGGATTCCCAAGGGGCCAGCCCCTTGGGCTGGGGTTTGGGGGCAGCGCCCCAATCAGCACAGGATGAGGCCGAACATGACCACCGACAAGATCGCCCTCGACGCGCTCACCGAAGCCGAGGCTAAAGCGGAACTGGCGCGGCTGGCGTCGGAGATTGCGCGGCATGATCGGCTGTATCATGGCCAGGACGCGCCGGAGGTGGATGATGCCAGTTATGACGGCTTGCGCCAGCGCAATCAGGCGATTGAGGCGCGGTTTCCGGCCTTAAAGCGCCTGGATTCGCCGAGTTTGACGGTCGGGGCGGCGGTCAGTTCCGGCTTTGCCAAAGTGCGCCATGCGCGCCCGATGCTGTCGCTGGATAATGCCTTTGCCGATAGCGATGTGGCGGATTTTTTCGATAGTATTCGGCGGTTTCTGGAGCGCGATTTCGCGGCTGATCCGGCGCTCACCTTAGCGGTGGTGGCGGAACCGAAGATTGATGGGTTGTCGCTGTCCTTACGCTATGAAAACCGCGTGCTGGTGCAGGCGGCAACGCGCGGTGACGGCGCGGAAGGCGAAGATGTGACCGCGAATGTTCGCACCATTGCCGAGATTCCGGCGCGCTTGCCCGATACGGCCCCGGCAGGGGTTTTGGAGGTTCGCGGCGAAGCCTATATGCGCCGGGCGGATTTTCAGCGGCTGAACGAAACGCAAGTGGCGGCGGGGGAGAAGATTTTTGCTAACCCGCGCAATGCGGCGGCAGGAGGCTTACGGCAGTTGGACCCGCGCATTACCGCCACGCGCCCGCTGGCGTTTTTCGCCTATGCTTCGGGCGAGAGCGATGCGCCGCTGGCCGAGAGCCATTGGCAGTTTTTGGAAAACCTTAAAGCCTGGGGCTTCCCGGTCAACGAGCATTCCCGCCGCTGCGAGGGTGTGGACGCCGTGCTTGAGTTCTATCGCGAGATTGGCAATCACCGCGCCGACCTGCCTTATGACATTGATGGCGTTGTGTATAAGGTGGATCGCTACGATTGGCAGGCGCGGTTAGGCTTCGTCTCCCGCGCGCCGCGTTGGGCGATTGCCCATAAGTTCCCAGCAGAACAGGCCCGCACGCGGCTAAAGGCCATTTCGATCCAAGTGGGGCGAACGGGGGTGCTAACCCCGGTTGCAGAACTGGAGCCGATTACTGTGGGCGGTGTCGTGGTGGCGCGGGCGACCCTGCATAATGAAGATGAGGTGGCGCGAAAAGACGTGCGCGTTGGCGATCTCGTGCTGGTTCAGCGCGCGGGCGACGTTATTCCGCAAGTGCTGGGGCCGGTTCTCAGCGAGCGCCCGGACGGGACCGAACCCTACATCCTTCCCCACGTCTGCCCCGTTTGCGGCTCGGCGGCGCTGCGGCGCGAGGGGGAAGTGGCGCGGCGCTGCACGGGCGGGTTGGTCTGCTCGGCGCAAGCGGTGGAGCGGCTTAGGCACTTCGTTTCCCGCGATGGGTTCGATATCGAAGGTTTGGGCGAAAAGCATATCCAGGCGTTTTTCGACGATGGCTTGGTGCGAACGCCCGCCGATTTGTTTCGCTTGGAGGAAAAACATACGGAGTTGCGGGGCCGGGGCGGCTGGGGCGCGCAATCCCTTCGCAATCTCTACACGGCGATTACGGCGCGGCGGCAGATCGCCTTTGAGCGGTTTCTGTTCGCGCTGGGCATCCCGCAAATCGGCCAGGCCACGGCCAAGTTGCTCGCGCATCATTACGGCAGTTTCGAGGCTTTGCGCGCGGCACTACAGGCGGCGCGGGAGCCGGACGCAAGCGCGCTTCAGGAGTTGCGCGCTATCAACGGTATCGGCACCAGCATGGCCGCCGATTTGGTGGCTTTTTTCGCCGAAGACCATAACGACGCTGTGCTGAACGATCTCTTAGGCTTCATCACGATCGCCCCCGCCGAACGGCCCGCCGTGAGCGCCGAAAGCCCCGTTGCGGGCAAGATTGTCGTGTTCACCGGCGAGCTAACCAGCATCACCCGGCGGGAGGCGAAAGCCCAGGCCGAGCGACTGGGGGCAAAAGTAGCGGGGTCCGTCTCCGCTAAAACCGATTACGTCATCGTTGGGTTAGAGGCCGGATCCAAAGCCAAAAAAGCCGCCGAACTTCAACTCACCCTGTTGACGGAAGCCGAATGGTTAACGCTTATTGGATAGAATGCTGGGTGGATTAGACGGGAGAGACTGAATGGCGCTGCAAGGCGGGCAAGTGACCCTGACCGGCCTCGATGCGGGTATCTACCTCGTTACCCCAAACGGCGCGTTCGAGTTGATCCACCCCTATGACGAGGGCGACTATCACCTGTCGGATATAGTCGATTATTTCGAGTTGGGCGAAGTGCTGGAAGAAGACGGCGCGCCGGGTATCGAGCTTGATGCCCGCGAAATAAAGCAGTTGGGGCGCATGGCTAAAGAATACGCCAGCGATCACCCACCCGAGTTTATTGCTATGTGCCGAAATATGATAAAGGCTGCCGTAGATTTTGCCGCAGAGGAAGAGGTTGTGTGTTTTTATGAGAATTTTGTTTGAGAGAATTTTCATGAATTTCTTGTATCCAGATCCTCAAACCGTTTGATCGTGACGATGTGATCTGGAAAGCGTGCTATTATTTCTAATTCACCGCCCATTGCCTCAATGAAACGACGTAAGGTACTAACGTACATATCGGTCCGTCGTTCGAGTTTAGCCACAGAGGCTTGGCCGATTCTCAGAATCTGAGCTATTTCCTCTTGTGACAGTTGGCGTGCTCGACGCAACTCCGCGAGGTTCATATCCCGCTCAAGCTGATCCGCCGCCGCCGCCGCCGCTGCTTGGGCTGCGGGTGACAGACGCGCCCGTAGGGTTTGAAATGAATGTGTACCCGTCATTGGTCATCATCCTTCGCAAGTTCGGCGAGGTGAGTGTCGTAAAGCGCATCTGCTCGTGGAATCATACGTTCATAAAAGCGTTTGTCGCCGGTCTTATCGCCCCCGATAAGCAGAATCGCTGTACGCCGAGGATCGAAGGCGTAAAATACGCGCAAGGGCTTGCCGCCCCGCTGTATTCTGAGTTCCCGAAGGTGAGGATGCCGCGAACCGCCAATACCGCTTGAGTAAGGGAAGGTCAGGTTAGGCCCCCGCCGTTCCAAAAGCTGAACATGGGCGTCAAGACTAACCTGATCCGTTTCTATGAGCGTATCCCACCAGACGCCGAACTCGTCCGTATATTCGACAGGCCACGCCATTTATCGAATTATATTCCCTAGAAAGCATAAAAACAAGCAGCCTTACCGGAGGGAGCGCCTACCGCCGCTCCTCCGGCAAATCCTCCAGCCGTCCGCCGAGGTCGAAAAATACGTCGCGCGTCCGTCCCATTAGGCTTTCGCCGCCGTCCACGGTGATGGTTTGGCCCGTGAAGCTGGGGGTATCGAGAATAAAGCGGCAGGCGCGGGCAAGGTCGGCCACACTGCTGCCGCAGCCCAAGGGGGTGGCTGTATGGGCGGTTGCGAAGCTCGAATCGGTCTGGCGGCCAGAAATGAGCGTGAGACCGGGGGAGACCGCGCCGACGCGAATGCGCGGGGCAAGCTGCATTGCCAGCATCCGCATTAGCCCCTTCAGGCCGACTTTGCCGAGCGTGTAGCTGAGAAAATCCGGGTTTAGATTATCAACCTTTTGGTCGAGAATCGCGATAATCACGCCGCTCTCAATATCCCGCTGGCGAGCGAAGTCGCGCGACAAAAACGCCGGGGCGGCGAGGTTAACCCGCTGGTGGGCCTCGAATAAGTCCCAGTCGAGTGAGTTGAGGTGATCGAACTCAAACAGCGAGGCATTATGGATCAGCCCATCCACCGGACCCGCCACCGCGCGAGCACGGGGGAGAAGGGCTTCGATGCCGCCCTGCGTGGCAAGATCAGCCTGCACGGCCCAGGCCGTGCCGCCCTGGGTTTCGATCTGGCTCACCACATCTGCCGCTTCGGCTTGCGACTGGTTATAGTGAATAATGATGCGATGCCCGGCAGCCGCCAAATCCAGCGCCAACCCCGCGCCGACGCGCTTGGCAGCCCCGGTAATCAGGATCGTGCGCGCGCTCATGGGGCAACCGGCCTGCGGCGATAAAGCTCGACACCCACCGCGTTAATCTCGTTGAAAATCCCCGTTTTTAGCACCGAAACCCGGCAGGCGGCGACACGGGGTAGGGTGAAGCAGAGGCTCACCAACTCTTCGGCCAGGGTTTCGAGAAGCTCCGTATGGGGGCGGTTGGGCCACTCCTTTACCGCCGCGCGCAAAGGATCGTAATCCATAAACTCTGCGGTGGTTTCCGGGCGCGGCGAGGGCGCGAACAACTCGATGCTCACCAGCAGCGGGTTCGGCTTATCGGCAAACCGCTCCCACGGGTGCAGCCCCACGCGCGCTTCGGTGCGGATACCATCAAGCAGGATGCGGACGTAATCACGCTCGGCATCCCAGAGGCCGGAGGAGGAAATTTTGGTCATGACAAAAGCCTAAGCCGCGCGCCCGATAAGTCTAGCCCTCACCGGAGAGGCATTTCTGAAGAAAGCGCTGCCCGGCGGCAAGGCCCGCATCGTCAATCGAATGGCCCATGTGCGCGCAGGTTAGGCTTTCCACCGCAACCCCCGCCGCGTTTAACGCCGTTTCGGCGCGGGCGAGGCTGGCGTAAGGCACGACGGTATCCGCGTCGCCATGCACCAACAGAACGGGGGGCTTGGCCGTCATTTCTGCCTGAAGGCTCGGCGGGTCCATCAACATGCCGGAAAACCCCAACACGCCCGCAACCGGCTCGGCCCGGCGCAGGGCGACATGCAGCGCCATCATCGTGCCTTGGGAGAAACCGACGAGGGCGAGTTTATCAGCGGGAAGGCTGAAGCGTTCCAGAATATCGTCGATCAGCGCGTTCAGCGTGGGGGCAACCTCATCGGCCCCGGCGCGGCGCAAGCCCTCAGACAGCGGTGCCCCCGCCATAACTTCGCGCAAGGAGAACCACTGATAACCCATCGAGGACATTTCGCAGACGAACGGCGCATCTGGCCCAATGAACACGGCGTTCGGCAGCGCATCAGCCCAATAGGGAACAAGCCCCAGCAGATCGGCCCCGTTAGAGCCATAGCCGTGCAGCAGCAGAACAACCTGCGCCGGTTCGCCCCCGGCTTTCGGGCCAATCATCTGAATATTGGTAAAACGCCCATCGGTCATCGTCGCTGTCCTTTGCAGAGATCCGCTGCGACGATACCCACGGGCGGGCGCGAGGCCAAGGGTTAAGGTGCGGGAGAGCGGAGGGGTTTAAGCCCGTCGATGATACCGCCCGTCCGAGCCTCAGCCGTTCCGGCCTGGCTTCATGGGTCAGGATCGCCTGTGCCGAGGCGCTATTGTAGCCTTTTACCGATCCCCTTCATCGGGTTCGTTGCCGACGCCTGCGCGCGCAAGAATTTCGAGCGCTTTGGCTGGATCTGCGCGCTGAGTCCGTTCATTAAAATAGTTTTCTGCTCGGAAGGCTTCCGCAAGAGTATCCGTGATGATCTTATAAACCGTAACACCCTTCAGCTTCGCAATGGCTTCGGCCTGTTCAATCAAAGCGGAATCAGTAATCTGAACTGCGTTCATCGCGTTATCTCCATTGCTTTGTGAAGCGCTTCGCTTGGTTTCAGAATTTGAATACCATATCTAAACGCCCCGTCTTTGAAGTCGGCTATATTTTCTGTTACCAGGGCATCGGCCCCACCATTTACAGCGGTTTCCAAAACCATATCATCGTTTGCGTCTTTGGTTGTCGGTCTAATTGAAAACCAGAGCGGCACTCTTTCGATATATAGGATCATCGCATCCAGAATCTCAGTAACGTCACTCTGGGATAATCGAGCACGCGCAAGATGCTCCGGTCGGGTCATGACTGCCTCGTATTCTGCCATGAGCGGAACCGAGACCAACGGATTAAGCCGCCCCTGCAACGCCAGTTTAAGGAGTTGCCGAGATGGCCCGTTCGCACTGCGGATTGCTGATACCAAAACGCAGGTATCGAGGACAAGCCTCATGGCTGGTTTCCCTTGCCGGTAAGCCCCCTCACCCCTCAATCACCACCGCATCCCGGTCCGTCCGGTGGCGGTAGAGGTGCCAGAGGAAGTGGGCGGCGGCACCGCGATAGGGGGCGAAAGGCTCACCGCCGAGGCGGCGGGCTTTGCCGGTGGGGCGCTCCTCCCAACCGCGCAAGTGCCGCAGGGCTTCCATCACGGCAATATCGTCGGCGGGCCACAGGTCCGGGCGGCCTTGAGCAAACAGAAGATAGACTTCTGCCGTCCAGGCCCCGATGCCTTTGACGGCGACCAGATGGGCGATGGCCTCCTCGTCTGGCATAGCATCCAAAGCGTCCAAGCGAACGCTGCCGCTCTCGATAGCCTCGGCGAGTGCGCGGGCGTAGCGGATTTTTGCGCCGGAGAAGCCGCAACCCCGCAGCCCTTCTTCGGAGGCCGCCAGAATGTTGCGCGGCGTCACGTCCCCCACCAAGGTTTTCATCCGGTCGCGGATCGCGCGGGCGACGGTAACGGAAAGTTGCTGGCCCAGAATAACATCGAGCAGGGTTTCAAACCCCGCTGGCCATTGGCGCAGGGCGGGAGCACCGATGCGGGCGAACTCGCGGGCAATGTCGCTATCTTGCGTGGCCAGGGCTTCGAGGGCCTGGACCAAATCGGCATCACTTGTTAGGCGCGCTAGGAGCATGATTTGTTTCCTGCTTGTTCCTGCGGCTTTTTAGCATATCCCCTCGTCTCTGTCCTCCCGCTTCTTGCTCCGAACTTCCGGCATCGCTAGGGTAGCGCCAGATTGAAGCGCTGCTGCACTGCGGGAGAAATGTGAATGCCGAGCCGCTATTGGGTTGTCGGGGGCCATTATACCGATACCGCCTTCACCGCCGTGGTCGCCGGGACCGAGGAGGAGCATATCGGCCCGTTCCCCTCTTACGACGAAGCGAAAGCCGCGTGGCAAACGAAGGCGTGGGCGACGGTGGATAACTGCAACTTCCGCTTCCGCATTATCGAAGAACCCGGCCCGAAGCGCCTTAAGCGCTACTGGGTGATTGGCGGCGATTATGTGGATACGGGCTTCCGCCAACTGATAGAGGGCGCGCAGGAAGAGCGGATTGGCCCGTTCGATACCTACGACACCGCGCACGCTGCGTGGCAGAAAGCCGCGTGGTCTACAGTCGATAGTTGCACCAAGCGCTTCCGGGTTGTTGAGGAAACGGTGGTTTAGCTCAGAAGGTTACCCCCGCTGCCCGTGTGGCGGGGTATCGTTTTCAAACAGATCGTTCAACTCGCGGATTGCCTCTTGCGAGGTTTGGATGAGCTTGGCTTCGTCTTGAAACACCGCGAACTGCCGCTCGATCATGGCGTCGTCGTGATCGCGGAAGGTATGGACCGAGCGTTCAGCCTCGGACGGGGTGAGGCCGAGCGTTACCAGCACGCGCTCGCTCATCATGAGGGAGGAGTAAAACGCCTCCCGTAGGATATTTTCGGTGGGCAGCCCGGCCTGCATCAGCAAATGCACATGGTGGCGGTTGCGGGCGCGGGCGTAGAGCGTGATGTGAGGAAACTGGCTACGGACTTCCGACACCAACCGCTTGGCCGCCTCAATATCGTCAAACGCAATCACGACGATGCGGGCTTTCTCCACGCCCGCCACGCGCAGAAGCTCTAAGCGCGTTGGATCCCCGTAATAGACCTTACTGCCGAAGCGGCGAACGAAATCCACCTGCGTGGCATTGGTCTCCAGCGCGGTGAAGGCAATCCGCCGCATTCGCAGCACGCGGGCGACAATCTGGCCGAAACGCCCGAACCCGCAGATGATAACCTCTGGCGCATCCTCCTCAATCGCATCGAAATCGCGCGCGGGCTTCGTGTCGGCCAGCCAGGGCATAATCCAGCGTTCGTGCGCCCCGAACAGCAGCGGCGTTAGTATCATCGACAGGGTGATGATAAGCGAAAATTCCGCAGCTTCCGCTGGCAGCATCACTTTATCAGCCACGGCCTGCTGAAACAGCACGAAGCCGAACTCCCCACCCTGGGCCAAGGCGAGGCCGGTTTGGCGCGCGGTGGCCGATTTGCGCCGGGTCGCCCGCAGCAGCCCATAGATCACGGCGGCCTTAATCGCCATCAACCCCAAAATCAGCCCGGTCAGGCGTAGCGGGGCGGCTGCGAGCAGATCGAGCCGCAACCCCATACCGATAGCGATGAAGAATAAGCCGAGCAAAAGGCCCTTGAATGGCTCAAGATCGACCTGCAATTCGTGCCGATATTCGCTGTCGGCCAGCAGCACCCCCGCGATGAAGGCCCCTAAGGACATCGACAGGCCAGCGGCGCTCACCAAAGCGGCAGTACCGACCACGACCAGCAGTGCGGTAGCGATGAAGATTTCCTGAGTGCCTGAAGCCGCGACCATTTTGAAAATAGGCCGGATCAAAAACCGCCCGCCGAAGAACACCAGCACTAAGGCCAGCACTGCTTCCCCCACGGCCCGCCACGGATCCGTCGAGCCGCCGCCGCCGTCAGCCGCCAGCAGCGGCAGCAGAGCGACCAGGGGAATAATCGCGAGATCTTGAAACAGCAGAATGGCGAAACCGTCGCGCCCGGTCTGCGTTGGCAATAGGTCGCGCTCGGCCAGCATGGGCAGCACGAAGGCAGTGGAGGAGAGCGCGAGGCCGAAGCTGCCGATGAGGGCGATGGGCAGGCTAAGTCCCAGGCCCCAAAAGCCGATTCCCGCCAGCAGCGCCGCCGTTACCACGACTTGCAACCCGCCAATGCCAAACACAGCGCGGCGCATAACCCAGAGGCGCGAGGGCTTCAACTCCAGCCCAATAAGGAATAGCAGCATGACCACGCCGAACTCGGACACATGCAGGATCGCGTCCACATCCGTCACGAGGCTCAAGGCCGCCGGGCCGATAACGATCCCTGCCGCAAGATAGCCAAGGACGGACCCCAGCCCGGCGCGTTTCGCCAGCGGTACGGCAATCACCGCTGCACTCAGCAAAATTACAATCGTCAGCAAATCGCCCATTACAGCTTCCAGCCGCTGTGAATAGCGGCGATACCCCCGGAGAGGTTGCGATGTTCTACCCGCTCGAACCCAGTGGTTTGCATCCGCGTGGCAAGGTCTGCCTGGGTTGGAAAGCGGCGAATGCTTTCAACGAGGTATTTATAGGACTTGCGGTCTTTCGCAATCAGCGCGCCCAATTCGGGCAATAGTTTGAAGGAGTAAAGATCGTAGATTTTATCCAGCCCCGGCAAAATGACGTGGCTGAACTCCAGGCAAAAAAACCGCCCGCCGGGCCGCAGCACGCGGAAGGCTTCGGCCAAGGCTTGATCTATATGGGTGACGTTCCGCAGCCCGAACGCAATCGTGTAAGTATCCACACTGCTATCCGGCACGGGCAAATGCTGCGCGTCGGCGACGAGGTAGGAGAGGCCCGACGAAAGCCCGCGATCCAATGCCCGGTCGCGCCCGACGGAAACCATGCGCTCGTTAATATCGGCAATCGTTACCCGCGCACCAGGGGCGCGCTGAAGGATGCGAAAGGCGATGTCGCCCGTGCCGCCTGCAACATCAAGGTAGGTGCGCCCGGCGCGCGGTGCCACCCAATCGACCAGGGCGGCTTTCCAGAGCCGATGCACGCCCAGGCTCATGGCGTCGTTCATCACGTCGTAGCGGGGGGCGACGCTATCGAAGACATCGCGGACCATTCCGGCTTTTTGAGCAGGATCGACCGGGCGGAAACCGAACCAACCGGCTTCCCGGTCGGCGCTGGGGGGCGGGGGGGCGCTGTTCGTCATGGAGTTACCTTAGAATGAACTTCGTCCTGAGGGAACCTGTGCGCTCTCGAAAGAGGGTTTTACCCAGAGAGCGTTTTACCCAGTGTGAATTTTTCGTGCCAAAGATCGAAAGCACGGGGGCTGGGGTTGTCAGCATAAGACAGATAGGATACCTACCTTGGGGCAGGCACAATGGTTCTGCCTGAACCCCTGGCAAGGGTTCCCCTCTGGTCGTTTCGGGGGTATTTGCGAATGTCTCATGTGCATTGTCCCGCCTTGGTTTTGAATGCTGATTTTAGGCCGCTCAGTTACTTCCCTTTATCACTCTGGTCATGGCAAGAGTCGGTAAAGGCGGTGTTTCTGGATCGGGTTAATATTATCTCGGAATATGATACGACGATCCGAAGTCCTAGTTTTGAAATGAAGTTGCCGTCGGTTATTGCCTTAAAAGATTACGTGCATACATCGCGCCGCCCGGCCTTTACCCGGTTCAATGTTTTTCTCCGCGATGCCTTTAGCTGCCAATATTGCGGCGATCAGTTCCCCACGCATGAACTTACCTTCGATCATGTTATCCCGCGTTCGCGCGGTGGTCGCACGTCGTGGGATAATGTCGTTACCGCGTGTTCCTGCTGTAATTTACGCAAAGGCAGCCATCTGCCGCGCGAAATTCGCATGTTCCCCCTGGCGCCTGCCCAAGAGCCTTCAACGCACTTCCTGCAAGAGCGTGGCCGCCGCTTTCCGCCGAACTTTCTGCACGAAAGCTGGCGCGATTACCTGTATTGGGATAGCGAGTTGGATGTTGGTTAAGCGCAGATTCCTTGCACTAAATTCCCAAGCCGCTGGCGGAACTGGTGGAACTTCCGCACATCTGTATGCCGCGTTGGGTGAACCCGGTTAGCCAGCAGCGCCCAGGTAATGCCCCGTTCGGGATCAATCCACACACCCGTGCCGGTAAAGCCGGTATGGCCGATGGTCTTGGCCGAACACAGCCCGCCGCCAGACCAATTGGAGTGCCGAATTTGCCAGCCCAGCGCGCGCGTGTCGGTTTGCGGCTCCATCATGACTGTGCGCGCGGCAGGGGGCATTATAGCGCCGAAGGTCAACGCTTCTGCCCGGTCCAACACCGCGCCTAGCGTGCCGAACAGTCCCGCGTGCCCGGCGATCCCGCCCAGGGCAGCGGCGTTTTCGTCGTGAACCTCGCCCTTCATCATACGGCCCCGCCATTGGCAGGCTTCGGTTGCAACCGACAGGGCAGGGCCGGGCGAGACGGTGAAACCCGCTGCCGCCGCAAGATCGGCCAGGCTCTGCCCCGTTAGCCGCGCAATGATGATGCCGAGCAAGATGAAGTTAATGTCGGAATAAACAGTGTCCCCAAACGCCCAATCCTTCTGCACCACCAGCGCCGTCAGGCGATCCGCGCCGTCGCCCCAGGTGTAGATTGGCTCGACGGCAGGCAGGCCGCTGGTGTGCGTGAGGCATTGGCGCAGGGTAACGCCGCGCACGCGGTGGCTGGGGTTGTACTGGTGCAAATCGGGGAGGTGCGTGCTGAGGGGATCGTCGAGATCCAACCGGCCTGCCGCCGCGAGCGCCAGAAGCGCAGGCACCGTTAGCAGCACTTTCGTCAGGCTGGCGAGATCGAAAGCGTGCGCTGGCGTTAGCGCCTCCGCTTCCGGCACGCGCTGGGCGAGACCGAGGCTGGCGGAAAAGTGCAGCCCATCTTGCGTTCGCACGCCGAATGCCATGCCGGGGGCAAGGCCGGTATCGAGTGCCTCTTCAAGCGCGGCAGTGAGGGGGGCGAAGCGGGGGTCAGTCATGGCGGCTCAACTCGGTTTATGCGGGCGGTGTAGAACCCCGCCGCTTACAGGATAGGCCGTGCCGGTGGTGCCGGGAAGGCTTAAGGCGCGGCCCTGCACGGACCGAATGGCGAGAAACCCAAACGCCTGCGCCTCCAGTGCATCCCCATCCCAGCCCAAGGTTTCGACCGGGGCGACGGGGGCGGCAACCGCTGCGGTGATCCGCGTCATCAGGTACGGGTTCAAGCGCCCGCCGCCCGTTACCAGCCAGCGGGTTGGCCGGGTTGGCAGATGTTGTAGGGATGCTGCGAGGCTTTGGGCGGTGAACTCGGTTAGCGTGGCCGCGCCATCGGCAGCGGATAGCCCGTCAACAGCGGCGCGGTGCCAGCCGTTTCGATCCAAGGATTTCGGCGGCTTTGCTGCGAAATAAGTATGATCCAGCAGCCGCGCCAGCGCGTGCGGGTTGATCTTGCCGCGTGCCGCCAAGCGCCCACCCTCGTCCCAGGCTTGGTTAGTGTGCTGCGTCACCCAATCGTCGATCAAGGCATTGCCGGGGCCAGTATCGAAGGCCAGCAGGCGCTCGCCGTCGATATACGTGAGATTACCGACGCCGCCGAGGTTAAGCACGACCAACGGTTGCGGCAAATCTTGCGCGAGCGCCGCATGAAACAGCGGCACCAGCGGCGCGCCTTGCCCGCCTGCGGCTAAATCAGCATCGCGAAAACGGTTGACCACGGGCAGCCCGAGGCCGGTTGCCAGCAGCGCGCCATCGCCCACCTGCCGGGTATAACCCCGCTCAGGCCGATGCAGCACGGTTTGACCGTGAAAGCCGATAATATCGGGGCGCTTCCCGGTCTGCGACAGCAGCGCCGTCACCGCTTCAGCGTTAAGATTGGTTAGCCGCGCTTCAAGCGCCGTCAACGGGTCGTGCTCGGCGCGGGCAGGATCATGGACCAGCGCCCGCAACGCTTCCCGCACATCGGCAGGATAGGGCAGGGTTAGCGCCGGGCCGAAAGCGGTAATGCGCGCGCCATCGCTTTCAATCCAGGCGGCATCGACCCCATCAAGGGCGGTACCGCTCATCAATCCAATGGCTCGGATCATCTTTTTTCCCAAAAAAAAGCCCGACCAAGAAAAAAGCCCAGCCAAAAAAAACCCGGCAGAGCGAACTCCACCGGGCTTCATCAGAATGCTAATCCCGAAAGATTACATTTCTGAGTATTCGCCATTCTTCCAAACGTACCAAACGTATTTGGACACGGTTAGATCGCCCTTCGCGTCAAAGGCAACTTCGCCGATAACGGTTTGGAACTTCGTGGAATGCATGACCTTCTTCACGTCATCCTTTTTCAAGGACTTGGCAAGGTTTGCAGCTTGCGCCCACACTTCTACGCCCGAATAGGACAGGAGCGTGTAACCTTCAGGATCATAACCCGTCGCTTTGAACTGATCGACAACCTTAGCGGCGGTCGGGAACTTGCGGGGATCGGGATCGAACGTCATCATAACGCCTTCACCGGCAGCGCCCGTGATTGACCAGAATTCCTTCGACACGATACCATCGCCCGAGAGGAACGCAGCCTTCAGACCCTGATCGCGCGACTGGCGCACGAGCAAACCGGCTTCGTTATGCAGACCACCGAAGTAGATAGCATCGACGTTCGCGGCTTTCATCTTGGAAACGAGGGCCGAGAAGTCTTTATCGCCGGTGGTCACACCTTCGTAAACAACTTCCGTCAAGCCAGCGGCATTCATCGCCTTCTTGGTTTCATCGGCAAGGCCCTTCCCGTAGGAGGTCTTGTCGTGAATCACGGCGATCTTCTTACCGGCAAAATTCTTGGCAAGATATTGGCCTGCAACTGTGCCCTGCTGGTCATCGCGACCGCAGACGCGGAACACGTTGCCGAACTTGGCCTTATCCGTCAGCGCCGGATTGGTCGAGGCCGGGGTGATCTGGATGATCCCTTCTTCACCATACACGTCCGATGCCGGGATCGAGACGGAGGAGTTGAAGTGACCCAGAACGAACGACACCTTTTTGGTGGCGAATTGGTTGGCAACGGCAACGCCTTGCTTCGGGTCCGACGCATCGTCGCCGAATTCAACCTTTACTTGACGACCGAGCACACCGCCGGCGGCGTTGATGTTCTTCACGGCCATTTCGGCGCCCTTCTTCAGCTGTTCGCCGAAGCTGGCATTGGGGCCAGTGAAGGGACCGGCAACGCCGATCGTAATGTCTTGTGCAAACGCAGCACCGGTCACGGTCGCGGCAAAAGCCGCCGCAGCGACGGTCAAACCAAACTTCTTCATCATCCGAGTTAGTCCCCCTGTTTGGGTTGATACGCCCGGCTTGGCCTCTAACGGGCCTTCAGCGCGAACGACTGAAATTGATCTTGCCCCACTCTTATCCGAAAGGCAATTTTGTATAATTGTTTAATCGCTAATAATTGAAGGTTATATGTCTTGATTTTGACAGGACGCATTAAAGCTTACGCGAAGCCGCGCAATCTAGCAACAATCTTGCGCGTGTCGGTCGTTAGGGTTGAACGCTCGGCAAGGCCGATCCCTACTCGGCAATCACCCCCAGGAACGCCGTCACGATTTCCGGGTCGAAATGCACACCGGCGCGCACCTTGATCCAGTCAATCGCTTCCTCCCGCGACCAGGCTTCCTTATAGGGGCGTTTCGAGGTAAGGGCGTCGAACACATCGGCCACGGCGACAATGCGGGCGGAAAGCGGGATTTCCTTACCCTTCAACCCGCGTGGATAGCCGGTGCCGTTCCATTTTTCGTGATGCCCCAAGGCGATTTCGGCACCGATAGACAGGAACGTGCGCCCGCGCAGGCGGCGGCTGGCGGCCAGTAGAATTTCGGCCCCCAGTGTGGCATGGCGGCGCATGGTCAGCCATTCGGTTTCGTCCAAACTCCCCGCTTTGAGCAGGATATTGTCGGGCACGCCAACCTTGCCAACATCATGCAAGATTGACGCGAGGCCGATTTTCTTCACCAGCACGTCGTCTAACTCCCCCAAGGCAAAGCCCCGGCGGTCCATTTCCGTAATGATCTTATTGGTCAGCGTTTCCACCCGGTACAAATGGTCGCCCGTGGTCGGGTCTTTGAACTCGGCGAGGCTGGCCAGGGCAAACACGGTTGCCTCTTGCGCCAGCGACAAATGTTCCTGCAACAGCACATTATCGTAAGCAATCGAGGCTTTGGCGCAGAACAGATCGACCAAGCGGTGATCGAGCGGGGAGAGCGGGCGCGTGGCTTCGATGAAGGCAACCGAGCGCACTTCGCCACTGGCTTTGAAGAATACGGCGCAATGGTCATCGAGATATTCATTGGAGCCGCGCGCAAAGGCCGAGACGATTTTGTGGACGATGGCGGGATGCGGAATTTCGGCCAAACGCTTGCCCGCCAAATCGGCAAACCGCCCAGCGGCAGCGCGCACGACGGCAGTGGGGTCCGACCCCGGCAACTCATCGCCCGCTGTGCAGAGAATAGAGCCGCCTTCGGCATCGAGCAGCGCGTTGATCTGATCGAGAATCCCGGCCAGAAACGCATCGGTGGAGCGCAACTCGAACAGGCTGGTGGAGGCTTCGAGAACCCTCTCCAAACCCTTGCGGCCCTGTTCGATAGCGACCAGATCGCGGTAGCTTCGCAGCGCGGCCACGATAGTGGTAA
This sequence comes from Alphaproteobacteria bacterium, assembly GCA_043721315.1. Taxonomy (GTDB): domain Bacteria; phylum Pseudomonadota; class Alphaproteobacteria; order Elsterales; family Elsteraceae; genus Elstera. The sequence goes on from JAYSQZ010000052.1 coordinate 44,538, forward strand.
ACAGCTTTTGCGCGGTTAGCTCCGCCTTCGACTTATAATCGTTGATGTCATAGTCAACGATCACCTGTTGCTCCGGGGCCATGCCGGGCTGGCCGGTACGCAGGACGATGCGGACATTCTCGTTGCCCAAATCCTGCCGAATTTGCCGCACGAGGGTTAGGCCCGCATCATCTGTTTCCATCACGACGTCGAGCAGAATGACGGCTATATCGTGGGTCTTGTCCAAAATCTGTCGGGCTTCGCTACCGGAGAACGCCGAGATGATTTCGAGCGACCGGCCCTCGAAGGTGAAATCACCTAACACCATGCGGGTAACGCGATGCACGTCCGGCTCGTCGTCCACGACCAGCATTTGCCAAGGTTGGGCTGTGCGTGCGCGTTTGTGTGCGACATCGGGGGCGTCGTCGGCAAATAACAGTTCTTCGTCGGGGTTGAGATCGGCGGGAACCATCAGGCGCTTCCTCCCACGGAAAGTATCGTCGGCGCAGACGGGGATAAAGTTGGCCTCGTGGCCTTGTCTGCACCTCTGTCACCCAGCATCCGGTCGGGCGCGGTCAGCGGTAGAATCAGCGTAAAGGCGGTTCCCATATCGACGGCACTGGTGCAGCCAATCCGGCCCCCCAAGGTTTGCGTGACGATATTATAGACCAAATGCAGCCCTAAGCCCGTACCGCCTTGCCCGCGTTTTGTCGTGAAAAACGGATCAAAGATACGGGGCAGGTGAGAGGGCGGAATACCCGATCCATCATCCTTAATTCCAATAACAATGTTGGCCCCTTTTTTTTCTACAGCAATCTCCACGACGCCTTCGGGGCGGCTCTCGTCGTAGGCGTGCGTGAGGGCATTCAGCAGCAGATTGGTGATGACTTGGCCAAGGGGGCCGGGAAAACTATCCATCTCGGCATCGGCAAGGCAGCGAAACTGCACCTTTTGCGGAGCTTTGCGTAGGCGCGGGCTGAGGCTTGAAATCAGATCCTCGATCAATTGCCCGACGCGGAAGGCGCGGCGCACGGCACTGGTTTGATCGGCGGCGACCTGCTTGAAGCTCTGGACAAGCTCTGCCGCGCGGCCAAGGTTGGCGGTGATGATTTCCGCACCTTCGGCTACCGTGCCAAGAAATCCTGTCAGGTCCGAACGCTTAAGACCACCCGAGTCCGCTAATTTCTGGAAACTCGTGCTGCGCTCGGTCAAATGGGTGGCAGCGGTCAGGCCGATGCCGAGCGGTGTGTTGATTTCATGGGCGATCCCTGCAACCAACTGCCCGAGGGAGGCGAATTTCTCTGCCTGAACCAAATCGCCTTGCGCCGCGCGTAGGAAGGATAGAGTGGATTCGAACTGTTCCAACGTGCCGCGCAGCAGATCAATTCCCGGAACGAAGCCGGAGTAGTGGCCGGTTCCGCGATTGACAGTGATAACCCCATAAGTCAGCGCGTGGGGATAGCGCTCCGCCACCATGCGGCTCACGGTTTCGAGCGGCATATCGTCGGGCAAGATCAGCGGGCGCGGGTCCATCGCGGTGCCAACAAACTCTTGCAGATTGGAGCGCGCTGCCGAGCGGGAGAGCAAGCCAATCGGTTTGCGCGCCAACACGACGGGAAGCGCCCAAACATCCGGCAGACTATCGAACATCAGCACCGCTGCCGGGCAGCTCAGTTTGGGCGAGAGACCCTCAAGGGTTCGGGCCACGCGATCCAAACGCCACGTATCGGCCAGGGATGCGGGGGGTGCCGCAGCGGCAGCGGTATCGGCCAGGGCCAAGGGTGGGGCCAAGGGAAGGGGTAAGGGAGCGCTCATAGGATTAACCTAAAATGCGGATCGTGACGAATTGGTGATGATCGCCGCTGCATCACACGCCCCCCCTAATTTTAATGTGCGAAAAACACCGGAATTTTAGCGTTATTGAGGATATGAACCGTAGCACCCCCAAAGATCATCTGCCGCAATCGGCTTTGTGTATAGGCCCCTTTAATCATCAAATCGCAGCCCAGGCGTTGAGCTTCATCGAGCCACACCGCGCCCGCATTTTTATCGCCAACCTGCATGTGGGCATAGGTAGCGCGCAGGTCGTGCTTTTCGAGATACGCCGCCACCTCCCGCGCGCTGGGGCCAGTAACCATGCCGCTATCGACAGAGATGATGTGGATTTCCTCGGCTTTATGCAGCAGCGGTAGGGCCGAGGCGATCGTGCGCGCGGTTTCGGACGATCCGTTCCAGGCAATCAGCACGCGCGTGCCATTGGTCTCTGGCAGGGTTGGCGGGGCCATGATGATGGGGCGACCCGTTTCAAACAGGGCGGCTTCTAGCATAATTTCAGGCTCTGCCGAACCGCCCACGTCTGGGCGGGCGAGCACGGCGATATCGTAAAGCCGTCCTGCCGAGGCAATTGCGTCTGCTGAAGGGCCTTGGGCTTCCAGCCAGTCCGCAGAAATATTTTCAGCGCCGATGTGCAGATCGAATAGGTTCTTCAGCTTAGTCAGCCTTGCTGTCCCGTCTTGCTGCAAACGGTCGAGATATTCTTGACTGAGCGCAAGGCCAAAGTCCCCAGAGGGAACGAAGCTCTCAAACGCTGGGCGGATGGCGAGGCCGGTCACGCGCCCGTCGAAACGCCGGGCGAGGCGAGTGGCCAGGGCCAACACGGGGCCAGCGGTTTGTTCCGTCCATAAAATTGCCAGAATTGCGCGCATTTACTCTCTCCTTTTGCCTGAAGCAGACCCAGATACCCGCCCGGTTCAGTGGTTGGGGGTGCCTTGGGGCCAACAGTGCCAGAAATGATCCTGCCTTATTTTCGGGGCGGTAAAAAGGCATTGCCGCCGTGTGTGCAATCGGCGTAAACCAAAGGGGTGTCAACGAGCACCTGCTCGCTTGGCGGCTTTAGGAACATCTCGGCTTGGGTTTGATCTTAACCATATCGGTGCGATAGCATTGGTATCGGTGCGGCTCTTCCGAAGCTTGGGGTGTGCGAGGCAAAGTCTGAATCGGCAAGGTCCGACAAGGGTCAAATGTTTAATCGAATCCTCGGCTGGATGTCCGCTGACATGGCGGTGGACTTAGGGACGGCAAACACCCTGGTCTATGTTAAGAATCGCGGCATCGTCTTGAACGAACCGTCGGTTGTTGCCATAGCGAATGTGCGTGGTAAGCGTCAGGTTTTGGCTGTCGGCGACGAAGCTAAACTGATGCTGGGGCGCACCCCTGGCAATATTCAGGCAATCAGACCGTTGCGAGACGGCGTGATTGCCGACTTCGAGGTTGCGGAAGAGATGATTAAACATTTCATTCGCAAGGTGCATCGCGGTAGCCGCTTTGCCAGCCCGAAGATCATCATCTGCGTGCCTTCGGGGTCCACGGCGGTTGAACGTCGCGCGATCCAGGAGAGTGCCGAAAGCGCGGGCGCGCGGCAGGTGTACCTTATCGAAGAGCCGATGGCGGCGGCGATTGGCGCGGGCTTGCCCGTGACCGAGCCGACCGGCTCGATGGTCGTCGATATTGGTGGTGGCACGACCGAAGTTGCGGTTCTGTCGCTCGGCGGCATCGTCTATGCCCGCTCGGTGCGCGTTGGTGGCGATAAGATGGATGAAGCGATTATCGCTTATATCCGCCGAATGCATAATCTCTTGGTCGGTGAAGGCTCTGCCGAGCGGATCAAGAAGGAAATCGGCTCGGCCTGCCCGCCGGAAGATGGTGAAGGCCGCTTAATGGAAATCAAGGGCCGCGACCTGATGAACGGCGTGCCGAAAGAGTTGGTGATCTCCGAACGGCAGATTGCCGAAAGCCTCGCCGAACCTGTTAGCCAAATCGTTGAAGCGGTGAAAGTTGCCCTCGAACATACCGCGCCGGAACTGGCGGCGGATATTGTCGATAAGGGTATCGTTCTTACCGGCGGCGGTGCGCTATTGTCTAATCTCGATCTTGTATTGCGGCACGCAACCGGCCTACCGGTCTCGATTGCCGACGATGCCTTGTCGTGCGTAGCGCTGGGCACAGGTCGTTGCTTGGAAGAAATGGGTACGCTCAGAAATGTACTGAGCACGGCCTATTAATCGCGTATAGTCTTTTTTAAGGCTTCGTCAGGAAAGAGGATCGGGACGGAATGTCGGCTCGGCCCAGGGGAATGGACTATCAAAGCCGCTCTGAAGTTCAGAGCGGTTCTGCTTGGGTGCCTGTCCGATGAAGCCCCGTGTTGGTTCCGTTTCTCGCCTAGCGGCCCCGCTCAGGGCTGCGCTTAATCGTTTCGCGTTTGCATCCTTAATTGGGGCCTGTTTCTTGCTGCTGGTAATTCAGCGCGCGGAAATTCAGGTGTTGGAGCGTTTGCGGGTCGCCACGGTCGATTTCTTTGCGCCTGCCGTCGATCTTCTGAGCAGTCCTGTCGCCCGTGTGTCCGTAATGGCTGAAGACTTGCGCGCTGTCTTCACGCTTCGAGACGAAAATCTGCTGCTGAAGGCCGAAGTGGAGCGCTTGCGCCAGTGGCGCGATGTTGCCCAACGGCTCGATGTCGAAAACCGATCTCTCCGCACGCTGGTTAATTACGCGCCGCCGCCGGGAGGGCGGCAGATCACTGGGCGCGTGGTGGCCGATGCGGGCGGGGCCTATGTTCGCAATCTGCTCATCGCCGTCGGCTCGTCTCAAGGCGTGGTACGGGGTTTGGCTGCCGTTTCGGGTGAAGGCTTTATTGGCCGCGTCACCGATGTCGGCGAGCGCACGACGCGCGTGCTGTTGATCACCGACTTGAACAGTAAAATTCCGGTAGCGGTCGGCACGCGCGGTGAGCGTGCTGTGTTGGCAGGCGACAATAGCGCCTTACCCCGTCTGCTCTATCTCACTCAAGAAAACACCATCGCGCCCGGCGATTTGGTGCTGACCTCCGGTCATGGTGGCTTGTTGCCGCCGGGTCTGCCCATCGGCGTGGTTGAAACCGTGTCGGAGCGGGGGGTAACAGTGCGGCCTTTGGCCGACTGGCAGCGCATTGATCACGTGCGCTTGCTCGACTATGGCCTAACCCAATCATCCACCGGGGATTTGCCCGCTTCGGCCCCGCCCCCTCGGATCGTTACGATACCGCGATGATTTTATCCGCTCTGGCCCGTGTCTGGAGTGGCGTTGGGAAGGTCACGCCGGTTCTGATGGTCTTTGTCTTTGCGCTACTCTCTGTCGCGCCGCTACGAATGCCTGATGGTTTGACCGTAACGCCGTTTTTATCTTTAATGGCAGTGTATTACTGGACGATTTATCGGCCTGACTTGATGCCGCCTGTGCTTATTTTTCTGATTGGGGTGGTGCAAGATGTTGTGAGCGGGGCCTATGTGGGGCTAACGCCGCTGCTTCTGCTGGGGGCCTATTCCTTCGCATTGTCGCAGCGACGCTTGTTTCTGGGGAAACCGTTTGCGCTGGCGTGGGGCGGGTTCTTTCTGGTGGTGTTGGCAACAACCGTTGTGACGTGGATCATCGTTTCCTTGATCGCCCGCACACCGGTGCCACTGCTGCAACCGGTGTTGCAGTTGGCAACGACGCTGCTGTTGTTTCCGCTGGTGGTGTGGCTGTTTATCCGCACCCATCGGCGCTTGCTACCGGGGCAATAGAGCATGGGACGGCGGCAACGAGATCAAGATCGCGAACGGCTGTTTACCCGGCGTGCGCTGCTGCTGGGCGCGGCGCAGGCGTGCTTGTTCGGCGGGTTGGGCGCACGATTATACTATCTTCAGGTCATCGAGGCGGAGAAATACGCGACGCTGGCCGAGGATAACCGGATGAACATGCGGCTACTGGTGCCGCCGCGCGGGCGTATTCTGGATCGGTTCGGCGAGGTTTTGGCCACCAGCCGCTTGAACTATCGCGTTGTGCTGGTCCGCGAGCAGGCCCCCAATGTTGAGGCTACGATTGATGCGATCGCCCGGCTGATTACGGTGGGCGAGGCGGATCGACGCCGGGTCTTACGCGACGTGCGCCGCAAGCGTGCCTTCGTGCCCGTTATGGTCCGTGAGGACTTAAGTTGGGAAGAAGTGGCGCGGCTGGAGGTCAATGCCCCCGATTTGCCGGGCGTGTCCATCGACGTTGGCCAAAGTCGGCTCTATCCCCACACCGAGGCCGTCGGGCATATTTTGGGCTATGTCGGCATTGTGTCCGAGGTTGATCTCAAGAGCAGTACGGGCGACCCGCTCTTGGAACTACCTGATTTTCGCATCGGCAAGAATGGCGTGGAAAAAATCCACGATCAGGCATTGCGGGGGGTTGCCGGGACCAGCCAGATCGAAGTGAACGCGGTTGGGCGGGTGATCCGCGAAGTAAACCGCGATGACGGAAGACCGGGCCGCGACGTAGAACTCACAATTGATATTCACCTGCAAGCGTTTGTGCGGGAGCGCGTTGGCGAGGAAAGTACGGCGGCTGTGGTGATGGACTGTCGCAATGGCGAAATTCTGTCGTTGGTCTCTGCCCCGGCTTTCGATCCGAATATGTTTTCGGCAGGATTGAAGGCAAGCGATTGGGAAGAGTTGCAGGCGCACCCAAAAACGCCCCTCACCAACAAGGCCGTGTCTGGTCAATATGCGCCCGGCTCAACCTTTAAGATGGTCACGGCGTTGGCGGCACTGGAAGCGGGCGTTATCACGGCGAACCAGACCATCCACTGTCCTGGCCATTACGAGCTTGGCGAACGGCGTTTCCACTGCTGGAAATATAAAGGTGGGCACGGGGCCATGAATATGGTCGAAGCCCTCATGCAATCCTGTGATGTGTATTTCTACGAAATCGCGCGGCGTATCGGTATCGACAAGATTTCCGATATGGCGCAACGGCTGGGCATCGGCAGTTCCTTGGGCATCGAGTTGCCGGGCGAGCGTTCCGGCCTCGCGCCAACCCGCGCCTGGTATCAGCGCCGCCGGGCCGCCAGTTGGCCGCAGGGGGAGACGGTGAATGCTGCCATCGGTCAGGGTATGATCCTGGCAACGCCGCTGCAATTGGCAACGATGACGGCCCGTCTTGCCTCGGGCTTGGCAATTTCGCCGCACCTGACCCGAACGATTGGGGGGCGTGCGCCACTCGATCGTGCCCACGCAGCCCCCCCTTCCCTAGGTCTCAACCCGCAGCATCTGGCGCTCATCCAGCGCGGTATGGCGATGGTTACGAATGAGCAACGGGGAACGGGTTATAAGGCGCGCATTACCGAACCTGGCCTGGAAATGGCGGGCAAAAGCGGCACCGCTCAGGTGCGTATCATTAGTAAGGCCGAGCGCGATACCGGTGTTAAAAAGAACGAAGACCTGCCGTGGCGGTTTCGCGACCACGCCCTGTTCGTTGCTTTTGCGCCGCTCGTCAATCCGCGCTTCGCCTGTGCCGTAGTGGTGGAGCATGGCGGCGGCGGTAGCAGCGTTGCCGGGCCGATGGTGCGCGATATTCTGCTGGAAACCCAGAAGCGCGACGCGGTAAAGCGTGTTGCTGGATGCCCCACCTGCGGCGGGGAGCATCGGGGATGAGCTTCGGTCTCAACCGTCACGAGCTTTCGCTAGGCCAGAAACTGTGGCAGGTGAATTGGGGCATTGTGCTGATTCTAACTGTCCTCGCCTGCATTGGTTTTGCCATGCTTTATTCGGCGGCGGGTGGGGCGATGGAGCCGTGGGCACAGCGGCAGATGCTGCGCTTCGCTTTAGGCTTTTGCATCATGATCGCGGTTGCCGTGATCGACATTCGCTTCTGGATGCGCTGGGCCTACGTGCTTTACGCCGGAACGCTGGTGATGCTGGTGGCGGTGGAGCTGCAAGGGCGCGTGGGCATGGGGGCGCAGCGGTGGCTAGATTTCGGTTTCGTGCAGCTTCAGCCGTCCGAGTTGATGAAGATTATGCTGGTCCTTGTTCTGGCCAAGCATTTTCATAGTATTCCCCTGGAGCGTATGGGTAGAATTTCGGCCTGGGGACCGCCAGCGCTTCTGTTGGCCTTGCCTGTTGCCTTGGTGGCGAAGCAGCCCGATCTCGGCACGTCGCTCATGCTCATCATGGGTTCAGCGGCGGTGGCGTTTGCGGCAGGGATGCGCTGGTGGAAGTTCGCCCTCGCCATTATCAGCGCGGCAGCGGCGGCCCCGGTGGCATGGAATTTTCTGCGCGATTATCAAAAAGAGCGCATTTTAACCTTCATGGACCCCAGTCGCGACCCATTGGGCGCAGGTTATCACATCACCCAATCGAAAATCGCCCTTGGCTCGGGCGGTCTGACGGGGAAAGGTTTTTTGCTGGGCACGCAAAGCCACTTGAATTTTCTGCCCGAAAAACAGACCGATTTTATCTACACGATGCTCGCCGAAGAGTTTGGCATGGTGGGCGCGATGACGTTGTTAATATTATATGCGCTGCTCATTCTCTACGGCTTTGCCATCGCTCTGCGCGCATCTACCCAGTTTGGGCGGCTGGTGGCGGTGGGGATCGTCACGCATCTGTTCCTCTCCGTCTTCATTAACTGCGCTATGGTGATGGGCATGATTCCAGCGAAGGGCGTGCCGCTGCCGATGATCTCCTACGGCGGCTCATCAATGCTCGTGACCATGCTCGGCTTCGGCTTGCTCATGATGGTGTGGGTTCATAGGGATACTCAGTTTAACCGGGGCGGCCTGCAAGACGGCGATTAACGTTGTGAGGAACCAGCGGGAATCCCGCCTTTTTTCCCCTTGCCGTACCCCCTTGCCGTCGCTATACAAACTATCTCGGATGGGTACATAGCTCAGTTGGTAGAGCAGCTGACTCTTAATCAGCGGGTCGTAGGTTCGAATCCTACTGTACCCACCATCCAAAAAGCCCGTTAAGTCAATGACCTAGCGGGCTTTTGGTTTTTGGCCGTTGCCCACGGTTTGCAGTCCGTTATTAGAAGATTGATTCTAGCTCAATGCCTGACGCCACGCCCGCCGATAAGATTCCCAGGGACCGTCGAGAGATGGAACCGCTGTGGCAGACAGCGGCGGCAAATTCACTCCCGCCAGCATCACGGCCCCCAGCAGCGTTCCTGAAGCATCTTCCGACAGGGCAACCGTCTGTTTAGGCCGCAATGCTGCCAGCGCGCCTGCCAGGACCGAATTTCCCGCCATTGGCCCTTCTAGGCGAATCGGCCCCTGACTACCGCATAAATCGAGGCATACATCCGTCATGAGGGCGAGGTAAAGGCTCGCAAGGCTGGCCCGTCCATCCGCCGAAAGATCGCCCGCCCGGATTTCGCCTTGCCGACCGGGAAACGGCCCGCCTGTCTCGGAGAAACCCGGCAGGATCATGGCCCCTGCCACCATAAGATCGCGGGCGAGACCAACGTCGGGCGTTCCTTGCCCTCCCGTCACGGCCTGATACTCGCGCCCCCCCATAAAGCGCGCACAGGGCACGGGCGTTCCCAGCGCATCGACATTGGCAAGGCAGTCCCGTGCCGGATCGAGTGTAGAGATGGCCTTGCCGCCCCCCATGGCGATAATCCACGTACCGGTGGAGACCACAGAAAACGGCCCGTCCGCCGCGAGGCGGTGACGCAGGAACGAGGCGTTACTGTCGTGAATCCCAGCGCGCACTCGGCACGTCGACGGCAGCCCGGTTTGGGCGGCAATCGCCTGCGAAATCATTCCAACGGTTTCCCCCGCACCTGCCAGCGGCGGAAAGAGACGCTCCCACCGCTGCCCCGTTACCAGCGTTGAAAAGCGACGCGCAACGGGATTCCAAAGATCGGTATGGCACCCAAGCGATGTTACCTCGCTCACCGCCCGTCCCGTCAGGCGGAAGGTCCAATACTGCGGGTAGGTTAGAATCCAGCGCGCCTGTGCAAACTGGTCCGGGAACTGCTGCTGGAGCCAAAAAATCTGCCGCCCAAGGTTAAGGCCGAGGGGCAGGTTAGGCGATAGGGTTTCGGCAAAGTCAGGGCGCGTGGCCCCATAGGCCTGGGCTTCTGATAAGGGCGCTTCGTAGTCTAGGATCGGCAGAGCCAGATCCCCCGCCACGGTTACAAGCGCGGCACAAGCCCCGTGAGTGACGGGAACAATATCGGTAATCGAAAATCTTTGCGCCGCCTGCGCCAGTCGATCAATCAACCAAGCCTCCGCCCCTGCGGCATCGGCGTGAGGGTAGGGCGGGGCGTTGATGGGAAAATTGGGGCGCGTTTCGGACCAAAGCAGCCGCTCGCCATCGAGCAAACAGAGCTTGAGGTTAGTTTTACCACAGTCAAAAACCGCAATCGCCATGCCGTTGGCCTCAGTCGAGATGAAAGACGCGCGCGAGTGGGCGCACGACCGGGGAGTTATCCGGGTTCACCACCATGAGATCGGCCATAAAGGCCCACCAACGCCGCATGATCGGATGGTCTGGCAGCCTCTCCATCTCATGCCCGTCCGCCTGGCGCAAAACACCAAAGAGAGTGAGGGTTTGGGGGTCGAGAAAAATGCTGTAGTCGGCAATGCCCACTTCTTTCAGCAAGGCACTCAATTCAGGCCAGATTTCATCGTGACGACGCAGGTACTCGGCTTCAGTGCCGGCCTTAAGCTGCATGGTAAAGGCGATTTGTTGCATTAGCCTTCCCCCCCTCGGCGGAAGCGCGCCAGAAGTTGCGGTACGGCGACGGCAATGAGCAATAGAAGGCCGATAAGCGTGCTCATGACAATGCCGGGAACATTCACCAACCCCATCCCGAAACCGGCCATGCCCAACAAAAACACCGCCAGCACAACGCCGCCAATGGTCCCGGCACCACCCGCAATGCTAACCCCACCCAGGATAACCATCGTGATGATCTCAAGCTCCCAACCGCTAGCGATATTCGGGCGAGTGCTGCCGATGCGTGCGGTCAGGAACACGGCGGCCAACCCGGCGATAAGGCCGGTCAAGGTGAACAGAACTAGCTTAGTCCGCCTAACATTCAGTCCCGAGAAGCGTGCCGCCGTAGGATTAAGGCCAATGGCGTAAAGCCGCCGCCCCATCACAGTGCCATGCAAGACCAGCGCAAAAACCGCCGCCAGCACCAAAAAAAGCGCGAATTCTAGGCTGACGAAGGGAATGACCTTCATCGTCGCAAGGTCTGTGAAGGCTTCTGGATAAGCCGTGATCGCGCGATCCCCCAAAACGACCGATGTAATGCCGCGAAATAGGGACAGAGTGCCGATGGTCACAACGATAGACGGTAAGCCTAACCCCGCGATCAAGGTGCCGTTAAGCAGCCCAGCGGCAAGCCCCGTCAAAAGACCGATAGCAACCAAGCCCGGCACGCCAACCCCCGCTTCCGCCGCAAGCCCGATGAGCAGCGAGGCGAGCGCCATGATCGACGCGACAGAAATATCAATCTCGCGCACAATAATCAGCAGCGCCATCGGCAGGGCAATCATCGCCTTTTCGGTAAAATTCGCCGTCGCGTCCGCCAGATTGTAAGGATCCAGGAAATAGGGCGATAAAAAGCTGTTGCCGACCATGACCAGCAGCAGCAGAACCGCGAGCAAAACTTCCCATCGGCGCATCAGTCGCAGCCCCCAGGCGAAAGAGTGAGGCGGCAGTGGGGTAAGATTAAAGTTGGTCATTACCCCCCCTCCGCCGTTTTCGGGCGCAGAATGATTTTAGCGGCGCGCCCTTTCTGCCGATTGATTGTTACGGCAGCGAGGATAACCGCTCCAAAAATTAGCATTTGCCAGAAGGGAGAAATTGCCATGATTGGAAGGGCGTTGCCGATTATCCCCAAAAAAATCACCCCCAACAGGCACCCCAAAACCGTGCCGATGCCGCCGGCAATACTGACTCCGCCGATAACGCAGGCCGCGATTATCTGGAGTTCAAACCCCTGTGCCGCGTCTGTAAACGCAATCCCGTAGCGCCCAACCCAGAGCGCCCCGCAGAGACCCGCGACTGCGCCGCTGATGGCATAGACCGAAAATAAGACCCGTTTCGATGCAATCCCCACGTATCGGGCCGCACTCGGATTGCCGCCATACGTATAAATCGAGCGCCCAAAGCGGCTGTAGCGCAGCACACCGTAAGCCAGCAGTACCGCCAGCAGCGCAAGCCAGACGAGATGGGTGAGGCCGAACAGTCTTTCGGTCGGAAACTCCCGGAAGGCGGCAGGCATGTCGTGGGACGACACCCATAGGCCGCCGCTCAGGAGGAAAGTTGCACCGCGATACAGGCTCATGCTCGCCAGCGTGACAACGATGGGCGGCACGTTCAACCAAGCGACGAAAGCACCGTTGATCGCGCCGAGACCAAGACCGACCGCAGGCCCCAGGATCAGCAATATTCCTACGGGTAATTCGGGCAGCGCCTGCCCTACTAACGCGGCTGCCATACCGCAAAAAGCCAACATGGCAGCAACCGACAGATCAATCCCCCGCGTTAAGATCACCAGCATTTGCGCCAGCGCCATCATTGCGAGAATCGCCGTATCCGTGGCGATATCGTCCAGAGTGGCAAGGGTTAGAAAGACGGGCGCACGCCAGCCAATGAGCAGGGCGAGACCAAGAATCACGCCTGCCAGAATAAGATCTCGCCGCATCCTTACCCCCCCGTCGCGGCGCGGGCCAGCATCGCCGCGCCCTGAGCGGGATCGGTGGCGAAATCTGCGCGCTCGAAACTGCCGTAGGGTCGGCCCTCCTGCATTACGATAATCCGGTCGGCCATGCCCATCACCTCTGGCAGCTCGGACGAAACCAGAATGACGGCTAGCCCTTCGGCAACAAGATCGCTCATGAAATCATGCACCTTAGCTTTCGAGCCTACGTCGATACCCTTAGTCGGCTCATCGAGAATGATCACCCTCGGGTTTGTCGCCAGCCATTTACCAATAACGACTTTCTGTTGATTGCCGCCCGAGAGGGTATCGACGCGGCAATGCCAGTCGGGGGCTTTCACAGCCAATCGCCGCGCAAAGGCTTCCGCGAGTAGGCCTTCTTTCTTGGGGGAAAGCAGCCAGCCGCCGGTGATCCGCTCCAGCAGCGGGAGGGTGATGTTATCGCGGATGCTCATGGGCAGAATCGCGCCTTGCCCTTGGCGATCCTCCGGCACGTAGGCGATACCTGCGGCGATAGCATCCTTCGGGCTATTAACGCGCAGGGTTTGCCCGTCTAGGCTAATCTCGCCGCCGCTCACCGGCGTTAGGCCGAACAATGCCTGCATCACTTCGCTGCGGCCCGCACCGACAAGGCCGTAGAACCCCAAGATTTCCCCAGCGTGCACCGTGAAGCTAACGTCTTCAAATTCAGTCGGATGGCTCAGGCCGCGCACTTCCAGAATCGGCGCACCAATGGGCACGCTACGCTTTGGAAAGACTGCGCCCATCGCCCGCCCAACCATCATGGCCACTAAGGCGTCGGTCGTCGTGTCGGCAATCTGCCCTTCGGCCACGAAAGCGCCATCCCGCATCACGACATAATCATCGGCAATTTCAAAAATTTCATCAAACTTATGGGAGATGAAGAGAATGGCAATGCCCTGGGCTTTGAGATGCCGTACCAACCGGTAAAGATCGGCGATTTCCCGGTGCGACAGGGCCGCCGTCGGCTCGTCCATAATCAGCACGCGGCTCTCGTGGCACAGGGCGCGGGCCATTTCGACAAGATGCTTCTGCGCGATCGAAAGATCGCCGCAGCGCGCCTGCAAGGGTAGCGAAACCCCTAACCGATCCAACACGGCTTGCGCCTGGGCCAGTAGTGCCGCCCAATCAATTATTCCCTTGCGCCAACCCCGCGTATGGCACGGCCAATGCCCAGCGCAAATATTCTCGGCGACGCTCAAGTCGTCGAACATCACGGTTTCTTGGTGGACCGCTGATATACCTGCCGCCTGCGCGACCTGTGGGGCCGCAAAAACGCGCTCAACCCCGTCGAGACGCAGGCTACCGGCGTCGGGCTGATAAATTCCCGTCAGGATTTTCACCAATGTCGATTTTCCCGCACCATTCTCGCCAATCAGGGCTGTAACGCGGCCTGGGATGAGGCTTAGGCGCCCGTCGCTCAAGGCAGATATGGCGCCGAAGGACTTCTTAAGTCCCTCCACGGTTAAAACCATCGGCTCGCTCCTGCCGGGAAAATTGGAGAGACTGTCCCGCGCGTTGATTATCTCTCAAGCGCGAGACAGCCCTCGCAAAAAGGGGTGGTGCCCCTGTCTTCGATGCTAGAAATACTTTGCGTATTTCAACACATTATCCTTATCGAAGGTAAAGGGTTCAGCCATTGCAGCTTCGCCCTTCTCGTCGATCGTCAAGGTGCCCATACGCCCAACGGGAACTTTCTCGCCCGCCTTGCCCTTCAACTCGCCCTTCGTAAACTGCACGGCGGCATAAACGGCGGTATAACCGAGATCGACCGGATTCCAGATAGCGAAGCTCTTGGTTGCGCCGCTCTGCACATGGCCCTTCATTTCCGACGGCAAACCAAGGCCGGTCACATAGACCTTACCAATCAGCCCTTGATCTGCCACAGCCTTTGCCGCCGCGACGATACCGACGGAGGTGGGGGCGATAATGGCCTTGAGATTTGGGAAGGATTTAAGGAGGCCCTGGGTCTCACGGTAGCTTTTATCAGCTTGATCGTCGCCATAAACGGTGGAAACAAGTTTCAGCGATGAAAACTCGGGCTTCGCCAGTTCCTTCTTCATTTCGGCGATCCAGATGTTCTGGTTCGTCGCTTGGGCGGTCGCGGATAGAATGGCAACGTCCCCACCAGCCTTACCCACAGCGTCGAGCGCCATTTGCACCTGCTTCTGGCCAATCAGCGACGCATTAGACGGATTAAGCTGCAAGAGACGGCCACTTGCGATACCGCTGTCGAAAGAAATTACCTTGATCCCGCGTTCAGCGGCCTTTTTTGCCACTGGCACGAGGGCATCGGCATCATTCGCGGAAATCGCGATAGCATCAACCTTCTGGGCAATCAGCGCGTTCATCAACTCGATCTGCCCTTCGGCCGTCGCCGTCGTTGGGCCGGTATAAATCAGCTCGACATTGCCCAACTCATTGGAGGCTTCGATTCCGCCTTCTTTGCAGGCTTCAAAGAAACCATTGCCGAGCGATTTGACCAGCATGGCCACGCGCACCTTGTCGGCGGCATCGGCGGAATTCATCGCCAGCACCCCAACGATGACAGCAAGGCTAGCGGTTTTCAGAAATTTGGTCATGGCTTGCATCCTCCCTTGGATAGTTTTCCCCGCCAGAGCCATTCTTTTGCGCTCATTAAGACGGGGGTCGGTTAAGCCGCTGAACGGTTTCGCCAGCGGGGAACGGTAATAAGCTCCACGTCCGCATCACGCAGCAACGCGGCGGCAGTGTCGCTAATGCCATCGTCTGTCACGACGATGTCGATACGCGAGAGCGGGCATAAAATAAGGCTTCCGCGCCCTTTGAATTTGCTGCTATCGACCAGGACAACCAGTTTTTCGGCCTGATCAATCAGCTTCTGTTCAGCGCGAATGAGCAGCGAATCGGATTGCATCAGCCCGTGTTGCGTTAAGGCTTGCGCCCCCATGAAGAGCTTTGACGCAAAAAAACGGTGCGTTAGGTCTTGATCAAACGGGCTTAGGATTAACTGCTGTTCCCGAAAAATCTCGCCGCCCGGCAGGGTAACGCGATTTTCGCCGTTACGCATTAGATAGTCGGCGATAGGGATGCTGTTCGTCAGCACCTCCACTTTGGTCCGCACCAAAAATTCGGTCATCGCGAAGGTCGTGGTGCCACCGTCGATGATGATCGAATCGCTTTCTCCGCACAAATCTACCGCCCGGCGGGCAATAGCGCGCTTTGTCTCGCGATTTAACGTCGCGTTATAGTCGAAGGGCGGCTCGGTCAGATGCGTTGGGCGCGCGCCGAGGGCTTGTGCCCCACCCCGCACCCGCCGCAGTAAACCTGCCGTGTCCATCTCCTGCAAATCGCGCCGTACGGTTGCCCGCGAGGCCCCTGACAGTGCCATAATATCCTGAATGCCAATGGTTCCCTGCTTTTGCAGCAGGGCCGCTATTTGCCCGTGACGTTCGTGTTGATGCATGGAAAGGCCCTCTTTGGCCGGTGTGAGAAAACGGATAAATCCTAATCATAGTGTGCGTCAATAGTAATTGTTCATTTTGCGCCGCATAAATGTCATATTGCGTCGCAACGGCATCTTGTTGCGACGCAAAATTACCTAATTCGATTGACACGCACCCTAAAGTGATCGTTTGATGCCGATGAAACGGGGCAAGGATCCGATCCTTTTTCCTTAATGATGCATTTTGAACAATTTCGGAGCCGGATCGTGACCGCGACTTCACTCAGCCCCTCCCTCATCCCATCGCTGTGGGATGACGTGTTTGCCGCCAAAATTTCCGAACCGGAGTTGCTGCTTTACCGCTCCAATTTGCTGGGATCGGACCTACGGGTGACTAATTATGGCGGCGGCAACACGTCGGCCAAATTAACGCATTCTGATCCATTGACGAACCAAAGCGTCACGGTGCTGTGGGTTAAAGGCTCCGGTGGCGATCTTGGCAGTATGGCGCTCAATGGATTTTCAACGCTTTATCTCGACAAACTTAAGCAGTTGAAGGGGCTTTATCGCGGGCTTATGGATGAAGATGAGATGGTTGGCTATTTGCCCCATTGCACCTTCAACCTTAATCCGCGTGCCGCCAGTATAGATACGCCGCTCCACGCTTATATTCCCCATGCTCACGTCGATCACATGCACCCGGATGCGGTCATCGCCATTGCGGCCTCCGCCCGCAGCCGGGAATTGACGGAAGAAGTCTTTGGGGGAGAAATCGGCTGGCTGCCTTGGCAGCGTCCCGGTTTCGATCTCGGGCTTAAACTGGAAGCTCTGGCGCGGGCGAACTCTGACCTCTGCGGTATCATGTTAGCGGGGCACGGCATCTTCACGTGGGGCGATACTGCCAAGAGTTGTTATGAGACGACCCTGCGTATTATCAACCGTGCAAACGAATGGTTGGCATTGACGGTTATTGGTCCGGCTTTCGGTGGTCCGGTCTGCGCGCCTCTGCCGGAAACCGAGCGCCGTGCCATTGCCGCCGCGCTCATGCCTGCCCTGCGCGGCAAGATTTCCGCGACCCAGCCGAAGGTAGGCCATTTCAACGACAGCTTAGAAGTGCTCGAGTTCGTTTGCGCGCGAGACCGGGACGCGCTGGCGGCCCTTGGTACGTCCTGCCCGGATCATTTTTTACGCACGAAGATCCGCCCCCTGGTAGTCCCCTTCAATCCGCAATCGCCTGATCTGCCCGGAACCCTCGCCGCGCTGGATGCTGCCGTCGCTGACTATCGGGCCGAGTATGCGGCTTACTACGAACGCTGTCGCCGCCCCAATAGCCCGAAGATGCGCGATCCGAATGCGGTCGTTTATCTTGTCCCCGGCGTTGGTATGATTACCTTCGCTGCCGATAAGGCTACGGCGCGCATTGCGGGCGAATTCTACGTTAATGCCATCAATGTTATGCGCGGGGCTAATGGAGCCGACCGCTACATCGGCCTCGACGAACAAGAAGCCTTCGACATCGAATATTGGCTGCTAGAAGAAGCCAAGCTGCAACGGATGCCGAAGCCGAAGAGCCTTGCGGGGCAAATCGCTTTCGTCACCGGTGGTGCGGGCGGCATTGGCCGGGCGACAGTAGAATCCCTTCTGAACGAGGGCGCGGCGGTCGTGGCGGCGGATATTGACATTGGCAGCCTAGAGGCCGCCGTGCAGGAATTCGCCCAACGCTTCGGGCGGGACCGCGTTACGGGCGTACACTTGGATGTGACCGACGAAACCTCTGTCCAAAGGGGGTTTGAGGCGGCGGCGCTCGCCTTTGGCGGGGTTGATTTACTGGTGTCCAATGCCGGAATCGCCTCCTCCGCGCCGATTGAGGAAACGTCACTCGAACTCTGGAACCGAAATATTTCTGTGCTCGCCACGGGCTATTTCTTGGTTGCACGCGAAGCCTTCAAAATGCTGAAAACGCAAGACACGGGTGGCTCCATCGTCTTCATCGGCAGTAAAAATGCGCTCGCGGCTTCCCCGAATGCATCGGCCTACTGCACGGCAAAGGCGGCTGAACTGCACTTGGCGCGCTGCCTTGCTCTGGAAGGCGCCCCCCTCGGTATCCGGGTCAATAGCGTCAACCCCGACGCGGTGTTGCGTGGCTCGAAAATTTGGAGCGGCTCTTGGCTTCAAGAGCGGGCAGATGCCTATAATCTTTCCACCGATGCCCTGGAAGATCATTACCGCCAGCGCAGTCTGTTGAAACGCTCCGTCTATCCCGAGGATATTGCGGCTGCCGTGCTGTTTTTCTGCACAGGGGCCTCGGCAAAATCGACCGGGAATATTCTCAATGTTGACGCGGGCAACGCCGCCGCTTTCACGCGCTGAGGAAGCATCGAATGAATTTTCAAATTTCGGCAGAGGCTATCGCCCGCCACAACGAAACCCTGCATGTTGCCGTTTCCGAGGATTACGAGGCGCTACAGCGCCAAGTGGCGCGGCGCGGTATCAATCTCGATGCGATTGCCCATCAGGTTGCCGCTTTCGGCGTTGCTTTGCCAAGCTGGGGCGTTGGCACCGGCGGCACGCGCTTTGCTCGCTTTGCCGGGTTGGGGGAGCCGCGCGGGCTGGAGGATAAGCTGGATGATTGCGCGACGATTCAGCAACTTACGCGCGCAACACCCACAGTTTCGCTGCATTTCCCCTGGGACAAACCATCGGACGTCGCCGCGCTCAAGCAACAGGCGGCGGCCCTCGGCCTTGGTTTCGACGCGGTAAACTCCAATACTTTCCAAGATCAACCCGGCCAATCGGTTTCCTATAAATTCGGTAGCCTTAGCCATCCCGATAAAGCGGTCCGCGATCTTGCCGTGGCCCATAATATCGACTGCATCCGCTTAGGCGAAACCCTAGGCGCGCCCGCCCTTACCGTTTGGGTTGGCGACGGCGCGAATTTCCCAGGCCAGCAGAATTTTACGACGGCCTTCGATCGCTACCTCGACAGTATGGCGCAAATCTACGCGGCCTTGCCAGGCGACTGGTCGGTGTTCATCGAGCATAAGCTGTTCGAGCCGGCTTTTTACGCCACCGTTATCGCCGATTGGGGCAGCAGCTACCTTGCCGCCGTCGAACTGGGGCCGAAAGCGAAATGCTTGGTTGACCTCGGGCACCATGCGCCAAATACGAATATCGAAATGATTGTCGCCCGCCTCATTCGCTTCGGCAAACTTGCGGGTTTCCACTTCAACGATAGCAAATATGGCGATGATGATCTTGACAGCGGTTCAATCAACCCGTTCCAACTGTTCTTGATCTTCAATGAGTTAGTCGATGCGGCCCAGCGCGGGGCACCCAGTTTTGCGCCCGCTTATATGCTCGACCAATCCCATAATGTCACGGATCCAATCGAAAGTTTGATGAGTAGCACGCTGGAAGTTCTGCGCCGCTACGCCCAGGCGCTCTTGATCGACCGCAACGCCTTAACCGAGGCTCAGACCGCCTGTGACGCGCTGGGGGCGCATAGTTTGTTGAAGCAAGCCTTCAATACCGATGTTACGCCGCTGCTCGCCGAGGTCCGCCGCCGCGCGGGCGGGGCTATAGATCCAATCGCCCTTTATCGTGCGAGCGGTTATCGGGCCGCGAAAGCTAAGGAGCGCCCACCGCGCACCGGATCATCGGCAGGGATTGTATAATCTCCGGGGTCGAACCCCCTAAAGCCGATAGGCCAGAAACTCCGCCCCGGCAGCATCCATCGGGGCGAGTTGATCTGCCGAGAGATCCCAGGCGACGCAGGGCACGACCATCGCCTCTGCCCAGAGGTGGATAACCTCGGCATCGGCGGCGAAGGCGACGTAATCGGCCCCGCCTTCGGAGGCTTCCATCGCCTCGTGACGGCTATCGCCGCAATAGACGCCGCAAATCCGGTCCGGCCCCAGTTTCTTGCGCGCTTCGGCATAGGCTTCTTGCGACGCCAGATGCACGCCATCAATATCCTGGGCTAAGATAGCGTCCAGCACTGTGCCGCGCCCGGCGTTATCGGTCAGCAGAAACGCAATGTCTTGCGCGCGGGCAACAGGCAGCAGTCGGGCGACGGTATCCTTCAGCACGGCAGGGCTTAGGCCGCTGGTATCGAGCGCAAGGCTAGCGAACGCGCGGGTAGAAAGCGCCTCGGTCAGCGCCTCTGCCGATAGGTCGGCGGACACGATGAGATAATGGCGGGCGGGGGCGGGCGAAAGATCGGTGCTCATAGCGCGCATCCAGCCATAGGCCGCGCCGGAAGGCAAGCGGATGCCGTCTTCTCCGTTACAAATGAAAAGCCCCACCGCGAGGGAGCGGTGGGGCTATCTTGTTCAACCTCAGACGGGCTTAGGCTTTACCCTGATAAATCTTCACAATCTGATCGAGCATGGCCAAGGCTTCGGCTTTCGGGCGCTGGAAGGTGTTGCGCCCGATGATCGACCCATTGGCCCCGCCGTCGCGGATAGCCCGGATTTCGGTATAGAGACCGTCCAGATCCTTCGCTTCCCCGCCGGAGAAAACGACGATACGGCGGCCATTGAAGCAGCTTTGCACCACGTGGCGCACGCGCTCGGCCATCGTCGCCGCTGGGATTTTTTCCTTTTCGTACACTTTCTTTGCCGCATCGAGTTCCAAGGGCGCTGCGGGCGGCTTAACCTTAATGATATGCGCGCCCAGAAGGGCAGCCATATGGGCGGCATAGGCGCAAATATCAAAAGCCGTCTCGCCGCTCTTCGATAAGTCACCGCCACGCGGGTAGGACCAAACGACGACGGCAAGGCCGACCGACTTGGCTTCTTCGGCCAACTCACGCAACTCTTCGATCATGCCGAACGCACTGTCCGACCCCGGATAGATAGTGAAGCCGATGGCGGAGCAGCCAAGGCGCAGCGCATCCTGCACGGTTGCCGTTACGGCTTGATCGGCATCGGCCTTCAGGCGCGACAAACTGTTGGCGCTATTAACCTTCAGAATCGTTGGGATCGCGCCCGCAAAGCTATCGGCCCCGGCTTCCAGCATCCCCAGCGGCGCGGCATAGGCCGACAGGCCCGCTTCAATGGCGATCTCGAAGTGATAATGGGGGTCGTAAGCGGCGGGGTTGGGGGCAAAGCTGCGCGCCGGGCCGTGCTCGAACCCCTGATCGACCGGCAGGATCACCAGCTTACCCGTACCACCCAAGCGGCCCTGCATCAAAATGCGGGCGAGATTGGTTTTCGTGCCGGGATTATCCGATTCATAGTAGCTGAGAATCTTCTTAACGCGCTGAGTAACCCGCATGGTTCGGCTCATCCCCTGAAGCGGTTTTCACGAAAACCGATTATGTCTCTGGCGCGGCTGTGTAACGAAGATGGGGGCTAAAGGCAATCAACTGAACGGTGTTATTCCGGCTGAAACGCCAGATATACTGCAAAATACATCCCTCGGGCTGTAGCTGGATGAAGGAGAGTACAGCTTGGCGGCACGAAAGGCTTGTTCGCGTGCCCTGACCATGCTTGCATCGCCGCCAGAATGACCCGCGCAAACCCCACCGCTTCCCCTGCCAAACCCCACCGCCCCGTACCGCCGCCGCGCCGGGGAGGGTGGCGGCGGCGTCTGTTCGTTTGGCTGGGCGCATTGATCGTGTGGGGAGGCGTTGCCGTGGGGGCTGTGGTTGCTTTCTACGCGCTCCAACTTCCCCCGATTGGCGCGCTGATGGACGAAACCCGACGCCCCGGTATTACGCTGCTGGCGCGCGATGGCAGCTTGCTGGCGACGGGCGGGGAGTTCTACGCCACGCCGAGGGCAGTCCGCGAGCTACCCCCGCACGTGTGGCAGGCAGTCGTGGCGATTGAGGATCGGCGTTTCTTTAGTCATTTTGGTATCGACCCAATCGGTCTAGCCCGCGCTGTTATGGTCAATCTCACCGAAGGGCGTTCGGCGCAGGGCGGCAGTACCCTCACTCAGCAGGTCGCGAAGAATGTTTTTCTAACCAACGAGAAGTCGCTGAAGCGAAAAGTGCAGGAAGCCTTGCTGGCCCTGTGGCTGGAGCGGCGCTATAGCAAGGATCAAATCCTCGGTATCTACCTGAACCGCGTCTATCTTGGCGGCGGCGCTTGGGGGATTGATGCGGCATCGCAACGATATTTCGGCAAGCCCGCAACTCAGCTTTCCCTGTACGAAGCCGCTGCGATTGCTGGGTTATTGCGCGCGCCGACGCGGCTCACGCCAATCCGCGATCCTGCGGCCACGGCGGGGCGGGCGCAGGTCGTGCTAGAGGCGATGGTGCGCGCTAATTTCATCCCCGAAGCCGCCGCAACAGCCGCCATTGCTAGCGGTGCGCCAATGCTGGGGCAAATCGCCGCGCCGCGCCCCGGACGGCATTTCGCCGACTGGGTGATGGAAGAATTGGGCAATATCGTGCCCATCGACCGCGATTTAGTGGTGCAAACCACCCTCGACCCGGCCTTGCAGCGCCAAACCGAAGCAAAACTAGCGGCAATGCTGGCGCAAGAGGGGGGTGAGCGCAAAATTGGCGAGGGCGCGGCGGTTATTCTCGACCCGGATGGCGCGATCAGGGCAATGGTGGGCGGGCGCGATTATCGGCGCTCCCAGTTCAACCGGGCACTCGCGCCGCGTCAGCCCGGCTCCAGCTTCAAGCCGTTCGTATTTCTGGCAGCGTTGGAAGCGGGATGGACCGCCGAGAGCCGCGTGGAGGATGCGCCTGTGCGGATCGGCACTTGGACCCCGGAGAATTATGATCGGCGCTTTCGCGGCGCGGTCAGCCTATCCCAGGCTTTAGCCGAATCCCTCAATATCCCCACTGTGCGGCTGGCGCAGGATGTTGGGATAAAGCGGGTTATTTCGGTAGCGCATCGCTTGGGGATTAGGGCCAAACTCCCCGCGAATCTGGCAGTAGCGCTGGGGGCGGGGGAGGTGAATTTGCTCGATCTAACCGGTGCCTATGCCACTCTCGCCAACGGCGGCAAGGCGGCGTGGCCCTATGGGATTCTCGCAATCCGGGACCGGGCGGGAGCGCTGCTGTGGCAGGGGGAGCCGCTGGGCGATGCGTTGGTCGCGCCCGCCTTGGCCGAGAGTATGCGCGACATGCTACGCGGCGTTATCACGCACGGCACCGGCAAAGCCGCAGGCGTGGTTGGTCCGGGGGCGGTAGGGAAATCTGGCACCACGTCCGACTATCGCGATGCGTGGTTCGTTGGCTGGGACAGCGCGCAAGCCCGCGTTGCCGGGGTCTGGCTGGGCAACGACGATAACAGCCCGATGGCGCGCGTGACGGGCGGCGATGTTCCGGCGAAACTTTGGGCGTGGTTGATGTTGGATTAACCTAGCGGCAGAATCATAAAGGTCGCCGTTTCGCTATAGCTTGCCAGTTTTTCGGAAATCGCGGGCGTGTAGTACGGGGTGAAGCCGAAGCGGGACCAATAGCGCGGTGTGTCATACACAGCGGTGAGCGCCAAGCGGGGGGCCGCGATCTCCCGAGCTAAATCTTGCAAATACCGCACTAATGCCTCCCCTAACCGTGCGCCGCGCGTTTCGGGCAGAAGGGCAATGTCGTGCAAATACAGGCATTCAGATTGTTCCGGTAACGCAACAAGGCTTGAATCGAGCAAGGGCGGCAGGAGTCCCCAGGGGTGAGCGACGGCATAGCCGATAACGCCACTCGCACTATCGGCCACCCGGCAGCCTTGGGGGAAGAGAGTGAGGCGTTCGCACACCACGTGCGGGCCTTCGGGGAAGGCTTGGTGAACCCTATCGGCAATGGCGTTCACGCGCGGCAAGTCTTGCGGCTGCATCGGTCGCCACAGGGAAGAAGGCGGCGTCATTGGGGCGGCACCAGGCTTTGAAGGTAGGCGAGGGTTTCGGCGCGTGTCGCGGTATAGCCCCCGTCCTCCCACCAAGTTTGAATGACGGTCAAGAGGTGGCCCATCTCGGGACCGGGGGCAACGCCGAGCGCGCCGACATCGGCCCCCCCAATCGGGAAATTTGGCACCGGGGTATCGAGCATGACGCGCCACGGCAGCCGGTCGGGGTTTCCGCGCGCGGCCCGCACGTCGAGGCCCGCGCGCAACGGCTCCGGCCCCCAGCGGCGCAACAGCGCGTAGGGGTGAGAAAGCTGAGTTTCAGCGACTTGTTGGCAAATCAATATGAACTGAAGCTCGTTTTTAGGCCAGCGCAGCCGCGCGGCCAGCGCCGGAAGGTCGGCCCCGTCCGGCAGGAGGGCCAACAGGCGCGCGGCCCATCCGGCGGCGCTGGGCAAACCCGACAGAATTGAGACGCCCTCGGCCCGCACTCCCGGTAAAACCTGGGGCAGAATGCCGGTGGCCTGCATCGCGGCCAAGCTCGCGATAGGATTGGCGCAGTTCAGCAGCTTCTTCAGTTCGGCCCAAACCCGTTCTGCGGAAAGCTGGGCCAATCCCGGCGCGCTCTCGGCCAGCAGCGCCAGTAAATCGGCAGACGGTGGCACGCGGCCATAGCGGGCTTGAAAGCGGAAATAGCGCAGAATCCGCAAATAATCTTCTGCAATTCGCTGGCGCGCGTCGCCGATAAAGCGCAGGTATCCTGTCTCCAAATCGGCAAGACCGCCAACGGGATCATAGACGCGGCCTTGCCCATCGGCGTAGAGGGCATTCATCGTAAAATCGCGCCGGGCCGCATCCTCTTGCCATTCTTCTGTAAAAGCTACGATGGCGTGACGGCCATTGGTTACAATATCCCGGCGTAGGGTTGTTATCTCGAACGGTTTGCCGCCGTTGACCAGCGTGATCGTGCCGTGCTCGATACCCGTTGGAAACGCTTTCAAGCCTGCGGCAATCGCCCGTGCTATCACGGTTTCGGGCGGCAAGGGTGTAGCGAGATCGACATCGCTGACCGCCAGCCCCAACAGCGCATCGCGCACCGCACCGCCCACGAAGCGCGCCTGCCCGTCCAGCGCGGCCAGCACGGCTTGCGATGCCTTCCCCTGCCACCAGTCGCCGGGGGGAAGCCTCGTTTCTGCCTGCCTCACTTCATCCGACCCGGCACGATCTTGCCGTTCTCCACATGCGGCGGCGCGTAACTGCCGACGGTGCCTTGCCCCCGTTGCAGGCTAAGCCCCGCCAGCACAAGGCCGACGAGAAGCAAACCGCTTGCCCCAAGCCACAGAACGGGCGGGCCTGTCAACTCGGGCGGGGTTTCCCCGCGTGCTGCCGCCTGCCGCCGTTTCAGCCAACCCCACACGGCATAGAGCAGAAAGGGCAACAGCAGCGGCACGACGAAGGTTAGGAGAATACGGATCATGAGCTAGTCAAAACCTTACTAAAGTTCACCAACATTCCGGCGGTTGCCCCCCAGATATAGCGGTCTTGATAAGGCAGCACATAGAAATAGCGCCGCCCGATGGGAGTGTCGCGGAAATGCCGCTGATGGTTGCAAGGGTTAAGGATGAAAGCCAGCGGCACCTCGAAAATATCCGCCACTTCAAACGGATCGGGGGTGAAACGCGCGTCCGGCGAGACCAGTGCCACAATCGGCGTTACCGCATAACCCGTCACGGTGCGGTAGAGATCGAGCCGCCCCAGCACTTCGACGGCGCTGGGGTCCAGCCCCACCTCCTCCCGCGCCTCCCGCAAAGCGGCGGCTTCCGGGCTGGCGTCGTTCGGCTCGATTCGCCCGCCGGGAAAGCTGATTTGTCCGGCGTGATCGTGCAAATGGTCCGTGCGGCGCGTGAGCAGCAGCGTCGGCCCCTCTGGGCGCGTGAGGATCGGCACCAGAACGGCGGCGGGGCGGGGCGGTTGCGGGGCGGCGGGTAGCAGCAAGGGCGGCAAGCCGCTCAAGGCATGATCGCCCTGCTCGCCCGTGCCCCGGTAGCCGCCCAGGCGTTCCCGAAGCTCGGTTGCTGTCATCTGTCCCCCTACGTCCTGCACGTCTTATCGCTCCCGCTCTTCAAGGTGTTGTAGGGGAAAGAAGCTGCCGTGGCTCCAGACGCCCAGTCGCCCGGTTGCGTCGGCTACGGCCAGATCGACCAAGTGATAGAAAACCGAGCGCACCAGACGGGCTTCAAGCCCTGGTTTCACTAAGATATAGGGTTGCGGCTCTCCGGTGTCAGGGGCCTCCGTCACCCAAAGCGGATGATCGGCGTCGAGCGTCACCATTTCGTCAATATTGGTACGGAAAGTTAAGGTCTGATTCGGCCCGTCGCCCGTCGCGGTCAACTCGATCCCCAGGAAGGGGACATCCTCCACCGCAATCCGTCCGCGCTCCACGGGCGTTACCAGCCAATACTCGTCGCCCACGCGGCGCAAGACGGATGCGAAGAGCTTCACCAAGGGCATTCGGCCAATCGGCGAGCCTTGGTAGGTCCACGTCCCATCCCGCCGAATGGCGATGCCGAAATCGCCGCAGATCGGCGGAGACGTTTCGAGTGCGGTTTGGGGCTGGAGGGGCCGGGCCTTTTCGGTCATGCTGAGTTTCCTGGAGTGCGGGCGCGTCGCTTGACGGGGTTAATCCCCACACCATGTAAGGTTTAGGGCCTGCTGTTGAAGGCTATATTGGTATGAAACAGGAGGTTTTGCGTGAGCGTCCTCGCCCCCCCTATAGACGCGGCCCGAGTGGCCGATGATATTGCCGCTGCCGGGCAAACGCTTGCAAAAACCCGCGCCGCTCTGGGCCGGGTGATTTTTGGGCAGGATCGGGTGATCGAAGAGACCCTGGTCACGCTGCTGGCCGGCGGTCATGGCTTACTGGTTGGGATGCCCGGCCTTGCCAAAACCAAGCTCGTGACCGCGCTCGCAACGGTGCTGGGCCTCACGGATCGCCGCGTACAGTTTACGCCCGACTTGATGCCCGCCGATATTTTAGGCTCGGAAGTGCTGGAAGAAGGGGCCGATGGCAGGCGGGCGTTCCGCTTCATCGAAGGGCCGGTGTTCTGTCAGCTTCTCATGGCCGATGAAATCAACCGCGCTAGCCCGCGCACGCAATCGGCGCTGTTGCAGGCGATGCAGGAGCGCAGCGTATCGGTGGCGGGGCATTTGCGCGTGCTGCCCGCGCCGTTCCATGTGTTTGCCACGCAAAACCCCGTGGAGCAAGAAGGCACCTATCCGCTCCCCGAAGCGCAGTTGGATCGGTTCCTGCTGAACATCGCCGTCGATTACCCGGATTGGGACGCGGAACGCACAATGCTGCTGGCGACCACGGGCATGGCCGAAGCGCCAACAGATAAGGTTCTGGTCGAGGGTGAGTTATTGCGCTTGCAAGCGCTCGTGCGGGTTCTCCCAATTGGCGATTCGGTCGTTGATGGTGTGTTGCGCCTTGTGCGGGCGGGGCGGCCTGAAAGCAGCGAGATCGCGTTAGTCCGCAACGCCGTTGCCTGGGGTCCGGGGCCGCGCGCGAGCCAAGCGCTGCTGTTGGCGGCACGCGCGCGCGCTTTGTTGCAAGGCCGCCTGTCGCCCTCGCTCGATGATGTCGCTGCGCTCGCCCCGCCGGTGCTGCGGCACCGCTTGGCCCTCAGTTTTGCCGCACGGGCCGATGGGGTGACGGTGGCCGATGTTATCGCTCGTTTGATCGAAGAGTTGGGCTAGGGGCGCGAATGGCGACCGGGGCGTCCCTTAGTCTCACCCGTCAGCACGCAGCAGCCCTTGCCGCGCGCGGTTTGCCGCCGTTGCTGGTGGCAGCCCTCCGGGTGGCAGCCACGGTCGCGCCGGGCGTGCATGGCCGTCGCCGGGTTGGAACGGGCGATAGCTTCTGGCAGTTCCGCCCCTATGCGATGGGCGATTCGATCAGCCGGATTGATTGGCGGCAGTCGGCGAAGTCCGATGGTTTATTTATCCGCGATCAGGAGTGGGAGGCCGCGCAAAGCCTGTGGCTCTGGCGCGATGCGTCCGCATCCATGCACTATCGCTCCGCTTCGGCGTTGCCGCTGAAGCGGGAGCGGGCCGAAGTGCTCACCTTAGCGCTCGTCAGTCTGCTGCTGCGGGGGGGGGAGCGGGTGGCGCTGCTCGGCGACGGTATTGCGCCCAGCGCGAGCCGGTCCACCTTGCCGCGTTTGGCGAGCCGCCTGACCGATGCACTCGAAGGCGGCGACGGGCTGCCGCCCGGTCAAACCCTTCCTCGCCATGGCCGCCTTGTGCTGATGGGCGATTTTTTCACCGCCCCGGCAACGCTGGAGGCCCGCTTGCGCGGTCTTGCCGATAACGGGGTGCGGGGGCATTTGGTGCAGGTGCTCGATCCTGCTGAACTGGCTTTACCGTTCAAGGGCCGCGTGCGGTTTTTCGATAGCGACGGCACTCATGAAATGCTGGCGCGGCGGGTGGAAGATATTCGCCCGGCCTATCAAGCGCGCCTGTCCGCCCACAGCGCGGCCTTAGCCGATTTGGCGCGGCGGTTGGGCTGGAGCTTCGCCCGGCATAGCACCGACCAAGCGCCAACGGTTGCTCTCGTCGCGCTCTATCAGCAGTTAAGCGATGGCGCGGGCCGGGCGCGGGGGGGGGAGGCGCTATGATCGGGTTGGGGCCGCTCGCCTTTGCCGCACCGTGGATCTTGGCAGCGCTGCTCGCGCTTCCCGCGCTGTGGCTGCTGCTGCGGGTAATCCCGCCGACGCCCCTCAGCGTGCGGTTTCCCGCCTTGCGCTTTCTGCTGGGGCTTGAAAGCCAGGAGGAAACGGCAGCGCGTACGCCCTGGTGGTTGCTGGTTTTGCGCCTCACCGTTGCAGCCTTGCTCGTGCTAGCGCTCGCCCGGCCTTTGCTCAACCCCGCAGCGCCCCTCAGCGGAACCGGGCCATTGCTGCTCGTGCTCGATGACGGTTGGGGATCTGCGGCGGATTGGGATCGTCGGGTAGCCGCCGCCTCGGCAGTCTTGGATCAGGCCGACCGTCAAGGCCGTTCTGTCGCGTTGCTAACGACCGCGCGGGCGGGCGATGATGCCGCGCCGTCGCTGTTCGGCCCGCGCCGTGCCGCCGATGTGCGGGACCGTTTAGGCTCCGCGCAGCCCCATCCGTGGCCGACAGACCGGGGGGCGGCGCTGACGGCGCTGAAAGCCTTCGAGCCGGGCGCGATTCTCTCGATTCTCTACCTCAGCGACGGCCAGACCGATGCGGCCATGACGCCGCTGTTGGCGCGCCTCGTGCAACTGGGCACGCTCGACCTGCGCGGGCCGGATCGGTTGCCGCTCTTGGTGATGCCACCGCCGCGCGCAACCTCCGCCGCCGCCGCCAATCGCATCGAGCTTCACGTGCGCCGGGCGGAGGCGAGCGCTGCCGAAACCGCCAACCTGCGCCTGCTCACGCAAGGCGGGCAGGTCATCGCGCAACCGAGCTTGCGGTTCGCTGAGGGCGAGAAACAAGCCAGCCTCTCGTTCACCATTCCGCCGGAGCGCCGGAACGATTTGGCGCGGCTCGATCTCGTGCCGCGCCCGGAAACCCGGCCTACAGTGGGCGGCACCGTGCTGCTCGATCAAGGCTGGCAGCGCCGCTCGGTCGGGCTTATCAGCAGCGGCGCGTTGGACCGCACGCAATCGTTGCTGGATGATCCCTATTATCTCGATCGCGCGCTGGCCCCCGTCGCCAATCTAGCGCGGGCATCGCTGGACGATCTGCTGCGAAAGCCGCCCTCGGTGCTCATCTGGACCGATGCGGAAAGCGCCACCGCCGATCAACGCACCCGTCTGCGGGCGTATGTGGAAGCGGGGGGCGTGCTCCTGCGCTTTGCCGGGCCGCGCCTTGCCGCGACGGAAGCCGACGATGGGCCGGTGTTGCTGCCCGTGCGCCTGCGTCCGGGCGACCGCGCTTTGGGGACGGCGCTGCAATGGACCGAGCCGATGCCGCTGGCGCCGTTTGCCGCAACCTCGCCATTTTCGGGCCTCGCCCTGCCTGCCGATGTGACGGTAAAGCGGCAAGTGCTGGCCGAACCGGGGCCGGATTTAGCGGGGCGCACCTGGGCGCAACTTTCGGACGGAACCCCCTTGGTCACAGCGGCCCCTGCGGGCGAAGGCTGGCTGGTCCTCATGCACGTACCCGCCAGCGCCGATTGGTCGAGCCTTCCGGTCAGCGGCCTGTTCATCGAAATGCTGGAGCGGCTGATTGCCCTCTCGCGGGCCACGCCGGGCGCAGCGCAGACGGGGGCTGAAGGCGGTCTTCCCGTGCCGCCGCTGCAAAGTTTGGATGGGTTCGCGCGGTTGGGGCCGCCCGCATCGGGGGCCGAAGCTGTGGCGCGCGCGGGGGCTGTTACAGTCGGGCCGCGCCATCCGCCAGGACTTTATGGCACCAGCGGCACCGAAACCGCGCAACGGGCGCTGAATTTGACTGGGGGCACTGTGACCGAGCTTCTCTCGCTTCGGACCACGCCGGGGGCCTTGCCCTCGGGGGTGAACCTCGCGCCCCTACACGGTTCGGCGGAAGTTGATTTGCGGCCTTGGTTGTTCACGTTGGCACTGCTGCTATTTTTGCTCGATCTGATCGTCGCCTACGCTTTGCGCGGGCTGCTGTCGGCGCGCGGGCGCTGGCACTTGGGGAAAATCGGGGCTGCTGCCGTGGCGCTCGCGGTCCTGATGCCGCCGTCCGGTCAGGCGCAAACCCCTGCGCCTTACATGGACCCGCAGGTTCAAGAGTTTGCACTGAAGTCCGCGCTGGATTTCCGCCTTGCCTATATCCGCACGGGCGATGCAACCGTCGATGCCATCAGCAAATCGGGGCTTGAGGGCCTCTCCTATATTCTGCAACGGCGCACAGCGGTAGATGCCGCAGCGCCGATGCCGGTGGAGATTGAGCGTGACGAGCTTGCCTTTTTTCCGCTGATTTACTGGCCGATGACCGACGGGCAACCGCTGCCAAGCCCCGAAGCGTTGGCGCGGATCAACCTTTATCTCCGCACTGGCGGCACGCTGCTGTTCGATACGCGCGACGGCCCTTACGGTGATAGTTTCGGCCCTGGTGCGGGCACTCGGCGGCTGCGGGCGCTCGTGCGCGGGCTGGATATTCCGCCGCTGGTGCCTGCCGGGGCGGACCATGTGCTGACCAAAACCTTCTACCTGCTGCAAGAGTTTCCGGGCCGCGAAGCCGCCTCCCCCCTGTGGGTGCAGGCGAACCCCACGGCGGGCGGCGATGAAGTGTCGAACATTCTCATGACCCAATCAGACCTAGCCGGGGCCTGGGCGATGGATAAGGACGGAACGCCCCTCTACCCAGTTTCGCCGGGCGGGGAAGTGCAGCGCGAGATGGCCTATCGCACGGGGGTCAACATCGTCATGTACGCGCTCACGGGGAATTATAAGGCCGATCAAGTTCACGTCACGACCATTCTGGAAAGGCTTGGGCAATGAACGGCCTGTTCGGCGATGGCGTGCAAATCGCCCTCACGCCGATGCTGCCGCTCTGGGCGCTGGCGGCACTGGCGCTGGTGGGGGCGGCGCTGGTTGGCTTTGGGCTATGGCACCGGGCGCGCGGGAGTAGCTGGCGCGCGGCGGCGCTAATCTTAGGGCTGCTGGCGTTGCTCGATCCGGCTTTGGTGTCGGAAACCCGGCGTTATGCCAAAGATATCGCCCTGGTGGTGGTGGATGACAGCCCCAGCCAAGCCCTGCTGGATCGCCCGGCTCAAACCGATGCGGCAGTGAAAGCGTTGCAAGAGGCAGGGGCGCGTCTGCCTAATCTCGATCTGCGGATCGTGCGCGCCGGGCGCACGAATGCCGACGGCACGGCCCTGATGGGCGCGCTCGATCAGGCGATGGAAGACGTGCCGCGCCAGCGCTTTGCCGGGGCGATTCTGCTCACCGATGGGCAGGTTCACGATACCCCCGCCGATGTATCTGCCCTGCCGGGGCCGATACACGCGCTGCTGACGGGCGCACCGGGGGAGGGGGATCGGCGGCTGGTGATTCTCTCCAGCCCCAGCTTTGCCCTGGTCGATAAACCGGCGCTGTTCAGCTTTCGAGTAGAGGAGCCTGCGGGGGGCGCAACCACCATTCCGGTCACGATCCAACTGGATGGGGCCGATACGCGCGCGCTGAACGTGCCTGCTAACGAAGACGTAGCGGTTGAAATCGCCCCACGCCACGGCGGGCAGTCGGTGGTTGAAATCACAACGCCGCCGGGGCCGCAGGAACTGACGCTGCAAAACAACCGCGCGGCGCTGACTGTGAATGGTATCCGGGATCGGTTGCGCGTGTTGCTGATTTCGGGCGAGCCGCATCCGGGGGAACGGACGTGGCGGAATTTGCTCAAAGCCGATCCGTCCGTCGATCTCGTGCATTTCACCATTCTACGCCCTGCCGACCGAGTGATGGATTTGACGCCGGTCAACGAGCTGTCGCTGATCGCCTTCCCGATCCGCGAGTTGTTCGAGGTGAAGCTGAACGAGTTCGATCTGATTATTTTCGACCGGTATCGGCGGCGCAATAGCCTAATTCCGGCGACCTACCTGCAAGCCGTGGCCAATTATGTGGAGCGTGGCGGCGCGGTGCTGGAAGTGGCGGCCCCGGCGTTCGCCACCAACCAAGGGCTGTTCGCCTCGCCGATTGGCACGATTCTGCCAGGGCAACCGACAGGGAAACTGCTCGAAGGCCCGTTTCGCCCGGAAGTTACCGCGCTCGGTTGGCGGCACCCGGTTACACAGGGGCTTGAGGGCGCGGGCTTTCCGCAAACTGGCGCGCCGCCCTCCTGGGGCCGCTGGTTTCGTGCGGTCGATGTGACCGCAGGGCGCGGGCAGGTGGTGATGACCGGGCCGGGGGCGTCGCCCCTCGTTATTCTCGACCGGGTAGGCGAGGGGCGTGTGGCGCAAATTTTGAGCGATCAACTCTGGCTGTGGTCGCGCGGGTATGATGGCGGTGGCCCGCAAGCCGAACTGCTGCGCCGCCTCGCCCATTGGCTGATGAAAGAGCCGTCGCTGGAAGAGGAAGATTTAGGTGCGGTCGTGCGCGGCGACGCGCTGCACATCACCCGCCGCAGTCTTTCGCCCCTCCCGCCGGGGCAAAGCCGGGTTGTGGCGATTACCGATCCCGATGGCCGCACCCGCACGCTTATCCTCACGGAACGGGATGGCATTGCGTCCGGCACGGCACCCCTCGCGGGGCCGGGGGTTTATCGGTTGGCGGAGGGGAGTTTGCAGCGGGTGATTGCCGTTGGCACAATCAACCCGAAGGAAATGAGCGACGTGCGCGCAACCGCCGCCGTGCTGCAACCCGTGACGGCTGCAACGGGCGGCTCGATCCAATGGCTGCGTGATGGCATTCCTGACCTGCGCCGAACAGAGCCTGGGCGCGCCACGAGCGGGCGCGGCTGGATTGGTCTGCCCGAACGCCGGGATTATGACGTGAGCGGCCTCACCCGCCTGCCGCTGCTTCCGGCGTGGCTGATGTTGCTGCTTGCAGGCGGAGCGCTGGGACTGGCGTGGTGGCGGGAGGGGCGGTAGGTTGCTGTCAGCATGATCTTGCAGCTCGATCTCCCACGGGGCGGGGGCGCGGAAGGCAAGGGTTCCCTCGATCCCGCCCGCCGTTCGCGAATCGCCTTGCTCGGTTTCGATCAAGGCACTTTGATATTTTGATATAGGGAGACTCACAATGCTCGATTATCGCCCCTTCGACAGCCTCGGGCGGATGGATATTGGCTGGTTATCCGCCCGCTACCACTTCAGCTTCGCTGATTACGCCGATCCGGCGCGTATGGGCTGGGGGCCGCTGCGGGTGTGGAACGATGATAAGATTCGCCCGCGCACCGGGTTCGATCCGCATTCGCACCGCGATATGGAAATCATCACCTATGTTCGTTCCGGTGCCATCAGCCATGAGGATAATCTTGGCAATAAGGGCCGCACGGAAGCGGGGCAGGTGCAGGTAATGTCTGCCGGAACCGGTATTCAGCACGCGGAATATAACCTTGAAGAGTCCGACACGACGTTGTTCCAAATCTGGATCATGCCGAACGGCAAGGGCCTGAGGCCGAACTGGGAAACCCGCACGCTGCCGGGTGTAGGCGATCCAGGCCGCTTGATCCCGCTTGCCTCCGGTCAGGGGATTCCCGATACGATGCCGATTAACCAGGATGCAACCCTGTATGTGGCGCATCTGGTGGAGGGCGGAAAAATCGAGCACTACATCGCGCCGGGCCGGAAAGCCTATCTGGTTGGGTTCGAGGGCCAGTTTGCGGTCAACGGTCAGGAAATGAGCGCGCGCGATGGGCTTGCGGTTGATGGTCTCGATCTGCTCACTCTTGATGCGCGCGGGGCTGGCAGCCTGCTGCTCGCCGATTTGCCGGGTTGATCTGCACCGCACACGGTAGCGAGGCGGGGAGGGATGGGGTATAGAGCGGGCCTATGACTGCGCTTTCCCAGCTCTCCCCGTCCCTTCGCTCCCCCGCCGCATTAGCCGAGGCGGGGTTGATGACGGCTGCCGAAGCCGATGCGCTTGCCCCCGTTGCGGCGCGTTATGCTGTTGCTGTTACGCCAACACTGGTGAAAGCCTTGCAAGAGGGCGCGGGGCCGGGGCTATCGCGGCAGTTTCTGCCCGATTCCCGCGAACTCATGACCTATCCTCACGAGCGGGAAGACCCGATTGGCGATGCTCCTCACAGCCCCGTGCCGGGCATTGTGCATCGCTACCCTGACCGGCTATTGCTGAAGCTCGTTTCCGTCTGCGCTGTTTACTGCCGCTTCTGCTTCCGTCGCGAAATGGTGGGGCCGGGCAAAGACGCCTTGAGTGCCGAGGAGATTGACGCCGCCCTCGCCTATATCGCGGCGAACCCCGCTCTCTGGGAGGTCATTCTGACCGGCGGTGATCCGCTGGTCGTGTCCCCGCGCCGCTTGCAGGCCCTCAAATCCCGGCTTGATGGCATTACCCACCTGGGCGCTCTCCGCATCCATACCCGTGTGCCTGTGGTTGCGCCGGAGCGGATTACGCCGGAGCTTATCGCGGCGCTAACTGGGCGTTTGCCGGTTCACGTGCTGCTTCACGCCAATCACGCCGAGGAGTTTGGTCCGGCGGCGCGGCAGGCGATTGCGGCCCTGGTGGATGCGGGCATTCCGCTGTTCGGCCAATCGGTGCTGTTGCGCGGGGTGAATGATCAGGTGGCGGCGCTGACCGAGCTGTTCCGCACAATGGTGAGCCTGCGGGTAAAGCCCCATTATCTTCATCATGGTGATCTTGCCCCCGGCACGTCGCATTTTCGGCTGTCGTTGGCCGAGGGCATGGCCCTGATGCGCGGCTTGCGGGGGCCTGTGTCGGGCTTGGCGCTGCCTACCTATATGCTCGATATTCCAGGCGGTTATGGCAAGGTGCCGGTTTCGGCGGATTACGTCGCCCCAGATGGGCAGGGCGGCTGGTGGATTACCGATCCTAACGGGCAACGCCATGCCTACTGCGACAGTGTTGAAAACACGCCTACTGCGACAGTGTTGAAAACACGCCTACAGCGACAGTGTTGAAAACCCGTATTGATTAATGCTGCATTTACTCCGTATTTTCGCCCAGGGGGACGCGACGATGGCCGAATTTTTCGGAAAGCTGCCTGATGTCGCCGAACTCATTGGGTTGGCCGCGAGTTTTTTGACCACCGCAGCCTTTTTTCCGCAGGCGGTCAGAACGATCTATCGGCGGGACACGCGCGGATTGTCGCTCGTGACGTATCTTTTGATGACCTTGGGAGTTGCGACGTGGTTGACCTATGGGCTGCTGATTGGCAATCGCCCGATAACCATCGCCAATGGGGTAACGCTGATCCCGATTGCGGCGATTTTGATTATGAAACTGCGCCTCGGGTGATCGCGCTCGGAGCCGGACGATGACGGCTGAAAGCGGTCTCGAGACCGCGACGGGCGGCGGTGAGGAAGCGCCGGAGCCTGCTTCCGTGCTGCTGCGCCGCCTGATTGCCGATCACCCAGAGGAACGGATTTCGCTGGATGATTTGCTGAAAGGTGTCGGCCACCGGGCGTTCGGCCTGCTGCTGCTGCTGCTGGCCCTTCCGAACTCCATCCCGTTGCCTAGCCCGCCGGGCCTCTCGACGATCTTCGGGTTGCCGATGGCGATTTTCGCCGGGCAATTGCTGCTAGGGCATCAAGCCCCGTGGCTACCCGCGTTCTTGCGCCGAAAAACCCTCCGCCGTGACGATCTTCTAAGGTTGCTCGACCGGGCAAACCCTTATCTCGCCAAAGTCGAGCGGCGCCTAAAGTCGCGCCACCACCGTTTCGTCGGCCCACCCGCCGAGCGCGTGGCAGGGTTAATCATTTTGATAATGGCGATCATTCTGTGTGCGCCGATTATCTTCGGGAATTTTCTGCCGGCTTTTGCCGTTCTGCTCATGGCTCTTGCCATTTTGGCGCGGGATGGGTTGATGATGGTGGCGGGGTGGGGCACCAGCATTTTCGCCGCGTCGGTCGTCGGATTGGTGATTTATATTGGTATTGAAGCTGTCAAGCTGGCGCTGCTATCGCTACTTTCCTGAAAACGCTTAACAGAAAGGAACTCCCCCCATAGTGTTTCAAGAATTCCTCGAACCGGGCGCTTTATCGGCCCTCTTTCAAGTGTTAATGGTCGATCTCGTCTTGGCCGGGGATAATGCGATTGTGGTGGGCATGGCCGTTGCCGGGCTTCCTGCGGATATTCGCACGCGCGCGATTTTCTTGGGTATTGCCGCCGCCGCGATCTTGCGAATTGTGTTTTCGCTGATGACGGTGCAACTGCTTTCGATCACGGGGCTGGTTCTAGCGGGCGGCGTTTTGCTGCTGTGGGTTTGCTGGAAAATGTGGCGTGAAATTATGGAGCAGCGTGCCGAACGCCAAGCCGCCGAAGCCCTTAAGGACGCGACCGATGATATTTTAAGCGAAGCTAACGCCAAAGCTGCCGCGCCAGAAGTGCCGACTAAGACGCTGCGTCAAGCTCTCGTTCAGATCATGATTGCCGACGTGTCGATGTCCCTCGATAATGTTCTGGCGGTGGCGGGGGCCGCGCGTGACCATGAAATGATTATGGTTATCGGCCTTGCCGTGTCGGTTATTCTGATGGCTGTAGCGTCCACGGTTATTGCGCGCCTGCTGTCGCGCTACCATTGGATTGCCTATATCGGCCTTGTCATGATCGGCTATATTGCCTTCAAGATGATCTATGATGGTGTCTATGAAGTGCTGCCGTTAGTTAGCGCGAAATAAGCCTAAAGAGAGGGCGGGATTTGGGTGAATTCTCCGATTACGTGCGGTTTTTAGTCTCGTTGTTTGCGATTCTAACGCCGTTTGCGGCTTTACCCACGTTTCTAACCCTTACCCAAGGCGAAACGCCGCAGCAGCAGCGTTTAACCGCCTTAACGGCGGCGCGGACGGTTGCTGGAGTGCTGATTGCGGCGTCGCTGTCGGGCGATGCCGTTCTCAGCGTTCTGGGGGCTTCGATCCATTCCTTCCGTGTTGGTGGCGGTTTGGTGTTGGTGCTCATGTCGCTCTCGATGCTGTCGGCCAAAGTTTCTTCGGTTCAGCAGTCGGCGGAGGAGGCGGTTGCGGTCGAAGATCGGACCTCCAGCGGAGTGGTGCCGCTTGGCATTCCGCTGCTAGCCGGGCCGGGCGCTATTTCGTCGGTCATCGTCGAAGGCCATCGTATTCCAAGCCTTTGGCATCAGTTGGGCGTGATTATCTGTATTGTGGTTGTCGCGGCGGGTTTATACTGGTCATTGCGTCTTGCCGTGCCGATTGGCGAAAAGCTGGGCCGCTTCGGTCTCAACATCATCAACCGCCTGTTTGGGCTGTTGTTGGCGGCGATTGGGGTAGAAATGATGGCAGGCGGCTTGCGCGCGCTCTTCTCAGGGCTTAATTAGCCTTATCAGGGGCACTGTCACGCAGTCGCCATAAAGAGACGCTAGGGTCCGATCCTCTAACCCGCGTGTGCGGCACAGTGGGAACGGGCTGGGGCAACGAAAGGAAACGGGTATGGGTAGCTTTAGCATTTGGCATTGGTTGGTGGTCGCCGTGATCATCATTTTGCTTTTCGGTGCCAAGAAAGTGCCGTCGGCCATGGGCGATCTCGCCAAGGGCATCAAAGCCTTCAAGCGCGGTTTGAGCGACGATAGCGATACGGCTCAGGCAACGGCAACGCCTGCGGCGGCTCCCACGCCTGCCCCAACGCCTGCGCCGCAAGGTCCGGTCGCGGGTCTGCAAGTGCCGCCGGCACCTGCGGTTTCCCCGGTTTCCCCGCAGGCCGACACGAAGGCTTCGTAACCCGCCATGCCGCGCGCCGAGTTTCGGGTAGTCGAGTTTCGGGCAGTCGAGTTCCGGGCCGGGCTGTTGGCTTTAGCGGGTGGGATCGGCGCGACGGCGGTCATGGCGGCAGCGGCCTCCGCTCACGGTCCGCTAGCCTCCGAGACGGCTGCGACGGCGAGCCACCTGCAACTACTTCATGCTTTAGCGCTAGCGATTGTGGCCCTGGCCCCGCTCCCTCGCTGGGGCCAGAGGGCCGCCGCCCTGCTGTTTACGCTTGGTGTTTTTGGGTTTTGCGGTGGGTTATATAGCCTTGCTTGGCTGGGTATCAGCCTAGGGCCGATTGTTCCGTTGGGCGGTGCCTGCCTTATTCTCGGCTGGCTCGTGTTCGGCCTTGCCGGTTTTAAGAGCCGATTTTCGAGTTAAATTCCTGTGGGGTGTGGGGCATCATTTGTTCGATTCGTTGCAGAGCGGCTTCTGCCGTGAGGGGGCGGTCGAATAGATAGCCTTGTCCGCCCCAGCAGCCATGTGCTGTGAGGTAATTGGCGACTTCGGGTGTTTCGATGCCTTCCGCCACTAAATTAAGCTCCAGTGAGCGGGCCAGCGTAATCATTGCATCGACGATGGCGGTGGACCGTCTGTCCTGACCTATTTGCGACACGAAGCGCTTGTCTATCTTTAGCCCGTCGATTGGGAACTGAAGCAGGTGGCTAAAGCTGGAATAGCCCGTGCCGAAATCGTCGATCACCACGGCCAGCCCGCGCTCCCGCAGCGCGTGAATCTGGTTTAGCACTAAATCGGCGTGAGAGAGAATCGAGGTTTCGGTTACTTCCAGCTTAAGGGCCGAACCAGGAACGCCAGTTGTTTCAAGGGAAGTATCAATAATCCGCAAGAGGGCCGGGTCGGCGAATTGGCGGGCGGAAAGATTTATGCTAATCGTCGGTGCCTCTGCGCCTAATCGCGCCAGCCAGCGGGCAGCTTGCGTGCAGGCTTGGTGGAACAGATGCGCGCCTATGTCCAGAATAAGGCTCGATTCCTCAGCCTGTTCGATGAACTGCGCGGGCATGATGATACCCTCGGATGGGTGAATCCAGCGTACCAAACCCTCGAAACCAACCAGCTGCCGGTCCGCCAGCGAGATAATCGGTTGAAAGAAAAGCTGCAACTCGTCCCGGCTGAGAGCGGCGACCAAATCGGCTTCGAGCCGCAACCGGGCGACGGCCTGATGGCGCATGGTTGGGTTGAAGTGAGTAAAGGTGCCACCGCCTTGCTCTTTTGCGCGGCGCATGGCGGTTGCGGCATTGCGGATCACTTCATCGGGGTCATCGTCCAGCCGGTCGGGCAGGGCGATGCCGAGGCTGATAGATTGGGTCAGCGTATGCCCGTCAATAGTTACGGGGCTACGCACTTCGGTTAACAGCACCTCGGCAATCGCCTCCAGTTCCGCAGGCGTGGTAACGCCGGGGACGAGCAGCGCAAACTCGTCCGAGCGCAGGCGGGCCAACATGCCGACCTTGGTGGCGTGCTGATCCAGCCGTTGCGCCAGCATTGAAAGCGCAAGGTCGCCCGCCGCATGGCCAAGACTGTCGTTGACCTTGGCAAGATCGTCGCAATCAATGCAGAGAATGGCGTAAGCCTGCCGCTCGCTTAGCAGCGCATTGAGACGCAGGCGTAAGGCGTCGCGGTTGGGCAGTTTCGTCAGCGGATCAATCGTGATGGCGGCGATTTGCTGTTCTTGGGTCGAGAGTAGCGCCCGCAGCCGCCCTTCGGCCTGGCCTAAACGCTCTTCCGCCTCCGCCCGCTGAAGGTTACTGACGGCGATGGCAACGCAATCGGCCAGATTGGCGACGAAACTTTGCTCTTCCACCAACCACTGACGCGGGCCGCCGCGATGCTCGCAGCACAGAATGCCCCAGTTTTGGCCACCGATGATAATGGGCGCATCTAAGATTGCGCCGATCCAATCCCCTTCAAAATAACATATAAGCGGGCTTAGGCGGGAATCGACCAGGGTATTATCGCTGATGAACAGGCGATGCGTGCGGATCTCGTTGAAATACTCAGGAATTTGCCGCGATGTCAGCGTCATGCCGATAATACTGGGTACACCCGGATCATCGACATAGATTGTACACTCAATTCCCGACCCATCCGGGGTAAACTGCCACAGGCTACAGCGCGAGATTTGTAGCATTTCGCTGGCGGTCAGCAGAACATCGTTCAAACACGCCGAAAGATCGGCTTGCGAGCGTACCGGACGCGCCCCAATATCGGCCAACACGGTCATTTGACGCCGAATGCGCCGCTCGTAGGGTTGGGTTGGAAGGGGAATGTTTTGGGGCACGAGGAATGAGCAAATCCGAATGGGAGGTGAAGCCGCAGCGTGCTATAAAAACAATCTTAGGCTACATTCATACAGCTTAATCACCAACGGTATTCTAACAAAATTATGATTTGCACAAGATTACAACTGCACTCCTAAGAGCGCTATGAAGGGGATTGAACTGAACCGTGCGCGATGTTGCGAATGAAACTTTAAGCCTTGATTGTACTGGCCTGCGGTGTCCTTTGCCGATTCTGCGCTTTCGCAAAGCAGCGCGAGCACTTTATCCAGGTCAGCAGATATGGCTGCTTTCGGATGATCCGAACACCCATCGAGATTTCCCGGCTTTTTGCCGTGCAGCGGGCCATAATCTCCTTGAAATTCAGGATATGGTCACGGGGTGGCGGTTTTTAGTGCAAGCGGGTTGCGCTGCGACAAGGGCCGAGGAATAGTCATAGAGTGCTCAAAACGCGGCACAAAGCCTGTTGCCGAGGCGAAAGATCCGACGAAAGGGCATAAAACCCCAGATGACGACCCTGCTGCTGACCCACGAAGCCTGCCTGCGCCACGACCCCGGCCCGATGCACCCGGAGCGCCCAGATCGCTTGCGCGCGGTGCTGGCCCGCCTAGATACGCCGGAGTTCGAGGCGCTGTTGCGGCGTGATGCCCCCTTGGCCACTGTCGATCAACTAGCGCTCGTCCATCCGCGCGATTTTGTCGAAGGCATGTTATCTGCCCTGCTCGAGCCGCAGCCGGATGGGGTGGAGCGGCATCTGGCGATTGATACTGATACCATTGCCTCTACTGGCACTAAGGAGGCGGCCTTGCGCGCCGCAGGGGCGGTTTGCGCTGCCGTCGATGCCGTTATGGCGGGGGAGGTGTCGAACGCCTTCTGCGCGGTGCGCCCGCCGGGGCACCAT
Organism: Alphaproteobacteria bacterium; assembly: GCA_043721315.1. Lineage (GTDB taxonomy): Bacteria > Pseudomonadota > Alphaproteobacteria > Elsterales > Elsteraceae > Elstera. The sequence goes on from JAYSQZ010000052.1 coordinate 85,848, forward strand.
GCCGAAGCTAGCCAGCCGATGGGGTTTTGCTTCTTTAATAATGTCGCGGTGGGCGCGGCTTATGTGCGGGCACAGTATGGCGTGAAGCGCGTGGCGATTATCGACTTCGACGTGCATCACGGCAATGGCACTCAGGCGATTTTCGAGGCGGAACCGGCAGTGTTCTTTGCCTCCACGCACCAGTTTCCGCTCTATCCCGGCACGGGCGGGCGCAGCGAGCGCGGCGTTGGCAATATCCTGAACGTCCCCCTGGCACCGGGGGCGGGGTCGAGCGATTTCCGCCATGCTTTCTCGGAACATATTCTGCCCGCCCTGTCCGAATTTTCGCCGGATTTCATTTTTATTTCGGCGGGGTTCGATGGTCATGCCGATGATCCGCTGGCGTCGATGGCGCTGTTCGAGCCGGATTATCAGTGGGTCACGCGTGAAATTTTGCGCGTTGCCGCCTATGTGTGTGACGGGCGGGTTGTTTCGACCTTAGAGGGCGGGTATGACCTGGGCGCGTTGGCGGAGAGTACGGCGGCGCATGTGTTGGCGCTGATGGCCGCGTCGGATGTTTCGTGATGGGAAGGGTGCAGGGCCGGAATGAGCGATGATATTGCAGGATTGAGCTTCGAGGACGCGATGGCGCAACTGGAAGCCATTGTGCGCGATCTTGAATCGGGCAAAGGCAAGCTTGATGATGCCGTTGGGGCCTATGACCGGGGGGTACGCCTGCGCCGCCACTGCGATGCAAAACTGGCGGAAGCCCAGGCCAAAATTGATAAAATCGTTGCCGGGCCGGACGGTTTGGTCGGAACGGAGCCGTTCGATGCCCAATCTTGAAGGCCGCTCCCTGCTCTTGCAAACCGCGATGGCCGACGTTGCGACCGATGTTCACGCGATGCTGGATCGGCTAATCCCCGATGGCGGTGGCGAGAGCGGCGAAGCGCGCCTGTCGGCAGCCATGCGTTACGCAGTCTTAGGGGGCGGCAAGCGGTTGCGGCCTTTTCTGGTCGTCGAATCGGCGGCGCTGTTTAACGTCTCGCCTTCGTCTGCTGTGAAAGTTGCGGCGGCGGTTGAGATGCTGCACACCTATTCGCTCATTCATGACGATCTGCCCGCGATGGACGATGCGGAACTGCGCCGGGGCCGCCCCACGGTTCACCGTATGTATGATGAGGCTACGGCAATTCTAGCAGGCGATGCGCTGCTCACCCGCGCCTTCGAGGTGCTGGCCGATGCCGGCGTTCATGGCGATCCGGCAGTGCGGATCGAGCTTGTTAAAGAACTCGCGCAGGCAGCGGGGATTGCGGGCATGTGCGGCGGGCAGATGATGGATTTGCAGGCCGAAACCGAAAGCCTGCCGCTCGAAATCGGTGCGATTACGCGGTTGCAACGGCTGAAGACGGGCGCGATCATCGCCTTTTCCTGCGAGGCTGGGGCGATTTTGGGTAAAGCGCCGCAGCAGATGCGCCACGCGCTCAACGCTTATGCTCACGATCTGGGGCTGGCCTTCCAAATTGCCGATGATTTGCTGGATGTCGAAAGCTCCAGCGCTGAAACCGGCAAGGACACCGGCAAAGATGCGGGTGCGAATAAGGCCACATTTGTGTCTATCCTGGGGGTGGAGCGCGCCCGCGCGCAGGCGATCTTGCTGGCCGAACAAGCCTGCGTGCATCTCGATGCCTTCGGCCCCAGTGCCGATAGGCTGCGCGATGTGGCGCGGTTTGTCGTTGAACGTCGCGCGTAATTTTTCTTGCCCATTTGGGACCAATATAGATGGTAAACACGCCCTTACTCGATGAACTCACTTTGCCTGATGGCCTACGCGCACTCGATTCCGAAGCGTTGCGGGCGCTGGCGGCAGAAGTGCGGGCCGAGATGATAGATGCGGTTAGCCGTACCGGCGGGCATTTAGGCGCGGGCTTGGGCGTGGTGGAACTAACCGTTGCCCTGCACGCCGTGTTCAAAACGCCTCATGATCGGCTCATTTGGGACGTTGGCCACCAAGCCTATCCCCATAAGATTCTAACGGGGCGGCGCGACCGTATCCGCACGTTGCGCCAAGGCGGGGGCCTATCGGGTTTCACGCGGCGCACGGAAAGTGCGTTCGATCCGTTCGGCGCGGCCCATAGCTCCACTTCCATCTCTGCTGGGCTGGGTATGGCCGTGGCGCGCGACCTAAAGGGTGAAGCGCGCAATATCATCGCCGTTATCGGCGACGGCGCGATGAGCGCGGGCATGGCCTATGAGGCGATGAATAACGCAGGGGCCATGCGTTCGCGCTTGGTGGTGATCCTCAACGATAACGACATGTCCATCGCCCGCCCGGTAGGGGCGATGAGCGCGTATCTGTCGCGGCTAATTTCCTCCAAATCCTACCGCTCGTTGCGGCATCTGGCGAAAGACGTGGCCCAAGCGCTCGGGCCGAAGGTAACGCGCGCGGCGCGCAAGGCCGAAGAATATGCGCGCGGTATGGTCTCGGGCGGCACTTTGTTCGAGGAACTGGGCTTTTATTACATCGGCCCCATTGATGGGCATAACCTAGATCATCTGCTGCCGGTGCTTCGCAATGTCCGCGATATGCCCGACGAAGGCCCCGTGCTGATCCACGTGGTCACGCAAAAAGGCCGGGGCTATAAACCTGCCGAAGAGGCTGCCGACAAGTACCACGGGGTGAGCAAGTTCGACGTGCTGACCGGCACCCAAGCCAAACCCGCCAGCAATGTGCCGAGCTATACCGAGGTCTTCGCGCGCGGGCTGATTGCGGAAGCCCACGCAGATAACCGCATTATCGCGATTACTGCCGCCATGCCGTCCGGCACGGGCCTGTCGGGCTTTGGCAAACTGTTCCCTACGCGCATTTTCGATGTGGGGATTGCCGAACAGCACGCCGTAACCTTCGCGGCGGGGCTGGCGTGCGAGGGGCTGAAGCCGTTCTGCGCGATTTACTCCACCTTCCTTCAGCGCGCCTACGATCAGATCGTTCACGACGTAGCAATCCAGAACCTGCCCGTCCGCTTCGCGATCGACCGTGCCGGACTGGTGGGGGCCGATGGCGCAACCCACGCCGGGAGCTTCGATACCGCTTTTCTAGGCGCGGTGCCGAATATGGTACTGATGGCGGCCTCCGACGAGGTGGAGTTGATGCACATGGTGGCGACCGCTGCCGCCTACGACGCTGGCCCCATCGCCTTCCGCTACCCGCGCGGCGAGGGGGTGGGGTTGGATTTGCCGGAGCGTGGCAGCGTGCTGCCCATCGGCAAGGGCCGGATTTTGAAAGAAGGCGGGCGCGCGGCTATCCTCTCCTACGGTACGCGGCTTGCCGAAGTGTTGGTTGCTGCCGAGATGCTGGCGCAACGCGGCCTGCCGGTCACGGTGGCCGATGCCCGCTTCGCCAAACCGCTCGATACAGACCTTGTGGACAGGCTCGCGACCGAGCATGAGGTGCTGATCACGGTGGAAGAAGGCTCGGTCGGCGGGTTCAGCAGCCTCGTGCTTCACCATCTCGCCCTCAGCGGGCACTTGGATCGCGGGTTAAAAGTGCGCCCGCTGGTGCTGCCGGATGTGTTCATCGACCACGACAACCCTGCCAAACAATATGACGAAGCGGGCCTCTCCGCTCGCAAGATTGCCGCGACAGTGGAACAGGCCCTGGGCCTGGGAGATGCTGCGGCCTTGCGCGCATAGCGTGGTTTCCGTTCGCTTTGGCTCAGGTAAACCACTCTATGCTTTTGTTTTGTAACGAAAACGCGTCGTCGCGGGTGCTTCCACCCGCTCGGGATTTGCTCTAATGCGGCTCGATCAAACCCTCGTCGCTCACGGTCACGCGGCATCGCGCGAGCGGGCGCGGCAGATGATCTTGGCGGGGCAGGTTGAGCTTGCTGGGAAAATCGCGACCAAACCGGGGGCGGAGGTTTCCGATCCTGCCGCCGTGCGCGTGCTGGTGCCCGACCATCCGTGGGTATCGCGCGGGGCGTTGAAGCTGCTGGGCGCGCTTGCGGCTTTCAGGCTCGAGCCTGCGGGGGCAAGGGCGCTCGATATTGGGGCTTCTACCGGCGGCTTTACGGAAGTGCTGCTGGCGCGCGGGGCCGAGGCGGTTTTGGCGGTCGATGTCGGTCAGGACCAGCTCGCCGAAAAACTCCGCACCGATCCCCGCGTTGAAAGGCTGGAGCAGACCAATGCACGCGATTTAACCGCCCTTCATCTAGCCCGCCTCGGCCCGCCCAACTGGATCGTCTGCGATGCCAGCTTTATTTCGCTGACGCTGGTGCTGCCCACAGCCTTAGCCCTCGCCGCCCCCGGCTGTACGCTGGTGGCCCTTATCAAACCGCAGTTCGAGGTGGGGCGGGGCAACCTTGGCAAGGGCGGGATTGTGCGGGATGCGGCGCAGCATGACGCTGTTTGTGCTAAAATTCAGGCGTGGTTGAGCGAGGCAGAGGGGTGGCAGGTATTCGGCCTCGCCCCCAGCCCCGTTGAGGGGCCGGATGGGAATAAGGAGTTTTTGATTGCGGCGCGGAAACGCTAGAGCAAATCCCTAACGGGTGATCCCACCCGCTCGGGATTTGCTCTAATTCACGCCCAAGCACCTGCCGTCGCCAGCCCAAACTCGGTCGGGCGCAATGCCGGGGATCTGTCACAGATTGCGATACCGCTGCGTGCGCCAAAGATGCGCTTGCCATAGCAGATGAGATGTTCGAGCGATTGCATGGAAAAACTGGCGGCAGGCAGAAGTCTCTCATACTCCGAAAGCGCCAAGTCGATCTCTCCAGATGCCCAGGCACGGTAGCACGCGACGACACCCGGCAAAACATCTGGCGCTACGACAAACCCCTCACAGCCGGCCTTTAGGCAATCCGTCATCTCAAGGCCACCGCGCCCGTTCAGGATGGTAAGACCACCGCCTACGCGCTTGACCAGACCAGCGAGGTCAATGGCTGAGGTTTCGGATTTGATGAGGGTAAAATTGACGCATCTGCCCCGCAAGACTGCGATGTCTTCGTCCGACAAAGACCGACCAAGGTATTGCGGAGCGTTTTGAATAGCGAAAGGCAGCCGAGTTTCAGCCCCAACCCTGGCGAAGAACTCGATATACTCCGAAGCCGGATAGGCCCCCACCAGCGGCGGCTGTAGGATGAGCCAGGCAGCGCCAGCCGCCTCAGCGTGGCGGATCAACTCCGTTTGTTCGGCCACAGAATTTCCGGCAATCGTAACCGAAAGTGGCAGGTCTTGGATGTCCTCGGCAGCCCAGTCGATCAACCGGCATCTCTCGGCAAACGTCAGTTTGCCAACTTCAGTTGCAAGGCCGAGCACTGTAACCCCATCGGCTCCTGCCTGTCTTACATAGTCGGCTTGCGCTGCCATGGCGGTGCGGTCTAGCCTTTCGCTTGCATCAAATAGCGCGAAAAGCACGCAGTGGATGCCCGTGAATACTTTCAAAGTGCGGCCTCCTTAAGAAAATCAGTGACTCCCTCGGCCTCGGGTATCGTAGCACGAGGCAGGTCTTGGCGGCCCCGCCCAAGACCTAGTAGAAATCTTCTGGCTTTGACTCTTAGAGCGTTTTTCGTTCGCTTTGGCTCACGTCAATCGCTCTAAGAGCCTGTTTGAAAATGTCGGACGGGTCGATCTCACCCGCTCGGGATTTGCTCTAAAAGCCGCCATTGCGGCGGCGGCCAAGGGCGCGGATGCGCCCGCCCGGCGAGGGCCAAAATAAAGCTAGAGCTGCGTGCGTCATAGTTGACGCACGCAGCTCTAAGACGAATTTCCGGCGATCAGCCGTCTATTTGACGTTAGATCGGCTACCATTCCGCAATAGAACCATCCTTGTGGCGCCAAACTGGTGCGCGCCATTTGTGGCCGCTGCGGGCAGCCTCGACCACGCGTTCTTCATCAACTTCGATGCCAAGGCCGGGGCCGTTGGGAATTTGAAGTTGGCCGTTCGTGAGCGTAAAGCCCTGTCCGGGGCGGGTATAATCGGTCAGGTCGCCCCCTTGATTGTAGTGAATGCCCAGGCTTTGCTCCTGGATGAAGGCGTTGTGGCAAACGGCGTTAACCTGAAGACAGGCTGCCAGCGCAATTGGCCCAAGCGGGCAATGCGGGGCTAGTGCGATGTCATAGGCTTCGGCCCAATGCCCGATCCGCACGGTTTCCGAAATGCCGCCGACGTGTGCTGGATCAGGGTTAATCACTTGCGCCGCCCGCAATTCAAACACACGCTTGAAATCATAGCGGGAATGCAGCCGTTCGCCGATGCACAACGGGATTGAGGTGGCGCGGGCTAAATCTGCCAGGCTCTCCACCATTGCAGAAACCACGGCATCCTCGACAAAGATCGGGCGCAGTGGCTCCAGTTCTTTCAAAAGCACCCGCGCCATAGGCAAATGGACCCGCCCGTGAAAATCGAAGGCAAGATCCATGCTGGAGCCAACCGCTTCGCGCAACTCGAACAATCGCTGAATGATGCCGTCAACTTTTGCGTAAGTATCAACAATTTGCAATTCTTCACAAATATTGAATTTCACCGCATCAAAGCCCTGATCTCGCAGCTTGATCGCCCCTTCGATCAGTCTTGAAGGCCGGTCGCCGCCAATCCAGCAATAGCTGCGGACCGACTGGCGCACAGGGCCACCCAGCAATTCATTCACCGGCACGCCGAGGGCACGCCCCTTAATGTCCCACAGCGCGGTGTCCAGACCGGAGATGGCGCTCATCAGCACCGGGCCGCCACGGTAGCAGCCGTTCCGATACAGCATCTGCCAGATGTCTTCGATATGGCGGGGATCGCGGCCCACGACCATATCGCTAAGCTCGGCGATCTTCGTGGCCAGTGTTTCAGCGTGACCCTCCAGCACAGGCTCGCCCCAACCGGAGATGCCTTCATCCGTTTCCACTTTCAGAAACAGCCAGCGTGGCGGGACTAGAAAGGTTTTAAGCGAGATAATCTTCATGTCAGCCCTGGGCCTCCACCACGGGGCCACTGGCCGCGAGGTCTGTGATCTGCATATTGGTTGGCCCGTCGGTCCAGGTACCCTTCGCCGCCACGCGCCGGGCGCACAGCAGTGCCTTTGTGTGATTGGTCTCGCTCATCTTGATTGCTCCTTCCAACACTGCTTCAGCGCCCCTGACCACGGGTCCACGCTTTTTGCTAAACGCCGTCATGCCGTCGCGGCCTTTCTTGGTTATCCCGCACTGCGTTTCACCGCTGTTTCCCCATACCTGCCCCGGCGCGATCGAGGCACCTTGGCTGTGCCGACGGATGTGACCGTGAGTCATGGCAATATCCCGTCGTCCCGGTCGGTCAGGGTCATTCGGACTGACCAGCTGTGCGTCTCGTGCAGGCCAAGCATCCGGGCCTGTCCAAGGGTGTCAGCATCGGCAAGGTTATCGACGGCGGCCGTGGTCGGCTCCAGCGCAACCTGATTCACCGGATTTCCCTTGGGCCAACCGCCATAGCAGAGCCATAGTCCGAAGGCTGGCACATCGTCCCAATCAAGAGTGATGCCGCCATTGGGTCCGACGATGGCCGCCGATGCGCGGCGCGGCGTTTTGGAATAGGCTTTCAGGGCAAGGCCCTCATCCGGCGGCCCGACGATGCTCAAATCGCGGCCCTGATAGGTGGGCCAGACGAATGGATCCTCCCCGATACGCAGCCTTTCATGTCCGGCCAAGACGATCCGGTCGCCCCGGCTGGTGGCCAGTAGGCAATGCTGGCTCCAGAGATAGGGCAGTTGCCGTGGACCAAGATTGCTCACGCGGTAGTTAGCCACCGCAGTTGCACCTGCTACTGTTAGCCGCCGTGTGAAGCGGAACAGGGAGGTCTCGAACCGTGTTTCAACGCACTCCGGGGCTACCAGATCGACGCTCCAGTGACGCCCCCAAAGCACGCCGTGATCGCGCAACCGCCCCCCCCAGGCGGGATGATCGCAGGAAAGGACGGTCGGGAAACATTCGTCCCAACCGACCGCCTCGTCGGCACCATAGGCCACGTCCTCGCCCGGATGGGAGGAACTCTGTGGACCGGTAACTAGCCACTGGCGCCCGCTGTTGCGATCCGTCAGTGACAAAACCCTGGCACCATAGTCGGGCGATATCGAAAGGCTAAGGCGGTCATTCCCGATGCTCAGCACTTTAGTGTCCTCCCGAGGCCATCAATTTCGTCTGGTGCCGTTCTGCTGTAGCCATCCGCCATTGACCGATGGCCACGGCGAGGACCAGCAACAAGCCTTTCGCAACGAGTTGATAAAAAGTTGGAATTCCCAGCAAATTCATGCCGTTGGACAAAACCGCGAGCAGCAAAACGGCCAGCATCGACCCAACGATGGTCCCTTTACCCCCCGCCAGCAACGCACCCCCCAGAAAGACGGCCGTGATCGCCTCTAACTCCAGCCCTTGCGTACCCGAGGCAGGTTGCCCCGAAGATGTCCGCGCCGTAACGATGACCCCTGCAAGGCCGGACAAAGCACCGGAAATGGCATAGATCCAGAGCCGCATCCTGTTGAGATTGATCCCTGCAAGGCGCGCTGCGGTAGGGTTGCCGCCCATCGCATAGATGGAGCGGCCGAACACAGTAGAGGACATCACGAAGTAGCCGACAATCGCTACGCCAATCAGTATCGCGAAGGCAATCGGAATGCCTGGGAAGCTGCCTAATTGCAAGAATCGGCCCGATCCAAGCAACGCGAAGGTAGGGTCGAGCACGCCCACGGGCCGTCCGTCGGGGGCGATCAGAAAGGCTATGCCGCGAAAGGCGGACATGGTGGCGAGCGTTGCCACCACCGCATTAACGCGCAGATAGTTGATGATGAGCGCGTTAACCAAACCCAGCACGGCACCGATAGCGAGGCCACCCGCGAGGCCACCAGGAATACTGCCCGATCCCGTAACGATCAAAGCGCAAATGACCGAGGCGCAGCCCGCAATCGACCCGACGGAGATATCCAGCCCATTAGAGACGATCACCAATGTCATGCCGACGGCGATCAGGCCGACGACGGCCATATTCTGACCGATGTTAAACAGATTGCGCGATGAAAACAGAAATTCGGTTTGGCTGGACACCGCCACGACAAGAAGGATCAGCGCGATAATCAGCGAAATATTCTCAGCGCCTATAAAGCGGGTTAGTCGAAATATTGGGCTTTCCGGGGAACGGGTCGTCATCTTAAATTTTCCAGCGGTCATGCTGCCACTCCGGTGCCAATGGCCAAGGCGACGATGGCCTCTTCTGTGGCATCTTGTTTTTCAATCGGGTGCGAAAGTCGCCCGCCGTGCATCACCACGATGCGGTCGGATAAGGCCAGCAGCTCGGGCATTTCCGACGAGATTAGCATGATTGCCATACCGTCCTTGGCCAAACGGTCGATGAGACGGTAGATTTCGGCTTTGGCCCCTACATCGACCGCGCGGGTCGGCTCGTCCAAAATCAGTAATCGTGGCCCTGCAACTAACCAGCGCGCCAGCACTACTTTTTGCTGGTTGCCGCCCGAGAGCTTTCCCACCTCTTGCCATAGCGACGGAGTCTTGACCTCTAACTGGCGAATAACCGGGCCAACAGCCTCAACCATCTGTCCTATCCGCAACATGCCCCAGCGCGCCAATCGCGTATAGACAGCCATGGCGGCATTGTCGATTACCGACCGGCTGAGAATTAGCCCCTCGGCCTTGCGGTTTTCCGGGGCAAAACCGATATCGGCGCGGATTGCTTCTGCCGGGGAGCGGATGTCGCGCTCCTGTCCAAATAACGCTATCTTGCCCCCGGAACGGCGATATTCGCCAAAGATCACCTTAGCCAGTTCCGTGCGGCCCGCTCCAACCAGCCCGGCAAAGCCGAGGATCTCGCCTGCGCGGATCTTGAACGAGATGTCACGATGCCAGGGGCTGGATAAGCCTTCGACCTCCAGAACCACGTCGTCGCGCGTCGTTGCCTCCCGCTTAAAGCCGTAGATCAGCTCCCGCCCAACCATTAGGCGCACAATAGCGTCTTCGGTCGTGTCGGCAGTGGTAAGGTCACCAGTTTTCTGGCCGTCTTTCAGGACGATCACTCGGTCCGAGATCGCCATAACCTCTTGCAGGCGGTGGGAGACATAGATGATCCCGAGACCTTCGGCTTTGAGCTTGCGGATAAGGTCGAACAGGCGCGCCACCTCGTCCGAGGTCAGCGATGATGTCGGCTCGTCGAAAGCCACGACCTTCACGCCAGGCTTCAACGCCCGCATGATTTCGACCACGTGCATCTGCGCGGGGGAGAGGCTTCGCCCTGTCGCGGAAATGTCGATCAGGTCCGAAAAGCCATAGCGTTGCAGCAGGGCGATCACTTCGGCGCGCATCGCGTTGACGTCCACCCGACCGAAACTGCGGCTTGGATATTCGCCGACAAAGATGTTTTCGGCCACGGAGATATCGGGGACGATTTCCGGTTCTTGGCGCACTAGGCGGAACCCGGCATTGCGGGCCGCCAACGGCGAGGCGTGCAAGACATCGGCCCCGTCCAGAAGAATTTGACCCTGATCGAGCTGGTAGTCACCTGACAGTATTTTAAGTAGGGTGGATTTGCCGGCGCCGTTCTCGCCCACAAAGGCCACTACTTCGCCACGTGCGACCGACATCGACAAATTCTGAAGCGCCCGCACGCCAGGAAAGGATTTACCCACGCTTTTGATGTCGAGGATTGTATTCTTCATCGGATTTCCAAGGAAAGTGGCGAGCCTGTGTCGTAGGCCCGCCAAGTCAGGGGGAGATCATTGGCAGGGCATGATGTCCTTGTAGGTCACCGGATCCACGATCGTGGTATTCGCCACGGTCTTGGCAGGTAGCGGCTTACCGGTTTCGAGCGCATTGACCAGCGCGCGCGCTGCGGCATCGCCCACGTCGACCCCTGAAATATACAGCGCCGCTTTGAAGCCAGTTCTAAGTCCTGCCTTCCAAGGACGGCAAGCCTCATAGGCACCCAGACCAACCGCAATAACGTCGGTCGCTGAAATGCCTGCGTTCTTAAGGGCGTTGGTTGCACCCAGCACACCTTCGTCGTTGCAGGACGTCACAACCCATTTAGTGATCCCCGGATGGGCCGTAATCACCGGACCCGAGGCACTGAGCGACACATCCGTTGTGCCATCATACGCGACGGTGATGAAGTTTTTTTCCGTCACACCAGCCGCGATCATCCGTGCCTTTTGGGCATTGGTGCGGTCGTTACAGACCGAAACCGTAGGAACAGTAACCAGTAAGATCCCAAGACCGGGATTGCTCAGCCAACCCGCTGCTGTCAGCAGTTCGCCCGCCTTATTGCCAACCTTGGTTCCCATAGCCACACCGTCAAAACCCGCGAAGGGCACATCTGCGCCCGTACCATCTTTCAGGGGGTCATCAGTGGCAATCAGTGGAATGCGCGCAGCGGCAGCGGCTTTTGCAACGGCCGGCCCGATGGCTTGATCGGGTGCCGTGATAGCCATAGCCTTGGCACCGGCGGCGATAGCGTCTGAGACAGCGCTGATGGCAAGGTTTGAATCCAGCTCGACGTTGATGATTTGAGCCTTGTAGCCCAGCTCTTTGGCCGCTTTGGTAAAACCGGCGGCCTGGTCGATGAAGTATTGCTGCGTGCCACTCTTATAGATGGCGACCAGTAACTTGTCTTGGGCGAACGCTGTGCCAGATGCCAAACCGGCAACAACCATGACAGACGCCGTAAGCGTATTCCTAAAGTTCATAGTATCCTCCCTGGTAGATTTTTTATGGTTTTGTCACTTAAACCGTTTATCATATGAACACAAGTTTGATGAAAGAGGGAGGAAAAAGTGAGGAGACTGAGCGGCAGAGTTGCCATCGTGACGGGCGGCGGCCAAGGCATCGGTGCTGCTATCGTGGCTCGATTTGCCCATGAAGGCGCGTCGGTCATGATTGCCGATATTAATGAGGCCCGAGGAAACGTAACTGCCGAAGCCATCTCTCGGCAAACCGGCGCGCGCGTGATTGCACTAGAATGTGATGTCGCCGACGCTCAGTCGGTGCGGACTATGGTTCAGGCCACAAAAGCGCAGTTGGGGTCTGCCGACGTGCTGGTCAATAATGCCGGCATCGCGGTCTTTCGCGAACCGCTGGAGATGACACCGGAGGATTGGCGACGCTGCCTGTCGGTCGATCTGGAAGGGGCGTGGAACTGCGCCAAAGCCGTCCTACCCGATATGCTAGCACGCCGCGATGGTGCCATTATCAACATCATATCGAACCACGCCTTCACGGTCATCAAGCACACATTTCCCTATCCGGTGGCAAAGCACGCTTTGCTGGGGCTAACGCGATCATTGGGGCTAGAATATGCGGATCGTGGTATCGCTGTGAATGCGATTTCGCCGGGCTATACCGATACGCAGATTGCTCAGGATGATTTCAATCGACATCCAGACCCGGCGGCCGCTCGGGCTGCGACAGAGGCGAAGCAGCCACCGGGGCGCTTGTGTCGCCCCGACGAAGTGGCGGCGGTGGCGGCCTTGCTTGCCTCGAACGAAGCGAGGTTCATGATTGGTGAAAACATCGTGATCGACGGTGGCGTCAGCATTCGGATGTATGAGTAGGGGGGCCAATTTGAAAACGGGTACCCCGCTCGCGCCCGTTCTCTCTGCCCGGCCTGGCTGCATTGACGGTGGCAGACACCGCCATCAGGATCGACCGAAAAAAGCTCTAGAATCAGCTGTAGAAATAGGGATCGCCGATGCGCTCGGCCATAGCGCTGGTCGGCGAAGCGGGACGCGCGCCTTCTTTCAGCCGTCTGCCGCTAGAGTGTTCGTTGCTCGAAACCATCATGTGCGTCGCGTATGGCACGCCCGATCAGGTGCCGCATCGCCGATTGAGCGGCCTCGGCGTCCCTTCGTTCAAATTCGGCAAAGACTGCGGCGTGCAGTTCCTGGCTCTCCTCCATCCCGATCATGTGAGTGGTGTAGCCGCGTGCCGCCATTTGAAGGTCAAGCAAAAGGCCCAGTGCTGCCTCAATCACGGCAAAAAGTTGCGATAGCAGGTCGGAGTCAACCGCCGCGAGAAAGGCGCGGTGAAACTCCAGATCGGCTGAAATGAACCTGCGGCGACGTTCGGCATAGTCGGGGTCAGGGGTCCGGTAGACGTGTTCCATGGTCTGCCATGCCGTTCGGATGCGCGCGCGCGCATCCTCCGTCGCCACGATGGTCGCCGTGTGTACGACGCCAGGCTCCAGCACCAGCCGAACCTTGAGCAGGTCGTGCAACAACGCCACGGTGTCGCCCGCCTTGATCCGCCAGTCCATGACATCGGGGTCCAGCAATCGCCACTCGCTGCGCGGCAAAACGCGGGTACCGTCAGACGTGCGGCTTCTAATTAGGCCCTTGGCACCGATGATACGAAAGGCCTCGCGGATGACCGATCGGCCAACCCCCATTTCGTCGCACAGGTCAGCTTCCTTCGGAATTGCCTCGCCGGGTGCCCATGTACTGCCCACAATGCGCGTACCAAGCTCCGTGACAGCAGCACCGAGGATCCCGCGTACTTCAATGACGCCCGCCAGCGCATCGGCTTTCCGGCTCCCGAAAGTGGAATTGATGAGTATAGCCACAGCCCGCCCATATATTTATATGTTTATCATATTAATAACCAGGAAGCTCTTTGACAACCGGTCTTCTGTTTTGTTTGTCGCGCGAGCTGTCTCGCCTTTCGACAGAAGTCGGTGTTTGCGCTTACCGGTCTCTTGCTGCACCTCGTGGGGGGGTGCGGTTTTCGGTCTCTTAGGCACCCGTCAACCGCCTTAACTGTGTGTCAAGCACAGGCTTATCACGGGTCAGTCCCGCCGCGCGAGATTTGCCTTTATCTCAGCGGTTCACGTCGAGCGGCATATAAAGGCTCTCGCCGTTCACCAGCGGCTCCACTTTCGCCCGCACGCCCTCGATCCGCGTAGCGGTTTGCTCCAGTTTCGAGACGAATTTCAGCGCTTTATCAAAGCTATTCTGCGGGGCCGGGTAATTGATGAGGCGGAGCGGCGTATCGACGGGTTGGCGCAGCAGGGCGCGCATTTCCTCGGTGGCCTCGGTCATGCCGCCGAGACGGTCCACCAGTCCGGCTTCTTTAGCCGAAGCGCCGCTCCAGATACGACCACGGGCGAGCGCGTCCATCTTCTCCATCGGAATTTTGCGTCCGGCGGCAACCCGCTGAGTGAAATCGGCGTAGATGCGGTCCAGGTTTTCTTGGAACCGCGCCCATTCTGCCGGAGTGAAGTCGCGGTTAGGGCTGTTTTGGCCTGCCGCTGCGCCGCTGGCGACCCGTTCCCAACGAATGCCGAGCTTATCCCACAAGCCCGTCAGCACGAATTTACCGCTATAGACGCCGATGGAGCCGGTGAGGGTGCCCGGCTGTGCCACGATCTTATCGGCAGGGGCGGCGACGAAATAGCCACCCGAGGCCGCATAAGATCCCATAACCGCGACGACGGGCTTCCCGGCATCTTGCGCGGCGCGCACGGCCTGCCAAATGGTATCGGACGCCACATAGGAGCCGCCGGGCGAATCGATGCGGAAGAGGATGCCTTTAACGGTCGGGTCTTGCACAGCGGCGGTGAACGCGGCCACAACGCGGCCTGCGGCAAAGCTGCCGTCTTCGGCAAAAGGATCATTCCCCTCGCCGCCGCGCGCGACCGGCCCCGCCGCTTCGATCACGGCGACGTGCAGGGCGGCATTCGGCAGCGTGTCGGGTACGCGATAATCGGCAAGCGAAACGGTGGCTTGGGTCCGGCTGGTATCTTTCAGCGCGCGCAGGGCATCGCTACGATAGCCCATCTGGTCGATCAGGCTTTGCGTTACCGCGTCTTGGGCGGCAATCGGCGCGGTGTCGATTGCGGCTTTGGCGTCATCGGCGGAGATATTGCGGCCTTTGGCGATCATCTCGACGGCTTGGGTTAGCAGATCGTCGGTGAGTTTTTGTAAGGAGCCGCGTAGCGCGGGCGATAGGCCCATCTCCGTAAACATATCAATCCCGCCCTTGAACTCGTGGCGTTGATCGAGACGGGGCGCGACGCCAATACTCTTCAGCGCGTCCGCAAGGTAGGGGCGTTCCAGCGCTAACCCGTCGATGCCTAAGGCTCCGGCGGGTTGCAGCCACACACGGTCGAACTGGGCGGCGAGGGCATAGGTGAAGGTAGCACCGCCCGCTTCGCCCATCGTATCGGCGAAAGCATAGGTGGGTTTGCGCTTGGCTTTGAAGCGCTGCACGGCAGCGGCAATATCTTGAGCGGCAGCAGGCGAGAGTTGGGCGTTGGAGAAATCGACGAACAACCCCTGCACGCGCCCATCTTTCGCCGCGCCATCAATGCGGCTGACGATATCGCGCAACGACAGGCTATCGCCGGTGAAGGCTTTGAAGGGGCTGTTGCTGCTGCTGGCGGGCGGCTGTCCCTCAATCGAGAGCGTTAGCAGCACATGGCTCGGTAACTCAGGCGCGCTCGCCTCCTGAAAACTGCTAAACCCACGCCAGGCGAGATAACCGAGACCGCCCGCGAGCAGTAGAAACAGAACACCCAGAATGCTCAAACAGCCTACCAAAAACCGGCCCATGGCGGCTCTCCCTATCGTGCGTCGCGAGGGGGCCTCGGAGGACGGCCCCTTATCGACACAGTTGGTCATCGTAACGTAAATTCCGCAAGGCGAGTAAATCGAGTGATTTGGTCAATTTTACGGCGACAGCCTGCGCGGCCTCACCGCCCGGCGCCCTGTCGCCTTATGCAGCGTCCTCCAGATGAAGCCGTAGCTTGAAGCCTGCCGAAACGGCAATGTTCACGAGAGCATCCAGCGAAAATTTCTCGAGTTTCCCGCGCAATAGATCGTTCAGGCGGGGGCGGGTCAGGCCCAACCGTTCCGCAGCTTGATCCTGCGACAGCGCCCAGGAGGCAACCCGGTCCCGAATGCACAGGATCATATCGGCGCGGGCGGTGAGATTGGCCGCTTCGGCAGGCGATGCCGTGAGAGCATCGAAGACGGACGGAAAGAGCGGATCGGTCATTGCGCGGCCTTCCAGGTTTTCAGGCGGTGCGCTGCGTTTTCTCACCCACACTGCGCCCGGTGGCGCATCATTTGATCGACCAGCACTAGGGCCAGCATCGCCTCCGCTACGGGAACGCCGCGAATGCCGACGCAGGGGTCGTGGCGGCCTTTGGTTTGCACGTCGATTTCCTCGCCCGCCGCGTTAATGCTTTGGCGGGGAATGAGAATCGAGCTAGTCGGCTTAATCGCAAGGCGTACGACAATATCTTGACCCGTGGAGATCCCGCCTAAAATTCCGCCCGCGTGGTTGGAGAGGAACTGCGGTGTGCCGTTCACCATACGAATTTCATCGGCATTCTCTTCACCGCGCAAAGCTGCCGTCTCGAACCCATCGCCGATTTCAACACCCTTGACGGCGTTAATGGTCATCATCGCGCGGGCGATTTCGCTATCGAGTTTTTCGTACAGCGGCGTACCCCACCCTGCTGGAACGCCCGACGCCACCACTTCGATGATCGCCCCGCAGGAAGAGCCGTCTTTGCGAATGCCGTCGAGATACTCGGTCCAGCGCGCCACGGCCCCCGCATCGGGGCAGAAGAACGGGTTTTCGTCGGCCTGATCCCAGTCCCACGCCGCGCGGTCGATTTTCTGCGTGCCGAGTTGGACCAAAGCGCCGCGAATAACAACCTCCGGCCCCAGCACTTTGCGCGCGATTGCCCCTGCTGCCACGCGGGCAGCGGTTTCGCGTGCGGAAGAGCGCCCGCCGCCGCGATAATCGCGAATGCCGTATTTCGCATCATAGGTAAAATCAGCGTGGCCGGGCCGGTAGGCGTGAGCGATGTTGCCGTAATCCTTGGAGCGTTGATCGACATTCTCGATCATCAAGGAAATCGGCGTGCCCGTGGTTTGGCCCTCGAACACACCGGAGAGGATTTTCACCGCGTCCGGCTCGCGCCGCTGCGTCGTGAAGCGGTTTTGGCCAGGGCGGCGTTTATCGAGCCAGGGCTGAATATCGGCCTCGTTCAGCGGCAGGCGCGGCGGCACACCGTCCACAACGCAGCCCAAGGCTGGGCCGTGGCTTTCCCCCCAGGTGGTAAACCGAAACACGCTGCCAAAAGAATTACCGGCCAAGACGCTTAGTCCTTCGACACATTAATATCGGGCGCGTCCACGGCCTTCATGCCCACCACATGATAGCCGCTATCGACGTGATGGGTTTCGCCCGTAACGCCGCTGGAAAGGTCGGACAACAAATACAGCGCCGAGCCGCCCACGTCTTCCAAGGTGGTATTGCGCTTTAGCGGCGAGTTATACTGGTTCCACTTCAGAATATAGCGGAAGTCGCCAATGCCCGACGCCGCAAGCGTCTTCATCGGGCCTGCGGACATAGCGTTGACGCGGATATTCTGCCCGCCCAAATCGACGGCGAGATAGCGAACGGAGGCTTCCAACGCCGCTTTCGCCACGCCCATCACATTGTAATGCGGCATTACCCGTTCTGCGCCGTAATAGGTGAGGGTGAGCAGACTACCGCCATTGGTCATCAACTTCGCCGCCCGCTGGGCAACCGCAGTGAAGGAATAGACCGAGATGTTCATGGTCATCAGGAAATTATCGAGGCTGGTATCGACGTACTTGCCCTTCAACTCTTCCTTATTGGAAAAGCCGATGGCGTGAACAACGAAATCGAGCTTGCCCCACACTTTTTCGAGATGAGCGAACACAGCATCGACCGAGCCTAGGTCGCTCACATCGCAGGGCATGATTTCCGTCGCGCCCAGTTGCGCCGCCAAGGGCCGCACGCGCTTTTCCAGCGCATCGCCCTGAAAGGTGAAGGCCAACTCCGCCCCGTGGGCGGCCAGCGCCTGCGAAATGCCCCAGGCAATTGATTTGTCGTTGGCGAGGCCCATAATCAGGCCGCGTTTACCTTGCATCAGGGGAGCAGCAGAGACCATTCACTCTTTTCCTTGTCTAAACACCGAGTTTCCAGCCCACCAGGGGCAAAAGCGCAGTGCATTCTAACGGATGACGCGCGGCGGGGTAAAGCCTGCTTGGTGAGGGGGGCTATTGGCCCGCCGCAATTACCCCACAGTTTTCTGTGTAACCTTTCCTCACGTCTTGGCGAACCAGGATCAGAGCGCGCCAATCATCGGCCCCACCCCAGGCCCCACCCCAGGCCCCACCCCAGGAGCGTGAGATGATCCAAGATATCTTCCGGCTGGCTCATACCACCGAGCATCCCGATGCGGTTGCGGCTTTCGAGCGCGCGACCGATGAGGTGGCTGCCCATCGGCCCGGTGCGGGGGGTGCGCTTGCCGAAGCCTTGGCCGCCGATCCGCAGTTGGTGGCGGGGCACTGTTTGAAGGGTTTCGCGCAACTCATCCTTGCCCGCTCGGAGCTTCAGTTCGGGGCGGAGGCGGCGCTGTTGTCGGCAGAACAGGCGCTTCAGGCCAAGGGCGGCGGCTCGGAAGACGAAACCCTGCTGGTGTTCGCCCTACGCCGCGCCGTCGAAGGTAAATTCCACGCTGCTGCCGATTTGTTGGAAACGATTACCGACGCGCGCCCAACCGTGTTTCTGCCGCTGAAACTAAGCCAAGCGCTGCGCTTCATGGTGGGCGATTTGGCGGGCATGTTGAAGCGAACGGAAGCGCTGGTCTCGGCCTATGATCCGGCGCTGGATGGCTACGGCTATTTCCTCGGCTGTCATGCCTTTGGGCTGGAAGAAGCTGGGCGCTATGAGGAGGCGGAACGCATGGGCCGCGCTGCCGCCTTGGCCGAACCTAAAGACGCTTGGGGCATTCATGCCGTGGCTCATGTGTATGAAATGCGCCATCAGCCCGCCGATGGCATTGCTTGGGTCAATCAGCAGCGCGCGTCTTGGACCGGCTGCAATAATTTTGCCTATCATCTCGCCTGGCACCAGGGCCTATTTCACCTGGAGCAGGGCGAGGCCGACGTGGCGTTGCACCTCTATGATACCGAAATTCGCGCCCATTCGACCGATGATTTCCGCGACATCACCAACGCCGCCTCCCTGTTGTGGCGCTTGGCCGAACAGGGCACCGCTGTCGGCACGCGCTGGGAAGAGTTGGCGGAGCGGGCACGCCAGCGCAAAACCGATGGCACCTTGATGTTCGCGGCCCTGCATCATCTTCTGTCGTTGCTCGCAACCGGCGATTTTGCCAGCGCGCATGAGTGCGTGACCATGATTGGTGCGCGGGCGGAAGGTGAGGGCGATCAAGCGCGCGTTGCGGCCCTGGTGGCGCGCGATTTGGCGCAAACCCTGCTGCGGACGGCGCAAGGGCAGCTTCCGCGCGTCGATTTGCCGGAGCTTGCCGAGCGCCTACCCCTGCTCGGTGGTAGTCATGCCCAGCGCGATGTATTCATGCGCGCCCTCGCCCAGAGCGCCGCTCGGCAGGGCAATCGCAAGGAAGCCGCGACCCTGCTGCGAATGCGGGCAGAGCGGCGGCGGGTAGATCGCTTCGCCGAACGGATGTTTCAAACCTTGGCGACGGCTCCAGCCCCCGCTACCGTAGCACACGGGCCGTCGCAGTGGCGGCATCACGCCTGAGTTTAGCGAGTTTGCATGACGGCTTCCCCCATCTCCCCGCGCGCCCTGGCCGGGGTGCGCGTGCTCGATTTGTCGCGGATTTTGGCAGGGCCAACCTGCACGCAGTTGCTGGGCGATTTGGGGGCGGAAGTCATCAAGATCGAACGCCCCGGCACGGGCGACGATACCCGCACCTGGGGGCCGCCGTTCGTTCAGAATGCTGAGGGGCAGGAGACGGACCTATCGGCTTATTACCTCTGCGCCAATCGCAATAAACAATCGGTCGCTATCGACCTTGCGACAGACGCGGGGGCCGATCTTATCCGGCGTTTGGCCGCCACTGCCGATGTGGTGATCGAAAACTATAAGCCGGGGGATCTGGCGCGGCGCGGCCTCGATTATTCGGCGTTGAGGCAGGTGAAGCCCGATCTAATCTGGTGCTCCATTTCCGGTTTTGGTCAAACGGGGCCGTATTCCGACCGTATCGGCTATGATTTTCTGGTACAGGCGATGGGCGGAATCATGAGCATTACCGGCCAGCCCGACGCCAAGGGCGGGGAGCCGGTGAAGGTTGGCGTTGGGATTGCCGATGTCGTTTGCGGGCTTTATGCCACCGTTGGCCTGCTGGCGGCGCTTCGGCACCGCGATGCGACGGGCGAGGGGCAGAGTATTGATCTCGCCCTCTATGATTCCCAACTCTCCTGGCTGATTAATGCCGCCACCAATTATCTGGTGTCAGATCGCGTGCCGCAGCGCCTGGGCAATCGTCACCCCAATATCGCCCCTTATCAAACCTATCCGGTGGCCGATGGGTATATTGTGGTGGCTGTGGGCAATGATGAGCAGTTTCGCCGCTTTGTTACCGAGCTTGGGCTACCGGCGCTAGCCGACGATCCGCGCTTTCGCCGCAACCGCGACCGCATTAGCGCGGTCGATGCCTTGGAAGAAGCCCTGCTTCCGGCGCTCGCGGGTGATACCGTGGCGGGGTGGTCGGCGCGGCTGGAGCGCTGCAAAGTCCCCGCCGGGCCGGTGGCCAGCATCGCGGAAGCCCTTGACAACCCCCACACCAAGGCGCGTGAGATGGTGGTGACGCTGGATGGGCCGGGGGATACCGGGCCGGTTCGGTTGCTCGGGAACCCGCTGAAGTTCAGCCGCACGCCCGTGGCCTATCACCGCCCGCCGCCGCATCTCGATCAAGATCGGCACGCGGTACTGACGGGGATGTTGGGCCTTAGTGCTGAGGAGCTTCAGGATTTCACTACGCGCGGGGCCTTTGGGGCCGCCGCCCCTTCGGAGGCTTGATATGCGGATTGCCGATTTGATCGCCCAGACCCTTTCGGCGCACGGTGTTCGCCACGCCTTCGGGATGCCGGGCGGCGAGGTAGTAACGATGCTGGACGCGCTGAATGCTGCCGGAATCGCCTTCACGCTCGCCCGGAACGAGACGGCGGCGGCGATGATGGCGGCGGGGGCTTCGGCAGTCACGGGTGCGCCCGGTCTGCTGCTGACCACGCTGGGGCCGGGCCTTGCCAATGCGGTGAACGGGATTGCCGACGCGCAGCAGGAGCAAGTTCCATTGCTCATTATCTCCGGCATCGTCGAGCACGGCGTGCGCGGGCGTTACACGCATCAAATCCTCGATCATGCCGCCTTGTTACGCCCGCTGGTGAAAGCGAGCTTCGAGATTGCGGCAGAGGGCGCGGCAGAAACCATTGCTCGTGCGCTGGCTTTGGCCGTGCGTGCGCCTGCGGGGCCAGTGCATATTGATCTTTCGCCCGCACTGGCGGCGCAAGATGCCCCCGCTGCGTCCCACCCCGTTAAGCCGCCGGTGCGGTTGCATCCGGTTCCGGCGGGGGATGATCCTATAATGCGCGCGGTGGCCGATAAGATCGCCCATAGCCGCCACCCGATCATTCTGGCGGGGTTCGAGGCAGCACGCTGCGGCGCGGCAGCCGCCATGACGTTGCTGATGGACCAACAGCGCATTCCGGTCATCACGACTTATAAGGCGAAGGGGCTGGTGCCGGAAGATCATCCCCTCAGCTTGGGCGGCGCGGGCCTGTCGCCGAAAGCCGATACGCTGTTGCTGGACCTCATCGCCAAGGCCGATCTGATCCTGACAATCGGCTACGATCCCATCGAAATGCGCGTGGGTTGGTGCGATGCGTTTCCCGCGACCGCCCAGGTGATTGATCTTACCGCCTATCCTGCCGATCACGGGATGCATCGCATCGACCAGCAGGTTATCGGGCCATTGCCGGGCACGATTGCGGCGCTCAACTGGGCCTTGGGGAAAAACGCGCCGCCGCCGCGCTGGGCCGCAGGGCAAGTAGGGACGACGCGCGCGGCACTGCAAACTTTCTTCGCGCCGCCGACAGCCTGGGGGCCGCACGCCGTGTTCGCTACCCTGCACGCGGCCTTGCCGGAGAGTGCGACCGTGACCGTCGATAGTGGCGCGCATCGTATTCTGTTCAGCCAGATGTGGCAGGCGCAGCGGCCCTTATCGGTGTTGCAGTCGGCGGGGTTTTGTACGATGGGGGCGGCCTTGCCGCTGGCGATTGGCGCGGCGCGCGCGGGCGTGCCGGGTCCAGTCATCGCGATTATGGGCGACGGCGGGTTGGAGATGACCTTGGGCGAGCTTGGCACAGTGCGCGATGCCGGGCTGAAGGTGATCGTGCTGGTGGTGCAAGACGCGAGCCTCGCCCTGATTGCGCTTAAGCAGGCGCAAGCGGGTCTCGTGCCTGCCGGAGTCGCGATGGGTCGCACGGATTATGCCGCCTTGGCGCGGGCGTTCGGCGGGGCGGGCGAGACGGTGGAGAGTGCCGAAGCCTTGCGCGCGGCTCTCGTTCGAGCGATGGCTGCCGATGGCTTCAGCCTGATTGCGGCCACGGTCGATGCGAACGCCTACCGTGGTGCCTTCTAGGGTGTTGCCCCTTCTGCTCGCGGGGATGCTGTTGGCGGCACCCGCGCTGGCAGGGGGGCGGATTACCGCCGAGACGCTTGAGAACTCCCGCCTGGGGCGGGCTTTGCCCTATCAACTGTATGCGCCGGAGGCGGCGACAGGCCGTTTGCCCGTTCTGTATCTCTACCACGGCCTGCGCGGGGATGAGACTGACTGGCCGGGGCCGGGCGGGGTTGCTGAGGTGCTCGATAGTGCCATTGCCGGGGGCGTGATCCCGCCGCTGTTCGCGGTCATGCCCGGTGTTGGCAATAGCTGGTATGTCGATAGCGAAGCGTTCGGGCCAATAGCAACTATTTTATCCGACGATTTAATTCCGGCCATTGATGCCAAGCTGCCCACGCACGCCTGCCGCACGGGCCGGGCGGTCGCGGGTCTGTCGATGGGCGGGCTTGGCGCGGTTTTGCAAGGGCTGCGCCACCCGGACCTCTACGGCACGATTATCAGCCTGTCGGGTAGCCTGTTCGATCCAGTGCCGCCGAACGCCGATCCGTCGGTCTTAGCGCGGTTTCGGATGTTCGGGGCCGTGTTCGGTCAACCGATAGAGCCTGCCCGCTACAATGCCGCCAACCCGTTCCTAACCTTGGCGGCGTTACCTGCATCCGGCCCGCGCCCGGATTTGTGGTTTGCGGCGGGGGATGATGATTATCCCTCAATTTTAGTCGGCAGTGCCAAGCTGCATATCGAGGCACAGCGGGCGGGGCTGGCGTCCGAGTTCCGCGTGATCGACGGCGGGCATTCCTGGGGCACCTGGCGGCAGGGACTAACCGAGGCGCTGGCGTGGCTCGGCCCGCGCCTGAAAGCCTGCGCTGGTTAAGCCTTTTTCGTGCTCCACGGGGCCGATTTATACCAAGCCATCAGCCGGGCTATGCTGTAGAGCGCCAGAAAGCCGCCGAGGTTGATGAGGATTTGCCCCACCAGCCCATCGCCCACTTCCAGAATAATCAGCCCGGCGATATTGGCCGCGATCATCCCGCCAACGAAGACCGACAGCCCCTGTTGCCCCAGTCGCTCGAAGGGCCGCAGCATTGCCGCGCGTGCAATCCCCGGCTTTGCCAGCAATAGCCCGTGCAGCAGATAGGCCGTAGCAAGGAAATGAGCGAGGCGGAAGGGATCGACGTTGGTTTTATCAAGCTGCGCGCCCAAAGCCTGCCATAACGGCGCATCCCCGAGGCCGAAGCCCTCCGGCAAAACCCGAAAAATCACGCCGACCGCGACCATTCCCCACGCGAGGATCGTCAAAACCAGCGAGCGTTGTGGAACCGGCAGCCAGCCGCGCTTGAAGCCGAAGCCGAGGAAGAAGATCACCTGCCACGCAAACGGGTTTAGCAGCCAGTGCCGCCCGGTTGCGCTATCGGCAATCGGACCGAGGCCATAGGCGGCATTGGCGATATAGAGGGCAAGAGAGGCTAACAGCGGCAACCGCCGATTCAGCTTTTCCAGCAGCATCATGCCCGGCACCATCGCCAGCAGCACGATATAAACCGGCATAATATCGAGCGACGCGGGCACCCATCGTAGCCAAAAGGCCTCGCTAATCGCCTGCGCCGGGTTTGTGAGCAGATGCTCGATCCCCAAGGCTCCGACCAAATCGCGGCCCGTGAGCACACCGCCTTGATACGCGACACCGATAATCGCAAACAGTAAGAATAGATGGGCCACGGTTAGTTGCGCGCAACGGTAGACAATCCGCCCCGCCCCTGTCCAAAATCCATGCCGTAGAAACGTGCCACCGAAAGCAATTGCCGAGGCAATGCCGGAGATGAATACGAAGCTATCGGTCGCATCGCTAAGGCCAAAACGGGCGGGGATCACGCTCCACAGCCAGTTGCTCGGGACATGAGCGATGAAGATGATGAACAGGGCAATGCCGCGCACGACATCCAATCTTGGGTCGCGCGCGCGCGTTAGGGTGGCTAAATCCGCCAAGGGTTTTGCCGTCAAGGGTTTCTCTGTCACAACGGCCAAGGTTTCCAGCGCGACCGACACGGGCGAAGCCTCCTCAGCCAGCCGCTGCGAGGCGTTTGGTGCCGACCCGCGCCCACAAGGCCAGCAAATCAGCCCGGCGCAGATAAGCGATGATGAGGCCCGAGACCCAGACCACGCAGGCCTTCACAAACAGATTGGCCCCATCGTCATACGGGTCAATCCCCAGCGGGCTTACGACGTGAAAGAAAATCGCGCCGGTCATAATGCCAGTGGAGATCAGGCCGCCGATGGCTTGCGTTCGTGGGTAGAGAACGAGCAACGAGGCGATAAGTTCCACCGCGCCGGTGCCAATCCGCATAACAGCTTCATAGCCCTCGAACCCGAGCCACGTTGTCAGAATATCGAAAAGATACACACTGCCGGGATGGCCCGTGAATTTATACTGAAGGTACCAGATGAAAACCCAAGCGATAAACAGAGCAGGCGGCCATGGCAGCAGGCGGGTAAGAGTGTGGGACATGGCGGACCTCTCTCCTTTAAGATGGCTAAGCTGAATTCGCTCTGACCAGGAGAGAAGTTACACCCTATCGGCTCAATCCCTACCCTAGAGTTGCGTGCGCCTTTGTATGTTAGCGCGCGCTTCTCCGTTAGGGCGTTGGTAACGCTGCCTCGTCCTTCGGTTCTAGCACCGTTTTATAGGCGATGTGAGTAATGAAGGTGCGGATAACCGCGTCCGAAGCAGGCGTGGCTGTGCGCGAGCAGAGGAAGCCGTCGGACGAGAAACGATCCCAGTAGGCACGGAAGGTCCAACAGTTTACTGCTTTCCCGTTTTTAGTGAATTTTGACGGAATCGTCCGAAAATCCGCCCGGCCATGATCCACGTCGATGTAGGAGCCGAACTCAATATCGTCTTCTTTGAAGTAACGCTTGGCAATATTTTGGATCGTATTCTGATTCCAATTAACGAAATGCGCTGCCTCATGAAAACTTACGTAAGCTTCATAGCTCTCGTTTTGATAAAAGACACTATGGAAGTAAGATGTGCCTCGCCGATCAGCCGATTCGCCGATAGCTTGGCGGGCGGTTTTAATTTCAGCTTTTCCCCAGCCTTGTAGTTTTAACTCAAGCGGGGATTCATCTTTGTTGATAACTTTCGTTTCAGACCAAGTTTGTGCGAATGCCCCTGCCGGAAGCAACGCGGCCAGTACCCCTGCAACGATCCAAACCTTCACCATTCTATCCTCGCCGATCTTAAAATTCGTTTGGCTTAGATACCATAAGGTGTGCGGAGAGGCTACAAGGTTAATCAAATTTTAATTGATTGCTCCTGCAACTTAACCCAAACCGTTCAGCTTACTCCGAACTTCGTAGGGGTTCTTCGGCCCCCATTTTTCGAGGAAGCTCGCCAGCTCCGGGTCGAGCTTTTCGGGCAGCATGACCACGAGTTTCACGTATTGATCGCCGTGCGCGCCGTCTTTGCTGGGAATGCCTTTGCCGCGCAGGCGTAAAATGCTGCCGGAGTTGGAGCCGCGCGGTACTTTCACGGCAACGCGCCCATCAATCGTCGGCACTGTTACCGACGCGCCCAGAATGGCTTCTTGCAGCGTGACGGGAACTTCTAGGTGAATATCCTTGCCCTGGGCCACGAAAAACGGGTGGGCATCCACATGAATTTCAATAAAGGCATCGCCTTCCGGCCCGCCGTTGAAACCGGGTTGGCCCTGGCCGCGTAGGCGCAGCTTGTTGGAATCTTCAGTACCCGGCGGGATATTAACATCCAGCGAGCGGCCATCAGCCGTAGTCACACGGCGCTTGCCGCCGTTGGCTGCCGTAACGAAATCAATTGTTAAGCCATAAGAAACATCGGCCCCTCGGCGTTTGCCCGCGCTGCCCGTACCGCTACCCGTGTTGCCGCGCGTGCGGAACCCATCGAAAATATCGTCGGCATCAAAATC
Organism: Alphaproteobacteria bacterium; assembly: GCA_043721315.1. Lineage (GTDB taxonomy): Bacteria > Pseudomonadota > Alphaproteobacteria > Elsterales > Elsteraceae > Elstera. The sequence continues at coordinate 112,212 of JAYSQZ010000052.1, forward strand.
GAATCCGCCACTACCCTTTTGGCCGAACCCGCCAAAACCGCCAAACCCTCCGAAGCCGCCCGTGCTAGCCCCGGCACGCTTGGCGCGGGGGCGCTCGCTACCGCCCGCATCAATTTCACCCCGGTCGTAGCGCGCGCGCTTCTCCGGGTCCGACAGCAGATCATGGGCTGCCGAAATATCTTTGAACTTGGTTTCAATCCCCTTATCGCCCGGATTAACGTCCGGGTGAAACTGTTTGGCCAGCTTGCGGTACGCGCTTTTAATCGCATCCGCATCCGCCGTTCGGGACACGCCTAAAACCTCGTACGGATCACGCATGGAGAAAGTTTACCTGTCTTCTGTATATTTTGGCGATTTGAGACAAGCCCATGCCTTGCATCGGTCGGCGCTTACCTCAATCCCACACACTTCACATATAACGGCGACGCCTCTGGTTCAAGGGAGCGCGCTACACCATACTGGTTTGGCGTCGTGCCTATCTTCGGCGGCGTGCGGCAGAAAGGATACGAGAATGCTGATTGATCGCCCCGTTTCGGCGGTGGCCCTAACGGTTATGGACGCCCCGTTCACGCAGTTCGGCGCGTGGTTCCAGGAGGCATCGGCGCGCGAGATCAACGATCCGAACGCGATGGCGCTGGCAACGGTCTCAGCCGACGGGCGGCCTTCCGTTCGGATTGTGCTGATGAAAGGGTTCGATCCGGCGGGCTTTGTTTTCTACACCAACACGCAGTCGCGCAAAGGCGGCGAGTTATTGGCGAACCCCTTCTGCGCGCTCACCTTCCATTGGAAAACGTTGGAGCGCCAAGTGCGGATCGAAGGCAAAGCCAGCCTTGTTGGGACTGACGAGGCCGATACCTACTATCACTCCCGCCCGCGCGGCAGCCAGATTGGGGCCTGGGCATCCGAGCAATCGCGGCCCTTGCCGGAACGCCCGCTGCTGGAAGCGCGCGTGGCCGAAGTGGAAGCGCGCTACCCGGAGGGCGAAATTCCCCGCCCGCCGCACTGGACCGGCTTTCGCGTTGTGCCCGAGCGGGTGGAATTCTGGCAAGGGATGCCCTATCGGCTGCACGACCGCCTTGTGTACGAACGCGCGGGCGAGGCTTGGTCCACGTTTCGTTTGTTTCCGTAATGGTTAGGCCAACTCTGCTATGACCGAACCCTATTCGCGCTGGCCGCAGCGCGCGACGGAAGCCGCCGTGCTCGTCGCGCTGCTGTTGATTGGCTTGAAAAGCTGGGCGTATCTGGCCACGGGCGCGGTCACGATGCTGTCCAGCTTGATTGATTCGGCGCTGGATGCCGTCGCCTCTCTGCTAACGCTGGTTGCCGTGCGCGGGGCGCAGCGCCCTGCCGATGAGGAGCATCGCTTCGGGCACGGTAAGCTGGAGCCGCTGGCGGGGTTGGCGCAGGCGGCCTTCATTATGGGGTCGGCCAGCTTGCTGTTCATCGAAGCCGTTCAGCGCTTCATTACGCCGCAAGCCATTACGCTCCCGAGCATCGGTATTGGCGTATCGCTGGTTGCCATCGTTTTGACCCTGGCGCTCGTGCTGTTTCAACGCTGGGTGCTGCGCCGTACGGCGTCGTTGGCGGTGGAGGGGGACCGTCTCCACTACGTCAGCGATCTTATCACCAACATTATTGTCATGGTCGGCCTGTGGGCGACGGAGCGCCTGGGTTTGCCCTGGCTCGATCCGCTGTTGGGGCTGCTCGTCGGGGCGATTGTCGTCCGCTCGGCCTGGGAGATTGGTCTGCGGGCCTATCAAGTGTTGATGGACCGGGAAGTGTCCGATGCCGTGCGCCAGCAGATTATTGCGATTATTCGCAGCGTGCCGGGCGTGGCGGGTGCCCATGACCTTCGCACGCGCGAAGCCGGGCCGGATTTGTTCATTCAGCTTCACTTGGAGTTGCCCGATGCGCTGCCGTTGATCGAGGCGCATCACATCTGTCATAGCGTCGAAGCCGCGCTTCTAGCCGCTTTCCCGCGCGCGCAAATTATTATTCACCAAGACCCGATAGGCACGGTTCGGCCCGAGTTGCGCGGCACAGCAGCGTAAAGCAGTTACCCTGGAGGGCGCTAAGCCGCCTCTTTTTTCAACGCCAGCACCTGCCAAACATCGAGCAACGCCGTTATCAGATGATCTATCATCGCATCGGTATGCAGAGGGCCGGGGGTGATGCGGATGCGCTCCGTACCGCGCGGCACGGTGGGGTAGTTGATGGGTTGAACGTAAATATCGTGCCGGTCCAGCAGCAGGTCGGTCACTTGCTTGGCAAGGGTCGCGTCGCCAATCATGACGGGAACGATGTGGCTTTCGCTGTCCAGCAGTGGCAGACCGACGGCGGTTAGGCGCTGTTTTACCAAAGCTACCCTGTCCCGCTGGCCTTGCCGCTCCTGATCGCTCTGCATCAGATGATCAATGCTGGCGCGGGCACCGGCGGCAATCACGGGGGGCAGGGCTGTCGTGAAAATAAAGCCGGGGGCATTCGAGCGCACGAAATCCACCATCGCCGCAGACCCGGCAATGTAGCCGCCGACCATGCCGAAAGCTTTGCCGAGGGTGCCTTGGATCACGTGCAAACGGTGTTCGATCCCGCGTTCCTGTGCCACGCCGCCGCCGCGCGGGCCGTACATGCCAACCGCGTGAACTTCATCAAGGTAGGTAAACGCGCCATAGCGTTCGGCCAGATCGCAGAAGGCCGCGATTGGGGCAATATCCCCATCCATAGAATAGACGCTCTCGAAAGCAATCAGCTTAGGGCGTTTTGGGTCCACCTGCCTTAGCTTCGCTTCAAGATCGGTAGGATCATTGTGGCGAAACACGTGCTTTTCCGCGCCGGAATTGCGAATGCCCGCGATCATTGAGTTATGGTTGAGCGCGTCCGAAAAAATGACGCAGTTCGGCATCATCTTGCCCAAGGTAGCGAGACTGGTTTCATTCGCGACATAGCCGGAGGTGAAGACCAACGCCGCCTCCTTCCCATGCAGGGCCGCGAGCGATTGCTCCAGCAGCACATGTTCATGGGTGGTGCCTGCGATATTGCGCGTACCGCCTGCGCCGGTGCCAAGGCGGTCGATCGCCTCGTGCATCGCCGCCCGTACCTGGGGGTGCTGGCCCATGCCGAGGTAATCGTTCGAACACCAAACCGTCACGTCGCGCCGCCCGCTGGGGCAGTGGTACAGTGCTAACGGAAAACGTCCGGCCTGCCGTTCGAGATCGGCAAAGACGCGGTAACGCCCCTCGCGTTTCAAGGCTGCGACCTGGGCCGCAAAAAAATCTTCGTACTGCATGGAACGACCATAGCGCGCCTGCGCGGAAAGGCAAATCCGGCAGTTCACTTCAACGCTAACACAGCAGCCATCCATTTCCCGCAGGGCGGCATCTTGTTTGCCCAGGATCTTGTTTGCCCAGGATCTTGTTTGCCAAGAGAGCCTCAGGCATACTATCCACAAATGCTGCCCGGTCTGTTAGATCGGCCTCGACTGCCGAGCTCTATTCTCTTCATGTGCACGTACAATGCCGTACGCTCGCCTATGGCGATGGCGCTTCTGCGCCAAAGCCACGGGCGCAAGGTGTATGTGGCCTCAGCCGGCGTGCGCGAGGGGCAGGCCGACGGGTTTGTTACTGCCGTGATGGGGGAGCTGGGGGTCGATTTGCGCCGCCACTACCCGACGCTGCTGGAGGATTTAGAAGATACCAACTTCGATCTGATCGTCACTCTATCGCCAGAAGCCCATCACCGCGCCTTAGAGCTGACCCGCACGCAGGCGGTCGATGTTGAATATTGGCCGACCGAAGACCCATCGGGTGCAGAAGGAAACCGCGAAGAGCGGCTAGCCGCCTACCGCCTCGTGCGCGACAAGCTGGCGGATCGGATCGCGGATCGGTTTTTGTGATCAGTTTTTGTAAGCAGACCCGCCCTGCACAGGTTTTGCTTGACCGCGCGCAGCCAAAGCATCACTTAAGAGCACCAAATGCGTCCTCACCCGGATTTCACCGGCTGCTGGGGCGCTTTCTCATTGTCTCGTTCAAGGAAGACTATGGCGAAGGAAGAAGCGATCGAGTTCTCCGGCACGGTGTCGGAACTGCTGCCGAATGCGATGTTCCGCGTGAAGCTGGATAATAATCACGAAGTTCTGGCCCATACCTCGGGTAAGATGCGTAAGAATCGTATTCGTGTTCTGGCGGGTGACCGTGTGAATGTGGAAATGACGCCCTACGACCTTACCAAAGGTCGCATTACGTTCCGCTTCAAATAACGTGTCGTCACCGTGACTTCGTTGATACCGTGATCTCGTTACTATTGTGACCTCGTTAATCCTGGCGTCCGCCTCGCCGAGACGTCTCGATTTGTTGCGGCAGATCGGGGTTATCCCGGCTGCCGTCGATCCGGCTGATCTCACCGAAACTCCGCACGCCCGCGAATTGCCGCCCCGACATGCCCTGCGCTTGGCGGAGGAGAAGGCGGCGGCGGTTGCGCCCCGTCATCCCGGCAGTTTCGTGCTGGCCGCCGATACCGTAGTTGCGGTTGGGCGGCGGATTTTGCCGAAAGCGGAAGATGAGGCGACGGCGCTGGCCTGTTTGCGGTTGCTGTCGGGCCGCAGTCACCGGGTTCACGGCGGCATAGGGTTGGCCGGGCCGGAGGGGTTGCGCCGCTCGCGGCTTATCACCACCCGCGTGACCGTCAAACGCCTCACCGACGCCGATATTGCCGCCTATCTCGCCAGCGGCGAGTGGCATGGCAAGGCCGGGGGCTATGCAATTCAAGGGTTGTTCGCCCGTCACGTCACCGCCATCAGCGGTTCTTACTCCAATATCGTCGGCCTGTCTTTGTCGGATGTTGCAGCGATGCTTGACGGCATAGGGTTTCGCTCCGCGTGATGGAACGGCCTAACGCGGGGATTATCCTCTCCGAAGGGCCGGGCGAAGTGCGCGGCGTTCGGCTGGCCGATGGGTTGTGTGTGGCGTTCGCCACCGCCCGCATTGGCGATTTGCCATTGGGGACTCCTTGCCGGGGCATTGTCCGCGCGGTCTTGCCCGATGTTGGTGCGTTTATTGATATTGGTACGGGGGCGGAAGCGTTCTTGGGCGGCACAGGGGCTGCTGCCCTGCCGCTCGGCACCCGCGTGCTCGTGCAGGTGAGCAGGGCGGCGTCGGGCGACAAGCCAATGGGTGTTACCCGGTCGCTGGAGTGGGGGGGAACCCGCCTGTCGTTATCGTTGCTCGAAGGCCGAAACGGCGAATTTTCCATCTCCCGGCATCTCCCCGAGACCGAGCGCACTCGGCTGCGGCTGCTGTTAGCGGAGATGTTGCCCGCAGAGCGGCTGGCGGCGGGCTATGGCTTAACGGCGCTGCCTGCCGCCGCCGGTGTTTACCGGAAAGCGTTGGCGCAAGATTTAGCGGCGTTGCTGGCCCAAGCCGATGCAATTAAGCGCGACGGGCCGCCCGGTCCTGCCAATGGCGCGGCCTCGCCAGTGCTGCGCGTTCTGAATGCGCTTTCCGTCCAATCGGCCGAGACGATCCTGTCCCCGCTTACGCTGGCTCCCGAACTTCGGGCGGCGGGCTATGCCGCTCAAACCGCGCCTGCCTTGGTCGATCCCTTCGCGCGCCTAGAGATCGAGGCGGAACTGGCCGAAGCCTGCGCCGCCGAAGTCGAGATGCCCGGCGGCGCGCGCCTGAGCATCGAGCCAACCCGCGCCCTGGTCGCCATTGATATTGATAAAGGTGGCGATAGCCGTGCGCCGGAAGCTCTGGTTACGGCCTGCTTGAGTGAGATTGCCCGTCATCTGCGCCTGCGGAGCTTGGGCGGCTTGATCGTTATAGATCCGCCGCGCTTACCAACTGCCGCGCTCAACCGAGCGCTGGAGGTGTTCAAGGCGCGGTTGATGCGCGATCCTGTGGCAACGGACTTGCTGGGGGCCACGCGCGGCGGCTTGATCGAACTCACTCGGCCCCATCGCGGCCCCCCGTTGCGCGATCTGTTGCTAGGGCCAGAAGGGCAAGCGCTGGCTGCCCTGCGCCGCCTTATTTACACAGGAAGCGACGGTCAGCCCGTTCCGGTCCCAGTGGCTGTTCCGGTGGCTGTTCCGGCGGCGGTGCTGGCGTGGCTCGATACCCCGCAAGGCCAAGCGGCACGCGCGGCGGCGGCAGCGCGGTTAGGCCAAGCCCCCCGGTTCAGTTTGGAAGAGAGAGACGCGCGATGACCGTTTTCGAGCCTATCGCCGTGCGCGTGGGCGGCGGCTGCCCAATCTGCAATCGCGCTAGCGCGCCGCGCGTTCGCCCCTTTTGCTCGGAACGCTGCCAACAGCTCGATTTGGGGCGCTGGCTAACCGAATCCTACCGGGTTCCGGGGCAGCCGTTGGAAGAGGATGAGGCAGCAGAAGCCTTCAGCCAAACCACTCCCCGGCCCGATGAGGATTAAACCGCCCTGCGTGGCAGGAGTGCAAAGATAAAACCCCTAGACAGGCCCCTTGCGGCTCGGCTATACGAGCTTTCGTTCAAACGAATGCCCAGATAGCTCAGTTGGTAGAGCATGCGACTGAAAATCGCAGTGTCGCTGGTTCGATCCCGGCTCTGGGCACCATTTTCTTTTTTCTGCACATTCTGTGCGTGCTTGATTAAAAGCATATCCGGCCTGCCAACGGCCCGAGGGAATAAAGAGCAATGGGCTTTTCTTTACGAAAATTGATCCCGCGAAAAACCTTAAAACCGCTTCAGTCGATTGCCAGGCAGGCGGCGTTTTTGGGCCGCGATATTATTGCGACCAGCGGGCGGCGCTTTTGGCAGGTGGCGGTGCTCGCGGCGGTAGCAGCCTTGGTTCAGGGCGGCGGTTTGCTGTTGCTGCATCCGATTTTGCAGATTCTTGGGCTGGCCGGGTCTGCCCCGCCGCGTTTTCCGATTTTGGCGGCGATTGGGCAAGCGGTGGGGCTTGGGGGGGCGTTGGCGTTTTACGTTGCGCTGATTACCGCCGCCGGGGCGCTAATTTACGCGCAAAGCCTCGCCGGGCTGCATTTGGTCATCGCCTATGGCGACACATTACGAAGCCGACTTTATCACGCGATCATGGCCGTGGAATGGGCGGTTGCGGCCAACCTTCGCCCGGCAACCCTAGCTCAAGGCCTAACCCGAGAAATATCCCAGTGCGGTTGGGCAGTGGAGCAGGCGGTGCGGCTGTTCGCCACCTTGCTGCAAGTGCCGGTGCTGTTGGCGGTGGCACTGCTGCTGTCGCCTTTGTTCACGGCGATTGCCTGCGCCTTAGCTCTGCTCGTCGCGTTGGCGCTGTTACCGCTAAACCGGCGTACCTATGCGCTGGCGGCGCGGTTTGCCGGGGCCAATCGCGCGCTCCATGCCGAGGTGGCCGATGAGCTTGCCGGGCTGCGTATTCTGAAAGTCTTACGCGCCGAAACGGTGCGGAGCGCGGCTTTTTTCCAGCAAGTCACGGCGTTGCGGTCACGCCAGATTGATCAAGCCCGCGCATCCGGCTTGGTCGTGCGCGCGCAGATGAGCTTGGCCGCAGCGGTGGTGGCGGCAGCGGTATGGTTCGGGCTTGAAACCCTGGCGCTGTCGCTCGCCGATGTGCTGACGCTGGTGCTCATCTTCGCGCGGATTCTCATGCTGGTGCAGCGCTTGCAAGATCAAGGGCGGCAGATTATCCGCGTTCTGCCGATCTACGAAAATATCCGCCGTCAGATCGCAACTTACCGCGCTGCTGCGGAACCGGCAGCCACGGCGGCCCCTGTGTTTCAGCAGGAAATCCGGCTGGAGGGCGTCGGCTATTGCCACACTCAAGAAGGGCCGTGGGCCGTGCGCGGGGTGGATGCCGTTCTCCCCAAAGGCTCGATCACGGCGCTGGTGGGGCCATCCGGTGCGGGGAAATCAACCCTGGCCGATTTGCTGATGGGGCTGACCGAGGCGCGGGAGGGGCGCATTCTGATCGACGGGGTTCCGCTCACCGCAGGGGCGCGGGTGGCGTGGCGGTGCCAAGTGGCCTATGTGCCGCAAGACCCGTTTTTATTCCATGATTCAGTCCGCGCCAATCTGCTGCTGGCAAAGCCTGACGCGCGGGAGGAGGATTTGTGGCGGGCGCTAGACCGGGCGGCGGCGGGTTTCGTGCGCCAGCTTCCCGAAGGGCTGGAAACGCGGGTGGGGGAGCGCGGCACTCGGTTATCGGGCGGGGAGCGCCAACGCATCGCGCTCGCCCGTGCTTTTCTGCAAGAACCCGATTTACTGGTTATGGACGAGGCCACGAGTGCGCTTGATGACGATACCGAGCAGCAGATTTTGCAGGCGCTCGCCGCCGCGCGCGGGCAGGTAACGATGCTGGTGATCGCCCACCGTTCGGCCTCGATTGCACTGGCTGATCGTCAGATTACTCTTGCGTTAGGTGCGATTGATCGCACATAGCGCTAGAAGCCGCCATTGCGGCGGCGGCCAAGGGCGCGGATGCGCCCGCCCGGCGAGGGCTAAAACTTAGGCCGCCCGAGTCTCGATCATGCGCTGGGTCTCAAGATAGCTGAGGAAAGCCAGCGTGTCGGCCTCAACCGTTTCGGCGGGGGCGTGATAGGTTTGCACGAGGGCGGCGCACAGGTCGCGCACGCAGATCGGCTGATCGAGCCGTGCCCAAATAGCGCGGCTGGTGGCCGTGAGGGTGTAGTAGCTGCCGTTTTCAACGCTCATCAACACGGTTTCGTCGGCAACCTGCGCGCCAAGAACGGCATCGCTCCGCACGACAATCGTTTCCATCGCCACCATCAACCCCAGCCTTTTCTTGCCGAACAATTCCTGCACTATAAGAGTGCTGCGGGGTGTAAGAAGGGATAAACTCGTCTCTAGCCATTCTTTTTTGCCGTTCGGATATTTATCATGATGGGGCTATGCCCGAAACCCCCCAGGCTGCCTGCCCCATGAGCGATTACCAGCTTTTCGGGTGGCGCGTGCGGAGCGCGCTGGCGCTTGCCGAGCTTCAACCCTGGCGCGGCGACGGGCGCGTGCCGGATATTACTATCGACATCGGCCCGGTACCGCCGCTTGACCTGCACGTTCCCAGCTTCAGCCCGGCGGTTCAGATCACGCCGCACGGCGTAAGGGTGGCGATTCCGGCGGTCGCGGCGTTTTGGGTTGAAGCGGGCGCGCGCGTTACCATCGCTCCGGTGTTAGCGTTGGATGCGCCCGATATTCGGGTGTTTCTGCTCGGAACCGTGTTAGCGGCTTTGTGTTTCCAGCGCGGGTTGCTGCCGTTGCACGCGAGTGCGGTCGATATCGGCGGGCGGGCGCTGCTATTGTCGGGGCACTCCGGGGCGGGGAAATCCACTCTTGCCGCTGCTTTTGCCGCGCGTGGTTATCGCTTGCTCGGCGATGATCTGTGCGCGCTGGCGTTCGATGGGGTTGAAGCGCCGCTGGTTTGCCCGGCCTTCCCGCGCGTGAAGCTCTGGCGCGATTCGGCAGAACAGCTTGAAATTGCAACGCAGGGGCTAGAGCGTAGCCGGGAGGAATTAGAGAAATATCATGTTCCGCTGGCCGAAGATCGGTTCCAACCCGCGCCCCTAGTGCCCGCGCAGATCATTCTGTTGCACCGACAGCCGAGAGCGCAGGTCGGCGAAACGCGCGTTCTCGGCGGTGCCGAGGCGCTGCGGCGCTACGATATTATCCACCGTTGGCGGTTGGGAATCGCCCTGGGCCATCAAGCGTTTATGTTCCAAGGCATGGCCCGCCTGATTGCGACCACGCCGGTGATTGAGCTTAACCGGGGGACGGACTTGGCTGCCCTGCCGTCCTTGGTCGATACCTGTCTTGCCCTGGTGGAGGGCGCGCGGGGATGAGCGGGATTTATTGGCTCGCCTCCTACCCGAAATCGGGCAATACGTGGTTGCGGCTGTTGTTGCATTCTTATTTTGCGGGTGGGAGTGCGGTCGATATCAACGCGCTCTCCTTTGGGGGTTGGCGGGGCGATGAGCGGGCGCAGTTCGATGAAGCGATTGGCGTTGCCGCCTCAGACCTGACGACGACCGAAATTTCGGCCTGGTGGCCAGCGGCGCTTCAGGCGCGGGCGTTCGTGGAACCGGCATATCTCAAAACCCACGACGCGCGGCTATCGCGCGCTGCCGAGGGAACCCTGGGCGCGATCTATATTGTGCGCGACCCGCGCGATGTGGCGGTGTCGCTCGCCCGGCATATTGACAGCAGTATTGATGACGCGATTGCGGTGATGGGCACGCCCGATCAGATGATGAACCAATCCCGTCGCAGCCTTAAGGCCCACTTACCGGAATATTGGGGCAGTTGGAGCCAGAATGCCGAAAGCTGGGCCGCGTCTGCGCCGTTTCCCGTTCATATCGTAACCTATGAGGCGATGCGCGCCGATACCGAGGCGGCTTTCGCCAAGGTTTTAGCCGCCTTGCGGGTGCCGCTTCAGGCAGAGGCGGTGAAGGCTGCCGTTGCGGCTTCAGCGCTCGACAAAATGCGGTCGCAAGAAGCGGCGCACGGCTTCATCGAATTCCCCACCGCGCGTAGCTTTTTTGGCGAGGGGCGCGTGCAAGGCTGGCGCGACCGGCTCACCCCCGCACAAATCGCCCGAATTGAGGCAGATCATGGGCCGACGATGGCCCGCTTCGGCTATCTTTAACTACTGATTGCCGCCTTCGCTCCAACGGATAAAGCGGCCCGTTTGAATAGCGCGGGGCAGCATATGCTCGAACTCGAAGCGCCGGGGCTTTGCGGCGTCGGCATCTGCGGGCCAATTGTCCAGCATCTCTTTGAGGCGCGGCAGGTCCAGCATGTCGGCGGCGAGCGGGCTGCGGGCCAACCGTTCGACTTCGGCGGTAAAACTCTCCCGTTGGGCCGAAATGCGCGCGAACCATTCGGGGTTCTGCTGGCCAATGTTACGCTCATCAACAATGCGCGATGGAAGCCGGTTGGCAAAGGCGCGGCGCATTAAGCTGCGTGTGCGCCCGTCCCACAAATATTGATCGCGCGGAATGCCGATACAGAAATCAACCAGATCGGCGTCGGCAAACGGGTCGCGCTGCTCGATCCCATAGTAAGCGCGCAGGGCCAGCGACGTTTCGAGGTTTCGAGTGCGGCGATTGTGCAGAAAATTCGCCTGAAGGCTACGGCTGTTACCTTGGTGCAGAAACATGCCATCTTCGCCCGCCGCCCATAGCGCCTCATTGAAGCCGATTTTTTTGGCGAACTCCGGGCGCATTGCCGTTACGCGCGCCCACGGCTCTTGCCCCGCATGCCGTAAGCGCCACTGCGTGTCGCGGAGTCTTGGGGGCAAGGCTGTTAGCAGAATATTGGCCTTCATTTGGTGCCACAATGGTTTGTTCCGGTACCGCAGCGCCGGAACGACGAATCGCAGCAGCTTATCGATGCGTCCAGCCCAGGCAAAATCGCTCATACCCCGCAACCCATCGAAGCTCAGGGTTAAGTTACCCATCGATCCTATTAGCAGCACCTCGTGTCCATCCGCGCGGGCGGCGCGATAGGTGGGGTCGAACCAGCCTAAATGATTACCGATGAAAATATTACGCCCGCCCGCAACGAAGAACGGCGTGGGGTCGTCCTCGAAGCTCGCCGGACCCGCTGAGTGATAAAAGCCCGATTTGATGTTTGGATATTGGGCCGCGAGGGCCTCGACGCTGGCCTGTTCGTTATCGTACCAGCCTTCACGCCCCTCAATATAGTGGCCGGGGTGGGGCACTGCCGTGTAGGTCTGAAGGTCTCCCGGCGCGCAGTGCAGGGCGGCAGAGGCGGCGACGGCTGGGCTATCCAGCCCGCCCGAAACCATGACGCCAGGGGTGCGCCGGGCGCGCAGCCGTACTTTTACCGAACGGTCGAGCAGTTCCAACGCCGCGTCGGCATACTCTTCGGGTTTACGGAACTTCACGCGGCGGCTGGCATCAGGCCGCCAAAAAGCCCGCTCCTGCACACTGTCTTGCGTAACGCTCAGGTGAGTGCCGGGCGGCAGCAAGCGAATATCTTTATACTGGGTCGTGGCGGGATCGGCGATGTGAACGGAAAAATTTAAGGCCACTTCCAGCGGATCAAGCACTTTGGGAACGCCGGGAAACTGGTGCAGAGCGCTGAGGATGGTGGCGAACCAAAACCCGTTCGGGCGCGCATGCCAGTAAACGATCCGCATTGCCATCGCTGAGACAATGAGATCGGCTTGGCGCTTTTGGGGATCCCACACCGCAACCGTGTAATCACCCTTTAGGCGCTGAAGGTTTTCAAACCCAGAGCGCCCCACCCAACCTGAAACGATCTCAGAATCGGTCGCGTCGGGGCGAAGGCCCAAATCGGCAATAACTTGGGTAGGCTCGAACAGATAACCGCTGAACAGCACAACCCGGCCCGCTGCATCGGCCATCGGCTGGCGTTCGCGCATATCGTCTTCAGTAACGAAGCGTTGAGCGAGGCCAAAGGCGGCGACATCATCACACCAAGTTTTGGGTTTTCCTAATCCCGCGTCGAAGAAATTCGCCCCGGCGCGAGCACGGTCATCTTGAGTTAGCTGTTGTGCTTCAAAAGCGATGTAACCCCGAAAGAGCGTCATAAGAATACCGCCTGAGATGTGAGATTTAGTGTTTAAGCGGCTTTAATTCGGCTCCACTGTGGAGCCGTAACCAGACCAGGGTTATTTGTTAGAATTTTAAGCGGGTTCTAAAGCCAAAAACTTTCCCCCTAAGCGCTGTATAACTGTCACGCTAAAAGCAAGGCTTGGAGCGTTAACCTTATGACATCGACGTTGGCGACGGCCCGTCATTACCAGGCTTTGAATTAAATTGAGTAAATTCTGCAATCGAAAATATCTTGATAGAGTCTAGTGGTGCAACCCAAGTCGACTCGTTTGTTTTCTGCTCTACTGCGTGCAACACACTTATGCGGTCGCTATGGTATTTTTCCATCTGGCACACCCTATTTCATTATTCGATCAAGGCTTCTGGCAAAGGCACAAGGTAGCGTAGGGCAGCATCCACCGGATTAAAATCATAGCTAACACTACTTCAGCCAGCCTCGAATAACAAGAATAAGCCCCTGATTTATGGGCTTGAGCCGACGTCTGCGGTGGGGCATCAAAACTAGCCAATAATTCAGTTACAGATGATTATGTTTTTTCAACTTAACGCTGTGTATCTATCACGCTAAAAGCAAGGCTTGGAGCGTTAACCTTATGACATCGAAAATGTCGCCGTCCCATCAGTACCAGGGTTCGAACTAAACTGAGTAAATTCTGCAATCGAAAATATTTTGATCGAGTCTAGCGGCGCAACCCATGTTGCCTCGTGGGTTTTCTGCGTTGCTGCCTGCGACACGTTCTCGCTGTTGCTACGATATTTTTCCATGTGTCTCGCCCTATTTTGTCAACAGATCAAGTCTTGCAGCGAAGGCGCAAAACATCATCGCATCTGCCAGACTCTAGCTCACAGCAGATATTACTTCAGCCGCCTCCGAATATCAAGAACAAGCCCCAGACTGGAGGGCGTGGGGCCGATGTATGCGATCAAACGTTAAAGCCATTGAATTAAAAAGTTGCAAAAAATATATTTTTTCAACCAAAAAATTCTTAAATTTGAACAATTCCAGTGTGACAAAGGCACACTCTTATGGTGTTTTAAGCGCACGGCATGGTCCTGATAATCTCGAAAACGTGCAGAACGGAGGAGGGTGCCACAATGGATGGTTTTTTAGGGGAACTTCGACTCTTCGCTTTCGGGCAGGTTCCGAGATATTGGCTTCCTTGCAACGGCCAGGTTCTGAGCACCCAACAATATCAGGCTTTGTTCGCATTGCTGAGAACCACCTATGGCGGTGATGGTAGGGTCAACTTTGCCCTACCGGACTTGCGCGGTCGTGTCGCCATCGGTGTTGGGCAATCGAGCGACGGGCCAACGTATTATGAACTCGGTAAAACCGGCGGAACCGAATCAGTCACGCTGACCGCCGCCCAAACCCCGCCGCACACGCATGGGCTTGTGGCGTCTCAATCGACCACGACGACGGCAGGGTCTCCTTCCGGTAATTATATCGGCGTAGCAACCCAAAGTGCGGTAGGAACGCAACCCTTCAATCTCTATGCGCCCAAACCGGCAACCCCTGCCGATCCCACTTGGGTTCCCTTGCACCCTTCAACGATTTCCCCGGTGGGCGGGGGCGGCGCGCATGAGAATCGGCAACCGATTCTTGCAGTGCAAATTTGCATTGCCACCCAGGGCCTGTGGCCTGCGCGCGACTAGAGCAAATCCCGAGCGAGTGCCCGATGCGCTTTGCGCGTCAAACGCGCTGGCACCCGCGACTAGCCTTTGCGGAACAAAAAAATAAATTAGAGCGAGTGAAGTGAGCTTACGCGAACGGAATTTGCTCTAATTGTCGCCCCCTTTACCGAGTGGAGACACCAATGTCAGAGCATTACCTGGGCGAAATTCGCCTTTTGGCCTTCAACCAATTTGTACCGGTCAATTTTCTACCTTGTGATGGGCGCGAGCTTCCGATCTCGCAGTATGAAGCGCTATACGCTCTCCTGGGCACGGCCTATGGCTCCAGTAGCGCCACAACCTTCAAACTTCCTGATTTACGCGGTCGCAGCCCGGTGAATTTAGGGCAACTCACCGGCGGTACCAATTATGCGCTCGCCCAGACTGCGGGGGCGGAAGTGGTGCAACTGACGACAGCGACGGTACCCCCCCACACGCATACGATTTCGGTTGTCAATACGGCGGCGACCGCGATGATCCCGGCTTCGACCAACGCTCCTGCAAACGTGGGGACGGATTTTTACTATTGTAATGAAGCCCAGGCCGGAAGTGTTCTCACCCTCGCTCCGGGCACTGTCCTACCCGATGGCGGGTCGAATCAGCCGCATTTGAACATGCAGCCCAGCCTCGTGCTGTCTTATGTCATCGCCGTAAACGGCATCTTTCCAGACTTCAACACTTAGTCTTGTTTTCGGGAGGCTGTTATGGCTGATGCTTTTATTGGCGAAATTCGCATGTTTCCGTTTGGATATACCCCAATTGGCTGGATTGCCTGCTATGGTCAACAGGTCAGTATCGCTGAAAATCAGGCTTTATACAGTCTGTTGGGCGCGCGGTTCGGTGGGGATAACCGGACATATTTCAATGTTCCCAATCTGAACGGTCGGATTCCTCTAGGTTCCGGTACCGCGCAGACAGGGACGCCCTACACGTTCGCAAGCGCGCTCGGTCAGGAAACCGTGGCGCTGGCGTTGAGCGAGGCCCCCAGGCACACGCATACGGTCAGTGGTAAGATCTCGACCGCAGGTGTAACGGGCCTTACCGGCGTTGCCACCGCAACGGGAACGGCTCCCAATCAAGTTGGTAGTTCTCTCCTGAGTCGTGCCCTAACGGCAGCCGGTAAATTCATCAATGCCTATGACGTTCCGCCCACCACCAATGATACGGCCTTCGGCGCCAAAGTTTCGACGGCTTACGGCAATCCACAGGGTGGCGCGGACCCGCATCCGAATGTCCAGCCTTATCTCGTTATGGCCTATTACATCTGTAACGACGGTGAATATCCGGTGAATCCCGGCTAAGTGAGCGCTAATCTGGGGCTGACGAGGCCGTGGATTGCCCTGTCAGCCGACTGGTCCGCGCGCGGCGTCGAACTTCGGCTACGTCAGCCCGATGATCTGGCGTTCCTGCGCGATCTTTACCGCAGCACGCGGGCAGCAGAGGTGGCGGCGGCTGGGTTCGATCCGCTGACAGCGGCGCGGTTCCTCAATAGCCAGTTCGAGCTTCAAGGCCGCCATTTCGAGGCTCACTATACGCTAGGCGGGCAGCGCCTCATCGTGCTTGGCGGTAACCAGCCGATTGGCCGGGTAGAGCTTTGGGGGACGGAGGCGGATGGGCGGCCCGATCTCCGTTTGGTCGATATAAGTTTGCTGCCCGATTGGCAGGGCCGAGGATTGGGCCGCGCGCTGCTGTTGGCGGTTCAGCACACCGCAATGGCGGACGGACGCAGCGTGAGCCTGCACGTCGATAAGCTCAACCCTGCCCTGCGGCTCTACACCCGCCTCGGGTTTCGGAAGAGTGCCGACACGGGGGCCTCCTGGCGGATGGGGTGGCGCGGGGGCAAGCGCGCATCCGTGCGCGGGTCATGACCCTTGATCGCCTTTCGACTATACTCCTGTTTATGAGCGACATTATCCCCCCCGCACCGCGCTGGGTGCATCGGGCGCGGGTGCTGGAAGCGTTGGCACTCCTCGGTTTGGCGTGGCTCGCGGTGCGCCTGCTGCCCTTCCGCGCAATCGCGCCGTGGCTGGGGATGGTTCATTCCCCCCACGAGTTTCTTCCCGAGACTATTCTGAGCGGTGACGCGCGGCAGGCTAAGGCCGTGAGAAGTGCGCTGCACGCCGCAACGCGCCGTCTGCCCTGGACCAGCACCTGCCTCATGCGATGCCTGGCGGGCCGGTTGATGCTGGGGCGGCGGCGGGTGCCGAGCCTCGTTCGTCTTGGGGTCGCGCGGGAGGAGGCGCAGGAGCGCGCTCATGCTTGGCTCATCGCCAGCGGCATAGACGTGAGCGGCGGGGAGAGCGCCGCCGATTTCACGCCGATTTCCGATTTTGTCGCGGGCGATTGAATCCTGCTTCAGAATATCGGGCAAAAAAAGGGGCTGCGACAAGCGCAGCCCGAGTTTAGGGAGGAAACGTCCGCAGAGCGGACAATCATCTATAACGATGATGCAATGCAACATAATGAAGATTTCCGCATTCGGCAAGCTGAATCGGTAAAGCTGGGTGGTATGGAACCCATGCATACACGAATCAACCCTCAGCAACGCCGTAGTTCGGCAAGCGACATAGGGCTATCTTTTTGAAATATATAACTAAAAATCATCACAAGAGCTAAAAATCTTCACGAAAATTTCGTTTGCCTAAATTCAGTTAACGGCTTGTTAGTCGCAGAGCGCTTCTAAGTTCATGCCAGCAATCCTGACCTTCACGCCGCGTTGCGTCATGAGAATTGACCCATGCTGACGCGCTATCCCCCAGCTTACCCGGCTAAATGCCGTTCCGGCAGCCAGCGACGCAACAGCCCTTGGCGCGTACCGAGAATGAGAGAGGCGCTATAAAATCCCCCCGCCGTCAGAATAATCGCTGGGCCGGACGGCAGATCGAGATGGTAGGAGAGGATCAGCCCGCCGAAGCCGGAGAGGATGCCAATACCCGCCGCCACTGCCGACAGGCTCCACAACTGCTGTGCCCAAAAGCGCGCGGCTGCTGCGGGCAGCATCATCATTCCCACCGCCATCAGCGTGCCTAACGCTTGAAAACCCGCGACGAGGTTCAGCACGACGAGCACGAGGAAACTGAGGTGATAGAAGGCCCCCGGTGCGCCCAAAGCGCGGAAGAAGCCAGGATCGAGGCACTCGATCACCAGGGGGCGGTAGATTGCGGCGAGCGTTAGCAAGGTAACGCTCGTGATCCCCGCGACCAGCAAGAGGGACGGGCTATCGACCGCCAAAATCGTACCGAACAGCACATGAATGAGATCGACATTGCTGCCCCGCGTCGAGACGATCATCACGCCTGCCGCCAGCGACATCAGGTAGAAGGCGGCAAAGCTAGCATCTTCCCGCAACGGCGTGATTCGGGAGACCAGCCCCGCCAGCAAGGCAACCGCCAGCCCGGCAATAAACCCGCCAAGCCCCATCGCCCAAAGCGACAGGCCCGCGACGAGAAAACCAATGGCCGCGCCCGGCAACACTGCATGGCTCATGGCGTCGCCCACCAAGGCCATGCGCCGCAAGATCAGTAACGTGCCCATCGGCCCGCAGCCAAGGCTGAGGGCGATACAGGCCACCAGTGCGCGGCGCATGAAGGCAAATTCAGTGAAAGGGGCGAAAAAAATCGCCCACAGGGACTCAAACATCGAAAAATGCCCCGAGTGGATCAGGCCACGGCTTGATGGCAGTGGGGCGAATCTTCGTCCCAGGCTTCGGAACGGGCGCGCGCTTTCAGCAGATTGGCCGGCGTCAGCACGCTCTCCGTCGCGCCCCAGGCGAGGCATTCCCGCGCCATGAGAAGCGTTTCCGGGAAGCGACTGCGGACCTGCTCGTAATCGTGCAGCACGGCAATCACGGTGCGGCTTTCCGAATGCCAGCGCGTCACCAGCGTCAGCAGATCTGCCGTGGTGCGCGCGTCAATCGCATTGAACGGCTCATCCAACAAGATCACGGCGGCGTCTTGCACCATCAGGCGCGCGAACAGCACGCGCTGCATCTGCCCCGCCGAAAGCTGATTGAGCATTCGCCGCTCGAACCCGGCGAGGCCCACGGCTTCAAGCGCGTGGCTGGCCGCGTGCAGGTCTTCTTTCCGCGCTCCGCCGAAACTGCCGATATGCTTCCAGCGCCCCATCAGCACCATATCGAACACCGACAGCGGGAAACTGCGGTCAATCTCCGCCTGTTGCGGCAGATAGGCGATATCGCCCTTCTTAAGGCTACTGCGCTCGACTTTGCCGGACGACGGGGCCAGCAGCCCGGCAATCGCCTTCAACAGCGTCGATTTCCCCGCGCCATTCGGCCCAACGATGGCGGTAAGGCTGCCCGCGCGGAACTGACCGGAGAGATGATGAACCGCAGGGTGACGGTCATACGTTAGGGTGAGATTATCGAGCCGGATCATTCGGCGACCTCCACCAACGCCCAAGCGACCGCGCCCCACATCAGCAGCAGCACCCCGGCCACGCAGGCGAGGCGGGGGAACAGGCCCCAGGCGAAGGGACTGAGGGGAGGGACAGAGTTAGACATAGAGATGTTATAGTATAACGCCTCGCCACCGACAACCCCCGCGCACCCGCCTCACTTTGCAAAATACGCCTGCAAGGGCCGCACGCCCAGGGTTTCGCCGCGCAAGGCTTCAATCGCCCGAACTGCGGCCCGCGCCCCTGCGACCGTGGTCATATAGGCGATCCCAGCGGTGAGTGCGGTGCGGCGGAGGGAGAAGCTGTCGGCAATCGCAATTTTGCCTTCGGCGGTATTGATGACGAGTTGGATTTCGCCGGAGCGCATAAGGTCGGTCACATCCGGGCGGCCTTCGGTGACTTTATTGACTAGGTGCACGTCTATGCCGTGTTCCTTCAAGTACGCCCCCGTGCCGCGCGTAGCGACCACCCGGAAGCCCATTGTGGCGAGCGTGCGGGCGAGGGGCACCATCGCCCCCTTATCGCTTTCCTTAACCGAGATGAAGCAGGCCCCGGTGATGGGCAGATGCACGCCTGCGGCAGCTTGGGCTTTGGCAAAAGCGCGGCCAAAATCCATATCGAGGCCCATGACCTCGCCGGTCGATTTCATCTCCGGCCCTAGGATCGTATCGACACCAGGGAAGCGGTTGAAGGGGAACACGGCTTCCTTCACCGCGACATGCTGCCCGTGCGCGGGCGGCGGCGGGAAGCTGGCCAGCGCCTCGCCCGCCATAATCCGCGCCGCCATTTTGGCAATCGGGCGGCCCGTGGCTTTGGCAACGAACGGCACCGTGCGGCTGGCGCGCGGGTTCACTTCGAGAATATAGACCGTTTGGTCTTTCACCGCGAACTGCACGTTCATCAGGCCCACGACGTTAAGGGCGCGGGCGAGTTGCACGGTCTGGGCGTGGATTTCATCTATAATCGCCGGGGTCAGCGAATAGGGCGGCAGCGCGCAGGCGCTATCGCCGGAATGAATTCCCGCTTCTTCAATATGCTCCATAATGCCCGCAACCAGCACGTCTGTACCGTCCGAAACAGCATCGACATCCACTTCGATAGCGTCGCGCAGGTAGCTGTCGATCAACACGGGCGTCGTGCCGGAAACCTGCACGGCGGTGGTGACGTAACGGCGCAGACCTTCAACGTCATGAACGATTTCCATTGCCCGCCCACCAAGCACGTAGGAGGGGCGAATGACGACCGGATAACCGACCTGTTCTGCCACTTTTTCCGCCTCAATCGCCGAGCGCGCGGTGCCGTTCTTCGGTTGGCGTAGGCCGAGCTTGTGCAGCAGCACTTGGAAGCGCTCGCGGTCTTCCGCCAGATCAATGGCATCGGGGGAGGTTCCGAGAATGGGGATACCGGCGGCTTCCAGCGCCGCTGCCAGCTTCAGCGGCGTTTGCCCGCCGAACTGCACAATGGCCCCTAGCAGAGTGCCTTTGCTCTGCTCGCGCCGGGCAATCGCTATCACGTCTTCCCCGGTCAACGGCTCGAAATAAAGCCGATCCGAAGTGTCGTAATCGGTCGAAACCGTTTCCGGGTTGCAGTTGACCATAATGGTCTCGAACCCGGCATCCTTAAGGGCATAGGCGGCATGGACGCAGCAATAGTCGAACTCGATACCCTGGCCGATGCGGTTGGGGCCGCCGCCGAGGATCATCACCTTCTTTGCCGTGGTGGGGTCGGATTCGCATTCGGCGGGATCGACCCCATTGCCCTCATACGTCGAATACATATAGGGCGTGTCGGAAGCAAACTCTCCGGCGCAGGTATCTATACGCTTGAATACCGGCTGGACACCGAGGGCGGCACGGTGGGCCGACACATCGGCCTCGCTTTGCAAGGTGAGCTTGGCAAGACGCGCATCAGAGAAACCGAGGGCCTTCAGCCGGTGCAGCCCCCGGCGGTCGCGCGGCAGGCCATTGGCTTTAATCGCGGCTTCCTCGGCGATAAGATCAGCGATCTGGCGCAGGAACCACGGGTCCACCTTTGTCGCGGTATGCACTTCCTCAACGCTCATGCCGCCCCGCAAGGCTTGGCCGATGATGCGGATACGGTCGGGCGTCGGCACCGACAGGGCGGCGCGCATCGAGCCGTCGATAGCGATGTCATCGAGGCCCGATAGGCCGGTTTCAAGACCGCGCAGGGCCTTCTGAAAGCTCTCGGCAAAGGTGCGACCAATCGCCATAACCTCGCCGACCGACTTCATCGACGTGGTGAGCGTGGTGCTGGCACCGGGGAATTTTTCAAACGTGAAGCGTGGGATTTTGGTGACGACATAGTCAATCGTCGGCTCGAAGCTGGCCGGGGTGACTTTGGTGATGTCGTTCTTCAGCTCGTCCAGCGTATAGCCCACGGCGAGCTTGGCCGCGATTTTGGCGATGGGGAAGCCGGTGGCTTTGGAGGCCAGGGCGGAGGAGCGGCTAACACGCGGGTTCATTTCGATGACCACCATGCGCCCGTCTTCCGGGTTTACGGCGAACTGCACGTTCGAGCCGCCGGTATCGACGCCGATTTCACGCAACACCGCAATCGAGGCGTCCCGCATAATTTGATATTCTTTATCGGTCAGCGTCAGGGCCGGGGCGACGGTAATGCTGTCGCCGGTATGGACGCCCATCGGATCAATATTTTCGATAGCGCAGACAATGATGCAATTGTCGGCGTGGTCGCGCACGACTTCCATCTCATACTCTTTCCAGCCCAGCACTGATTCTTCGACCAGAACCGAGCCGACGGGCGACAGCTTGATCCCGCCTGCAACGATCGCCTCGAACTCTTCCATATTGTAGGCAATACCGCCGCCTTGGCCGCCGAGGGTGAAGGACGGGCGGATGATGGCGGGCAGGCCAACGTCGGCCACGGCTTTGCGCCCGTCTTCCAGCGATTGCACGAAATGGCTGCGCGGGCTTTCAAGGCCAATACGCTCCATTGCCTCGCGGAACAACAGCCGGTCCTCGGCCATTTCGATAGCCTCACGCTTGGCACCGATGAGTTCGACGCCGTACTTTGCAAGCGTGCCGTTGGCATCAAGCGCCAGCGCGCAGTTCAGCGCCGTTTGTCCGCCCATTGTTGGCAGCAGCGCATCGGGCCGTTCGGCTTCGATCACGCGCGCCACGAAATCCGGCGTGATTGGTTCAATGTAGGTAGCGTCGGCTAAATCCGGGTCGGTCATGATCGTCGCCGGATTAGAGTTGACCAGAATAACCCGATAGCCTTCCGCCCGTAAGGCTTTTACCGCTTGCGCGCCGGAGTAATCGAACTCGCAGGCTTGGCCGATAACAATCGGCCCCGCGCCGATGATGAGAATGGAGGAAATATCGGTACGTTTCGGCATGGGAATTCTCGGTCTTTCAGCGCCAAGTCGGCGAGTGTAAGGCGGGCGGGGCGGCGGAAGGGGCAGCGCTTAACGCTTGCGGTCCTCAATCAGCTTAGCGAAACGCGCGAATAGGTAATGGCTATCCGATGGGCCGGGGCTGGCTTCCGGGTGATACTGCACCGAAAACACGGGGCGGTTTTCCAGGCGGAAGCCCTCGTTGCTGCCGTCGAACAGCGATACATGGGTAACGATAGTGCCTTCTGGCAGGCTTTCCGGCAGCACGACGAAGCCGTGATTCTGGCTGGTGATCTCCACCTTGCCAGTTTCGAGATCCTTCACCGGATGGTTTGCGCCGCGATGGCCCTGCGGCATTTTCGCGGTCTTGCCACCAAGCGCCAGTGCCAGCAACTGATGACCGAGGCAAATACCGAAAATCGGCAGGTCTTTCACCAGCAGCCCCTGGATCGTCGGCACGGCATAAACCCCCGTCGCGGCAGGGTCGCCAGGGCCGTTGGACAGGAACACCCCATCCGGGTTCAGTGCCAGAATCTCATCGGCGGTGGCGGAAGCAGGAACGACAGTTACGCGCGCGCCCGCAGCGGCAAGGCAGCGCAGAATATTCTGCTTTGCGCCATAATCAATGGCGACGACGTGATGATCGGGGCTATCCTGGTCGCCATATCCCGCGTCGAGGCTCCAGGTCGATTGCGTCCAGTGGTAGCTTTGGCGGGTGGTCACGTCTTTCGCAAGGTCCATGCCTTCAAGGCCCGGCCAGGCTTTAGCTTCCTCAGCCGCTGCCGCAATATCGGCGTCGGTGATGCCATCGGGGTTATGGACGATTACGCCTGTGGGCGCGCCCTTATCGCGAATCAGGCGCGTTAAGCGGCGGGTATCAATCCCGGCGAGGCCGATTAGGTTCCAAGCCTTCAGCCAGGTATCAAAATTCTGCACCGAGCGCCAGTTGGACGGCTCAGTTATATCGGTTTTTACGATCAAACCGCGCGCGGCAGGCGTTTTGGTCTCGATATCTTCGAGGTTAGCGCCGGTGTTACCAATGTGCGGGAACGTGAAGGTGATGATCTGCCCGGCATAAGACGGGTCGGTCATGATTTCCTGATAGCCTGTTAGCGACGTATTGAAACAAACTTCGCCAACTGATCGCCCCGCTGCCCCAAAACCACGTCCCCATAAAACAGTGCCATCTTGCAGCACGAGTGCGCCAGTGGGGGTGGGGGCGGCATCGGTCATTCTGTACCTCATCAAAGTATGCGGGCGGGCAAATTGCGGAGCCTATACGGGAGCAACACTCAGGGGTCAACCCCAAGCGGCGTCTCTGCACAGCATGGCGGCCCCCCAGTCAGGCAAATCAAGTTCTGCGGCCTTGGGCCAAAAAATACATCGCGTCGCCGCGCCAGCTTTTGATCTCCCCTCAGAGGCTGTTTGGAAATTCGGCGGCTGAGAGCAATGCCTAGTTTCGGGCGCGCACATCGCCTATTATCTTCTCCCTTCGTTTTGGTTCGGCCCGGTTTAGGGTTCTGAGGAGTAAAGATAATGAGCAGCCTGCGCGCCGCGATTGCCGATGCCTATAAAACCGCGATGCTGGAGCGCGATAAGGTCACTGTTGGGGCCATGCGTCTCATTCAATCAGCTTTGAAAAATAAGGATATTGAGGCCCGCCCCTCTGGTGTTGATGCCATACCGGACGACGTGATCTTGTCGATGCTGCAAAATATGATCAAGCAGCGCCGCGAGTCGATCACGATGTACCAGCAGGGCGGTCGGCCCGAGTTGGCCGAAATTGAGGCCGCTGAAATCGCCGTCATCGAACGCTTCTTGCCGAAGGCCATGAGCGCTGAGGAAGCCGATACCGCCATTACCGCCGTCATCGCTGAACTCGGCGCGAGCGGGATCAAGGATATGGGCCGCGTTATTGGCGAGCTGAAAACCCGTTTCGCGGGGGCTATGGATTTCCAGACTGCGAGTGCCCAAGTCAAGGTGAAGCTAACCGCTTAACCCCAGAGCGCCTGCTGTCCGCTGAGGCTTACGTCAAACGCTCTAACTCTTTGTTTTTTTAGCAAAGGCTAGTCGCGGGTGAGTTCACCCGTTCTGGATTTGCGCTAAGGGGCATCAATGGCCTTCCCGCCCCAATTTCTGGATGATCTGCGCGCCCGCGTTCCAGCCTCTTCGGTGGTTGGGCGGAAGGTGAAGCTCACTCGGAAAGGGCGGGAGTTTTCTGGCCTCTGCCCCTTCCATAGTGAAAAATCGCCGAGTTTTTTCGTCAATGACGATAAGAGCTTTTACCATTGCTTCGGCTGCGGCGCGCATGGTGACATTGTGTCCTTCGTCATGCAAACCGAGGGGCTTGGCTTTACCGAAACCGTCGAGCGACTCGCGGGCGAGGCCGGCATCGAGGTTCCTCGCGACACGCCGACGGATAGGCGCACGGTCGAGCGACGGCAGACGTTGGAAGCGGCGATGGAAGCCGCCTGCCTTTATTTCGAGCAAAGCCTACGCGGCCCCTCCGGCACTGGCGCGCGGGAGTATCTCGTCCGGCGCGGTGTGCGGGAGGAGGATATTGGCAAGTTCCGCCTAGGCTGGTCGCCCGATCAGCGCGATGGCTTGAAGGTGGCGCTTAAAATCCAAGGGTTCGATGAAGCCCTGTTGGTGGAAGCCGGGTTGCTCATCCGGGTCGAAGAAAAACCCGATCCCTATGATCGCTTTCGGGGGCGCGTGATGTTCCCGATCTGCGATAAGCGCGGGCGGGTGATTGCCTTCGGTGGGCGCATGTTGGGCGACGGGCAGCCGAAATATCTGAATAGCCCTGAAACGCCGCTGTTCCATAAGGGTCGCAGCCTCTACGCCTTGCATCTCGCGCGCCCGGCGGCGGCGAAGAAGCAGGAAGTGATCCTGGCCGAAGGCTATATGGACGTGATCGCTCTGCACCGCGCCGGGTTCGATACGGCGGTGGCCCCGTTGGGCACGGCCTTTACCGAAGAGCAGATGGAAGAGTTGTGGCGGCTCGCGCCCGAACCCTTGCTGTGCCTCGATGGCGATGTGGCGGGGCAGAAGGCGATGATGCGCGCGGCCCTGCGGGCGCTACCGCAGCTCAAGGCGGGCAGGTCGCTGCGTTTCGTCACGCTTCCCGAGGGTCTCGACCCGGATGATCTCTTAGGCCGTCCCGGCGGCCCGGCCCGGCTGCGCGAAGCCTTGACAGCGGCACGCCCCCTCGTCGAAGCGCTGTGGGAGGGCGTTAAGCTCGGGCGCGTGCTCGATACCCCGGAACGCAAAGCCGATTTCTCCCGCGAACTTCACGCCCAAATCGCCACGATTGCCGATGCCGACGTGCGGCGACTGTATCAGGTTGATATTGATCAACGGCTCACGGCCCTATTTGGCGTGGCTCCGGTGCAAGCCAGCGTTGAGGTGGCCCCGGTGGCCCCGCCGTTCCGCCCGAAGTTTCAGCCCGGCAAGCGCGGGCGGTGGCAAGAGCCGGACGCCTTCTTAAAATCTGTTCCACAGGCGAATGGGCGCACGGCGGGCATTCTCAATGAAAGATTGACCGCCCGTGCCCTGCTGGCCGCCTTTCTTAACCACCCGTTTTTGTTCGATCATTGGCAGGAAGCCTTGGCCGAAATCAGCTTTGCCGATGCGGGCCTTGACTCGCTTCGGCGGGAAATCGTAAATCTAACGGCTATCCGTCCCGGCCTTGACGCCGAGGCCCTGCAATCCCATGTCGCGGAAAGCGAGCACGCCTTTATGCTGTCCCAAGTGATGCAGCAAGACGTTGCCGGAACGTTTCCCTTCACGCGGCGTGAAGCGTTTCCCCAAGATGTGCGTGCGAAGGTCGCCGAAATTTTCGGTCGGCTGTCGGAGCGTCGCGTGGAGGAAGATGGGAAAACTCTGATGGCGGTCACGCTGTCGGAGGAAACGCCGGAAGCCTGGCTGCGGTATAAGGCATTGTTTGCCGATAAGGCGAAAAGCCATGCAGAGCTGGACGGCGAGGGAATGGTGCAGGCGAGCGAGGCGGAAACGGGGATCAACCCCGTCGCGCCTTCGTAACGCAGATGGGTTAAAAGAGCGCCCCGGCATGTTACTGCATGTGCGTGGGTAGAAAATTTTACGCGATGGTTTGGTTTGGCGAGGGTTAAGAATGGCGCAGAAGGCAGCGAATACCGCAGAAGAGCAAACCCCGCAGGAAGAAGCACTCGAAAGTCCATTGGTCGATACCGTCGCCGTCGCCGTCAAAAAACTGACGGCTAAAGGCAAAGAGCGCGGATACGTGACCTATGACGAGTTGAATGCTGCCCTGCCGCAGGATCAGGTCTCTTCGGAACAGATCGAAGATACGCTGGCCATGCTCTCGGAGTTGGGTATCAACATCGTTGAAGGCGACGAAGCCGAAGAGACGGAAGCCGAAGCGGACACCGATAGCGACGCGCGCGGCAACGTCGATGAAGACGAGGTTGGTCGTACCGACGATCCGGTGCGGATGTATTTGCGCGAAATGGGGTCAGTCGAACTGCTATCGCGCGAAGGCGAAATCGCTATCGCCAAGCGGATAGAAGCTGGCCGCGAAGCGATGATTTCCGGCCTGTGCGAAAGCCCCCTGACCCAGCGTGCCATCGTGGCGTGGCGTCAGGCGCTGATCGACGGGCGGATGCTGCTGCGCGACATCATTGATCTCGAAGCCTCCTATGGCAACGGCGCGCCTGCGGAAGATGAAGAGCTTCCGCCAGAACTGCTCGCCGCTGTTGAAGGAGCCGAGGCCCCGGAGGAAGTGGAGGAAGCCGAAGAAGGCGAAGCCGCCGCCCCCAGCGTTGAAGGCGAGGGCGAAAGCGACGAGCCGGGGGTATCCCTGTCGGCGATGGAAGCCGAGTTGCTGCCGCAATACGTCGAGAAATTCGATCAAATTGCCGAAGCGCAAATTAAGCTCGCCAAGCTGCAAGATAAGCGCGTCGCCCTGTTGCTCAAAGGCGAGCCGCTGACGCCCGCCAACGAGAAGAAATACGAAAAAGCCCGCACTGATCTGGTCGATATTACCAAGACTGTACGCCTGCATCCGCTGCGGATTGAGCAACTGGTGGAGCAGCATAATTTGCTGGCCCGCAAGCTGCTGCAACTCGATGGCAAAATGCTCCGTATGGCCGAATCGACCAAAGTGCCGCGCGCCGATTTCCTCACGGCTTATATGGGCAATGAGTTGGTGCCGGGCTGGCTGGAATCGGTTCGTATCCGCAGCCTGAAATGGACGCGCTTCTACGATAAGCACGCCGAAGACGCGCGCAAGGTTCGGGAAGATACGGCGGCCTTTGCCGCAGAAGTGACCCTGCCCATCGGCGAGTTTCGCGCGATGGTTCAGAAGATCCAAAAAGGCGAACGGGAAGCCAGCCGCGCCAAGAAAGAAATGGTTGAAGCCAATCTGCGCCTCGTCATTTCGATTGCCAAAAAATACACCAATCGCGGCTTGCAGTTCCTCGATCTCATCCAGGAAGGCAATATCGGCTTGATGAAGGCCGTGGATAAGTTCGAGTATCGGCGCGGCTATAAGTTCTCCACCTACGCGACCTGGTGGATCAGGCAAGCTATTACTCGCTCGATTGCCGACCAGGCCCGCACGATCCGCATTCCCGTGCATATGATCGAAACGATCAATAAGCTGGTGCGGACGTCGCGGCAAATGCTGCACGAAATTGGCCGCGAGCCGACGCCGGAAGAGTTGGCCGAAAAGCTGATGATGCCGCTGGAAAAGGTTCGCAAAGTCCT
The DNA here is from genome assembly GCA_043721315.1 of Alphaproteobacteria bacterium. GTDB lineage: Bacteria > Pseudomonadota > Alphaproteobacteria > Elsterales > Elsteraceae > Elstera. The sequence goes on from JAYSQZ010000052.1 coordinate 139,997, forward strand.
GAAAATCGCAAAAGAGCCGATCTCCCTCGAAACCCCCATCGGGGACGAAGAAGACAGCCACCTAGGCGATTTCATTGAGGACAAGAACGCCGTTCTGCCACTCGATGCGGCCATTCAGGCCAATTTGCGCGAAACCACGACGCGGATTCTGGCAACCCTCACCCCGCGTGAAGAGCGCGTGTTGCGGATGCGCTTCGGCATCGGCATGAACACCGATCACACTTTGGAAGAGGTGGGGCAGCAGTTCTCGGTCACGCGCGAACGTATCCGCCAGATCGAAGCGAAAGCCCTGCGGAAGCTCAAACACCCGAGCCGCAGCCGTAAACTGCGGAGCTTCCTGGATACCTAATCCCTCCGCTATAAAAAATCTGCACATCGCAGCACGGGGCGTTCTTGACGGAACGCCCCTTTTGCTTTCATAACCCTAGCCCCAGCTTTGTTGGGGATCGCTGCGGGGGCCTGTAGTTCAGTGGTTAGAACGCGCCGCTCATAACGGTGTTGTCGTCGGTTCAAATCCGGCCGGGCCCACCAGCGGGATCGGGCAGGGGAAGCAAAGGCTCCGCCTCTGCACTCCGCTTAAGGGGCAGCCGCCCCTTAAGAATCCTTTTTTTAGAATCAGTGAAAAAACATTTATTCGCTGATCTGATGGATAATTTCAGAAACGGATTTTCAAGGGCAACGCCCTTGAACTGGGGTTTGGGGGCAGCGCCCCCATCATCGCGCAGCGAAACCTACGCCACCAACCCTGCCACTGGCACAACCGGCTTGCCCAATACAGTCCCCGCATCCAGCCCCCACAGGCTTTGCAGCAGGCTGGCATAGACCTGCCGAAAATCCATCGTATGCACGAGATCGTCGTTCACCAGCTTATCCAGCGGTGGTTGCGTGCCGATCAAGCCGCCGCGCACGGTGCCGCCTGCGAGAAAGAGGGGGGCTGCGGTGCCGTGGTCAGTGCCTTTGCTGCCGTTTTCGGCGGGTCTGCGGCCGAACTCGGAGTAGGTGAGCACGATCACCTTATCCCACAGTCCAGCGGTTTGGGCGGCCTTGCGGAAGGCGGTGAGGGCGGTTGCGAAATCTCCCAGAAGGCGGGCGTGTTGGGGGGCTTGGTCAATGTGAGTATCGAAGCTGCCCAAGGACAGCTTGATAACGGGGGCGTCCACTCCCGCCGCGAGCAGGCGGAGCGCATCGGCGAACTGCGCGCCCATGCCAGTTTTGGGGAAATCGGCGGTGAGGCTGGCGGGTACACTTTTAAGTTTCGCCTGAATATCGTCGCCCGCAACCCGCAGCGTGCCCTGAACAGCGCTGATTTGGTCGAGCACCGGATTGCGGCGGAGTTGCTCGGGGATCGAAACCGCCGTCGCGGCCTTGGCGAAATTGCCAGGATTGCTGAGGGAGACGGCTTTAATCCCCGCGCCCGTCACTGGCCCCAGGTGAGGACGCCCGAGCACGAAGGCGTCGGCGGCACGGGCGCGCGTTTGGGCGCGTGGCTGGCGTGCAGGGCACGCGTGATCCAGCCCGTCGTTAGCACGCGGTCGGCGTCCGAGGCGGTATCCCAAATATCTATAGAGCGGAAGTGGGAGCGGTCGGGCTGCGGGTAGCCGACACCGAGCAGAACGGCAAGATCGCCCGCGCTCCACAGGTCCATCGCCGGTTTGAGGGCCGGATGCAGGGCAAGATCGCGCCCCACTGGGATGGCGTCGGCTTCCGCGAGCGCCAGCGTGGGCCGCAGTTTGCGATAGAGCGGGTCCGTGATCGGGGCTACGGTATTCAGCCCATCATTGCCGCCCTGGAACTCGACCAGCAGCAGCGTGTCGGCTTTGCCGGAGGCAGTTTTAGCGGCGTGCCCGCCGGGCACCACAGCGCAGCCACTGGGGAGCAGCAGGGCACCGCCCGCAAGGGCCGAGAGGCGAAGAAACTGGCGACGGTGCAGCATTATTTCACCTCATAGGCAGGGTCGAGCAGCAGTTCCAGCAGGCGATCCGGCGGGGTGGACCGGGTGGGCGGCTGCACGGGGGCTTCGGCCATAATAGCCTTTTGCAGCAGGGTTTCATCGGTCAAAAACAGTGGGTTTTTGGTGAAAAAATCCCCCAAGCTCACCGCACGTCCCTGCATCGCGCCTGCCGAAGCCGTTGCTTGTGTGAGGCCGGAGAGGCGGGCATATTGCGCGGCGGTCCCATCGGGTTGGCGGTTGGCAGGTTCGGGCGGCTCCCCATAGGCGAGGCGGGTGAGCACGGCGCGGCGCTTCAGCAGACTGTCGGTAGTGATCCAGTCCACACCGCTGGGCCAGCCGCGCACATTGGGCGGATCGAGCAAATCTTGCCCCAGCAGGCGGGTTTCAATTGCCAGCCACCGCGCGTCTTTGATCGGCATTCCAAACCGGCGGACGGTGCCTGCGACCAGATCGACCGGGGATTTCACTAAGCGGCCATGGGCTTCCGGCGACCAAAAGGCATCGCTGAGCAGGATCGTGCGGACCAGAGGCCGCACCTGATAGCCGCTATCACGAAAGCGTTTGGCCAGGGCTTCCA
>JAYSQZ010000053.1:0-2935 GCA_043721315.1 Alphaproteobacteria bacterium
GATGCTGGTTGTGATTACCGGGGTGCTGCTTGCCGCCATTCGGTACTTGCCCCAGGCGGGTTAGGCCAAGCCGAAGGCGGGGCCAAGGTCCGGCCTAAACGTTAGCCCCGGCGTGTCGGTCGTGGCACTGGTCACTTTCAAGTTTTCCGGCGGGTTAACGAACTCCAACACCATCCGGCCTTCTACTTTGGCAGCCCCCGGCGCGCGCTGAGGGGGTAGCAGCAGGCTTGCGCTGCCGTTAGCCCCATCCGCGCCCGGCGTGCCTGCGGTGCCGAACATGCCGCCCCCGCCCAAAAACTCCGGCGCGGTTTTTTTGATACTGGCAGCCGGGTTGATTCCGCCTCCGGTCACGACATTCGTTACAACATCAATCACGGTGCGAAGCGGCCAACTGAGAAGCTCCACGATCCCCTTGATTGCCCCGGTCAGCCAATCCCACAAGGTGCTAAACGTGCTCTTCATGCCAGACCAAAGCCCCGCGATTATCGCGCTGCCAAGGTCGGTGACAACCCCCACCATGCCGCCCAGGAAATCCGCAATACCGTTCCATAACCCCTTGATAAAGGGGCCGATGCTAGACCAGTTGTCGATAATCAAATAGATCGCCGTGGCAATCGCCGCGATAGCGGCAAGGGCAATGCCAATCGGCCCGGTCATGGCAATCATCGCGCCGCCGATCCGCACGATGGGGCCAATCAAGCCGAGGAACCCGGTGCTGAGTTGCACGATGGGGCCAAGCAACCCGGTAACACTGAGGGCCAGCAACCCGATAGCATTGCCCCAGCCACCGATGAACTCGACACATTTTTGCACCGCACTGGTGAAGTCTTCGATCCCCGCCACCACGCGCTTGAAGTCGATAGTTTCGATCCAGGCGGCGAAGCGTTCCACGAACTCACCCACGCGGGTAGCGATAAGCTCCCGGTTCGCGGCCACCCATTCAGTGAGGCGGTTTACCAGCGGTTCGATAATCGGGATAACCCGCACGGCAATAGCGTTGCGAACGCCTTCAATCGCTTTCATCAGCGTGCCAAGGTTATCGCCAAAATCTTTAACCTTGGTCGTGTCAATATCGTTCAATGCCAGACCTAACCGCTTGGCTTTTTGCTCGCCTTCGATCATGGCTTTCGATCCGCCTTCCAGCGCGGGCAGCATTGCCGCGCCGGATTTGCCGAGCACCGCAAGGGCAGCCGCCACCTTTAGGCTGGGGTTTTCGATCTTCTGGAACCCATCCGCCAACCGCTTCATAACCTGTTCGGGCGTTAGCGTGTGCAAGTGGGCAAGGCTAACGCCCATCGCCTCGAACATCTGGATAGATTTTTTATTGCCAGACCGCGCCGCCGCGATATTTTTATTGAGCGTATTGAAGGATTTACTAAGGGCTTCGGTCGGAACATTCGCCTGTTCTGCCACATAGTTGAGCAATTGGAACTGTTCAACCCCGACGCCCGCGATGCTGGCGGCGGTTGCCATCGCATCGGCATAGTCGGAGGTGGCTTTGATCCCAGACAGTAAGCCCGCCACGCCTAGCCCCCCGCTGATAGCGGCAAGCGGTGCGAGCAAGCCATTGAGTTGCGTGGCAATGCCGCCGATTCCGGCCCGCATTCGGCCCAGCGCGGGGATGGAGCCTATGGCTTTTATCGCTAAGCTGGCGCGCGTGGCTGCCGCCGTGAGGGCGTTTACTTTCTGTGTAACCTGTTTCAACGGCCCGGTGATGTTATCGACAAGGGCCAACAGAACACTGATTTTCGAGGCTAAAGCATTACTCATTCTTAGGTCTTCCTTTTCAGTGATCTTTCAAGCGCGGCTTCTAGCGCCGTATTCGCGCCTTCGCGCACAATTTTCAAAACGGTCTCGCGCATCTTTAAGCGCGGCTCGATACGGACTTGTTCGACAAAGATATAGAGATACACCGGGCGGCGCTTGATGATCGTGCGCCCGGTTTTGTCCGATTTAACCTTCATCTTCCGCTCGCGGAACAGAACCCACGCGCGGGAGTTTTTTCCCGCTTTGCCGTTGAGCGGCATGACGCGGTGGTTGGTGTCTCGCAGGGGGCGCGGGCGTCCGCCAGACCTTAGAATCGTGCGAATATTCTTGCGAATGCCGCTGTCGGTTCCGGCCTCGCGCGTGATGGGGATTGCGATTCGGTGCCCGGCAATGCTGGATTTTATCCCGCCTTCCTCGTGCCGCGCCGTCCAATCATCCAGCGAATAAACTTCGGCGGGGGAACCCGTGCGCCAATTGGCATTCTTAATGCGAATGCCGCTTTTCATCCGTCCGGTTCGGAGGATGAAGTTATCTTTCAGCGAGTCGCGCACGGCATTGCGGGATTTCCAGGCAAGATCGTTCATCGCTTTGGCCGCAACTTTGGGCATTTCCAGCGCAAGGCGGGATATTAGCGTTAGCCCATTGCCCGATAGGCAACCGGATTTTGTTATCTTCGTCATGCGGCCCTCCGGCAAAAAGCCCCCCGGCTGTTGCACGCCGGGGGGAAGGGAGGGTTAAGAGAAACTTCCATTCAAACGCACGGTGCCGAAAGCGGCATTGGTGGGTGCGTCCAAGACCGCGACGCCGATTAAAATTGTCTCGTCGGTCGGGGTGAACACGCAGAGTTTCTGCACGTCATCCCAATGGATGGGATCACCTTGCAGCCACGTTTCCAGCGGGTTTTTCGGCAGGCGATACACGCCAGTTAAGTGAAGATTAACCCGTTCGCCGAGGGCGGCGGACGTGGCAGCGACGCCGAACAACCTTCCATGCTGCACTAACTCACCGCTGGCAACAATTTGGTTCGGCACGATTTCAACCGTATCGCCGGGTTGCACAAAATTTAGCATTATTCAAATCCTCGTGAGCAAACGATCCGCCCTTGCCGAAGCCCGGCGCGGGGTTTTTGAAGGGTGTCGAGTAACCCTAACGCTTGTCGCATCTCGTG
>JAYSQZ010000054.1:0-22030 GCA_043721315.1 Alphaproteobacteria bacterium
TGCGTCGCCAATCTTGCAGATAGTCTCGATATCTGCTGCGCTTGGCTCCTATCAGGTCCCAAAAATCCCTCGCAGTCTCTCAGCCGCCGAATTTCCAAATAGCTTCTTAATCTGCATAACCCCGCAAGAAAGTTAAAAATTTATCTTAAGATGCCGCAGAGAAATATCTTCACGAGACAGTTTATCCTCAGAAAAAACCTATCGCAGCGCAATAAATTCCCAAGAATTCTGGTATTCTGCTCGCAACGCAGGGGAGATGTGCAGAAATAGACCTATTTTCGTCACACTCCATCGTTATACATGCGCCCATCACTCACCCTTTCTTGTTCATGATCTTCAGGAGCGCCGGACAATGCCCCGGACATCCAATACTCCCATCTTATGGGTTTCCCCACATTTCGACGAATGGCACGTACAAACCGATGGGGCCGATCGGCCCGAAGCCCTGTTCGATGCACGGGAAGATGCTGTGGAATGGGCGTGCCGCGTCGCGCAGCGCCAAAGCCCCGGCATCGTTCGCGTCGTTGATTACCACGGCAATATCACAAGCCAGTTCTTCTTTGCCGACATAACAAGCGATCTGGACAGACGGCCCGCCGCCTAAATTAAGCGGTTGTCTGGTTCTTGCAACTTGTCTCGAACACCAAGCATACAATTTGGCACTGGAAAGCCGGGCGCGGCTTCGGTAAGGCTCAAGGGTAGCAATCAAAGCCCTGCCTTGAGAGGTATCCCGCCCGTGAGTATCGACTGGAACACTGCTTTTGCGCCGCGCGCGTTGAAACTCACCGCATCTGAAATTCGCGAGCTGCTAAAGCTGATCAATCAGCCGGATATTATTTCGTTTGCGGGCGGCATTCCCGACCCGGCGTTGTTTCCCCACGCCATTCTGGCCGAAACCTTCCACGAGATTCTCTCGAACCCCGCGACCCGCGACGCGGCGTTGCAATACTCGGTGTCCGAAGGCTATCAGCCGCTGCGGGAATGGCTGGCGCAGGTCTATCTGCCGAAAATCGGCATTGCCACCCACGCCGATAATATCCTCATCACCAATGGCTCGCAGCAGGGGCTGGAGTTCATTGCCAAGCTGTTCATCGGCACGGGCGATAGGATTATCGTTACTAACCCCAGCTACCTCGGCGCGTTGCAAGCCTTCAGCCTGTACGAGCCGACCTTTGTAACCGTGCCGGTGCAGGATGATGGCGTCGATCTGGTCGCGCTAGAAGCCGAAATGGCCAAAGGCGCGAAGTTCTTCTACCTCACGCCCGACTTCGGCAACCCCTGCGGCGCGACCGTTTCGTTAGCGCAACGACGGGTGATGCTGGAACTCGCTTACCGTTATGGCATCGCAATCATCGAAGATTCAGCCTATGACCAGCTTCGCTACGATGGCGAACCCGTGCCGCCGCTGTTGGCGCTGGATAGCGACCGCCTGAACCAGCCGCGCCCGCTTGCCGAAGCCACGGCCCAGGGGCAGATAATTTATACCGGCACCTTCTCCAAAAGCATCGTTCCGGCCTTGCGGATCGGCTGGATTGTCGCCCCGCAGCCCGTGCTGCAAAAGCTGGTGCTGATGAAACAGGCCTCCGACCTGCACACGCCAACCTTGAACCAGATGGCCATGTTCAAAGTGGCGCAAACCATCATCTTCGATCACGCCGCCAGCATCCGCACGGTCTATCGCGCCCGGCGCGACGCCATGTTGACCGCACTGACCGAGTTCATGCCGAAGGGCGTAAGCTGGACCCAGCCGGAAGGCGGTATGTTCGTGTGGGTAACACTGCCGGAAGGTCTGGATGCCGCCGAAATCCTGGCCAAATCCATCGCCGAAATCCGCGTGGCGTTCGTGCCCGGCGCGGCCTTCTACCCGGATCGCTCCGGTAAGAACACCATTCGCCTCAGTTTCTCGGTGCCGCCGCCCGAGCGGGTGCGCGAGGGTATTCAACGCCTGAGCGCGCTCATCACCGAAGCGGTTGAGGGTTTGAAGGGCCGGGCCTAACGCGTTCCGTTCCTGCAACAAAAGGGACTGCCATGACCATCGAAACCCTGGCGCTATTTTCGCTCGCGTGCCTAATGCTGGCGATCACGCCGGGGCCGGATATGATTTATGTGCTGACCCGCTCCATCGCTCAAGGGCCGTTGGCAGGGTTGATTTCGGTCGTGGGGTTCGCGGTGGGCTGCACGATACACGCGCTCGCCGCCGCCTTTGGGCTGGCGCACTTGTTTCAGACTTCGCCGCTGGCCTATAGTTTGGTGCAGTATGCAGGGGCGGCGTATCTGGCGTGGATGGCCTATCAAACGCTGCGAAGCCCAACGCTGCCGTTTCTGAGTGCCGGGGCTGCGCCAAAGGCGGCGCTGTGGCGGGTTTTTCAGCAAGCCTTGATCGGCAATCTGTTGAACCCGAAGGTTGTGCTGTTTTTTATTGCGCTGTTTCCGCAGTTTCTCGATCCGGCAGCGGGGTCGATCCTCACTCAAACCCTCACCCTGGTTATGGTGCTGAACGTCATCGGCGGCGCAGTGAACGGCACGATTGCGCTGCTTGGCGGGCGGTTTGGCGTGTTTATGAGCCGCCGCCCGCGCTTTCAGAAAGTGCAGAAATATCTCCTGGCCACCGTCTTCGCCGGGCTTGCTCTGCGCTTGGCGGTTGGCCGATCGAACTGACCGGCCAAAACCGTTACGCGACCCGAACAGCCTTGAGAAACGACTCGACCTCTTCCGTAAGCTGGGCCGAATAGCCGCCCAACTGGCCGGCGGCCTTCAGCACATTCTGCGCTGCCGACCCAGTTTCCCCCGCGACGGCAGAGACGGTAACGATAGTGCTGGAAACCTCTTGAGTGCCTTGAGCCGCCTGCAAAACCGATTCGCTGATTGCTGCCGTTGCGGCGCCCTGCTCCTCAATCGCTGCCGCGACCATCGCCGCAATTTCGCTGAGATCGTTGATCGTCGCCCCGATTCGCCCCACCGCCGTGGCAGCAGCCTGTGCCGATTGCTGAATATCGCTCACCTGGGCCACGATATTCTCGGTCGCGCGGGCGGTTTGCGTCGCCAGCGACTTCACCTCGCCCGCAACCACCGCAAAACCGCGCCCGGCCTCGCCCGCCCGCGCGGCTTCAATGGTGGCGTTAAGCGCCAGCAGATTGGTTTGACCGGCAATATCGGAAATAAGATTCACAAACGAATCAATCCGCCCTACCGCTTGGGTTAGCCCGGAGAGCGCCTGATTGGTCGCCGATACTTCCATCACCGCGCGCCCGGCAATCGCGGTCGAGCGCGTGACTTGTGCGCCGATTTCGCTGATCGAGCCGCTCAGTTGCCCCGCCGAGACCGATACCATATGAACGTTCTGTGTAGCCTGTTCGGCAGACGTTGCAACCGCTGCCGACTGGGCACTGGTTTGCCCTGCCATGCTGGACATGTGCGAGGCGGTTTGGTGCATCGCCCCTGCCGCTACCGAAACGGAACTCACAACATGCTGCACGCTCGCCTCGAAGCGGCTGGCAAGGGCTTGCAATGTCGCTTTACGCTCTTCCGCCGCCTGCCGTTGCGCCACCTTAGCGTCTTCATCCTGTTGGGCTACCCGCAGGGCGGTATCGCGGAACACGCTGAGGGCGGTTGCCATGCCCGAAATTTCATCGGTTCCGCCCGCCGGAATCGGCGCATCGAACTGCCCCAACCGAACCCGGTCCATCGCCCCAGCCAAACCCTGCAAGCGCGAAGCAATGCCGCGATGAACGAGGAACCAACCCACGAGGATCGAAAAGCTAAGCCCCCCCGCACCCAAAACCAATAACACGAGGCGGGCCGAATCAACCTCCTCATCGAGCGCGCTGATGCCCGCGCTCATGCCCTGCTGCATTGCTCCGGCCAGCCGCTCCGACTCGCGGGTGAGCACGGCTACGGCCTCGTTTGCAGCGGCCAGCGACGCCGCTTCTTTCTCGGTTTCAACAATATAGGCCGCGCGCGCCGTAAACAGCGCGTTGGCAGCCTCTGTCACTTGGCTCGCCGCCTCATCCAGCCCAATCGAAACGGCAGCATCGCCCATCGCTTTCAGCAGCCGGGTGAACGCGGTGTGCGATTTTGTATAGCCTGCCTTGGCCTCCGTGAGCGCGGCAGCGGTAGGTGCGACTGCCGCTTGCAACAGTAAGGCCCGCAGTTGGGTTACTTCCCGCTGAAGGTGGAGCGCGTTTCGCAATGTTTTGAAATCAGCCAAGGGCTTGACGTTCTTATCGACAATCCCGGCTTCCAGCCCTTCCATGACTGTTTCCAGCGTGAAGGACGTGCTGCGAACCAGAGGATTGAGCAAGCCTGACGCGGCCTCCGTCTTCTCGGTCGCCGCTGCCGCCGCCTTCACCACCGCGCGGCCCGAACTGAGGGCTTGCCGGTGATGATCTTCAAGCCGCGTGAGAATGCCTGCAAGCGCGCGGTACTGCCCGTTCAGCCCGTCCCAATCGGCAACCGCGAGAACAGGGCGCAGCGCCAGCACCTTAGCGTCAACATCGGCGAGATACCCCACCAGCCGCGCTTGTTCAACCGCAAGCGCCCCCTGGTCTGTTGTAACGAGTAAGGACGGCGCTGCCGCCGCAATGGCATTGGCCTTCACCCCTAGCTCTTGCGCTAGGCTCAACCTCGGCACGCTTTCTGTAGAAATGGTGGCCAGCATATCGGACAAATGCCCGAACCCCTGCATAGCCACGCCGGCCGCCGCAACGGTTAATCCTGCGGTCAGCCCAAACGCCACCAGCAACTTTGTGCGAATGGTCGCTGTCATTTCCTTTAGCCTCCTCGGTCGGCCGCCCGGTTCTTCGCCGAAACGTGCTCTGTTCATCTGACCGAAAAGTGTAACACGAATTTTACTAAATATTCATTAGCGAGCCATCAAAATCGAAAAATAGTTACAAATGCTTTCTAAGCCGCCTTGAAGTGAGTGATAACCCGCTGCGCCTCAACCTCAGCAGGAGACGCCCGCCGATTGGAGCCGCGTAAGCGCGCTGCTAGAATTTTCGTTACCGCCCGGTGAAAGCGGAAGGCAAAACCATCGCCCGATTCCAACCGGGCCAACAGCGGCGCGCGCTGTACCCGCATCACCTGCCCCGGCGCGGTGAGCATAACAGTGGCCGACGCTGGCAACCCATCAATGAGCGAAATTTCCCCCGCCACGTCCCCTGGCTCCAGATGCGCTAGCACCGCCCCGGCCCCAACCACGGCAGCACGGCCCGAGAGCAGAATGAAGAAATCGGCTTGCTCGGTCCCGTCGGCAATGAGGACGGACCCCGACGCATACTCAGCCCGGTCGCCAATCGTCCCGAGCCACGTCAAATCCTCATCCAGCAGATCAGTAAGAAGCATCGACCCTATTCCTTATTTTTTTACCACGACATTCTGCAGGCATAATGAGTTAAGGAAACTTAAGCGATCGCGTCAAGAAAAACGGACGCCGATGTGACCGACGCCCGTTTCGAGACGTTTAGACGTTTTATCTTACGGGCGCGCTTTGACCGCGACATCCGGGAAATCGCTGAACACGCCATCAATCCCAAGGCCGAAGAACAGCTTATATTCCGCCGCCGGATCGCCCTTAAAGTCCGACGCTAAACGGCGCGGCTCGTTCCGGAACGTCCAGGTGTGGATATACAGACCAGCATCATGCGCGGCTTTGATCACGCCGGTTTCTGGCATCAGCACGCGGTCTTGCTCGTCGATCTTACCGTCTTTATTCAAATCGTCCGGCTTGCCATCCTTATCGGCATCCACCTGTTTACCCGGCACCAGATAGGGTTTCCACGGGCCGACGCCATCGGCATAGGTCTTGATTTCCTTCAAGCCTTCCGGCGTTAGCAGATCTTTGAAGGTGCGCTTGTCGCCGACAATCGCAAAATCATAGGGCTTATCGTAGGGGGCTACGAGAGTGATCGCGCCGTCCTTATCAACATCGTCAGCATCGACAAGTTGAACCAGGTTCACGCCGATCTTGCTGTTGAGATATTTAAGGTTCGAGACTTCAAAGCTCTGAATGAACACTGGGGCGGATTTATCGGTCCAACCGGCTTTCTTCAGCGCTTCAACCAAACGATCTTCCAACGGTAGGCCAATGGCGTGGTGGAAGGTGGGGTGCTTGGTTTCCGGGTAAATGCCGATAGTGCGGCCCCGCGCAGCGCTTTCTTTTTTGGCAAGCTCGATCACTTCATCGAACGTCGGGATCAAATACTTGCCGTTGTGCGACTGGTCCCGCTCGCCGAAGGCTTGCTTGGCGCGCAGCGTCTTCAACTCGGCGAGAGTGAAATCGCCCACCCACCAATCGGTCGTGGGCACGCCATCGAGATTGCGCGTGGTCTTGCGGCCCGCAAACTCCGGGCGGTCGGCCACATCGGTGGTGCCCGAGATAATCGGCTCGTGGCGGGCGACCAGAATACCGTCTTTCGTCGAAACTAAATCCGGCTCAATGAAATCCGCGCCCTGCTCGATAGCGAGTTTATAGGCTTCGAGCGTATGTTCCGGCAGATAGCCGCTCGCGCCGCGATGGCCGATAACCAGCGGCTTCTTGCCGTCCAGCGTTTTGCCTTGCGCCAAAGCGGCACTCGATGCCGTCAGCGCCGTTCCCAAAACCAGGGCCGCTGTGAGCGCCCGCGAAACCATCAATGCCATTATCTTACCCTCATAAAATACGTTGAGGGCCGCAGTCTGCGGGAAAGCTGCGACAGGGGCGTGATGCTCCCGTGACGGTTTTATGGGAAGAACCTTAATAATATCCGGGCTTTAGCCTAAAAACAAAACGGCCCGCCCGAAGGCAAGCCGCTGCGTCCAGTCTAAGGCTTAGCGTTGCGTTGCCGCCACCCGCGCCCGTGCCAGTTTCAGCGCCGCCTGATCGGTGCCGGCTTCGGCTTCGCGCAGGGCCGAGGCGGCGGCGGCAACGTCGATATTCTTCACCGGCGTTGCATCTTCGGCCAGCACCACGCAGCGCTCTGCCGTGACTTCAGCAAACCCGCCCGCGACGAAAATGCGGTCGATGATCTGACCGCCATCATGGACTGCGACCACGCCGGGATCGAGCGTTGCCAGGATCGGTGCATGACCGACCAACACACCGAACTCGCCTTCGGAGCCGGGCATGACCACCATATCGACCGACTTGGACAGCACAAGGCGTTCCGGCGAGACGAGTTCAAAGGTGATTTTTCCGGCCATGCTGTGCGTTCCTTAGAGCAAATCCCAAGCGGGTGTTATCACCCGCGACGACGCATTTGCGTAATAAAACAATACTTTATCATCAAAACGGGGAGCGACCCTAAGGTCTCTCCCCATCAACGTCTTGCTTAAGCGGCTTCTGCCGCGAGGCGCTTGGCCTTTTCCACCGCATCTTCAATCGTGCCGACCATGTAGAAGGCCGCTTCCGGCAGATCGTCGTACTGACCGGCTACGATGCCCTTAAACGCGCGGATCGTGTCTTCGAGCTTCACGAACACGCCCGGCGTACCCGTGAAAACTTCAGCGACGTGGAACGGCTGCGATAGGAAGCGCTGGATTTTGCGGGCACGCGCCACAACCAACTTATCTTCTTCCGACAATTCGTCCATCCCCAGGATGGCGATAATGTCTTGCAGCGATTTGTAGGTTTGCAGCACGCGCTGAACGTCGCGGGCGACCTGATAATGCTCTTCGCCAACGATGCGCGGATCAAGCGCACGGCTAGTCGAATCGAGCGGATCCACCGCCGGGAAGATCGCCATTTCAGCAATCTGGCGCGACAGCACCGTGGTTGCATCCAGATGCGAGAAGGATGTGGCGGGGGCCGGATCGGTCAAATCGTCGGCGGGCACATAAATGGCCTGCACCGAGGTGATCGAACCCTTCTTGGTCGAGGTGATGCGCTCTTGCAACTGGCCCATGTCGGTAGACAAAGTGGGCTGATAGCCCACTGCCGACGGAATACGGCCCAACAGGGCCGACACTTCCGCGCCCGCTTGGGTAAAGCGGAAGATGTTATCGACGAAGAACAGCACGTCTTGGCCTTCTTCATCGCGGAAATATTCAGCAATGGTAAGACCGGACAGAGCGACGCGCGCCCGCGCGCCCGGCGGCTCGTTCATCTGACCGTACACCAGCGCCACTTTGGAGCCTGGGCCATCGGTCTTGATAATCCCCGAATCAATCATCTCGTGATAAAGATCGTTGCCTTCACGGGACCGCTCGCCCACGCCGGCGAACACGGAATAACCGCCGTGGCCCTTCGCGACGTTGTTGATGAGTTCCTGAATGGTCACGGTCTTGCCCACGCCCGCGCCGCCGAACAGGCCGATTTTGCCGCCCTTCAGGTACGGGGCCAGCAGATCGACGACCTTAATGCCGGTCACGAGGATTTGCGCTTCGGTGGCTTGATCGACGTAGGCGGGGGCCGCCCGGTGGATACCGGCTGTGCGGGTTGCCCCAACCGGGCCGCGCTCGTCAATCGGCTCGCCAATGACGTTCAGAATGCGCCCCAGGGTTTCCGGGCCGACAGGAACGCGAATGGCGTCGCCGGTATCGACCACTTCGGTGCCGCGCACCAAGCCGTCGGTCGTGTCCATAGCGATCGTGCGAACGGCGTGTTCGCCCAAGTGCTGAGCCACTTCCAGCACCAGCACCTTGCCGTTGTTATCGACTTTGAGCGCGTTCAAAATCGGCGGCAAGTCGCCTTCGAACGTGCAGTCAACCACAGCACCGATGATCTGAGAAACGCGCCCGATAGTGTTATTCGCCATTTTCCGCTCTCCTTCGGAGAAATCCTACTGGACCGACTAGACTAATTAGACCGCTTCTGCCCCGGAGATGATTTCGATCAACTCCTTGGTGATTTGCGCTTGGCGCGAGCGGTTGTAGGTTAGCGTTAGCCGGTTGATCATATCGCCCGCGTTGCGGGTTGCATTGTCCATCGCGGTCATCCGCGCGCCGTGTTCGGATGCGCTATTTTCAAGCAGAGCTTTATAGATCTGCACCGAAAGATTGCGCGGCAGCAGGGCTGCCAGAATGGCGTCTTCGTCCGGCTCATACTCGTACAAGGCCGAAGCCCCGCCGCTCGCCTTGCCCGCGTCAAGCGCAGGAAGGGGAACCGGAATGAGTTGCTGACGGGTAACAGTCTGGGCGATGGCCGACCGGAAGCGCGCATAAATAATATGGGCGGTATCTATCTGCCGCGCATCGAACAGGCCGATCACCTTTTGGGCGACCGTGTTGGCATCGGCGAAGCTCAGCTTCTTCTTGCCCGCAAGTTCCATCTGCTCAACGATGATATCGCCGAACTCTTTCCGCAGCCCGTCGCGGCCCTTCCGGCCCACGCAGTAGAGCTTCACGATCTTGCCCGACGCCTGGAGGCCCCGGATCATCAGGCGCGCATCGCGGATGATCGAGGAGTTGAACGCCCCGCACAGCCCGCGATCCGCTGTCGCGACGATCACCAGTTGAACCTTGTCCGAGCCGGTACCGGTCAGCAAGGCCGGGGCATCGCTGGAGACGCCCGCCCCGAGGGTAGCAATCATCCGCGCCATGCGCTCGGCATAGGGGCGGGCGGCTTCGGCTTGTTCCTGGGCGCGGCGGAGCTTTGCCGCCGCGACCATTTTCATCGCCGAAGTGATCTTTTGCGTTGACTTGACACTACGGATGCGTAGCCGCAAGTCCTTCAAACTGGCCATGGCGCTCTCGCTCTCCCGTCAGGCTTCCCCAGGTTACGCGAAGCTCTTGGCGAATTGGTCCAAGAAGGCCGCCAATTTCTCTTCGGTTTCCTTGGTGACTTCCCGAGTATTGCGGATCGAATCCAACAATTCCGGGGCTTTGGCTTTCAGCTCCTCACGGAACTTCTTCTCAAAGCGCGTTACATCACCCGTGGCGACTTTATCAAGATAACCGCGCACACCGGCGAAAATCGAGGCAACTTGCTCTTCCACCGGCATCGGCTGGAACTGCGGCTGCTTTAGAAGCTCGGTCAAGCGCGCGCCGCGCGCCAGCAGGCGTTGCGTTGCGGGATCGAGATCGGACGCGAACTGTGCAAAGGCCGCCATTTCGCGGTACTGCGCCAATTCCATCTTAATCTTACCAGCAACCTGCTTCATCGCCTTGATCTGCGCGGCTGAACCGACACGGCTGACCGACAGGCCGACGTTGATGGCAGGCCGGATACCCTTATAAAAGAGTTCCGTTTCGAGGAAGATCTGACCATCGGTAATCGAAATCACGTTGGTCGGGATGTAAGCCGATACGTCCCCCGCTTGGGTTTCGATGACCGGAAGCGCCGTGAGCGAGCCTAAACCGCAGGCTTCGTTCATCTTTGCGGCACGTTCCAGTAGGCGGCTGTGCAAATAAAACACGTCGCCCGGATAGGCTTCGCGGCCCGGCGGGCGGCGCAGCAGCAGCGACATTTGACGATAGGCCACGGCTTGCTTCGACAAATCATCATAAATGATGAGCGCGTGCATACCGTTATCGCGGAAGAATTCACCCATCGCGCACCCAACGTAGGGGGCGATGAATTGCAGCGGAGCGGCTTCGGACGCAGTTGCAGCTACGACAATGGTGTAATCCATCGCGCCGTAATCTTGCAGCGTCTTCACAATCTGCGCCACGGTCGAGCGCTTTTGCCCGATAGCGACGTAAATGCAGTAGAGCTTCTTCGACTCGTCCGTGCCTTCATTGATCTTCTTTTGATTGAGGATCGTGTCGATAGCAACGGCGGTCTTGCCGGTCTGGCGGTCGCCGATGATGAGTTCGCGTTGACCGCGCCCAATCGGAACCAAGCTGTCGATAGCTTTCAGGCCGGTTTGCATCGGCTCATGCACCGACTTGCGCGGAATGATGCCGGGGGCCTTCACTTCCACACGCGTGCGGTTCACATCCGTCAACGGACCTTTGCCGTCAATCGGATTGCCGAGACCATCGACCACGCGGCCCAGCAGACCCTTGCCGACGGGAACGTCAACGATAGTGCCGGTGCGCTTAACGATATCGCCTTCCTGAATGCCCCGGTCTTCCCCGAAAAGCACGATCCCGACATTGTCGGTTTCAAGGTTCAGCGCCATACCGCGCGACCCGTTCGGGAACTCGACCAGCTCGCCAGCCTGAACATTGTCGAGGCCGTAGACGCGGGCGATACCATCCCCAATGGACAGAACCTTACCCACCTCTGCAACTTCGGCGCTTGTCCCGAAATTAGCGATTTGTTCTTTCAGAATGGCCGAAACTTCGGCGGCACGGATATCCATTAACCAACTCCCTTCATGGCGAGCTGCAAGCGCATCAATTTGGTCTTCAGCGAATGATCAATCAGCTTAGAGCCGATCTTGACGATGAGACCGCCGATGAGCGACGGCTCGACTTTAACATCGACAAGAATTTTCGACCCATACGTGCCCGAAAGCGACGTTTTGATCTGATCAATCTGCGACTCAGTGAGGGGGACCGCAGCGGTTACTTCCGCTGTCACTTCACCCCGTTTATCGGCCAAGCGGGCTAGGAAGGCCGCAATGATCTGTGGCAAGGCCGACAGGCGGCGGTTATCCGCCACCACGCCAACGAAGCGGCGCACCAAATCATTCGCCCCAGCCTTCTCCAACACAGCGGCAATCGCTTTTGCTTGATCTGCGCGGCTTAAAACCGCGCTGACCGTGAGCAAACGCAAGTCAGCCGACTCGGTTAGGAGCGCGCGCAAGTCACGCAAATCTGTCGCCACGGCGTCGAGCGCGCTTTGCGCGTCTGCCAAATCGTAGAGGGCTACGGCATACCGCCCGGCAACGCCCGTCTGCTCTGTCGCCACCCCGGCTTGTCCTCTCTAATCGGCCCGGCGAGCGCTGGCGAGTGCCGCTCTCTAACCGGAATCTGGACAGGATTCTTACGTTTCAGCTCTACCCAACAGAGTTAGGCTTGAACAGGACGCAAAGCCCGCGCGCAAACATTATTCCCGCGCAAGCGGCGTTTCCTTAACACACCGTTTTTACCGATGCAACGCGCCATAGCTGAGAAAAGCAACAGGGTTGGCAGGAATCTCCGCCGCCACCGCCCCATGGCACCCCCAGATTTTGGGCCTAAGCCTCGGGGAAATAGGCTTTATTAGCCTCAACGCCCCGTCACAGCGCGCGGCAGCAGTCCTGGCAACGCAGGGGCGGCCTGCGTTTGAACTGCCGTGCCGTAAGCGCGCAAGAAACATCCAACCGCACGGTTCACGTGCCGCTGAATAGCGTCTGGCGTCTTCGGATACGGCAGGCCCATCATGGCGTTCATCTGGGCATCGCGGATAATCAACTGGCAAAAATCTATCGCAGCTTCTTCGGCATTATCGAGCGTTAGAATGCCGCGCCGCGCTTGTTCTTCCAAATAGCCTGCCACCCGTGCCCGCCCCCGAAGCGGCCCCGCCTCGTAGAAAACCTGAGCGAGTTCCGGGAATTGTAGGGCTTCGGAACTCACCGTCCGCATTACTGCTACGGTATTGTCTGATGTTAGAACAGACATACAGCGCATTCCAAGGTCGCTCAAAGCTTCGGCAATCGGGCGGCTGTAGATGTCGGGATCTTCAAAAGTTCCCGTCATCATCTCGCAGCGCTGGGTAACGATGGCGCGAAACAGCCCCGCCTTACTGCCGAACATATCGTAGAGCGTGGAGAGCGAGCCGCCGGAGAGGCGAACCACATCGTTCAAACTCGTGGCCCCATAGCCTTTTTCGACAAAAAGCTGCGTTGCTGCCGTCATAATAGCATCGCGCCGCGCTTCGCGCCGCGACGGCTTAGAGTGTGCCAAGCCTTTTATTGCCGAAAACGCTTTGCCAATTGGGCACTCAGTCGTTCCCATCTTCTTGTCCGAACCCCATTTAGTGCCAAGGCATCCTGCTTGTTAGGACTGGCTTGACCTTAAGTGTAATCATCATTACATCTAAGGGCAAGATCAGAGGGACTCCGCAGCGTTAGCCTTTGGATATCGTCCCACCCTACGATCTTTTGTCAAGGAAGGTTCCGCCGATGCTGCGTCTTGCGCTCTCCTCCTCTCGCACTGGCCGTCTGCTGACGGGGGTTCTGCTAACATTGCCGCTGCTCGCCGCCTGCTCCGACGTGAAAAAGGCGCATGTGGAAGAGGTTCGCCCGGTTCGCGTGCAGGCCGTAACCTTCGAAGCCGGGCGCGAGACCTTGAAGCTGGCAGGCACCCTTGCCCCTCGGCTGGAGGCACCTTTGGCGTTCCAAGTGGCGGGCAAACTCTCGGCCCGTCCGGTCGATATTGGCACGCGGGTAACGCCCGGTCTGCTGATTGGGAAGCTGGACGCTGAGGATTTTGTTCTGCAACTGGGCCGCGCGCAAGCCCAGGTGGCCTCTGCCGAAGCCGATTTGAGACGGCTTCAGGCCGATTTGAAGCGCTATGAGGCGCTGAAAACCAGCATGGTCTTCACGCAAGCCACCTACGATCAGCGCGCAGCGGCGGCGAGTGTGGCGCAGCAAACCCTCATCGGCGCGCGTAGCCAAGTGGCGATTGCCGCGCGCCAAATGAATTACACCACACTCACTGCCGATACGGGCGGTATTGTGACCGCCGTGCTGGCAGAACCCGGCCAAGTGATCGCCGCTGGGCAAGCCGTGGTGCGGGTTGCTCGCGATGAAGAGTTGGAAGTGTCGGTACCGGTGCCGGAAAATCGGCTGGCCGACGCGCAGGCGGGGAGCGATGCGCGCGTTACACTCTGGTCCGAGCCAAACAAAAGCTACCGTGTGCGCCTGCGGGAGCTTGCCGCCAGTGCCGACCCGCAAACCCGCACCTACCTTGCCAAATACACTCTGCTCGACCAACCGCAGACCGCCAAAATGGGTATGACGGCCACCGTGATGCTGGCGAAGGGCGACACGACCCCCGTTGCCTCCCTACCGCTCTCCTCGCTGTTCCAGCAGGGTGATAAGCCTGCCGTGTGGGTGGTGGATGCCGCCAAGGGTTCCGTAAGCCTAAAGCCCGTTACGGTGGCCGCCTACCATCAAGACGCGGTAATCCTCTCCGGCGGCGTTCAGCCCGGCGATCTTGTCGCAACGGCGGGCGTTCACCGCATTGATCCCGGCATTAAGGTCCGCATCCTCGGCGCGGCTCCCGTGAAAGGCCAGTAAGATGAGCGATAAGGTTAATCTCTCCGGCTGGGCACTGCGCCACCAGACGTTGATCGTCTTCTTTATGCTGATCCTCAGTATTGCCGGTGTCCTAGCCTATCTGGGGTTGGGGCGGCAGGAAGACCCGGATTTCACGATTAAGACTGTGGTTATACAGGCGTACTGGCCAGGGGCCACCGCCCGCGAAATGGAACTGCAAGTCACCGATAAGCTCGAAAAGAAACTTCAAGAGCTGGCGTTTTTCGACAATACCGCCAGCTACTCAAAGCCCGGTGAAACGCTGATTAAGCTGACGTTTGCCGATTATACGCCGCCGAAAGAAGTGCCGAGCCTGTTCTACCAACTCCGCAAGAAGCTCGGCGATGTTCAACGCACGCTCCCCACCGGCGTGCAAGGCCCGTTCGTGAACGATGAGTTCGGTGATACTTTCGGGATTATCTATGCCTTCTCGGGGGATGGCTTCAGCCAAGCCGAGCTGAAGCACTATGCCGAGGATGTGCGCCAGCAGCTTCTAACGATTAAAGTTGTGGGCAAGATTGAGCTTTACGGCACGCAAGACGAAAAAATCTTCGTGGAATTCTCCCACACCAAACTCGCCACTTTGGGCATCAGCCCGAACCAGATTTTCGACGCGCTCCAGCGCCAGGCCGCCGTTGCCCCCGCCGCCTTGATCGAAACCGCGAAAGAGCGTATTTCGTTGCGGGTTGATAACGGTTTTCTAACCCTGGAGGACGTTCGCAACGTGCCGATCGTCGCGAATGGGCGGGTGCAGGTGCTCGGCGATATTGCCGAGATTAGCCGGGGTTACGAAGACCCGATAACCTTCCAGATGCGCTTCAACGGCACGCCGGTCATCGGCCTTGGCCTGTCGATGGAGCCGGGGGGGAACATTATTGATATGGGCCGCGAGGTCGATACGATGATGCAACGGATTAAGTCCCAGCTTCCGGTTGGAATCGACGTGAGCCAAGTCGCGGCCCAACCAAAGGTGGTCGATGCCTCGATTTCCGAGTTTGTTGTTTCCCTGGGCGAAGCCTTGGCCATTGTTCTGGCCGTTAGCTTTATCAGCCTTGGTTTCCGCACGGGGATTGTGGTGGCGCTATCGGTGCCGCTGGTGCTGGCGATTACCTTTCTCATCATGTCGATCGCGGGGATCAACTTGCACCGCATTTCGTTGGGCGCGCTGATTATCGCCCTCGGCCTGCTGGTCGATGACGCCATTATTGCCGTTGAAATGATGATGCTGAAGCTGGAAGAAGGCTACGACCGTGTAAAAGCCGCCACCTTCGCCTTCACCTCTACCGCTTTCCCCATGCTGACCGGCACGATTGTGACCGCCGCAGGCTTCGTGCCCGTTGGTTTCGCAAAATCCGCCGTGGCTGAATATACCAACGCGATTTTCTGGGTTACGGCGATTGCCTTGGGCGTGTCCTGGGTGGTGGCGGTGATCTTCACGCCGTACCTAGGCTATAAGCTGCTGCCCGAGTTCAAGGACCGCGCCCACGGTGGCCATGATCCGCACGACACGCGGCTCTATCACGCTTTACGCGCTGCCGTGACCTTCTGTGTGCGCTGGCGCAAGTCGGTCCTCGTGATGACGCTTGCCATCTTCGTTGCCTCTGTTGCCGGTTTCGGGCTGGTTGCCCAGCAGTTCTTCCCCTCCGCCTCCCGGCCTGAGTTGATGGTGGATGTGCGCCTGCCCGGCGGCGGCGCGATTGCTCAGACCAAGGCCACGGTGGAACGGGTGGAAGCCTTGCTGAAAGACGATCCCAACGTCGCCTATTACACCTCCTACGTTGGCGCAGGCACACCGCGTTTCTATCTGCCGCTCAACCCGGAACTGCGCCAGTCCAACTTCGGGCAGTTCGTTATCATGACCAAGGGGCTGAAAGAGCGCGACGTGGTGTTCGAGAAACTGCAAACCGCTTTCGCCACCGAGTTCCCAGAAGGGCTGTTGCGCGTCGCCCGGTTGGAAAACGGCCCGCCGGTGGGTTTCCCCATCCAGTTCCGCGTGATTGGGGCCGATCCGGCACAAATCCGCGAGATCGCCTATCAGGTCCGCGACACTATGCGGGCGAACCCGCACACCGCCAACGTGAACCTGGAGTGGAACGAGCTTTCTAAAACCGTGCGCTTAGAAGTCGATCATAAAAAAGCGCGCGCCTTGGGCGTGAACCCGCAGGATCTTTCGACAACGCTCTACACCTTGCTGTCCGGCCTCAACGTCGCCCAGTTCCGAGAGGGGACCGAGCTTATCAGCGTCGTCGCCCGCGCCATCCCGGCAGAGCGCCTGTCGCTCACCGACCTAGACGGCATCAATATCAGCACCAGCACGGGCGGCGCGATCAGCCTCGCGCAAATCGCTACCGTGAAATACGAGTTGGAGGAGCCGATTCTGTGGCGGCGTAACCGGGAGACGATGATTAATGTCCGCGCCGATATTTGGGATGGCACGCAAGCCCCGGTCGTCACCGCGCAGATCAACCCGCAGCTGAACGCCCTCCGCGCCGCCCTGCCCGACGGCTACCGCATTGATGTCGGTGGGGCCGTGGAAGAAAGCGCCAAGGGCCAAAACTCCATCAATGCCATGATGCCCGTGATGCTGATGATTATGATTACGACGCTGATGATCCAGCTTCAGTCCTTCCAACGGCTGATTATCGTGCTGCTCACGGCCCCGCTGGGGCTGATTGGGGTTACGGCGGCGCTGCTTATCACCGGCAAACCCTTCGGCTTCGTCGCGACTCTCGGCACAATTGCGCTGGCGGGGATGATTATGCGGAACTCGGTGATTCTGGTTGATCAAATCGAACAAGACGTACGCGGCGGCCACGTGCTGTGGGATGCCATTATCGACGCTACCGTGCGCCGGGCGCGCCCGATTGCCCTCACGGCTGCCGCCGCGATTTTGGCGATGGTCCCGCTCTCCTTCAGCGCCTTCTGGGGGCCGATGGCGGTTGCGATCATGGGGGGGCTAACCGTGGCAACCCTCCTCACGCTCTTGTTCCTGCCCGCGCTCTACGCTGCATGGTTCCGCGCCAAGCCGGTGCAGGCCGAGGCGCAAGACCCAAACCAAGACCTGCGCCGCCGCGCCCAAGTGCCGATACTATCGGCTCCAGGGGTTCCCTCGGGCCGTCCGGCGGAGTAACCTTAAATCATGAATGGTCTGATTATTGATTTCGTCGCCGATTTCGTCTGCCCCTGGTGTTGGATCGGGCGGTATCGGCTGGAGCTGGCGTTGAGCCATCTGCGCCAGGAACACCCCACCTTAGCCGTCCGCATCTCTCTGCGGCCTTTCGAGTTGAACCCGGATATGCCCCCCGAAGGCATGGCGCGGGAGGAGTATGCTACCGCCAAGTTCGGCTCGGTCGAGGCCGCGCAAAGTGTGTGGGGGCGCGCGGCTTCGGTGGGCGCGATGGACGGGCTGGAGATGCAGTTCGAGACCATTACCCGCCAGCCGAACACGCTGAACGCGCATCGGCTGGTGGCCTGGGCGGGCACCAAAGGGCGCGGCCTTGCGCTGTCGGCGCGCCTCTATCCCGCGTTTTTCCGGGAAGGGGCCGATTTGGGCAACCCCGCCACCCTCGCAGCCCTAGCCGCCGACATCGGATTGCCGCAAGACGAAGCCGCCGAGTTCCTCAGCTCCGACGCTGGGATCGAGGATACCCGCCGCATGATGGACGCCGGACAAAAAGGCGGGATCGACGGCGTTCCCGTCTATATCTTCAACCGCAAAGCCTCGGTGATCGGCGCGCAACCGCTGGAACGATTGCTAGAGGCGATGGGGCAGGCGTTGGTTTAACCCTCCCAAACGCGCGCGACGATTCCATCAAAAACTCGATCCGCAGAAACTAGCGCTATCTGAGACTGAAGCGCCGTTGCCGCTAGCAGCCGGTCGAAGGGATCGCGGTGTTCCCAAGCCAAGGTTCCGGCAAGCAAGGCAATCTCAGGCGTAAAACTGGCAACATAGCCTCCCTGCTCTGCCAGAAGCGCGGGCAGTTGAGCCACATAGGGCGCCATTTCGGGCCACTTCCCAATGCGCACCTTCTGCGCGATTTCAAAAAAGCTGATGGGGCTAACCAGAACCTGCGTCGCCGTCTCAATCGCCTTAGCAGCCAAAGGCGGCAGCCGGTGCGACTCTATCAAACTCCAAACCCAAGCGTGCGTATCCAGCAAAAGTGCCGTCACCGGCCTTCTCGCCCTTCCCATAGATCAAGATCGACGGGATCCATCGGTTCGAGAAAGTCAGGAGTATCGCCGACTTTTCCGCGCAGCAAATCGAAAACGAAGCGCTTTTGCACAATCGGGACCAACCTCACCACGGGCTTAGATCCCTTGGCGATGATCACCTCTTCCCCCCTCAACGCCGCGTCGATCAGGCGCGATAACTGTGTTTTAGCGGCATGAACCGTGACAAGCGTCATAGCCAGCATTCCTTTTAGCTAAGTTAGCTATTTTATAGGACTCTCGCCCAAACGACAACCACCCTACCGCCGCCGATACCTCGGCAGCCACCGATTGAGCGCGAGGAACCGGTCCAGGCGTTCCGTATCGCGCTCGGCTTCGGCCAGGGTCATGGCTTCCAGACGGGCCACTGTTTCCGGGCGGGCGTCGTCGAGGGCGGCGGTATGCCCTGTGAGATCGACCTGAAAGCGGAAGTGCGTATCGCCCACCATTTCTTGCGCTTGACTGTTGATAATCTCCGAGGAGGCATCGAGAATCACATCGGTAATCGGGCGCGCCCACCCTGCAAGGCCCCAGTTTTTGGCCTGGGCATAGGGCAGCGGCTGGGTTTGCTGGCCCGTGCCGAGGGACAGAATGAGATAGCCGCTCGCCCCCGGATACAG
This sequence comes from Alphaproteobacteria bacterium, assembly GCA_043721315.1. GTDB lineage: Bacteria > Pseudomonadota > Alphaproteobacteria > Elsterales > Elsteraceae > Elstera. The sequence goes on from JAYSQZ010000054.1 coordinate 18,935, forward strand.
GTCCATCGCCGCCGACAGCGCGCAGAGGGTAGGGTTCGCGGCGAACACGCTGCCATCAATGAACGGGCGGGCGATACCGTCTTGCGCGGTAATCAAGGCCGGCTCGAAATAAGTTGGCGCGGCGGTGGTCGCGCGGCAAATATCGGCCAAACGATAGTCTTTCGCCGGATTCTGGGCTTCCCAGGAGCGAAACAGCACGGCTTGGCGCTGCTCGATGTCATAGGCGGTGAGCATGAGGGCCGGAGTGATAATCTCGCTCAGGCGGCACGTGCCGAAAGTTTCGTCCAGCACGCGGATTAGGAAGCGCGAATCGTACTTTTCGTCCGACATGCCGTTCATCGTTCCCAGCGCCCGCCACAGGCTGCGCCCAAAAATATGCGGCCCCGCCCGCCGATAAATCGCCGCAATATCGACCGCCGACACGGGCGCATCGGGCCGCGCCAGGGCAGCCGCGATAATGCCCCCAGTGGAGGTTCCGGCGACAAGATCGAACTCCGCCCCCAAGGGTGCGCCGTGGCGGGCTTCCAACACGGTCAGAAAAGTTGCAGGCAGAACACCGCGCATCCCGCCGCCATCAATGGTCAAAATACGCGGGTAGCCTCGCATCAGGGGCAGTCACTCCGGTGGAGGGGCACGAGGGCCAGCGGTATTCCCGGCCCGGAATAGCGCAAGCGCGGCAGCAGCAGCGGGGTTGACGGGCCAGAGGGGGGCGCGGTCGTTTGAAGCTGTACGCAGGCTTTGCGGCCCTCCATCGCCACGAGGTCCGGGCGGTGCCGCCACAGGTTTGCGGCCAGCCACGGATCGGGGATCGAGACAGGCCCCTGGGCGACATCGGCGATGCGGTGCGAGAGTGTTTTGAAATCGGCGTCGGCCCGGCAAGTGGCGCAGGTTGGTAACAGAAAGCGGTCTTCAATCAGCAAGGTGAGCGGCCCCAACAGCGCCACCGCCGCCGTTAATGTACCTACGGCAAGCCGCCGCCATGCCGCCACGGGAAGCCGGTCCATTGCGGTGAAAATCAGCAGCGGCACGAGCACCAAACAGGCGAGCGGTCCGCTGTGGGTGATGATCGGCCCCCGTTCCAGCACGGTCGCAACCGCCAACAAGATCACCGTGGCCGCGCAGCTTTGCGCCATCAGCCCCGGCCATAAATCAATAGCGCGGCTCGGGCGCAGCAGCACGGGGGCCAGGATCAACGCGGCCACGCCCCAAAAGGCAAGGTCCAGAACCGCCCGCTCCGCCAACACCGACCAGCCGTGTAGCATGGCCTTTGAAAACGACTCCACCATTTCAGGCGGGGGAAACAGCAACAGCAGTGGCGTTCCTGGGATCGACAGGAGCGCTACTGTCAGATACGGCCCCGCGAGTGCCAATCCACCCACGCACCCGAGCGCCACCGACACGCGGGTGCGTTGCCGCTCGACCCGCAAATCCCGGTCGAGGCCCAGCGATAACAAAAACACCAGCGCAAACAGCAAACTGCCATGCCCGCCAATCAAACAAAGCGCAAGACCAAGACTGAGCAGAACCCCATTGCCCCAACCGCCGCGCCGAACCGTGCGGACGGCAGACCCAACCAGCGCCAGAATCGCGAAAGATTCCGACAGCGCGAGAATATCCCCTGCCGGAAAGGCCAGCGAGAGCGGGGCCAGCAGCAGCAAACTCGCTCCCGCCAGCCGGGCATGGGCGCGCGAAACCCAGAGGCGCGCGGTCGCATAGCCCAGCACCAGCACCCCCCACAGGGTCAAGGCTTCCGGCAAGAGCACCGCGAGGCGCGGCAAACCGAGGCGGATCAAGCCATGCCCAAGCCAGAAGGGCAGTGGCGAGTGTTCGGGTCCGTAGAACCACGCCCAGCCACGCATCTGCAACAGGCGCACGGCTTCGGCATCGGAGAGGGTTGGCACCAGGGCGAGTCGGGCTACCAGCATCAGCAAAACCGGCAGCGCGTAGAGCATCCCAATGCCCCACCAAGGCCGCCGATCCAGCCGGGCGTGCAGCCGCTCGGTCCAAGGAACCGGCAGGTCATAGAGCGAGGAAGCGGGGTCGCGCGTTGCGGGCATGTGCAAGTTTAGCACGGCTGCGCGCCAAAAGGGCAGAGGCCCCGGCACATAAAATACCCTAATCCGAATTAAGCTGACTTAACCCGCGCGACGGCATGAGGCGAGAGAACAGCGTGGCGTCCAACTCCCGCACCGTCAGCAACTCTTGAATAACGCGGGCGCGGCCAGTGCGCTCCAGGGCAACCAAAACCGGGCAGTCGGTAATCGCCTGCGGCCCTTGCGTGCCGATAAGAGTGATGATCCCCGTCGCCCCCTTCGCCCGGCCCAAAACGGCCAAGAGGTCCGGCGCACCCGACATCAAAATTTGCCCGCCCAATGTCGCATCGCTCCAGGCGAGCGTCCCCAGCGGCGTACGGAGAGACACAACGGGCGGTTGCGGCCCAGTTGGGGCCGTGCGGGCGAAAAAAGCGCCGGTTAGCAGCGTTAGTTCCACCGAGGCTAAACGCCGCCGCCCATCAAGGCCGGGCAGCACCACACGGGTATCAACCCTAACCCGCGCCCGCCCCCCCAACTCGATCCGAGTGGTATCGGAGAGGTGTAAACTGGCGCGCGACAGCGACGCGATTTCAAGCAGATCGCCCGACAGCAACTCTTCGCGCGCTTGCGCCGCGCGGCGCGGCTGACCAGGACGCTTGAGCGTGACGGTACCGAAGGCATACTCCAACACCGCTACCATATCGCCAGGCTTGCCAGTGATTGAAAAACTTTCGGCTAAATCTTGAATCATCGCAGCAGACAGAGACAGCCCATCGCCGAGATCAAGATCATCGAAGCTACGGCGTTCAGTCGCAAAATAATCTGGAATTTGCGCGAGTTGACGGGCACCCGTCACAAATACGAGATCGTCGCCGAGCCGCACAGGATCGGATGTTCCGAGCAAATCTTCTGCTCGCAAGGTTCGTTCAGACCCGGTTTCGACACCGCCGTACATGGCATTCTGCCCGCTTGGTTTTGTTGGTCATACCATATCATTAACGCACGCGAAACGGGTCTTTGCAGGCTTCCCGCGTTTTTGAGTTTTGATGCGATCAAAACTCAA
>JAYSQZ010000055.1:0-21733 GCA_043721315.1 Alphaproteobacteria bacterium
TTGTAACCAGCGCGACGGCACCGTTGGCGTGCCGTCGGCCCGGTCAGCCCGCGCGAAAATCACCTCCGGGGCCATAGCGGCCTGCACAAAATCATGCGCGGAGAGGCCAATCCGCCGCGCCAACGGCGGCAGGCCAAACTGCTGGCGCATGGGGCGGGACATCCACGGATCGCCCGGCGGCTCGGCAGGCCAAGTGCCCTCGTTCAACCCCGCCAGGATCATCAGATCAGGCCGGGCAAGCCGGGCTTCGAGCGGCCCTAGAATGGCGAGGCGCGGGTGCCGATCATAGACTTGGCGCACCGCAATCGGCCCCATAAAGCTCATCACGAGGGCTGGATAGTCGGCGGGATTATCGAGCACCAAAGCCCCGGCATTCTCGACCAAATCCGCCAGGAAATCTGCCGCCGCCTCCCCCGCCGGTCCCGCCCACAGCCGCTCTTCACCGGGAAGGGAGTCGGTCGCGCACAGCGCTTCCGCCGCTGTCAGATGGGCCAGAATGGCCGCGCGGAAACTCGGTTTGGGCTGCGCCATCGCAGTTTCCCACGGCCCCAGGCAGGTATCGAGCCTGTCGAGATAAGGGCGCAGGACGAGTGCCGCGCGGGCGGCCCGCTCCGGTGAAAGCTCGGCCAGGGCCGCCTCCGTCGCGCGGCGCAACCCGCTCAACCCGCCGTCCGGGCGGGGGCCGCGCAACACCCGCTCTTCCAGCAGATGCGCCGCGCGCCGCGCCTCGGCAAGCGATAGCCCGAGCGCCGTGAGGGGGTGTTTCAGTAGGGCCAACAGCGGGGCGGGGGCGAAATAGTCACGCGCGGCTTCTGCCAGCAGACGCAGAAACACGCCCGGCACCGAGCCGCTCAGAGGCTGCCCAGCAGAATCGTCGCAGCGCACCCCATAGCGGCTGAGTTCGGCGGCGACCCTGCGGGCAAGATCGCGGTCGGGGGTGATGAGCGCTGCCGTCCGCCCAGGGGTTTCGAGCGCTTGGCGCAGGGCAATGGCGATCATCACCGCCTCCTCCTGCACGCTTCCGGCATCGATACGGCTGACGCCCGCCAGCGCGGTCTCAAGATCAAGCGGCAGGACGTCGCGGTCTTCCGGCGGCGCGACCGAGAGCGCTTGCGCCAACAGCCGCGCCCGCGTTGGCACAGTTTGCGCCGCGCCCGCGCAACCGGGCCATATCTGGACTGCCGTTCGACACAGATCAAGCGCGGTCAGCAAATCCTGCAAGCCCGACTGCGGATGCGTGGGGTGCTCCGGCAACAGCGCCCATTCGGCCTCCGGCATCTCTGTATCGAGACCGGGCAGCACGACATCGCCTTGCGGCAGGCGAGCGATGACGGCAATCAGGTCGCGCGCCGACTGCTGGCTGCCCGTGGTCCCCGCCACGATCACCCGCCCCAGCGGCGGGGTTTCGGCCCAAACCTGCGCTTGCAGGCGAATGAGCGCATCGCGCCGCGCAATCGGGTCCAACGCCTGTTCTTCGGCCAACACCTGCGGCCAGGTTTCCGTAACGATTCGCAGAAAATCGAGCGTGATTTGCCAATGATGGGCGAGGCTTTCCGGCACTAACCGCACCAACCCGTCGAAGCCTAAGCCCTCCGCCTGCGCCTGATTCATCAACCGCGCCAGTTCCGCCGCCAGCGCCGCCGCCCGGTCCAGCGGCAAGCGCGGATCGCGCGCACGGATCAACTGCGCCAGCATGGCCTGACGGCGTAACGGCGGCAGGGCGGGCGGCAGCGTGGCCGCTAAGCCGCCAACCGCGATGGAATCACTAAAGGTTAAATCATCATCATCAATATCGCCCAAAGCGCTGAAATTCGGCAGCACGAGGGCGCGACCTTCGGCGGCCCGCAAAAACGCCTCGCGCAAAGTTCGGCACGCCCGGCGCGATGGTAACAGCAGGCGCACGCGGGCAAACGCCAACGGGTCGCGCGCCGCCTCGGGCAATAAACCGGCAACCAGCGCGTCGGCAAAGCCGATACCGGCAGGGATAGTGTAAACAGCCACGCGAGCGCCTAGAATTTTAGCTTCAGAAAATCGAGCCGCCCGGCCCAGGATGCGCCGCCCTCTAACGTGATCGCCCTCCCGTCCGCCGTGGCACCGGGAAGAAAGCTGATGACCAGCGGGTTGCGCGGCAGACCGTCGCCCAAGCGCTCGGGCCACTCGATGAGAATGATCCCGCCGAAAGCATCATCCAGCCCCAACTCGTAGGCATCGCTGGCGTCGCGCAGTCGGTACAGATCGAAATGGCTAATCAGCCCCGACGGTAGCTCGTAGGCTTGCACCAGCGTGAAGGTGGGGCTAGGCACCTCGATTGGCACCCCCGCGCGGGTTTGAATGAAGGCGCGGGCAAAGGCACTCTTGCCCATGCCGAGATCGCCGCGCAGGGCAATAACATCCCCCGGCGCAGCAAGCGCCGCAAGCTCTTGCGCGAGGCGCTGAGTCTCGGTGAGCGAATGGGCTTGAACCGTGAAGGACGTGGCGGATTGAACGGTAATCTTCATGATAGGCTTAGCCTACGCGAAAACTGTAGGGGCGCAAAGATGGCAAACCGCAATCCCGCTCCCCTCAAATCCCCAAACCGGGAGGGGTTGCATCGTCGCCGGAGCCGCGCCACTCTGCGACCTAATAGGCGTATGACGAGAATGTGAGACGGGTGATGACGGTTAAGACCGACGTAGTGATTATCGGCGCAGGTCCTGTAGGGCTGTTTGCGGTGTTTGAATGCGGCATGTTGCGCCTCAAGGCCCATGTGATCGACACGTTGGCGGAAGCGGGCGGGCAATGCACTGCGCTTTATCCCGAAAAGCCGATCTACGATATTCCGGCCCATCCTGCCATTTCCGGCGCGGCCCTCATTGATAATCTGATGCAACAGGCAGCGCCCTTCACGCCCACCTTTCACTTCGGCGAACAGGTTATGAGCCTAACCCGTACCGAAGCGGATACTTGGAAGATCGTCACCTCAAAAGGCACCCTGCTTAACGCCCCCGTGGTGATGATCGCGGCAGGCTGCGGCGCGTTCGGCCCCAACCGGCCACCGCTTGACGGGCTGGAAGCCTACGAAGCCACCGGCGGCGTGCACTATTTCGTGCAGCGGCGCGAAGCCTTTCGCGGCAAGAAAGTGGTGATTGCCGGCGGGGGCGATTCGGCGGTCGATTGGGCGATTTCCTTGGCGGAAGTTGCCGCCCGCGTGCAGGTGGTCCACCGCCGCCCAAAATTCCGCGCCGCCCCGGAAAGTGCCGCCCGCCTCGATCAACTCGCCAAAGACGGCGCGATAGACCTGGTTATTCCGTATCAACTCGCCGGGCTGGAGGGCGAGAACGGCACGCTATCCGGCGTGGTGGTGGAAACCCTCGACGGGCAGCGCCGCACGCTGGAGGCCGATCACCTGTTGCCGTTCTTCGGCCTCGCCATGACCCTGGGGCCGATTGCGGACTGGGGCCTGAACCTGGAGCGCAACCAAATCGCCGTAACCCAAGCCACCGCCGCCACGTCCGCCCCCGGTATTTTCGCGATCGGCGATATTGCCACCTACCCCGGCAAGCTGAAGCTCATTCTATCGGGCTTCGCCGAAGCCGCCTCGGCAGCCCACGCCGCCCACGCTATCGTTCACCCCGGCGAGGTGGTGCATTTCGAATATTCGACCACGAAGGGCGTGCCGGGGGGGGCTTAGGGTGGTTTTCAATAAGCCTCTTCCGAAAGACACACGGTTAAAGCTGTTTTTTACAGAGTTAACCAACGCCTCTGCCGCCCGAACGGAGTCAGAGGCTTTCGAACTGGTGGGGCAGACGCTCAATCGAATTGAAGATCAGCACAGCGGCACTCCCCACAACCCGGATCATTGGGAAAGGGATGGACGAATGTATCCGCCGCAGTCTGATCACCGGAAAAAATTCCATCCGCCCTCGACGCTTGTCCGTTACCGCGCCCTGAATCACTACTTGTGGATCGACAGGAACGGTGCCATTCTAATTACTGATATTAAGTGTCCGCCGAAGGTTATTTTCACAAAGCCCGGAGCTGGTGGTCAATCGATAGGGAGTATTCCGGCATGGATGCTAGACTGAAAACCTTACTCGATCATCTCAAGCACAGCTTTCCGGCAGCGCGCATTCGGCTTGACGCCCCCGACAATGAAAAAGGCGAGCATTGGATTGATGTTATCACCGATCAAGGCCGGACGTCATTTGCCTGGCGACCTGCGTTCGGGTTCGGCTTTTACGCCAAGGACGCGGGTTTCGGCGAAGGCCCCGAGAAGATTGTGAAAAACCCTCGCGAAGCAGCACGCCACGCCGAAGCCTATGTGCAACAGCAATGCTACCGAACCGCGCGGGCGGTGTAGATCAATCGTTAAAAAAGGCGACTTCAGAGCCGCCTTTTTCTGATTTTCCCCAAGATAAACGCAGCAATCGCTGGGCTAATCGCAGGCGATTAGCTAACCGTCAGCAGCTTTTTATCCGTCGCGGCTTCGCGGATCGCTTTTTGCAGCTTCTCGAACGCACGCACTTCGATTTGGCGCACGCGCTCCCGGCTAATGCTGTAGAGCTGCGAGAGGTCTTCCAGGGTTTTTGGCTCTTCGGATAGGCGGCGAGCGACGAGAATGGTGCGTTCGCGCTCGTTCAACTGTGCCAGCGCGTTGTTTAGCAGCACGCGGCGTTTGCTCGATTCATCTTGTTCGGCGAGAGCGATTTCCTGGCTTACGCTGTCATCGACCAGCCAGTCTTGCCACTCGCCATCCCCATCAATCCGCAACGGCGCGTTGAGGCTGTGATCCGGCGCGCCGAGGCGGCGGTTCATTTGCACCACATCGTCTTCGCTGACCGCAAGATCGGTTGCGATTTTCGCCACTTGCTCCGGCGTCATATCGCCATCGTCAATCGCGCGCATTTGGCCCTTCAGCCGCCGCAGATTGAAGAACAGCTTTTTCTGCGCCGCCGTGGTGCCCATTTTCACGAGGCTCCAGCTATGCAAGATATATTCTTGAATAGCGGCCCGGATCCACCACATAGCATAGGTTGCGAGGCGAAATCCCTTGTCGGCATCGAAGCGTTTAACCGCCTGCATCATGCCAACATTACCTTCGGAGATAAGCTCGGACACAGGTAAACCGTACCCGCGATAGCCCATCGCGATTTTGGCAACAAGGCGCAAGTGGCTCGTAACCATCTTGTGCGCGGCGGTAATATCGCCTTCGTCTTTGAATTTCTTGGCGAGGGAAAATTCATCCTCGACGGTCAACATTGGGAATTTTCGGATTTCCGAAAGATACCGGGATAGATTTCCGTCGCTTCCAATCAGCGGCAAGCTTGCGGCCATTGTGAACCCTCCTGTGGCGTTCGTTTATGGGGGGGCTTCCCCCCTGGGCAGGCTCCTAATCCGAGTTCGGCACCCACGTCTGCGGTGCGATGACGCTATCTCCCAAAAAAGGCGAGATAATGTCGGGTTGTCCCCCCGGATGTTCAGACCATATCGTACCTTAACAGTGTTTCAAGCGCTATTTTTGGTCTGTTCTAAAAAAGCCTCCAACTCTGCTAAGTCCGGCGGCAGTGGACTTTCAAACAATAGATGCTCGCCGCTAACCGGATGAACAAACCCCAAGGCCGCCGCGTGCAGCGCTTGGCGCTCCCATCCCTTAACGGTGGCTGCGATTTGATCCCAGCGTGTTAGGGCCGAAGATCTTTGCACGCCGCGCAAGGACGACAGCGATTGCTTCGACGGCTGGCCATACACGGGATCGCCCAACAACGGGTGGCCGCGCTGGGTAAGGTGAACGCGGATTTGGTGCGTGCGCCCTGTTTCCAAACGGCAGGCCAGTTGCGTTACCAGCGTTACATCGGGCACGCCGTAGCGCGCGAGTGTTTTGTAATAGGTAACGGCAGGCTTGCCCTTGGCGGTGATCGCCATGCGTTTCCGGTCGTTCGGGTGGCGGCCTATCGCGCCTTCAATCCGGTCTTCCAGCGGCACCGGCCCGCCCCACACGAAGGCGCGGTACGTGCGATCTACCGAATGATCGGCAAACTGCGCCGAGAGATGCGCGTGGGCGGTATCGGTTTTCGCGACGACCAGGATACCACTGGTCTCCTTATCAATGCGATGAACGATCCCTGGCCGCGCCACACCGCCAATACCGGTAAGGCTATCGCCGCAGTGATAGAGCAGCGCGTTCACCAGCGTGCCATCGGGGTTGCCCGGCGCGGGGTGAACGACCAATCCAGCGGGTTTGTTGATAACGATAAGGCTGGTATCTTCATACAGAATCGTTAGCGGAATATCCTGGGGCAGCGGAATGGCCGATTCTGCCTCCGGTAAGCACAGAACGAAGATCTGCCCTAGTTTGACCCGGCCCGAAGGCTCCGTTACTGTCTGCCCGGAAACGGTGTCGTCCTCATCGCTCTCATCGGGAAGCTCTGGCAAGAGCTGAAGCTGGCCCGCTTCAATGAGGGCTTTGAGACGCGAGCGCGATAAATCGGGCAGCAGGCTTGCCAAGGCACGGTCCAGCCGCTCGCCCGCCAGTTCCTCGGGGATAATGAGGATCGGGGTGGACGTCATGGCAGCACAGAGGAGAGAGGGGTGGCAGCGTTGAAGGCTTTGGTCATTGGAATGGGGATTCTCATTATCGTGGGCGTCGTGGTGCTCTTCGCCACCTTAGCCTCTCGCATGGGCGGGAATAAACAGGCTTGGGAGAGCCGAGTAATTTTGCCGGACGGTTTTGGCCTCGTGGGGGTTGCCGGAACGCAGGATCGCGTGATCTTGCACACGCGCGGCCCGAAGGGGGAAGCTGTGCTGCTTGCTATTGATCCCGCCACGGGCAAAACCCTAGGCCGTGTTGTTATCGAAGGCGCCGCGCCATGAAACTGAACTTCGCCTCCGATAATGTGGCCCCCGTGCCGCAAGAGATTTTGGAGGCGATTGCAGTCGCCAATCAATCCAGCGCTATGCCTTACGGTGCGGACGACATGACCGCCTTGGCCTTGCGCCGGTTCCGCGAGCTGTTCGAGTGCGAGCTAACGATGATCGCGGTCGCGACAGGCACTGCTGCCAATGCTTTGGCGCTGGCGTGCATCTGCCCGCCCTGGGGGGAAATCTACTGCCATGCCGACGCCCACATCACTGAAAGCGAGTGCGGCGCGCCGGAGTTTTTCACCAATGGCGCAAAACTGGTCCATATCCAAGGCGAGCACGGCAAGATCAGGCCCGAAGCCCTAAGCCGCACGCTCGCAACCACTGCGCCGGGCAATCCGCAGAAAACCCAACCGGCGGCCCTATCGCTCAGTCAAGCCACCGAATGCGGCACGCTGTATCAGCCGGACGAAATCCGCACCCTCACCGAAATCGCGCACGCTCACGGGCTGAAAGTGCATATGGATGGCGCGCGTTTCGCCAATGCCGTCGCCACGCTGGCAACCGCGCCTTCAGAAATCACCTGGGAAGCCGGGGTTGATATTCTCTCCTTCGGTGCGACCAAGAACGGCGCGATGGCGGCGGAAGCCGTGCTGTTTTTCGACCCCGACCTTGCCCACGAAGCCGCGTTTCGGCGCAAGCGCGCCGGGCATCTCTTCTCTAAAATGCGCTTTCTGTCCGCTCAACTCGCCGCCAGCCTTGCCGATGGCCGCTGGTTATCTTGGGCCAATCAGGCGAACCTCATGGCCGAACGGATGGTCTCCGGCCTGCTGCGCGTCCCCGGCACGCGCCTGCTGTATCCGCGCGAAGTGAACGAAGTGTTCGTGACCGTCCCCCACGGCGTCGCCGATGGGCTAGAGGCGGACGATATCGGCTTCTACCGCTGGGGCGGGCAAGCATCGTCGGACCTGCGGTTCGTCACCAACTGGGGCACTAAGCCGGAGGATGTGGATTATCTGGTGGACCGGGCGCTTATGCACGCGGCGCGCGGGGGGCGGGGCGCTTAGAGCGGGTCTATATGCTTCAAACGACGACGCAGACCGTGGAGAACATCGTCAAAAGTCAGGCAGGTCATTTTATGCGCTCCAAAGCTGACCTGTTTTGATCGCCAATTGAGGCGTTCTCGACCGCTTTTTTCGTCAAGCTCGGCGCTACGCCCAATAATGAGCATGAAATTTATATGCGGCTTCCGGCATCCAAAAACCCTTTGTACGGCATCAGTGTTTGTTTCAGAGGATATGCGCCAAGCCCAATCCACTAACTGAGAAAAACCATGCTCGAACCTTTGGGACCATTTGGGCAATCCACCGGAATTTGGCAGTTTTCCAAAAACGCTATGCAATTGTGCATCCTCAAACTCTATTAACGTAAAATCTCCTGCCTCGCCATCGCCAGAAGCTGCGTCGCAAGAAAAATCACCGAATAAACTCAGCTCCACAGCATACTGATTAGGCACTTCCAAACCACCCAGCAACCCCAGAGCTGTTATCAAATTTTCTTTTATTGAGCCACCCTCATCTTCGCCCTTAAAGAATTTTAAAATATCATCTCTTTCTTTTTTATTTCGAGATTCTTTTAGAAATTCTTCAAATTTATTCAAATCAGATACTAATTTCTTTCTATTAATTTCAATGCTCAATAGTTTCTTCATAGATTTACACCGCTAATTTTCGCTGAAACGCTTTAATTTGGCTCTTGCGAAGAATATCAATAATTTCAATCGATTCATTATCTTGAGTTATCAAGACTAGCAAATCATATCCGACTCGCAAGACGTAAGCCGGCTTACCCGTCTCCTCAAAATGTGACGGTAATTTCACAAGCTTTTCTGTCCTACGCGGGGTACCAAAATTTTCTGACAGGCTTACCAATGACCGATCTATCGAGCGACGATCAGTCTCGCTGAGACGCTCATACACTGCGCTCGCCAATGTTTCCCACTGCATATCCATGATTAAGATAATAGCTATGAGCAGACACAAGTACAAGGTCTTGCCGCACGCCTCCCGTGCCGGAAAACCACTTGTCCCGCCGCGTTTAACCCCGCTAACTGGTTGCATGGATAACCAATCGCCTGCCACGGTCGCGGCAACACCGAAGCCCCTGCCCTTTCCGCTGCTCGCCGCCGTGCTCGGCCTGATGTCGATGTTCGGGGCGATTTCCATTGATATGTATCTTCCGGCCCTGCCCGCGCTGGAGGCGGCGTTGCAGACCGATCCGGCATCGGTGCAAATGACGCTCGGCGGGTTTCTGCTGGGGTTCGGTTTCGCGCAACTGCTCTTCGGGCCGCTGTCCGATTCCATTGGGCGGCGGCGCGTGATGATTAGCGGGATCATGCTTTATGTCATCGGCAGCCTGCTGTGCGCGATGGCGGAGACGGCGACGGACCTGATTCTGGCGCGGGTTCTGCAAGGGCTGGGGGCGTCTGCCGGGCCAGTAATGGCGCGGGCGATGGTACGCGACCTATTCGCCCGCGACGAATCTGCCAAAATATATTCGATTCTGATGCTGCTGATGGGAGCGGCACCCATGATTGCGCCGGTGGCGGGTGGGCAGTTGCTGGTCTATTTCGATTGGCGGGCGATTTTCTGGGCACTCACAGCGTTCGGTCTGCTCTGCCTTGCGGTGGCGGTGCTGCTCGCCCCGGAAACCCTACCCCGAACGCGGCGTAGCGCCGGATCAATCCGCACCGCCCTGCACCATTACCGCGATTTGCTACGCTCCCGCACCTTCCTGGGTTACGCGCTAACGCTCGGTTTTCTGTATGCCGCGATGTTCACCTATATCGCCGGAACACCCCATGTTTACATCACAGTGATGGGCGTGAGCGCGCAGGATTTCGGCTATTTGTTCGGCGTCAATGTGGTGGGGATGATGGCGCTCTCGGCGCTGAACAGCCGGATCGTTACTCGCGTCGGCTCGGATCGGATGCTGGGCTATGGGCTGCTATTGTCCTTGTTTGGGGCCGTGCTGCTGCTGATCACCGCGCTCGGCGGCTTCTTCGGCCTTGCCGGAATTGCGGTGCCGCTGTTCATTTTGCTGGCCTCCTTGGGAATGATCGGCGCGAACGGCACTGCCGGGGCGCTGGCCGCTTTTCCAACGATGGCCGGGGCCGCCTCGGCTTTAGGGGGGGTGTTGCCCTTCGTGGTCGGCACCGGCGCGGGCTTTGTGCTCGGGCTGTTTCACGATCCCTCCCCTCGGCCTATGGCCATCATCATCGTCACGCTGGTGATTTTGGGCTTTCTCACCCATCGCCTTTTGGTGGTGAACACCAAAGCGCGTTAGCCCGCCCATAAGAAAACCCCCGGCAGCGCAGGCTACCGGGGGTTTCTGTTTAGGCTCTATCCACGCTTACGCGCTTTCGCGTTCGTCCGTCAGTGCGGCATCCGCTGGCGCTTGAGCGGCTAGAATGGCCTTGTCGCGCTCTGCTGCGACGCGGCGGAATTCGGCCACCACTGCCCCCGTCCCTGCCGGGATGAGGCGACCGACGATGACGTTTTCCTTCAGACCGTTCAGCGTATCGGTTTTGCCCGATACGGCAGCTTCGGTCAGCACGCGGGTAGTTTCCTGGAAGGACGCCGCCGAGATGAACGAGTTGGTTTGCAGCGACGCCTTGGTAATGCCTTGCAGCACCGGATGGCCGTGCGCGGGGCGCAGCCCTTCCTTCACCAGCTTCCGGTTTTCGGCATCATATTCCAGCTTATCAACCTGCTCGCCGACGAGGTAGGTACTATCGCCCACCTCATCTATTTCGATTTTTTGCAGCATCTGCCGAACGATCACTTCGATATGCTTATCGTTGATCTTCACGCCCTGCAAACGATACACGTCCTGGATTTCGTTGGTGAGGTAGTTCGCCAACGCTTCGATACCGAGCACCCGCAAAATATCGTGCGGAACTGGATTACCGTCCATCAGAAGGTCGCCCTTCTGGACAAAATCGCCTTCATGGACGCTGATGTGCTTACCCTTCGGGATCATATATTCGACCGCTTCGCGGCCTTCCTCGGTCGGTACCACAAGAATGCGACGCTTGGTCTTGTAGTCGCGCCCAAATTCCACGCGGCCTTCCGATTCCGAGATGATCGCGTAGTCTTTCGGCTTGCGCGCCTCAAACAATTCGGCGACGCGCGGCAGCCCCCCCGTGATGTCGCGGGTCTTGGAGCTTTCACGCGGGATACGCGCAACCACATCGCCGCCCCGCACCCGCTGGGCATTCTCGATGGAGAGAATGGCATCGACGGGCAGGAAATAACGTGCTTCAAGCCCGTTGTTGAGCTTAATCGCCTCCCCCTTTTCGTCGCGCAACATAATACGCGGCTTAAGGTCGGACCCGCGCGTTTGTTGACGCCAGTCGGTCACGACGCGGTTGGAGATCCCTGTGGATTCATCCACCACTTCGCGGATGGAAAGACCATCGACGAGATCGACATAATGGGCCACGCCCTCCTGCTCCGCGATGATCGGCAGTGTATACGGATCCCACTCGGCTAGGCGTTGGCCTTTCGTGACCGGCTTGGTTTCGTCGAACATCAGCTTCGAGCCGTAAGGCAGGCGATGACGGGCACGGTCGCGCCCTTCCGCATCCTGCAAAATCAGCTCGACGTTGCGGCCCATGACGATAGCGGCACCCTGACCGTTCATCACGACCGTGCGGTTGATGAACTTAATCGTACCGTCGTGAGTGGCTTCGATGGAGGATTGCTCCGCCCCGCGCTGTACCGCGCCGCCGATGTGGAATGTCCGCATCGTCAACTGCGTGCCTGGCTCACCGATGGACTGGGCCGCGATAACCCCCACGGCTTCACCCTGGTTAACCTGGGTTCCGCGCGCTAGGTCACGCCCGTAGCAGGTGGCGCATACGCCAACATGGCTCTCGCAGGTCAGCACCGACCGAATGAGGATCGAGTCGATCCCCGCCTTTTCAATCTGCTCCACCACGTCCTCGCCAAGGATCACGCCGGCCTTGGCCATCACCTGCTTAGTCTTCGGGTGAAGGATGTCGGCCACCGAGCAGCGCCCCAGGATGCGTTCGGACAACGGCGAGATCACTTCACCACCGTCCACAACAGCGCGAATGGTGATGCCTTGCTGCGTGCCGCAATCCTCTTCAGTGATAATACAATCCTGCGCCACATCCACAAGACGGCGGGTGAGGTACCCGGAGTTCGCAGTCTTCAACGCGGTATCAGCCAAGCCCTTACGCGCCCCGTGAGTGGAGTTAAAGTACTCCAACACGGTCAAGCCTTCTTTGAAGTTGGAGATGATCGGCGTTTCGATGATTTCGCCCGAGGGCTTGGCCATTAGGCCGCGCATCCCGGCAAGCTGCTTAATCTGCGCTGCCGAACCACGCGCCCCGGAGTGGGCCATCATATACACCGAGTTTAGTTTGCCGGAGCCGTGAACGGCCTGCATGGTCTTCATCATGGCCTCGGCGACCTTTTCGGTACACTGCGACCACACGTCCACGACCTTATTGTACTTTTCGCCCTGAGTAATCAGACCGTCGAGATACTGTTGCTCGTACTCTTTGATCTTCCCTTGGGCTTCATCCACCAAAGCGCCCTTGGACTCGGGGATGATCATATCGTCCTTACCGAAGGAAATCCCCGAACGGCAGGCGTGGCCGAAGCCAAGCGCCATCATGCGGTCGGCGAAGATCACCGTCTCTTTCTGACCGCAGTGGCGATAAACGATGTCGATGATCGACGAGACTTCTTTCTTGGTGAGCTGACGGTTCACCAGATCGAAACTAACCAATACGCTTTTCGGCAGAATTTCAGCCATGATCATGCGGCCAGCCGTCGCGCGCACATCAAGTTGCACGGGCTTACCCGCCGCGTCCACGGTGGTCCAACGCCCGCGCACGGGTGTGTGCAGATGCAGCGTCTTTTCCTGCAAGGCCGCTTCGATTTCGGCGATGTTGGAATAGTACGGCACGCGCAAACCAACCAGCTTGCTGCGTTTTGCGGCAAGTTCTGCCCCGAGCGGCTTTGCGTAATACGTATCGCCTTCCCGCAAGATCAGCTTGCCATTAGTAATGGCCGCATCAATCTCGGCATCTTTCAGGCCGCTAATGTCGATTTCATCCGTCAGGCGGCGGAAATCTTCCATCGAGAGATAATAGAGACCCAGCACAATATCCTGGCTCGGCACGATAATCGGCTTGCCGTTCGCGGGCGACAGGATGTTGTTGGTGGACATCATCAACACGCGCGCTTCAAGCTGGGCTTCCAGCGAGAGCGGGACGTGAACGGCCATTTGATCGCCGTCGAAGTCGGCATTGAACGCTGTACACACGAGCGGATGCAACTGAATGGCCTTGCCTTCAATCAGCGTCGGCTCGAAGGCTTGGATGCCCAGGCGATGCAGCGTTGGCGCGCGGTTCAGCATCACCGGATGCTCGCGGATCACCTCTTCCAAGATGTCCCACACTTCCGGGCGCTCTTTTTCCACCATGCGCTTTGCAGCTTTGATCGTGCTAGCGTGGCCGTAAAGTTCGAGCTTGGCGTAGATGAATGGCTTGAAGAGTTCCAAAGCCATTTTCTTCGGCAAGCCACACTGGTGCAACTTTAGTTCCGGCCCAACGACAATAACCGAGCGACCCGAATAATCGACGCGCTTGCCCAGCAAGTTCTGGCGGAAGCGGCCCTGCTTGCCCTTCAGCATGTCGGACAGCGACTTTAGCGGACGCTTGTTCGCGCCCGTGATGACGCGGCCACGACGCCCGTTATCGAACAGCGCATCAACCGCTTCTTGCAGCATACGCTTTTCATTGCGGACGATAATGTCCGGTGCCTTCAACTCAATCAGTCGCTTCAAGCGGTTATTACGATTGATGACGCGGCGGTAAAGATCGTTGAGATCGGAGGTTGCGAACCGGCCCCCATCCAGCGGCACCAGCGGGCGCAACTCGGGCGGGATAACCGGAACGACTTCCAGAACCATCCATTCCGGGCGCGAACCCGAGGCGTGGAAGGCTTCGACCAGCTTCAGGCGCTTCACCAGCTTCTTGCGGCGGGCTTCCGAGGCGGTTTCACGCAACTCGACTTTTAGCGTTTCGACTTCATCTTCCAGATCAATTTGCACGAGCATATCGCGCAGCGCTTCCGCGCCGATCTTGGCGGTGAAATTCTCTTCGCCGTAATCATCTTGGGCCTTCAGGTAATCTTCTTCCGACAGAAGCTGCTTTAGCTTCAGCGGCGTTAGCCCCGGCTCGATAACCACGTAGTTTTCAAAATACAGAACGCGCTCAAGGTCTTTCAGCGTCATATCGAGGAGCAGGCCGATACGGCTGGGGAGCGACTTCAGGAACCAAATATGCGCGACTGGCGAGGCCAGTTCGATATGGCCCATACGCTCGCGCCGAACCTTGGCCAGCGTGACTTCGACACCGCATTTTTCGCAGATAATGCCGCGATACTTCATGCGCTTGTACTTACCGCACAAGCACTCGTAATCCTTAATCGGGCCGAAAATACGGGCGCAGAACAAACCGTCCCGTTCTGGCTTGAAGGTACGATAGTTGATGGTCTCAGGCTTTTTGACTTCGCCGAACGACCAAGAACGAATGCGCTCCGGGCTGGCAATCGAGATCTTAATCTCGTCAAAGCTCTGCGGGCTGGTCACTTGACCAAAGAGATTCATCAACTCGTTCATGTCTTACTCCTGCCAACCCTCAGGCCAGCCTGTTAGAAGACTAGAGCAAATCCCGAGCGGATGATCTCATCCGCGACGACGTATTTGCTTTAAGAATAAAGACCAGAGCGTTTAACGCGAACTCGCGTGAGCGAAAAATGCTCTGGTCCTTGTAAAGTCCGAGACGCCGAAAGAACCGCGCGACTAAGCGCGGTTTTCCAGTTCCACATTCAAGCACAGCGACCGCAGTTCCTTCACAAGCACGTTGAAGGACTCAGGGATACCAGCCTCGAAGTTATCATCGCCGCGCACAATGGCTTCGTACACTTTGGTACGGCCCGACACGTCATCCGACTTCACGGTCAGCATTTCCTGGAGCGTATAGGCCGCGCCATAGGCTTCCAGCGCCCACACTTCCATTTCCCCGAAGCGCTGGCCCCCGAACTGCGCCTTACCGCCCAGCGGCTGCTGGGTAACAAGGCTGTAGGGGCCAATAGAACGCGCATGGATCTTGTCATCGACCAAGTGATGCAGCTTCAACATATAGATGTAGCCAACGGTCACGGAACGGTCGAAAGGCTCGCCCGTCCGGCCATCCACGAGGGTCATCTGACCCGAGCGGTGAATACCGGCCTTTTCGAGCATGTGAACGATATCTTCTTCCCGCGCCCCATCGAAAACTGGAGTGGCGAAGGGAATGCCGCGCGTAAGGTTCTGCGCCAACTCCAAGGTTTCACCTTCGTCGAGGTCGGCAATATCTTCGCCATAGACCTTATCGCCGTAGATGTCCTTGAAGTAGGCGTGCAACGGACCCGTATCGTGCTTGCCGTCGCGGCGGAAGGTATCCATCAGGTCTTTGATCTGACGGCCCAAACCGGCAGAAGCCCAACCCAGATGGGTGTCCAGAATCTGCCCGACGTTCATGCGGCTCGGCACACCCAGCGGGTTCAAAACGATATCGACCGCCGTGCCATCTTCGAGATAAGGCATATCTTCGACGGGCGTAATGCGACTGATAACCCCTTTATTGCCGTGACGACCGGCCATTTTATCGCCCGGTTGCAGCTTGCGCTTCACCGCGACGAACACCTTGACCATTTTCATCACGCCCGGCGGCAATTCGTCGCCGCGCTGGAGCTTTTCAACCTTGTTTTCAAAGCGCTTGTTGAGGCGATCAATGGAGGCATCCATCTGCTTCTTCAAGGCTTCGAGATCGTCCATCACCCCATCGTCGGACACGGCGATTTGGCGCCACTGACCCGGCGTGAGAGCGCTTAGGGTTTCAGTATCGACGGGCGCACCCGCCTTTACACCGCGCGGACCCGACGCAATGGTTTGACCCAGCAGCAGTTCCTTCAAACGGCCATTGAAGCTGCGCTCCAGAATGGCGCGTTCGTCGTCGCGATCCTTAGCAAGGCGTTCGATTTCCTGGCGTTCAATCGCAATCGCCCGCTCGTCCTTATCGACACCCCGGCGGGAGAAGACGCGGACTTCAACGATAGTCCCCGTAACGCCCGGCGGTACGCGCAGAGACGTATCGCGCACGTCCGAGGCTTTTTCGCCGAAAATGGCGCGCAGCAGCTTTTCTTCCGGCGTCATCGGCGACTCGCCCTTCGGCGTCACCTTGCCCACCAGAATATCGCCTGCCTTCACTTCGGCCCCGATATACACGATCCCAGCTTCGTCCAGGTTTTTCAGCGCTTCTTCCCCAACATTGGGAATATCGCGGGTGATATCTTCTTGACCGAGCTTGGTATCGCGCGCCATCACCTCGAACTCTTCAATGTGGATCGACGTAAACACGTCTTCCGACACGATACGCTCGGAGATCAGGATCGAATCTTCAAAGTTGTAGCCGTTCCAGGGCATGAACGCGACGAGCACGTTGCGCCCCAGCGCCAGTTCCCCAAGCTCCGTAGAAGGACCATCGGCAATAATATCGCCCGCATCAACAATATCGCCCACCTTCACCAGCGGACGCTGATTGATGCAGGTATTTTGGTTGGAGCGTTGGAACTTCAGCAGGTTGTAAATATCCACGGCCGACGACGATGCATCGGTCGCGTCCGTCACTCGGATCACAATACGGGTTGCATCTATTTGATCGACCACACCGCCGCGTTTCGCCGAAATCGCCACGCCCGAATCGCGCGCCACGGTCGCTTCCATGCCGGTGCCGACCAGCGGCGCTTCGGCCTGGATGAGCGGCACGGCCTGACGTTGCATGTTCGACCCCATGAGGGCACGGTTTGCATCATCGTTTTCAAGGAAGGGAATGAGGGCTGCCGCCACCGACACTAACTGCTTCGGCGACACGTCGATAAGGTCGATATCGACCGGGCGGGCCACGATATATTCACCGCCCTGACGGCTCGGCACTAACTCGTTGACGAAACGCATACTGGAATCGAGTTCCGCATTCGCCTCTGCAATCGTGTAGCGGCCTTCTTCCATCGCCGACAAATAGACGACATCGCTGGAGACGATCCCGTCTTTGACCTTGCGATAGGGGCTTTCAATAAAGCCATATTGGTTCACCCGCGCGTAGGTCGCGAGCGAGTTGATCAAGCCGATATTCGGGCCTTCCGGCGTTTCAATCGGGCAAATACGGCCATAATGCGTCGGATGCACGTCGCGGACTTCAAAGCCTGCGCGTTCGCGCGTCAGACCGCCCGGCCCAAGCGCCGACAAGCGACGCTTGTGGGTGATTTCCGACAGCGGGTTGGTCTGATCCATGAACTGACTAAGCTGCGACGAACCAAAAAACTCGCGCACTGCCGCCGCTGCCGGTTTAGCGTTGATCAAATCATGCGGCATAACCGTGTCGATTTCGACCGAGGACATGCGCTCCCGAATAGCGCGTTCCATCCGCAACAGGCCGAGACGATATTGATTTTCCATCAACTCGCCGACTGACCGGACGCGGCGATTGCCGAGATGATCAATATCGTCGATTTCGCCGCGACCGTCTTTCAGATCGCAGAGCAGCTTAACAATAGCGAGCACATCATACTTGCGGAGCACGCGCATCGTATCCGGCACATCTAGGCCCAAACGCGCGTTCATCTTCACGCGGCCCACCGCCGACAAATCATAGCGTTCCGAGTCGAAAAACAGATCGCCGAACAGCTTTTCTGCCGTCTCCAAGGTTGGCGGCTCGCCGGGGCGCATAACGCGGTAAATGTCGATCAGCGCATCTTCACGGGTCTTATTCCGGTCCACGGCCAGCGTGTTGCGGATATACGGACCCACATTGATGTGGTCGATATTCAGCGTCGGCAGCTCATGGACATTTACATCGGCCAGGGTTTCGAGGAGCTGTTCGCTGACCTCCTCCCCCGCTTCGACGTAAATTTCACCCGTCACCTCGTTAATGATATCGGCGGCAACATAACGCCCAACCAGATCTTCAGTCGGCACGATAACGGCTTCAAGACCTTCAGCCGCCAACTTATTGGCGAGACGCGGCGTAATCTTGGTTTCTTTCGGCAGGCGTACTTCGCCGGTCGTGGCATCAACCAAGTCATAGGCTAGCTTCATGCCCTTGAACTGTTCGGGGCGGAACGGCATTTTCCAACCGCCGGACGCGCGCTCGAACGGCAGCGTTTCGTAGAAATGCTGAAGAATTTCTTCCGCAGGCATCCCTGTCGCCTCGAACGGGGCCAAGGTGCCGCCATCTTCCGCGCGCTTAACGCGCAGCTCTGCCGTCATCGCCGAATCGAGCGCCAGCATAAGCGTGGTGGCGGGCAGCTTGCGGCGGCGATCAATGCGAACATACACGATGTCTTTCGCGTCGAACTCGAAATCCAGCCACGAGCCGCGATACGGAATAACGCGCGCTGCGAACAGATATTTCCCGGACGAATGGGTTTTACCACGATCATGATCGAAGAAAACGCCCGGCGAACGGTGCATCTGGCTAACGATCACGCGCTCGGTGCCGTTAATGATGAACGTCCCGTTGCCGGTCATCAGGGGCATATCGCCCATATAAACTTCTTGTTCTTTAATGTCGCGGATCGACCGGGCACCCGTGTCCTCGTCGATATCCCACACGACCAGACGGAGCGTTACCTTCAGCGGTGCGGCAAAGGTAATGCCCCGCTGTTGGCACTCTTCAACGTCGTATTTTGGCTCTTCCAGTTCGTATTTTACGAACTCAAGCTGCGAGCGCTCGGAGAAATCCTTAATCGGAAATACCGACCGGAACACTTCTTGTAGCCCAACTGGGGCGCGCTGTTCCGGCGCAACGTTCATTTGCAGGAAATGATCGTAGGAGCTTTTTTGCACCTCGATCAGATTCGGCATTTGTGTCACTTCCGGGATACGCCCGAAGCTCTTCCGAACCCGCTTCCGACCCGTGAACGAC
This sequence comes from Alphaproteobacteria bacterium, assembly GCA_043721315.1. GTDB lineage: Bacteria > Pseudomonadota > Alphaproteobacteria > Elsterales > Elsteraceae > Elstera. Next base: position 18,905 of record JAYSQZ010000055.1, read on the forward strand.
TTCGCCATTGCTGCCCCTCAATCGACTATGTTCCGCCGCCGCGCCCGGAACCAGAGCCTCGCGTGGCTCTCGATTCTTCCGCAAACGGGAACAGGCCCGTGCTGCACCGGATACTCCGGCGCCCCGCAGGCCCGCTCTACAGTACGCACCCTCTACCGCTCTGGCGGGGAGTATGGGGCGCTCACGCGAACGCATCCATACTCCCGAAAAGCCGAGCAGCTTTGCCCTTGCAGCCCGAAAGCTACAAGCAGCTTACTTTACTTCAACCTTAGCACCGGCTTCTTCAAGCACCTTCTTAATCTTGGCAGCTTCGTCCTTCGAGACGGCTTCCTTGACGGGCTTCGGCGCGGCTTCAACCAAATCCTTCGCTTCTTTCAGGCCGAGGCCCGTAATCGCGCGGACTTCCTTAATCACATTGATCTTCTTGTCGCCGATATCGACGAGGATCACGTTGAATTCAGTCTGCTCTTCCACCGGAGCTGCGGCAGCAGCCGGGCCAGCAGCGGCAGCGGCAACCGGTGCAGCGGCGGTAACGCCCCACTTTTCTTCAAGCAGCTTTGCAAGCTCGGCGGCTTCCAGAACGGTCAGCGCCGAAAGATCATCAACGATTTTGGCCAAATCAGCCATGGTCTATCTCCTAGGAGGATAAGTTTGGAAAAGGGAAGAGTGCGACTTACGCCGCTACGTCCTTGTCGGCATACGCCTGGACAACACGGGCCAACTGGCTGACCGGCGCCTGAATAACCGCAGCAACTTTTTGCGCCGGGGCTTGCAGAATACCGATAAGCTTGCCACGCAACTCGTCGAGCGACGGCAGCATAGCCAGGGCCTTCACACCGTCGCCGTTCAACATAGTGCCCGGAAGGGCACCGCCGACGATGGTGAGCTTGTCGTTTGTCTTGGCGAACTCGACGATCACCTTGGCTGCTGCAACCGGGTCAGCCGAATACGCAAGCGCAGTCGGACCCTTCAGCAGATGGCTAAGGTTTTCGTAAGGCGTGCCGACGAGGGCGAGCTTAGCGAGCCTGTTCTTCGCAACTTTGAAGGAAGCCTGTCCGGCCCGCATCTTGCGCCGCAGATTCGTCGTTTCAGCAACCGTCATACCCTTTTGTTGGGCAACGACAACCAAACCGGCGGTCAGCAACGCAGAATGCAAGGACGAAACCAGCTCCTTTTTCTCGGAACGGTCCACGTCTCGTCTCCGTCATCAGGGGATGGCAGACAATCTGCCTTCCCGATACGACCCAGGGACTTTTGAAAAATCCCCAGGGCACACAGTGATGACCCAAAGGTCATCCAAGGTTCGCCTGTCCGCGAGAAGTCTTTCCCCAACTTTCCCAAGGCTTGTGGCCGTAAGGCTTTGGTTCGTTTCACTTCCCGTCTACCGTTGGAAGATTAAGCCTTAGCAGGTAAACCCACACTGGCCCCAACGGTCTTGGACAGGGGACTGAAAATCCCGAGTTTCCTCAGTTTCCTCAGTCCGACCGGAGAGAAAACTCTCCGGGGAACATTTATCGGCCTACTGGCACGGCTTAGAGGCCGGTCAGCGTACCGATTTCCAGCTTTACGCCCGGACCCATGGTCGAGCTTAGGCTGACTTTCTTAATGTAAATGCCCTTCACACCCGTCGGCTTATTGCGATTGATCGCACCGACGAAGGCTTTGACATTTTCCAACAGGGCTTCTTCAGAGAAGCTCGCCTTGCCAATCCCGGCATGAACAATCCCGGCTTTTTCGGCGCGGAACTGTACTTGGCCACCTTTGGCAGCCGCAACGGCGGCGGCCACATCAGTGGTGACGGTACCGAGCTTCGGGTTCGGCATCAGACCGCGCGGGCCGAGAACCTTACCGAGACGCCCGACAATCGCCATCATGTCCGGGGTTGCAATGCAGCGATCAAACTCGATCTTGCCGCCTTGAACGATTTCCATCAGATCTTCAGCACCAACCACATCGGCACCGGCGGTCTTGGCTTCTTCAGCCTTGGCACCGCGCGCGAAAACAGCGACGCGCAAGATCTTGCCCGTACCGTTCGGCAGCGAGACAACACCGCGCAGCGCCTGATCGGCCTTGCGAGGATCAATGTTCAGGTTCATGGCGATTTCGATGGTTTCATCGAACTTCGCGACGGCCCGGCCCTTAATCATTGTGACGGCTTGTTCCAGCGATACCATCGCTTCGGAATCAATGCCTTCATACGCCTTTTTCAGACGCTTGCCCAATCGCGCCATCGGCTTACTCCACCACTTCCAGGCCCATAGACCGGGCCGAACCGACGATCATGCTTGCAGCGGCATCAATGTCATTGGCATTGAGGTCTTGCATCTTTTTCGCGGCGATTTCGCGGATCTGATCCATCGTGATCTTACCGACTTTGGCACCCTTACCGGTGGTCTGGGAGCCTTTGTCGATCCCAGCGGCCTTCTTAACGAAGTAGGTCACCGGCGGGGTCTTCATCACGAACGTGAAAGTACGGTCGCCGTAAGCGGTAATGACCACCGGAATCGGCATTCCGACTTCAAGTTGCTGGGTCTGCGCGTTGAACGACTTGCAGAATTCCATAATGTTCAGACCGCGTTGACCTAACGCCGGACCAATGGGCGGCGACGGATTTGCTTTGCCCGCCGGCACCTGTAGCTTAATGTAGCCAACAATCTTTTTTGCCATTTTGTCCTCTCACACGAGATAGAGCGCGGTACGGCCATGGCGAGCCTTCCGCGCGACACCAACCAAGTCTTAGACTTTTTCGACCTGGCTGTATTCCAATTCCACGGGGGTCGAGCGCCCGAAGATCGACACCGCTACCTTGAGGCGCGAGCGCTCTTCATC
>JAYSQZ010000056.1:0-7282 GCA_043721315.1 Alphaproteobacteria bacterium
AAGCACCAGCCGTTGCAGTGAAACATCGGCAGGGTCCACAAATAGACCGGATGCTGGGGCATCGACCAAACGATGGCATGATTGATCGCGTTGAGGTAGGCGCCGCGATGGTGATAGACAACGCCTTTCGGGTCGCCCGTGGTGCCGGAAGTATAGTTGAGCGCCATCGGTGCCCATTCGTCGGCAATCGCGGGGGCCGCGAAGTTGGCGTCGCCCTTGGCAAGCCAAGCATCGAACGCAGTAGCGCTGAGGCGCGGGCCGGGGGCGTGGGCGAGGGGATCGAGGACATCAATCACCGCTGGCGGCGTGTCGAGTTGAGCGAGGGCGGCCCCGGCCAGCACGCTGAAATCGCTATCGACGATCAGCAGCTTGGCCTCGCCGTGCCGAAGCTGAAAGGCAATGGTGGCGGCATCGAGGCGCGTATTGAGCGCGTTCAGCACGGCACCCAGCATCGGCACGGCATAATGCAATAGCAGCATCGGCGGTATATTCGGCAGGATTGCGGCCACAGTATCGCCCGCCTTAATCCCGCTCGCGGTCAGTTGCGCCGCTAATTGCCGAACCTGCGTGTGCATTTCCGCATAGGTCCAGCGCAGATCGCCGTGAATAATGGCGATGACGTTGGGATAGGTCGTCGCCGTCCAGCCCAAAAAATCGACCGGTGTTAAGGCGGCCCCATTGGCCGCACAGCGCATCAAGCCGTCGTTTGTCATGGTACCCTCCCCCCGTTTTGCCCCTACTGCGACGTGTTGCGCGTTATCCTTGCCGCGCATGACCCATCTGAGGCTATGATTGAGGCTGATCGAACCATAGAGCCGCTCAGGAAGACAGAAAATTATCAAGCACGGTGTTTAGAGCATTCGCATCGGCTCCCGACAAACGCTCTAAACTTTGTTATGTTCAACAAAGGCTCGTCGCACGCTTTCAACTGCCGAATTTCTAAACAGTCTCCAACGATAAGGGCCGATCATGCAGCTTAAAGATCATGTGGCGCTGGTAACGGGCGCAGCCTCTGGCATCGGCTATGCTATTGCGGCGGCGTTTATCGCGGAAGGAGCCAAAGTGCTGCTGGCCGATGTGGAAACCGCGAAGGGGGAAGCTGCCGCTATAAACCTGGGTGCGGCGGCGGCGTTCATCCGCTGCGATGCGGGCGATAAAGCCTCCGTTACGGCAGCGGTGGCCGAGGCGGTTGCCCGCTTCGGGCGGCTCGATTGTATGGTGAATAACGCCGGGATTATCCATACGTCGGATTTTCTCACCCTAGCCGAAGAGGATTTCGACCGCGTGTTGCGGGTAAACCTCAAGGGCGCGTTCCTGTGTTCGCAAGCCGCAGCGCACCAAATGGTAGCGCAGAATGCCGCTGATGGGCTGGCGGGTAAGCCCGCGCGGGGGGGCACGATCATCAACCTGAGTTCCGTGAATGGCATTATGGCCATCCCCAACCAGACGGCTTATAATGTGTCGAAGGGTGGCGTAAACCAGCTTACGCGGAACACTGCCCTCGCCCTCGCCCCCCATAACATCCGTGTGAATGGTATTGGGCCGGGCAGCATTCTCACCGATCTTCTGAAAGTGGTGATGGATAACGACGAGGCGCGCGCCCGCATTCTCTCCCGCACGCCGATGGGCCGTTGTGGTGACGTAGAAGAGATTGCCAGCATTGCGGTGTTCCTTGCCGGGACAGGATCGAGCTATATGACTGGCCAGACGATTTATGCGGATGGTGGCCGGATGGCGCTGAACTACACAGTGCTCGTTCCAGAGTGACACCCCCTCTCACGCTAAAATTTAATCTGTCCGGTGCTATATCGGCTATGGAGAGGCCGAGGCGTCGGTTATAATGAATGCTTGAAGCAGAAGGCTTGAGGCGAAGCATGTCTAACGATCCGGTCGATCTCTATAAAATTAAAGTGTACGAGATCTTTCGCGAGCAGATTTTCAATGAAGATTTTTCAATCAATCGCCGCACATATGCAGCAATTATTACTCAAATTGCATTCATTTCTCTTTGGATGTACGCAAGATCTCACCCCGATTTTCACCCTCAAGGCAATATCCCGCTGTTTCTCGCCATCGCACAGGCGCTTGCAGCGCTGTTAGCATTCATTGCTATTGTGTCGGGGCTTTTGGAAATCCGCCAGAGCAAGCGCCGCTATCGTAAGCATTACGCCTCGTCAACGGATGCGCTGATTACGCCGGTTATCGTCACGCCATCGCGCGTTCACACGCTCTCCCACATCGTCGCGGTGACAACGCCGATTGTTTTTCTGCTGCTGAGTTTGTTCTTCGTGTACCGCAGTCTGTAAGAGCCTGTTTGAAAATGTCGGACGGGTCGATCCTGCGGGTCTTTTCGGTCCCTGCTGCGTCGCCAATCTTGCAGATAGTCTCGATATCTGCTGCGCTTGGCTCCTATCAGGCCCCAAAAATCCCTCGCAGGCTCTCAGCCGCCGAATTTCCAAACAGCCTCTAAGCTCTAAAAATGCTCGGGGCGCAGCACCTGAACGTCCGACAGGGTAACGATCCCAAACCCATCCCCTAGAATCCTCTGGCTGCCCTGAAGGATCGTCTCGGCGGTGGCCTCGGTGGTGATGACCATAATCAGGGCATTGCCATTGCCGCCCAAGGCTTCGCGCCCCCGCTCCCCATGACGGCCTCGCCCGATAAGATCGCGGATAACCGTATAGCCGGTGGCCCCACTGGCATCTATCATCGTGAGCATGGCCGACAGGTAGGCGCTTTCAACGATCAACTCGATCTTCTTGCGCGGATAGGTTTGCACCATCGACTAACCTCCCAAGGACCAGCGGGCGACCGCATAATAGAGCGGCACCCCCAGCACGATATTGAACGGAAACGTTACGGCCAGCGAGAGCGTCATATAAATCGCCGGATCAGCTTTCGGCACGGCCAAGCGCATCGCCGCAGGAACCGCGATGTAGGAGGCCGAGGCGCAGAGCAGCATCAACATCGTTACGCCCCCAACCGATAGGCCCAGCATCAGCCCCGCCCCCAAGCCCGCGCTGGCAGAGACCAACGGCATCAACAGCCCAAAACTAATCAGCCCTGCCGTAAGCCGTTTCAAGGCCGCGCCGCGCCGGGCGACCGTGAGGCCGATGTCCAGTAAAAACAGGCAGAGCGCGCCCTTAAAAAGATCGCTAAAAAACGGCTTAACCTCCGCCTCACCGCGCGCGCCGGTGGCCCAGCCAATCAGCAAGCCGCCGACGAGCAGCATTACCGAGCCGTTAAACAAAACCTCCCGCACCAGATTCTCGCGGTGAGCTGCCGCCGGGGCAGCGCTTCCATCCGCCGCCGGACGCGTTCCCCGGTGGGCAAGGTAAATGCCGGTCACGATGGCCGGAGTTTCCATAATGGCGACCATTGCCACCACATAGCCTTCAAAACCAACCGCCTGTTGGTTTAAGAAGGTTTGCGCCGAGGCGAAGGTGACGATACTGATCGAACCGTAATGCGCCGCAATCGCCGCTGCCGTCGGCTGATCGAGTTTCAGCAGGCCTCGTAGGGCGGCATAAGCGGGTAGGGGCAGCATGAGGCTGAGGAGAGCCGCCACCAGCAGCGCGGGCGCTGCCGACCACCCGGCCCCGCTGGCCGCCAAGCTCCAGCCGCCTTTGAGGCCGATGGCGAGCATTAGATAGAGCGACAGGCCCTTGGCGATGGCAGCGGGAACCTCAAGGTCTGATTTCACGGCCCCGGCGATCAATCCCAGCACAAAGCAGAGAATGACGGGCGAGAGTAGGTTCGCTAGGGCAGCATCGAGAATCATAATTTTCCTGAGTTAAGCGGCATCGTCTTCACGCGCCCGAATATTAGGGGATGAAAGCGCGCCCGTCCGCCCTTAATTTTTCTCGAAGTGTTCCGGGCCGGAGAATGCCCTCGGTCAGCCTACACGCGTGCCCGTTTAACGAATAAGGTCATCTCGCGACAGCACAGTGCGGCTATGTGAGAATTTTTGAGGGTGATGTGACTCTTTTGCTTGACGAGACCCGGAGTGCTGCCTATTTTGCGCGCTCCCAAAGGTGTCGGAGCAGTCGTTCCGGGGTGTTTGGGAAAAGGTTTCATAGTGTCAAGCCGGGTGACAGCCTTGTTTGACCCGATCAGATGAAGCTAAAACGGGACGATGGGGAAACCCGCCGTGTCTCGCTTTTGTGCTGATTTTGGGGATCGTTTAGGAAGGGCTCTGATGCCAACCATCAACCAGTTGATCCGTGCGCCACGGCAAGCGCCGCGCACACGTAACAAGGTTCCCGCGCTGGAAGCCTGCCCGCAGAAGCGCGGTGTGTGCACGCGCGTTTATACAACGACGCCGAAGAAGCCGAACTCGGCCCTGCGTAAGGTTGCCCGCGTGCGCCTTACAAATGGCTTTGAAGTGACGAGCTACATTCCGGGTGAAGGGCATAACCTTCAGGAACACTCCGTCGTGCTCATTCGTGGCGGCCGCGTAAAGGATTTGCCGGGGGTGCGGTATCACATCATCCGTGGCACGCTGGATACGCAGGGCGTCAAAGGTCGTCGCCAACGTCGTTCGAAGTACGGCGCGAAGCGTCCGAAGTAAGAGGGGTAGGGTATGTCTCGTCGTAGAGCCGCAGAGCGTCGCGAAGTCCTGCCGGATGCAAAATTCGGCGACATCGTGCTCACCAAGTTCATGAACTGTCTGATGTATGATGGCAAAAAGTCATCGGCAGAAGCCATTGTTTATGGGGCCTTGGACAAGGCCGAAAATCGCGCTAAGGCCGAAGCCTTAAGCGTATTCCATGAAGCCTTGGGCAATGTTCGTCCGTTGGTGGAAGTTCGTTCACGCCGCGTTGGTGGTGCCACGTATCAGGTGCCGGTCGAAGTTCGCACGGATCGCGCTCAGGCGCTGGCAATCCGTTGGATTATCGACTCGGCGCGTAAGCGGTCGGAAACAACGATGGTTGATCGTCTCTCTGGCGAACTGCTGGATGCCGCTAACAACCGTGGTTCGGCTGTAAAAAAGCGCGAAGATACGCACCGGATGGCGGAAGCCAACCGCGCCTTCTCGCACTACCGCTGGTAAGTCAACGGTCGCCCCACGCGAAGGACTTGAACTATGTCTCGTACCACCCCGATCGAACAGTATCGTAACATCGGCATCATGGCCCACATTGATGCCGGGAAAACGACGACGACCGAACGCATCCTGTATTATACCGGGAAGTCCTACAAAATCGGCGAAGTGCACGAAGGCACCGCGACGATGGACTGGATGGAGCAGGAGCAGGAACGCGGCATTACGATTACGTCGGCTGCCACGACTTGCTTCTGGAAAGAGCACCGCATCAACATCATTGATACGCCGGGCCACGTGGACTTCACGATTGAAGTCGAACGCTCCTTGCGTGTTCTCGATGGGGCGTGCGCGGTGTTCGACTCGGTGGCCGGTGTCGAGCCGCAGTCCGAAACCGTGTGGCGTCAGGCCGACAAGTATAATGTTCCGCGCATTTGCTTTGTGAACAAGATGGACCGTATCGGTGCCAACTTCTTCCGTTGCGTGGACATGATGGTGGATCGCCTCGGCACGCGCCCGATGGTGATGCAGCTTCCGATTGGCGTTGAAGCCGATTTCCTCGGCATGGTCGATCTGGTCAAGATGCAAGCGATTATCTGGAAAGATGAATCGCTGGGTGCTGAGTTTGAGTACACCGACATTCCGGCAGACCTTGCCGACCAAGCCGCCGAATATCGCGCGAAGTTGGTCGAAATGGCCGTCGAGATGGACGATGGGCTGATGGAAACCTACCTCGATGGCGTCGAGCCAACCGAGGAGCAACTGGCTGCCTGCATCCGCAAGGGTGTGGTGAAGTCTGCGTTTGTGCCGGTTTTCCTGGGGTCAGCGTTCAAGAATAAGGGCGTCCAGCCCTTACTTGATGCCATTATCGCCTATTTGCCGTCACCACTGGATGTGAATGCTATCGTCGGTCGCAAGGTTGAGTCGGACGAAGAGGAAGCCCGCGCAACCTCGGACGAAGCGCCGATGTCGGGCCTCGCCTTCAAGATCATGAACGATCCGTTCGTCGGCTCGCTTACCTTCGTCCGCCTCTATTCGGGCGTTATGGAAGGCGGCTCCTACATCCTCAACACGGTTAAGGGCAAGCGCGAGCGCCTTGGGCGGATGCTGCAAATGCACGCCAACAGCCGTGAAGACATTAAGGAAGCCCGCGCGGGCGATATCGTTGCTTTGGCGGGTCTGAAAGATACCACGACGGGCGATACGCTCTGCGATCCGAATGCGCCGATTATTCTGGAGCGGATGGAATTCCCGGAACCCGTCATCGAAATCGCTGTCGAGCCGAAGTCGAAAGCCGATCAGGAAAAGATGTCGGAAGCGCTTCAGCGTCTTGCGAAGGAAGATCCGTCGTTCCGTGTAGCGGTCGATCACGAAAGCGGTCAGACGATTATTAAAGGGATGGGCGAACTCCATCTCGAAATCATCGTTGACCGTATGAAGCGCGAATTTAAGGTGGAAGCCAATATTGGCGCACCGCAGGTCGCGTACCGTGAGACGATCTCCAAAAAAGCGGAAATCGACTATACCCACAAGAAGCAGTCCGGCGGTTCGGGTCAGTACGCGCGCATTAAGCTCGTGTTCGAGCCGCAACAGCCGGGTGAAGGCTTCAAGTTCGAGAACAAGGTTGTCGGCGGTTCGGTGCCGAAGGAATATGTTCCGGGCGTGGTCAAGGGCATCGAAGGCTCGATGGATACCGGCGTTATTGCGGGCTTCCCGGTTATCGACTTTAAGGTGCAGTTGATCGACGGCGCGTACCACGACGTTGATTCCTCGGTTCTAGCCTTTGAAATCGCCTCGCGCGCAGCCTTCAAGGAAGGCCTGCAAAAGGCTGGCCCGAAGCTGCTGGAGCCGATTATGGCGGTCGAAGTGGTGACGCCGGAAGATTATATGGGCGATGTTATCGGCGATCTGAACAGCCGTCGCGGCCAAGTCAATGGTATGGATAGCCGGGGTAATGCCCGCGTCGTCTCCGCCATGGTGCCGCTGGCCAATATGTTCGGTTACGTGAACACGCTGCGCTCGATGAGCCAGGGTCGTGCCCAGTACACCATGCAGTTCCATCACTATGAACAGGTTCCCCAGGCGGTTGCGGACGAAGTCCGCGCCAAAATGGCGTGATCCGTTAGCAAGGATATCTATTATGGCGAAGGCTAAATTTGAGCGGAACAAGCCGCATTGCAACATTGGCACGATTGGTCACGTTGACCACGGGAAGACCTCGCTGACGGCCGCGATCAC
>JAYSQZ010000057.1:0-61144 GCA_043721315.1 Alphaproteobacteria bacterium
TGCGTCGCCAATCTTGCAGATAGTCTCGATATCTGCTGCGCTTGGCTCCTATCAGGTCCCAAAAATCCCTCGCAGTCTCTCAGCCGCCGAATTTCCAAACAGCCTCTTAAACCATTTTTAGACGCGCTTAGAAATCGACGCGGGTACGGAACGTGAAGAGCGTACCATCATTCTTCGTCTTACCGGCCTTCAGGCCCGCTCTATCCGCCGATTCAGCATTGAACTTAATCACGTCGGCTTGCAAGGACAGGCCGGGGGCGAGTTGGTAGGCTGCACCAATACCATAGGCCGTATCGGTCGTGTCCGTCACGCCGCGCGCCTTATAATCGGTTTCAACGCGGGCGTAGTTCACACCCACTGCGAAGGGGCCGGTTTCATACGTGAGACCAAGCTGCCAACCGAACTCCTTATCACCCTTCCCTAGGCCCGTTTCGCCATTATTGAAGTAATGACCGCCAACGACGAAGCCCTCATAGCCCACGGTTGCGCCAAGGTGCCACGCGGCATAGTCGCCAAGCGTGCTCTTAACCGTTGCGGACGTATCTTTTTGGTCGCCCCACTGAATGCCGCCGCCCACCGTGAAGGCAATGTCGCCGAACTCACGGTTATATTTCGCCGCAATAGCGATGAGATCATTGTAATCATTGGCACCGCCCGTGGCGAACTTCGAGCGCGCATTATCACGACCCGCCGACCCTTTTTCCGGGGTGTAGCTAATACCTGCCTGGAAGCCTGCAAACACCGGCGTGTAATAAACGAGCTTCGTATCGAACTCGCCTTCATTAACGTGATAATAACTGTAGCGGCCTGTATCAATCCCAAAAGCATAGTCGGCCTGCCCGATACCAACGGTAGGCGCTTGAACTTCAAGCTCGCTATCGACGGCCATCGTATCACCAAGCTCGACTTTACCCCATGCGCCCGAGAGGTAGATGAACTTCGTATCGGCACCCAGCACATCCTGGCGCGCCTGATTTGCACCATTTTGGTTATTCCGCAGACGCGCGCTGAAACCATAGGTCAGGCCGTTTTCGGCTCTGGCTTCGGCCTTCAGCGTCAGGCGATAATCCAGACGCGCCTCGCGCGAGGAAGCGTTCGCCGCATCATCGTTAACAAGCATAAATTCCGACCGGACCGAACCACCGAGCGTTACGGTGAACGGTGCCTTCGTCGTCACTTGCTGGGCGGACGCCGCACCGGCAACCAAAACCAAAGCCGATGTGGCCAATAGAATCTTCTTCATAAAAACTTCTCCCTAGATCATGCGATCACAATTCGAAACTGCACGACGCGCTAAACGCACCAAAGGCGCTGCTCGGCTGTCATAATCTCACGCTGTAACAGCTACCCGATCTGTGTCAAGCGTAGTGACGCCGCACAAACTTGCGTCAGACTGCTGAAAATAAAAGCATTTTCGTTTTCAGCAACCTCTACTGCCTTGAAAAATGGGCCATTCGATCCCCATTGAGGTAGGTCGGTGCCGTGTTGCAAAATGACAACGATCCGTCAAAAAGACAGGGAAACGACCTAGGCTCTCAGTGCTCGAATATATCACCCGGCCAGCCGATCACGTCGAGGTCGGCCCGGTGCGGCAGGAAGCGGAACAGTGCTTCGGCCAGCGCAATGCGGCCTTCCCGCTCCAGCGCTACGTCTAGTTTCGCTTTAATCGCGTGGAGATAGAGCACGTCGGAGGCGGCGTAGGTCATCTGCTCCGGCGTTAACGTCTCGGCCCCCCAGTCGGAAGATTGCTGCTGCTTCGAGAGATCAATGCCGATGGTATCGCGCGCCAGGTCTTTCAGCCCGTGCCGGTCGGTATAGGTCCGCACAAGGCGGGAGGCGATTTTGGTGCAGTACACCGGCGCGGTCAGAACGCCTAAATGGTGGCGCAACACGGCAATATCGAAGCGGCCAAAATGAAACAGCTTCAGCACGTCCGGGTCGGCGAGCAGGCGGGCGAGGTTTGGCGCTTCCATACGGCCATGCTTGCCGGGCATCGGCATTTGCACGAGATGGGCATTCCCATCGCCGCCCGAAAGCTGCACGAGGCACAAACGGTCGCGGCCCACATTGAGGCCCATCGTTTCGCTATCAATCGCCACCACCGGCCCGAGGGACAGCCCATCGGGAAGATCGCCCTTATAAAGATATTCGGCCATGCCCCACGCTCCAGTCGCTCAAAAATCCACCAACACGCTTGGGTGTCTGGGGGATATGGCGGGTTTTGAGCCTGCGCCGCAATTGTTTTCAGAGCGGCGAGGACAGCACCCCCACGTGAGCGCCCGATACAGTGCCATCTTGCAAGAACGCCAGCACTACTGGCCACAGGGTTTCGGCGAAGCGCGCGTGAAAAAAGCCGAAATGGCCGATTTCAGGAACTCCCACCAAGCTGGGGTCGAGCCGCAAATGGTAGCGCGGGGCACGCTGCCAATAGCCCATCAACCGCTCGGTCGCAGCGACTGTGGCAAACGGATCGTCGGTGGCGCTAATCGCCAAAATCGGCGCGGTGATCCCGGCGAACTGGGCGGCGATTTCCTCGGCGTGCAGCGGCGTTACCCCCTGCCGGCCACGCCTGAGCACGGTTTCAAACTTCGGCCCCATGCGGCTCCAGTTGCGAACCACGCCCTTCGGGACGTCTTCCAGCCAGCCGAGGCGTTTGCCGGGAAAATAGCCTAGCACTTCGGTGAGCAGCGGCATGAATAGGTGCCAGCGCACGAGCATCTTCCAGAGTTGTGCCGCGTCGTAATCGCGCCAATAGGCGAACTGCGCGCCGACGGTCACGATCCGCGTGAGCCGATGGCTGGCAGGGGCCAAGGTCGCGCAGACGCCGCCGATGGAATGGCCGACAGCGTGATAAGCGCGGCCCGGAAAGCGGGTTTCGGCGAAGCGCATCACGGCATCGGCATCAAGCCGCGCCCAATCGACCCAATCGGCAACAAACCCCCGCAGACGGCCTGGATGGGACGCGCCAATCCCCCGATAATCATAGGTCAGCACGTCGCAGCCTGCCGCCGCCAACCACGCGGCAAAGCGGGCATAGTAGCGGCTATGAACCGCCGTGGCGCAGTGGATCGTTACGACGGGCTTTACGCCCTCCCCGTCTCCTACCCACAGCGTGCCGTGCAGTACAGTGCCGTCGGCGGCAGCTACCTGGAAGGAGTGAGCGGGCAAATCGTGCATCGACGGTCCATCTTAGCGGAGTCCGATTTAGCTTTTCAGATTAAGCCCCCTCTGTCCAACGCGGAAAGTTTTACTCTTCTATAAGGGCGGAGATAAACGCTTTTTTGCGATTCTATCTTGACCCGCACGTCATTGATAACCGAAAAGCTGGCAAATTTAACAGTCTAAGCCAAGAATAACTTTCAATTAAAGATTGTGAAAATACTTAATAAATGCATACTCTTATTGCGTGACTACAAATTACTCCTACCCTGTTATTTTTCACATATTTCCGCCACGATGCTACCGCTCTCTGACCAACGCTCACCGAGGAGTCATCATGACCGGATTGATCGCCCCGCGCCGTGCCCTTCTCGTCGCCAATCCTGGCAGCCGTCGAGGCACCGCCGCGCTCTCCCCAGTCGAAAGCATTTTTGCCGAACGGGGCATCGAGCTTGTCCCAATCGACACAGCCGACCGCGAAACCCTCACCGATCGCCTGTGTGAGCGTGCCGCAGGGGCGGACCTTATCGTCGCGGTTGGCGGTGACGGCACCGCCAATTCGGTCGCAGCCGCGACCTGTCGTACCGGCCTGCCGCTCGGGTTAATTCCGGCAGGTACCGCCAATGACCTCGCACGCACACTTGGTCTGCCCCTGGACGCGACGGAGGCGGCGCACGTCATCGCTGCCGGGCGGCTGAAAACCATTGATCTTGGTGACGTAAACGGCACCTTCTTTTTCAATGTCGCCAGCCTCGGCCTATCGGTCAAGCTCGCCGATAAGCTGTCCGGCGTCAGCAAGAAGCGTTGGGGACGGCTCGGCTATCTCTGGGCACTCTTGCGCGCGCTGGCCGAAGCGCGGCCTTTCCACGCCGCTATTACCGGCGAGGACGGACACACGATTCTGGTGAAGACTCTGCAAATTGCGGTGGGCAACGGGCGGCACTATGGCGGCGGCATGATCGTGGAACAAGACGCCAACATTAGTGACGGCCAGCTCGATCTTTATTCGCTGGAGTTCAAGGCGGTCTGGAAGCTGCTGACCATCGCTGGCTCTTTCCCCGCTGGCCGCCACGGCCTTAGCCCGGAAGTCCGCACCTTACGCGGGCGGCGGTTCGAGATCGCAACGCGACGCGCCAGACCAATTAATATAGACGGCGAGGTACTGGGCACGACGCCTGCCATTTTCACCGTCCATCCCGCTGCGATACGGATGATTGTACCTTAGAGCCGCGCGGCTCTAAGCACCATCGCACGCCCGTCATCGTTTCGTCTTCCTTTTGCCTCCATCCCCCTGTAGGGGAGAGGTATGACTGAGACTGAACAGGCCGCCCTTGCGGTAGCGCTCGACCGGGGCTTGCTTGCCCTTCCCGAAACCGGGCCGATCCTCGTGCAGGGGCTTGGCGCAGGCGCGCCGTTAGACGATCTGCCCCAGGCGCGCACACTGCTGCTGGAGGATTTCGAGCCGCAGGCGGGTCGTCTCGCTCAGGGCGGCTGGACCGTGCAGTCCGTACCCGCAACATCCGAGGCGTTGCGCGCGCGCCTGCAAACCGATCACGGCATCTTACCGCGTCTCATTCTGTACGTTCCCGGTAAGCAGCGGGAGCGGGCGTTGGGGGATTTGGCCTTGCTGGCGGAAACCCTGGCCGAAGGCGGGATTCTCGCCCTGGCCGTTGCCAATACCGGCGGGGCCGCGCGCTTCCAAAGCGATATGAACGATTTGTTCGGCGGCGTCGGTGTTCTCTCGAAGCATAAATGCCGCGTGCTCTGGGCCGCAAAGGGCGCGGAGTTCAAGACCGGGCTTGCGGCGGAGTGGATTGCGGGAGCCACCGCGCGAACCCTGCCGCTGCTGCCGGAGAAATCCCCCATCGCCACCGCCCCCGGCCTCTTTGCGTGGGACCGGATCGACGCAGGCTCGGCCCTACTCGCGGCACACCTACCCGCAAGCCTTGCGGGCGTGGTGGCGGATTTGGGCTGCGGCTGGGGCTATCTTTCTGCCGAAATCCTGGCGCGCTGCCCTGGCGTGATGCGGATTGAGGCGGTGGAAGCGGACTCGCGCGCGGTCGCCCTCGCCCGCCAAAACCTGCCCGATCCGCGTGTCTCAGTGCGCTGGGCCGACGCGACGCAGCCGCGCGGGGCGGCTGAGTGGGACGCAGTGGTGATGAACCCGCCGTTCCACCAGGGCCGCGCCGCTGTGCCGGACCTTGGCAAAGCCTTCATTCGGGCAGCAGCGCACGGGCTTAAGCCGGGCGGAAAACTGCTGCTGGTCGCCAACCGCTCGCTGCCCTATGAGGCCGATCTGGAGGCGGCGTTCAAATCCTGGCGCAGCCTGATCGACCAGGACGGGTTCAAACTGCTGGAAGCGGTGCGCTAATGCAGAAACGCGCATCGCAATGGTTGATGGCGCTGGGCTATTGCACGTCGCGCCGGGAAGCCGAGGGCTGGATTGCGGACGGTCGCCTGTCACTCGATGACGGCACGGTGCTGGAAGACGATCCGCGTATCGACCCCGCGCGCCTGTCCGCCGATGGCGAAGCGCTCGACCCCGCGCCGCTCACGCTTATTCTGTATAAGCCGGAAGGCTTTGTGTGCTCGACCGAAGACCCTGGCCGCTTGGTCTATGACCTGCTGCCCGCCCGCTTTCGCCGCCGGGATCCCGTGCTATCGGTCGCCGGGCGCTTGGATAAAGACACCTCCGGCCTCGTGTTGATGACCGATGACGGGCAGTTGCTGCACAAGATCATCTCGCCAAAACGCAAAGTAACGAAACTCTATCACGCCACCCTCGCCCGCCCGATGCAAGGGGACGACGTGGCGACGTTTGCCAGCGGTACGCTGATGCTGCAAAACGAGAAAACCCCCTGCAAACCCGCCGGGCTGCGCGCGATTTCCGAAGACGGCAAACAGGTAGAAGTTCGCCTTACGGAAGGGCGCTATCATCAAGTGCGGCGGATGATGGCCGCTGTTGGCAATCACGTTGAAACTCTGCACCGCGCCCGTATCGGCGGCCTTGGGTTGGGACAAATGGCCCCCGGCGACTGGCACGCCTTGACCGAAGCCGACGGGGCCGCGATCTTTAGCACCGATGCGAGCGAGGATTAGATCATGCGTAGCGCTGTTTCCGCCCTATCCTTGGCCGTGCTCACCCTGTTAGCTCCGCTGGCGGACGCCGCCCCAGCGAAGGAAGAGCGCAAGGTGGTGGCGGTCCGCAATCGCCAAACCCTCAACGCCGTGGTGCCGGAAAACGGGCATTTGTTCATTCTGCCAGGGCGCGGCTACACGGTGACGAAATCCAATATTGATAAAGGTTTGCACCTGTCGTTCGATGCAGTCGTCGGGATCATCATAAGCGCGACCCGCCCCACCAATTCCCCGAAAGGCCAGTTGAACCTCACCTTGGGCGATGGGCGCACGGTGGTGCTGATGGTGCGTAGCCAGAAGGTTGGGTTTGAGAATAACTATTTGATTTTGCAGTGAGATTATCGATTGAATAAATTTTGATCGCTGGAGCGGGAAAAGCTTGCCACAGAAACAACTTTTAGGCATGATTCGGACAGAAGCGAGTTGAAAATTCATGAAGAACTTTCGCCAGAAACGTAAGCTCTTCATGACATTAAACTTTAGTTCGTCCAAAAGTATAACTTAGGTTAGATTAATGCAAAAAGAAACGTACCCTCCGCTACTAGGACCAGGAAGGCACGTATTTAGCTCAGATTTCTTGGAAGAATTAACGGTCCTGAGATTCCCGAACTCGAAGTCTAGGCGAATAATTTTTGATGCCTTTAAAAATTTATTGAACGAAATTAAAAGAAGACAGCTTACCTGCGAGATGTGGATTGATGGGTCTTACCTGACGGAAAAAATAGAACCGAATGATATTGACTTATCCATCATAATAAACTTTAATACTTTAAGCTCTAAAGATAATGATAACTATGATTTTATAATGAAGCACTTAAATAGTGGAAGAAAATTTCATCCTCTTCTTGACACATACGTTGCGATTGAATTTAATCAAGATGATCCGCGTTCAAAAACATCAAATCTTAGTTATTGGGCGGAACTTTGGGGAGTTGATAGAGAAAAATTTTTGAAAGGCTTTGCTGTAATTAAGATTGGTGAATCAGATGTCTGGCACAGAATATTTACTTGAAAAACTTCACAAGACCTATTCGGCCATTGCTGAGATAGAGACGTCATTGCGTGATTTTCCTAATGATCGCTATATTTTAATCAATTTATCCTCAATGAAACAAATTGCATCGGAATTGGAGCGAGATTGGGAACAAGAGTGTCGCGTCAAGCAAACTGAAATTTGTCGTTACAGGGTAATTAGCAAGGGTGGATATTCTGTTGCAGATGTCGCCAAATCTATACTGGAGTTCCAAAATCTTTTTTCCCAAATATTTGACTCTTTGAAAAATGGATCGAAAAAGAACGCTGTCATAACTCCTGACAGCGCTAGTGAAACACGGCTCGATTTTGCGTTCTCATATCCGGGCTCCCTTGGAATCGCCATGACTGTTCAAGGGGAAGCAAATTTATTTTGGAACTCTTTTGACAATACTATAGACGCACTCATGAACTCAGTTGATATTTCTGATGAAAATGATGTCAGAGATGCCGCCAAGGCATTGGGACAGGCAGTAATAAAGCGGATTTATGACTGGTCTAAAGTTAATCTAGACGCTAATTTCAATGTCGATATAAATTGGAAAGCAGTTAACGGTAATACAAAGGGTAGAATTATTACATCGGAAAATATGCAAAAACTTGTTGAAATAATCAGCAAAACATCCGACACGGTCAGGAAGGATATATCTGTTTTTGGTACCCTAATTGGCCTCGACAGCCAGACAAAACATTTTCGTTTTATATCCTCTGGGGATGGGCCTGATTTTTCTGGGCGAGTTGAAGATGAATTCCCTATTATGAATATGTGGAAACTTAACTACAATTATGAGGCAAAAATTTTGGTAGAAGAAACAACAAAATACGCAACTCAAGAAACAAAAAAATCATATAAGCTTAAATCATTATCAGAGATCAAAGTTGATTGACTATCAATGGCGTACAACGTGCCGTCGCCATAGCAATTGACTTCCCTCCCCGAATCCCGCATACCTGATTTCAGGTCATAAGCCCTGCGTGGGAGAGTGCGGAGCTATCCGCCGCCGAAGGAGCAACCCATCCCGGAAACTCTCAGGCACCCAGGACCGCACAGGGATCGACCGCTCTGGAAAGCGATGGCGTCTGCCATCCACCGACGAGGCAAGCCGGCTACATCCGGTCGATCTTTCAGGTAATCAGACAGAGGGGGTGCCCGCCGTCGGAGGACGGCACGCGAGTTTGCTTGCGCGAAAGGCACCGGATCTGTGACTGAAACCGATACCACTCTTCTGACCACTGCGCTCGATGCGCTGCATCGCAGCCTTGGCGCGCGCATGGTGCCCTTCGCGGGCTATGCCATGCCGGTGCAATACCCAACCGGAATTTTAACCGAACACACCTGGACGCGCGAGAATGCGGGCCTGTTCGATGTGTCGCACATGGGCCAAGTCACCCTGCGCGGCAAGAATGGTGCCGATCCGGCTGTGGCGCTGGAACGGCTAGTGCCGGGCGACTTGCAAATCCTCAAAATGGGCCGAATGCGCTACACCATGCTAACCCAGGCCGATGGTGGCATTCTCGACGATTTGATGGTGACGAAGCTGGAAGATCGGCTGTTCGTCGTCGTCAACGCTGGGTGCAAAACGCAAGATATTGCACGGTTTCGCGCCGAGTTAACCGATTGCGAGGTTCTTGAGCACACCGATGCCGCCCTGCTCGCCCTACAAGGCCCCAAGGCTGTGGACGTGCTAAAGGCCCTGGTGCCGGGCGTCGAAACCCTGGCCTTCCTCTCCGGGGCCGCGTTCACCTGGAACGGTACCGCCCTCTTCATCACCCGCTCGGGCTATACGGGGGAGGATGGGTTCGAGATTTCCGTTCCCAATACGGCGGCAGAAGCCCTCGCGCTGGCTTTGCTCGCGCATGAGGCGGTGAAGCCCATCGGCCTGGGCGCGCGTGATTCCCTGCGGCTCGAAGCCGGGTTGTGCCTCTATGGCCATGATATTACGGAGGCGACCAGCCCCATCGAGGCCGATTTGGCCTGGACTATCTCGAAGCGTCGCCGGGCCGAAGGCGGCTTTCCGGGCGCGCCCGTTATTCAAGCGCAGCTTCTGGATGGCCCCGCCCGCCGCCGCGTTGGCATTCAGCCCGAAGGCCGCGCGCCGGTGCGCGAAGGCGCAAAGATTTATGCCGATGCCGGGTTGACCGAAGCGCTCGGCATTGTCACCAGCGGCGGCTTCGGCCCAACCGTGCAAGGCCCTGTGGCGATGGGCTATGTCGCCGCCAGCCATACTGCGCCGGGCCGTACCTTGTTTGTAGATCTGCGCGGCAAGCCGGTTCCGGCCACGGTCGCGCCCCTGCCGTTCACGCCCCATCGTTACGTTCGTTAGGAGAGAGTTTCTATGTCCACTGTAAAGTCCACTGTGAAATTTACCGCCGACCACGAATGGGTGCAGATTACGGGCAACCTTGCCCGCGTCGGCATTACCGACTACGCGCAAGAACAGTTGGGTGATGTCGTGTTCGTCGAACTCCCCGCTGTCGGCGCGACATTCGCGCAAGGCAAGGAAGCCGCCGTGGTCGAGTCGGTTAAAGCCGCCTCCGATATTTACGCCCCGCTGTCCGGCACCATTGCCGCCGTCAACGACGGTCTGCCGGATAACCCGAGCTTGGTGAACACCGACCCGCAAGGCGACGGTTGGTTCTTCGAGATCACCCTGTCTAACCCGTCCGAGCTTGATGGGTTGATGGACGAAGCGGCCTATCAGGCCCATACCGGAGCCTAAGCAATGCGCTATTTACCGCTCACCGAAGGCGACCGCCGGGCGATGCTCGGCACGATTGGCGCTGCCAGCGTCGATGCCCTGTTCGTCGATGTTCCCGCCGCCGCCGTCCGCACGAAACCCGTTGATCTGCCCTTCCACGCTGGGGAGCTTTCGGTTGAACGCACCTTGAAGGCGATGGCAGGCAAGAATTTGGTGGCGGGCGATGTCCCCTTCTTCCTCGGGGCCGGGGCCTACCGCCACCATGTGCCCGCCAGCGTGGATTATATCATCCAGCGCGGCGAGTTCCTGACGGCTTACACGCCCTATCAGCCGGAAATCGCGCAAGGCACGCTGCAATATCTGTTCGAGTTCCAAACGCAAGTGGCCCTGCTCACGGGCATGGAGGTAGCGAACGCCTCCATGTACGACGGCTCTACCGCCTGCGTTGAAGCCGTGGTGATGGCCAACCGCGTGACCAAGCGCACGAAAGCGCTGCTCTCCGGGGGGTTGCATCCGCACTATAAGGCGATTGTCGAGACCCATGGCGCGTATGGTGATTTCACCCTAGACGCTGCGGCTGCCGACCCGGACGGGTTGGAAGATCTCGCAAGCCGCATTGATGGCGATACCGCCTGCGTGGTCGTGCAGAACCCTTCCGTCTTCGGCCATATCCGTGATCTTACCCCGCTCGCCGCTGCCGCCCACGCCAAGGGCGCGCTGCTGGTCGTGGTTGTGACGGAAGCCCTGTCGCTTGGGGCGCTGATGCCGCCGGGGGCGATGGGGGCGGATATTGTCGTCGCAGAAGGCCAGTCTATCGGTAACGGCCTCAACTTCGGCGGCCCTTACGTTGGCCTGTTCGCCACGCGCGAAAAATACATGCGCCAGATGCCGGGGCGTTTGTGCGGGGAAACCGTCGATGCCGATGGCAAGCGCGGCTGGGTGCTGACCCTCTCAACGCGCGAGCAGCATATTCGCCGCGAGAAGGCGACCAGCAATATCTGCACGAACGCCGGGCTGTGCGCGCTGGCTTTCACCGTTCATATGTCGTTGCTCGGGGAAACCGGCCTCACGCAGTTGGCGCTGTTGAACCACGCCAAGGCCAGCCAGTTGGTCGAAAAGCTGAAAGCCGTTCCGGGCGTGCGCGTGCTGAACGAGAGCTTCTTTAACGAAGTGACGCTGGTGCTGCCCAAAGATGCCGCAACTGTCGTGGAAGCCTTGGCGCATAACCGGATTCTCGCGGGGGTTCCCGCCTCCCGCCTGTGGCCCGATCATGCCGATCTTGCCCATCACCTGCTGGTGGCCGTGACCGAAACCGTGACCGACGATGATATGGATGCCCTAGTTGCCGGGCTGAAAGAGGTACTCGCATGACCGCGCAAGACCGTTCCCAGGGCCGCCATAACCGCGATGCGGTGGTAGAGTTGGCCTCCGTTGAAACAACGTCCGGCCATCGCGGCCTTATTCTTGAAGAGCCGTTGATTTTCGAGTTGGGTCAGCCGGGCCGCCTTGGTGTCGATCTACCGGACGCGCCGAAGGCCCCCAATCGCTTGGGCAATCTTGCCCGCCGGGGCGGCGTCGGTCTGCCCGATTTAGCCGAGCCGCAGGTGGTGCGCCATTTCACCCGCCTCAGCCAAAAGAACTACGGCATAGATTCAGGCTTCTTCCCGCTCGGGTCTTGCACGATGAAGCATAATCCGCGCCTGAACGAGCGTATGGCACGGCTGCCGGGCTTTGCGGATATTCACCCGCTGCAACCCATCTCCACCGTGCAAGGCGCGCTCGAACTCATCGACACGCTGGCCCATTGGTTGAAAACACTTACGGGGATGCCCGCCGTCGCCATGTCTCCGGCTGCGGGCGCGCACGGCGAATTCTGCGGTATGGTCGCGATTAAGGCCGCCCTCGCCGCACGGGGCGAAAGCCACCGCACGCGGGTGCTGGTGCCTGAATCGGCTCACGGCACGAACCCCGCAACCGCAGCCTCCATCGGCTTTACTGTCGATCCCATCCCAGCCACCGCAGAAGGCCGCGTTGACCTTGCCGCCTTCAAGGCCAAGCTGGGGCCGGACGTGGCGGCGATTATGCTGACCAATCCGAATACCTGCGGGCTGTTCGAGCGTGACATTCGCGAAATTGCCGACGCCATTCACGGCGCGGGCGGTTATTTTTACTGCGACGGCGCGAACTTCAACGCCATTGTAGGCCGCGTGCGCCCCGCCGATCTTGGCGTTGATTGTATGCATATCAACTTGCACAAAACCTTCTCCACCCCCCACGGTGGCGGCGGGCCGGGTTCCGGGCCGGTGGTGCTGTCGGACGCGCTGGCGGCTTACGCACCGCTGCCCTGGATCGTCAATCGCAACGGCAGCTTTGCTGTGCTGGAAGCGGCAGAAGCCGAAGCCGCGCACAGCTTTGGCCGTCTAAAAGCCTTCCACGGCCAAATGGGCATGTTCGTGCGGGCGCTGTCTTATATGCTCAGCCACGGGGCCGATGGGCTGTGGCAAGTGGCCTCGGACGCGGTACTGAACGCCAACTACATCCTCGCCAGCCTGAAAGACGCGTTCTCCGCCCCCTTCGACGGGCCGTGTATGCATGAAGTGTTGTTCGACGATAGCTTCTTAAAAGACACGGGCGTTTCCACGCTCGATTTTGCGAAAGCGCTGATCGACGAAGGCTATCACCCGATGACCATGTATTTCCCCCTGGTCGTCCACGGGGCTATGCTGATCGAACCAACGGAGACGGAAGATAAGGCGACGCTGGATAAGTTCATCACGGTGATGCACGCCCTCGCTGAAAAAGCCAAAGCGGGCGACGCCGAAGCGTTCCATACCGCCCCCCGCTTAACGCCGCGCCGCCGCTTAGACGAAACCCTCGCCGCCCGCAAGCCGGTGCTGCGGTGGTCCCCGCCAAAATTGGCGCAAGCGGCGGAATAAGGCGACACCCTCCCCGCATCTGCCGCTGACGAGAGCGATAGATGCGGGGGGTTTTTATGGGGTATGCCCGCACCGAGTGGCCAGGGTTTGACAAATTCTGGGGGCAGCATCATTTTACCCCCTTGAGGAGGTGTCCCCATGAGCACTTTGAATATCTCGATGCCCGAAGCGATGCGGGACTATATCGAAACCCAAGCAACGCGCGGCCAGTATAGCGCTAGTGAATACGTTCGCCACTTGATCCGCGAGGACCAAAAGCGCCAATCGGAGGACGAACGCGGGCTGCTGTGGGAGTATCTCGCGCTCTGTGCCAAGGAACTCGATGACGGGTTGGGCCGCGAGGTGACATTGGACGAGATTTTAGCGGAGGGGCGGGAGCGGCGACTCCAGGAGGCTTCGTAAGATGGCGCGCGTCCTCGTCTCCCCCGAAGCGCGAAATACGCTGAAGAAGATCGAATATTACTCCACTCAAAATTGGGGCGAAGTCCGTGCCTTGGCTTATCTGCGGCAGATGTTTTACGCCTTCGATCTGCTTGCCGAAAACCCCCAACTTGGTCGCTATCGCAGCGATCTACCGCCGCCCTATCTGGCCTATTCGGTCGGCAGTCATTTAATCGTCTACCGCTACGATCAACCTTCCGATCAGGTACAAGTCCTGACCCTGCTGCACCCGGCAATGGATATTTCCGCTCAAGTGCAGGAGCTTTTAAGGCGCAGATTGCCGTAGAACCTTTTGATGCGCCCGCCCTACAAAAAGCTATAAGGGTCCACGTCCACGATCAGCTTGACCGGTTTCGGCAACTCGACCCGGCCAATCCAATCGCGGATCAAGCCTTGGGCCAGTTTCTCGCGCGGTGTTTTGATGAGGAAGCGCCAACGGTAAAGCCCGCGCAGCATGAACAGCGGTGCGGGGGCTGGGCCGAGGATGGTCACATCGGCGGCATTAGGCGCGGCTCTACTGAAACGGCGGGCGGCTTGTTCGGCCATCTCCGGGCTGGGGGCCGACAGAATGATTGCGGCGAGCCGCCCATAGGGAGGCATCGTGTGCGTGCGGCGGTCGTCCATTTCCGCCGCGATAAAACGGTCGCGGTCGCCCGCTAACAGCGCCGCGATAACGGGATGTTCCGGCTGAAGCGTTTGCATCAACACACGCCCCGGATGCTCTGCGCGCCCGGCCCGGCCCGCCACTTGGTGCAACACTTGAAACGTCCGCTCCCCCGCGCGCAAATCGCCGCCTGCAAGGCCCAAATCGGCATCAACGATCCCGACCAACGTAAGATGGGGGAAATGGTGGCCCTTCGCCATCATTTGCGTACCGACGAGCAGATCAATCCGCCGCTCCTGCACGTCCGTAATCAGATCGTGCATCGCCTTGGCCGAGCCGAGCAGGTCCGAGGCCATGACCGCCAACCGCGCGTCCGGGAACAGCGCCGCCGCTTCCTCCGCAACGCGCTCCACCCCAGGGCCGCAGGCGACCAGCGCGTCTTCTGTTCCGCAGGAGGGGCAGACGGGGGGAAGCGGCTGCGTGTGGCCGCAGTGGTGACAGAGCAACCGCCCGCGCCCGCGATGCTCCACCAACCACGCCGAACAATGGGGGCACTCGAAACGGTAGCCGCAGGTTCGGCACAGGGTCAGCGGCGCATAGCCCCGGCGATTAAGGAACAGCATCGCCTGTTCGCCGCGCGCCAAGGTTTCGGCAATCGCGTCGCGCAAAGGGATGGACAGAAACGCCCCGCGCGGCGGCGGGGTTCGGCGCAGATCAATCGCCGCAATCTCCGGCATTTCGGCAACGCCGTGGCGCTCGGGCAAACGGGTACAGTGGAACCGCCCCGCTCCGACGTTCGCCAGACTTTCAAGAGAGGGGGTGGCAGAGGCCAGCACAATCGGCACCCCTTCCAGCCGCGCCCGCACCACTGCCATGTCGCGGGCATTATAGAGCACGCCCTCTTCTTGCTTAAAGCTGGCCTCATGCTCTTCATCGACGACGATCAGGCCCAAGTGATCCAGCGGCAAAAATAGTGCCGAGCGCGCGCCGACAACGACCGGAGCCTGCCCCAAGGCAATCCGCCGCCACGTCTTGCGCCGCGCCGCCGGCGTGAGATGCGAGTGCCACACCAGCGGATCGGCCCCGAAACGACTGCGAAAGCGCTCCAGCCACTGCGTTGAGAGCGCGATTTCCGGCAGCAGCACCAGCACTTGCTTGCCCTCGGCCAGGGCTGCGGCAAGGGCTGCGAAATAGACTTCCGTCTTCCCGGACCCGGTGACGCCATCAAGCACGGTGACAGCAAAGCCGCCCGCCCGCACCTGAGTAGAGAGGGCGTCGGCAGCTCCCTGTTGATCGTCGGAAAAATCGGCCCCGCGCCAACGGTAGGGCGGCGGTGGGGCGAGTTCGGCGGCAAGGCTCACACTCTCCAGCCACCCCGCGCGCTGCAAGCCCGTGATAACGGCAGCGCTCACCCCAGCCGCGCGGGCGAGGTCGGCAGGCGTCATCGCCGCCTCTTCCCCCAACACCGCCAAAACCTTCTTGCGCGCGTCGGTCAAGCTGCCTTCGCCGCCGAGACGGGCGAGGCGGAGTAGTTTAGTCGGCGTCGGCGCTTCCAGCGCATCGGGAACACTGAGGCCCATCCGCAATACCGCGCCGGGGGGGCTGAGAGTATAGGCGGCGACCCAATCAATCAGCTTCCGCAGAGGCTCGGTCATCGGGGGCACGGGATAGGCCGGGCCGAGCGGCTTTAGGCGGCGGGCGGCAATCGCCTCCCCGCCCTTGGGGCGATCCCAGACCCCGCCCTCGGCGCGATCCCAGACAACACCGGGCAGAAAGCGGCTCCCCAGCGGCACAGTGCAGATCGTGCCGGGCGCGGGCATCCCCTCCCCCTCCGGCACGGCGTAATCATAAAGATCGCCCAGCGGCAACGGCAGCAGCACCGATACGCGGCGCGGCCCCCTATCCAAACTAATCGGCTCATCAATTAGGAGCGATGCGGGCCGGGCGTGCGCCTCGGGCCTAGCGGGACGGCGGGTCATCGGCTAAAGTCGCGCAGTGATACATCCCAGGCGAGGCCGGGGATAAAAACGTCGGGCGGGCTATCCGCCGAGGCTAAAGGAAGAAGCATTAAGATGAAATTCTTTATCGACACGGCGGACGTTGCGGAAATTAAAGCCCTGGTGCCGACCGGGCTGGTGGACGGTGTGACCACGAACCCCTCCTTGGTAGCGAAAACGGGCCGTAAGTTCACGGATGTTATCGCCGAAATTTGCGAAATCGTCGAAGGCCCCGTTTCGGCGGAAGTGGCCGCAACCGATTTCGACACGATGCTGAAGGAAGGGCTGCACCTCGCGGCCATCGCCAAGAACGTGACGGTGAAGCTACCGCTGACCGTGGATGGCTTGAAAACCTGTAAGCATCTTTCGGATAAAGACATTCGCACCAACGTCACTCTCTGCTTCTCCCCGGCGCAAGCGCTGCTGGCAGCGAAAGCAGGCGCGAGCTATATCTCCCCCTTCGTCGGGCGACTGGACGATATTGGCCACGATGGCATGGGCTTGATCGCCGAAATCATCGAGATTTACTCAGCCTATCCGAATTTCACGACGGAAGTGCTGGTCGCCTCCGTTCGCAACCCCGGCCATATCATCGAAGCCGCTAAGATGGGGGCCGATGTGGTAACTTTACCGCCGTCGCTGCTGTGGATGCTCTATAAGCACCCGCTGACCGAGCGCGGCCTTGAGACCTTCTTGAAAGATTGGGCTGCCACCGGCCAGTCAATCCTTTAGAGCGGGAACCGTAAGATGGACGAGCGCAGTATGGATCAGACAGGGCGGCAGGGGGACGCAGTGGCGAAGGTGAAAGCCGACACGCTCACCGATGCCGCCGTGCTGACCTATCTGCGCCGTAATCCCGATTTTCTAGTGCGGCACCCCGATATTGCCGGGGTGCTGCTGCCGCCAATTCGGGGCATGGGCGAGGGCGTTGTTGATCTTCAGCAGTTCATTGTCCAAAAATTGCGCTCGGACATTAGCCGCCTCAAGCTCAATCAGCGTAAATTGATTGCGACCAGCCGCAATAATCTGGTGAGCCAAGGCCGGGTTCATGCTGCGATTATCGCCCTAATCGGCGCGCGCAGTTTTGAAGATTTTATCACTGTGCTGACCGATGAACTCGCCAGCCTGCTCGATGTGGATGCCGTAGGCTTTTGCCTGGAAGCTAGCGGCGACGGCATAGTTGCGGCCAACAGCAATGTCCGCATTCTACCTGTCGGCATGATCGAGCAACTCTTGGGCAGTGACGCCGTGGTGTTGCGCGCCGATATTTCGGGCGAGCCTGAGATTTATGGCGAGGAACAGGCGGGACTTGCCCGTTCGGACGCGCTCATCCGCCTGCACGTCTCCCGCCAAGCCCCGGCGGCCATGCTGGCGTTAGGTGCGCGTAGGCCGGGCATTTTTCACCCAGGCCAGGGGACGGAACTCATCGGCTTTCTGGCCGAAGCAGTGGAAATCACCACCCGCGCCTGGCTTGATCTCGACGAGTAAGCCCGCGTGCTGCCCGCCGGGCTGACGTTTACCGCCGCGCCGGACTTGGCCGATGCTCTCCACGGTTGGCTGCTGTGGCTGGGGGCGGAAAAGCGCGCCTCCAAGCACACACTTGATGGGTATGGCCGCGATTTAGCGGCTTTCTTGCTGTTTCTCACCGAGCATCGTGGCGAAATTCCCGATCTTGCGGGCCTTGCGCGCCTAACGCCGACTGATATTCGCGCCTTCCTCGCCCGCCGTACCGAAGCTGGTATTGGGCGCGCCTCCCTAGCACGGGGGCTGTCGGCGCTGCGAAGCCTGTTCGGGCGGCTCGATCATCTGGCCCTTGTGCAGAACCCGGTGATGAGCGCCATTCGCACGCCGCGCCAGCCAAAAACCGCGCCGCGCGCCCTAAGCGAAGCTGAAGCCGCCGATAGCCTCGATCATATTGCCGAGCTTGCCAGCGAACCCTGGCTGGGCGACCGCGATCTTGCCTTGATTACCCTGCTCTACGGCTGCGGGTTGCGCCTGGGCGAAGCCCTTGGCCTGACGCGCGCCGAAGCCCCCCTGTCGGACGTGCTGCGCGTGCGCGGCAAGGGGGGGAAGGAGCGGATCGTACCCGTTCTGCCGATCATTACCGACGCTATGCGCGCCTATCTCGCCGCTTGCCCGTTCCCCTTGCCGTCGGAGGGGCCGTTGTTCGTGGGCGCGCGCGGCGGGCCGCTCAATCCGGGCGTGGTGCAGCGGCAGATTCGCCGCCTGCGGGTTGCCCTCGCCCTCCCCGATACCGCCACGCCCCACGCGCTGCGTCACAGTTTTGCAACGCATCTACTCGCCTCGGGCGGGGAGCTTCGGGCTATTCAAGAGCTTCTCGGTCACGCCTCGCTCTCGACAACCCAGCGCTATACTGAAGTCGATGCCGCGCGTCTGTTGGCCGTGCATCGCGCCGCGCACCCGCGCTCTCGCAGGGCCGATACCCGTCCTTAGAGGCTGTTTGAAAATGCCGAACGGCTAGCATGAGCCGCTTGGGATTTACTCTAAAGTTCAAGCGTTTTGAGAGTATGGGTCACGATCTCGCCAAACTCAGTAAGATAGACCGAGCCTTTTACCGTGCGTTGGACCAGAATCGACCGGCGGTCGCTCTGGTCCACTTTGCGTTTCGCAAGGCCCAGTTGCGAAAGACGGTCCAGCGCGCGGGTAATCGCGGGTTTGGAGATATTCAACTCCGCCGCCAGCCCCCGCACTGTGTGGGGGGCAGGCGTGAGATAAACGGTCAGCATGACCGCCATCTGCCGCGCGGTTAGGTCTGGCGACTCGCGCCGAACGCCCTCAACCGTCGTCAAGCGCCACATATGGAGCGCTGTCGCGGTTTTCATCGGTTCCCGTGCCTCGGCCATTCTGGTCGCACTCGCCGCTAATCGTTACGGAGTCAAATCAAGCTGCGGTATGACACGGGTTAAAGCAAGATGATTTGTGATCCTGAAGGATAAGGCTTTTTTGAGAACAGGCAGGCTTACTCCGCCAAATAATCCTCAATCAGCGCAAACAGCGCCCGGATAGTATGAACTTCCCCGCCTTCGGGGCGACCGGGGCGCGCGCGCGGGTTCCAGGCCATCATGTCGATGTGCACCCATTTCGTGCTGGGATCGACGAACTCCGCCAAGAAGAGCGCCGCCGTGATCGCGCCGTTGAAGCTGCTCTCCCCGGTCGAACTTAGGTCCGCCACTTTGCTCTCCAGCAGGCGGCGATAGCCCGGCCACAGCGGCAAGCGCCACAGCGGATCGGCGTGTTGAGCGGCTTTGTTCAGCAGGTCTTCGGCCAGGGCATCGTGCCGCGTGAAGAGCACAGGCAGGTCCGGCCCCAGGGCGACGCGGGCGGCCCCGGTGAGGGTAGCGCAATCAATAAGAAGCGCGGGCTTTTCCCGGTCGGCTTCGGCTAGCGCGTCGCAGAGGATCAAGCGGCCTTCGGCATCGGTATTCCCCACTTCCACCGTGGTGCCCTTGCGGGTTGCCAGTACGTCGAGCGGATGAAAGGCATTGCCGGAAATAGCGTTTTCCACAGCGGGAATCAGCACGCGCAGGCGGACCGGCAACCGTGCCCGCATAATGACATGGGCGAGGGCCAGCACCGCCGCCGCCCCGCCCATATCTTTTTTCATGATCTGCATTCCGCCGGCGGACTTAATATCAAGCCCGCCCGAATCGAAACACACACCCTTGCCAACCAGCGTTACCTTCGGATGGCTCTCATCGCCCCAGTGCAGATCAATCAGGCGCGGCCCATTGCTGGCGGCCCGCCCAACCGCGTGAATGGCCGGGTAGTTTTCGACCAACAGATCGTCGCCCGTAATCACCGAACAACTGGCCCGGTGCTGCTCGGCAATATCGCGCGCAGTCGCCGCCAGTTCTTTCGGCCCCAGATCACCCGCCGGAGTATTGATAAGATCGCGCCCCAGGTAGATGGCTTCCACCATCGCCGACACGCGCTCCCGGTTGGCCTGTTGCGGCCAGACCAGCGTGGCAGCAACGCGCTTGCGCTTCTTGTAGCGCGTGAAGGCATAGGCCCCCAGCGCCCACCCAAGGGCCAAACGCGAGGCCGCAGGTTCGGCGGGTTCGGCGGCGAGATAATAGGCCCCCACCGGCAAAGCATCGGGTAAGGCCCCCAGCGACCAAAGCTCGGCATCGACCCCGCCTAAGATCGACCCCTCATCACCCGTGCCCACGATATACCCAACGGTGCGGCCTGCGGCGTCTGGCAAGGCCAACAAACTACCGGGTTCTGCCGTATAGCCTTGGCCCTCGGCCCAGGTCCGGGCTTCCCCGCCTAAGGTTTCGAGCAGGGCTGCGAGCGTGTCGCGCGTCGCAAGGTAAAGCGGGCGGGGGGATTCGGCGTTATCGACGAGGGCAAAGCTCATGAAACAAACTCTCTAGCAACGGAAGCGGGCAGAATGCCGCCCTTTCTGGGGATTGGAAAGCGGCTGTCGGGGAAATAGTTGCCGTTACACACCCCGCACGATATCGGGCCGGTCGGTGATGACGGCGGTCACGCCTGCGGTTAGCAGCGCTTGCGCCGCGTCGGGCGCGTTCACTGTCCACAGCAGCACGGGGAGGCCCGAGGCGGTGAGGCTTGGCATCTGTGTGGGCGTTATCATCGTCCACAGAAGATTGAGCGTAACGCAGCCAAGCGCCTTTGCCTCCGCCCCCCAATCTTCGTGAACATTCTCCGATAGATAGCCGCGCGGCAGGTCTGGGGCGAGATCGCGGCACGCCTCCAGCGACGGGCGCTGGAAGGAGGAGAGTAGGGGTAGCGTGGGCAGGTGCCACGTCTTTCGCACGACTTCGATTACCGCTGCCGCCGTCTCCCGCTCCCGGCCAGGGCAGGGTTTGATCTCAATATTGATGCCGCCCCCCACCGATTGAATCACCTCCAACACCGCCACCAGCGTGGGCGGCGGCTCGGGCGGGTGATCGGGGAAGGCGTGGGCTGCATTGAGGGTGCGGATCACATCATAGGGCGTTTCAGCCACGCGCCCGCTGCCGTTGGTCGTGCGGTCCAAGGTTTCGTCGTGCATGAGAATAACCACGCCGTCCGCCGTCAGCTTGGCATCTATTTCCACATAAAAAACGCCGTGCGCGAAAGCCGCGCGCAAGCCGCTCAGCGTATTTTCGGGCGCAAGCCCCCGAGCGCCGCGATGCCCGATAATCGGCGGGATCCCCAAATTCATCGTTGCCCTTCCTTCACGCGCTTCAGGCCAAGATAAACAAATGATATTGGTGCCATAGCGTGCATATCGCGCGCGATAGTGCCATAGTTTTTTCCGTAAACTCTTTGGCGTTTCTCCAGCTTAAGTCTGCTGCCCCCGCGCATCTATGATCGGTTTCCTCCCCCCTTTCCCTCACTCCCGCCGCCATCTGTTGATAGGGGGAGCAGTCAGCCTATTGCTCGGGGGGGCCGCCTGGGCGCAAGGGGTTCCGGCAGAAGACCCCAGCAAACCAGTAGAACCGCGCTTTTTTCGCCTCGCCGCCGGACCGTTGGGGAGCGCCGCCTTCGCGCTCGCCGCAGGGCTGGCCACGGGCCTCTCGAACCCACCGGGCGGGCGAGGGTGCGATCGGGGCGGCAGTTGCGGCGTGCCGGGGTTGATCGTCGTTGCTCAAGGGGCCGCGCAAGGCCCCGGACGGGCGCTCGATTTGTTGCGCGGGGGGCAAGCCGAAGCAGCGCTAGTGCCCGCCCGCGCGCTTCAGGCGTGGCTTGCAGCGGGGGACGCCAGCGCGCAAGAGTCGGTGCGGCTGCTGGCGGCGTTTTCCGCCGAAACTTTGCATATTTTTGTGCGCCAAGACGATCCTCTAACCGCCCTTACCGAGCTTGCGGGCGCTCCCCTGGCCTTGGCACAAGGGCCGGACGCGGGAACCGGCTTTGCGCGGCAGGTCATCACGCATCTGCACCTGCTGAAGCCGGGGCAGCGTGCTCAGTTGATGCCGTTGGAGTTCGCGCTTGATGCCTTGGCCGAAGGGCAGGTGCGGGCCGTGATGGCAACCCTGTGGCCGCCGAACCCGCTCACGCTGCAACGCCTGCGAAGCCTGCCGCTCCGCCTTATGCCGGTGGGGCTGGACGCGGTTGCGCCAGAGTTTCGGGCGGCGCTGACCCGCGAACCCCTCAGCGGCGGTCTCTACCCCGGCGTTGCCCCCGTCGAAACCCTGGGGCAACCTTTGGTGCTGGTGATCCGCGCCGATACGCCCGCAGCGTTTGCGGAGGCATTGACAAAATCGCTGTGGGCCACGCCGACGCTGCGGGGCCTCTCGACCCTCGGTGCGGCAGGACAGTTCAACCTTGCAGGCGCGCGGCGTACGACGCTCCTGCCGCTGCATCCGGGGGCAGAGGCCGCGTACGAGGTACTGTTCAGGTAACGGCTCAATGCTCTTTTATATGATGGGACTGGGCACTCAGTTTATCCATCAACGCCAGTAAAACCCCCGACACGACGAAAGCCATATGAACACCGACTAATGATATAAGATCTTCTTTATTCACTTGGTCGATATTCATGAAAGTTTTGAGCAAATGAATCCCAGAAATAGCGACGATGGAGGCCACCAGCTTCAGCTTCAGCCCGCTAAAATCGACCTTGCCCATCCACTCCGGTCGATCTTCGGAATCGCCCGTGTCGATCTTCGAGACGAAGTTTTCATACCCTGCAAAAATCACCATGAGCAGCAGATTGCCGGCCAGTGACAGATCGACCAGCGTGAGGACCGCGAGAATAACCTCGGTATCCTTCAGGGTCAGGATATTCGGCACGATGTGCAGCAATTCTTGCACGAACTTTATCAGCAGCAACGCGAGCGCGCCAATAAGCCCCACATAAAACGGGGCCATTAGCCAACGGCTGCTGAAAATAAAGCGTTCTAAACCCTGTTCGACGCGCTTTTTCATGATCCGGCTAATCGTTCAGTTTTTTGCGGAAGTAGCTGATAGTTTCCTTCAGACCGTCTTCCAGATCGACCTTCGGTTCCCAATCCAGCAGCTTTTTTGCCAAGCTGATATCCGGGCGGCGGCGCGTGGGGTCGTCTTGCGGCAGCGGCTTGAAAATAATGTTGGATTTGGAGTTGGTCAGGCGCAGAATAGCTTCCGCCAATTCCCGCACGGTCATTTCGCTGGGATTGCCGATATTGACCGGCCCCGTTACCTCGTCGCCCGTGTTCATCAAGCGAATCCAACCTTCGATCAGATCGGACTGATAGCAGAAGGACCGCGTTTGGCTGCCGTCGCCATACAGCGTGATCGGCTCGTTCTGCAACGCTTGAATAATGAAGTTGGACACGACGCGCCCATCGTTCGGATGCATACGCGGGCCGTAGGTGTTGAAAATCCGCGCCACTTTGATGCGGAGCTTATGCTGACGCCAATAATCGAAAAACAGGGTTTCGGCAGCACGTTTGCCTTCATCGTAGCAGGCGCGCGGGCCGATGGGATTGACGTTGCCGCGATAGCTTTCTGTCTGCGGGTGTTCGGTCGGGTCGCCATAGACTTCTGATGTAGACGCCAGAAAAATCTTGGCGCGCACGCGTTTGGCAAGGCCCAACTGATTGATTGCGCCGTGAACCGAGGTTTTCGTCGTCTGCACGGGATCGAACTGATAGTGGATCGGCGAGGCCGGGCAGGCGAGATTATAAATCTCGTCCACTTCCACATAGAGCGGGAAGGTTACATCGTGGCGCATCACCTCGAAGCGCGGATGATCGAGCAAATGCGCGATATTCGCCTTACTGCCAGTGAAATAATTATCCACGCACAGAATGTCATGGCCTTCGCCCAGCAGCCGCTCGCAGAGGTGCGAGCCAAGGAACCCTGCCCCGCCGCTGATCAAAATACGCTTGGCAGACATCATCACCGGAAACCCCACGCTCAAAACAGATATCGAGAGCACGAGTAGTGCCGCAACTGGGCCAAGGGCGCTACTGAATTTTCGGTAAGGCTTGGGTAATAATGGTGATATCCGCCGCCCGCCCCCACTGCCGAACATCTGCAAAAGCGCGGCTATCAAGGGTTAATCGCTGACTGCTCATGATCTTGAGATCACCGGAAGCAACCCGATCCCCGAATAAAACAAGACAGCGTTCAGGGTCGCAACGAACGGAGGTCCAGAGCAAGCCGTCAACGTCAGGATTAGCTCGATGCACGGCTTCAGCCCATTGAGCCGTGCCTAAATACTCTGACTTTGGCGTCTCGATCAGATCAGTCCGCATCAAACCCCACGCCATTAAATCTGTTGCAAAAAGTGAAACCAATTTTAGATCCCGCACAGGCTGAGTGTGTGTAATGGAGCGTTCAAAAACATCCTGTGATCGCACAGTCTTAAAAAGCGCGCGTGGGTTCACATCATGATAAATAGATTCGAATACTGCTGATTTGGGAGTCGTTGCCGCGTATAAACTAGCAATTATTTTCCCGGAGCTGCCAATGATGGGAGAAAAACGCTGCTGGGGAGGCGATGAATGAAATCCATTTCCAGCGTAAACTGTTTTATGTGTCCGATACAAATCGGTTCCAGCAGGGAAGGATACTATAGAGCAAACTGGAAACGGCGTGGGAGGTTTTGGAACAGGCATCAATCACCCATCGGATGCCGTTCGTGCTCGACGGCGCTCAAGAGTGCCCCTAAATCATCTAAGCGATCCATCGGAGCATCATCGTTAAGCCAACCATTTGTCGATGCAAACCAAGCAAACATCTGCCAATTGCTCAAGGCTTGTGGCAAATTATGCAATTTTTCTACGACTAAAGCGATATTTGGATGGACGCGCCCATCTTGCCATTGGAATGCGGGATAGAAACAATACCCTGACATTTTATCCTCAAAATAAATGATTTTACCATGAGTCTCCATCAATAAAGCTACGGGGTATTCTTCTGGAGAGAGTTCTTTAGCATTTTTGATCATGTCGTTGGGGAAAGGATTTCCTTTGAATTCTTCGTTAACCCCTCCAACTACGAAGACAGGGCGTCGAAAAAAAAGGCCAATGCTTTCAATAAGTCGTATGAAAAAAATGTCATTGTCTTGCTGTAAAAACTGAAGATTTTTCTTCAAAAAATTCTGCTTTGCTCGCAATGCTCCCCGCAAGCGAGTTCGGTTTTCAGCAAAACTCGGTGACGACAACAGGTGGGGTTCGTCAATCTGAAACCCTAAGACATGCGACTTATTCGGTGCCATGAAGAACTCCTCTGAGAGTTACAATATGCCTGTTTACCTCCCACTTCAAGATCGTGCTTCGCGCCTTTACATATCACATTCCCCTTGCGCTCTTAGCCAATACACCTCATTTTCCAGATCAACCTTGTCCTTTATGCGGTCAAACAGATGCTCTCGGGAAAAAGACTGCTGCTCATTATCGGCGGGGGCATTGCCGCTTATAAAGTGTTGGAGTTGATCCGCCGTCTGCGGGATCGCGATGTCGATGTGCGCTGTGTGCTGACCGAGGCGGGGGCGCAGTTTGTGACGCCGCTGGCGGTTGCGGCCCTGTCCGAGAACAAGGTTTATCAAGCGCTTTTCTCGCTGACCGATGAGAGCGAGATGGGCCATATTCGCCTAAGCCGGGAGGCCGATGTCGTGCTGGTCGCGCCCGCTACCGCCAATCTGATGGCGAAAATGGCCGCCGGGATTGCCGATGATCTCGCGACAACGGCACTGCTGGCGACCGATAAGCCGGTACTGATTGCGCCCTCGATGAACCTTTTCATGTGGCAGCACGCCGCCACGCAAGCGAACTTGGTGACGCTCAAAGCGCGCGGAATTACGGTGATTGGTCCGGCGGCGGGGAATTTGGCCTGCGGCGAGGTTGGCTCCGGGCGGCTGGCAGACGTGCCGGAGTTAATTACCGCGCTGGAAGAGGCGTTTTTGGCGAATATCCCGCTGCCGTCTTTGGTTGGCAAGCGCGCTATCGTCACCTCCGGTCCCACCCATGAGCCGATTGACCCGGTGCGCTATATCGCCAACCGCTCGTCGGGCAAGCAGGGTCACGCGATTGCCGGCGCGCTGGCGGCAGCGGGAATGCGCGTCGCGCTGATCTCCGGGCCGACGCAAGAGCCGACGCCCGCCGGGGTTACGCTCACCGCCGTCGAAAGCGCGCAACAGATGCTAAACGCCGTGGAAGCCGCTCTGCCCGCCGATCTCTTCATCGGTGCGGCGGCAGTGGCCGACTGGCGCATGGCCTCGGCGGCGGATCAGAAGCTGAAAAAGGGCGACGGCGGGCCGCCCGCGCTTCACCTAACCGAAAACCCGGATATTCTAAAAACCGTTGCCCATCATGCCAAGCGCCCGGCGCTGGTCGTGGGGTTTGCCGCTGAAACCGAAAACCTGCTGGAACACGCCACCGCCAAACGGCTACGAAAGGGCTGCGACTGGATTTTGGCCAATGATGTCAGCCCGTCCACCGGCATCTTCGGCGGCGATTATACCCGCCTAAGCCTGGTTACGGCGGCGGGAATCGAGCCTTGGCCGCACGCGACCAAGGCGGAGGCCGCGCGCCGCCTCACCCACGCTATCGCCACTTACTTTTCGACTTTGAGAGACGCTTGATGACCACAACTGCTTTACCTGTGCTGCGCCTGCCCCACGGGGCCGATCTGCCTTTGCCCGCCTATGCCACCGATGGGTCTGCCGCCTTCGATCTGCTCGCCGCTGTGGCCGAGCCGATCACGCTCGCACCGGGCAAACGGGCTTTGGTGCCGACCGGTCTTGCGTTTGCGATTCCGCCGGGCTTTGAGGGCCAAGTGCGCCCGCGTTCGGGCTTGGCCGCCAAGAACGGCGTGACCGTGTTGAATGCCCCCGGCACGATTGATGCAGACTATCGCGGCGAGGTTCAGGTTATTCTGATAAACCACAGTGACGTGCCGTTTACCGTGGAGCGGGGGATGCGAATCGCCCAGTTCCTGCTCGCGCCCGTTACCCGTGCAGCGCTCACCCCTGTCGCGCGCCTAGCCGAAACCGCGCGCGGCGCGGGCGGTTTCGGCTCCACCGGCCTTGCATCCTCCCCTTCTGCTTAAAGGACATCCCCCGATGCTCGGTCTGCCGCGCAAAACCCTGCTTGCTATCGAAGCCGTACTGGATATCGCTTATCACGCCGGGGGAACCACAGTGCAATCGGGCGATATTACGACCCGGCAAGGCATTCCGAAGCGCTCGCTGGAGCCGATTTTGCAGCAACTCACCCGTGCCGGGATTCTGGCAGGGGTGCGCGGCCCGCGCGGCGGCTACCGGCTGGCGCGGGAGCGGCGGCGCATTACCTTGGGCGAAATCATCCGCCTCGTCACCGGTGAGGAGGAGAATGAAGGCCCCGAAGCCAGCATGTCCGATCTTGGCACGCGCGTGGTGCAACCCCTGTGGATCGAGCTTACTGCCGAAGTGATGGCGCGGCTGGAATCAATCACGCTGGAAGACCTGTGCGAGCGCGCCCGCATCGCGGGCATTCCCGCTCATGCAGCGGCAATTGTTGATTTCACCATTTAACATTTTTCAAACGATGTTATATAAACAAATAGCATCGTAGTTTGGTAAATACACCATTTGGTCAATACTCCGGGGAGACCGTCCATGTCCGCCAGCCCGTTCCGCAATCGCATTTACGACAGCATTCTCGATACCATTGGCGCAACGCCGCTGGTGCGCGTCTCGAAACTGACGGCGGACCGCAAGGTGGAGGCGGAGATTCTGGCGAAGCTGGAGTTCTTCAATCCGCTTGCCTCGGTGAAAGACCGTATCGGCCTTGCGATGGTCGAAGCCGCCGAGCGCGATGGCCGCTTGAAGCCGGGCGCAACCCTGGTGGAGCCAACTTCTGGCAATACCGGCATTGCGCTAGCGTTCGTGGCGGCGGCGAAGGGCTATAAGCTCATTCTAACCATGCCGGAATCCATGTCGGTGGAACGGCGCAAGATGTTGCGCCTGCTGGGGGCAGAGCTACGCCTCACGCCCGCATCGCAAGGCATGAAGGGCGCAATTGCTCAGGCCAATGATATTGTGGCCAATGATCCGAACGCCATCATGCTTCAGCAGTTCGAGAACCCGGCTAACCCGGAAGCCCATCGCCACACGACGGCAGAAGAAATTCTGGCCGATACGGGGGGTAAGCTGGATTTCGTCGTCAGCGGCGTCGGCACGGGCGGCACGATTACCGGCCTGGGGTCCGTGCTGAAAGCCAAACTTCCGAACGTGAAGATTATCGCGGTTGAGCCGGAAGATAGCCCCGTGCTCTCGGGCGGTCAGCCCGGCCCTCATAAAATCCAGGGCATCGGCGCGGGGTTCGTGCCCGGTATTCTCGACACAAAGATCATCGACGAGGTGATCCGCATTGGTAACGATACCGCCTTCCGCACCGCCCGCGACGTTGCCCGCATCGAAGGTCTGCCCGTCGGCATCTCCTCCGGCGCAGCGCTGGCAGCGGCGCTGGAACTGGGGGCGCGGCCCGAGAATAAGGACAAGCGTATCGTGGTTATCATCGCCTCGTTTGCCGAACGCTACCTTTCCACCGCGCTGTTCGATGGGTTGGAATAAGATCACCGTTAACCCAGCCTCTTGCGTTTTGGCAGGAGTAGGACCAGATTAGTCCCATATCCTGCTGAACGCTCAAGGAACCCGCCATGTTCATCCAGACCGAAACTACGCCCAATCCCGCTACGCTCAAATTCCTGCCGGGGCGTCCGGTCTTGGGCCGGGGGAGTGTGCAATATACGTCGGCGGCAGATGCGGTTTCCTCGCCGCTCGCTGAACGTGTGTTCACCGTGGCCGGCGTGGTAAGCGTTTATTTGGGCGATGATTTTGTGACCGTTACCAAGGCCGAGGCAGAGGATTGGTCGGGGTTGAAGTCCTTGGTAATGGGCGCGATCATGGACCACTTTCTGTCCGGTGCGCCGGTGCTGCATGATCTCGATACCGCCGAGCAGGCCGAAGATGAAGAGTTTGCGGAAGAAGACGCTAGCATCGTCCATCAAATCAAGGAACTGCTAGACGCGCGCGTGCGCCCCGCCGTGGCCCAAGATGGCGGCGATATTGTTTTCCGAGGCTTTGATAAGGGCATCGTTTATCTCAAGATGCGCGGCTCCTGCGCCGGGTGCCCGAGTTCCAGCGCGACGCTCAAGATGGGCATTGAAAATATGCTGAAGCACTATGTACCGGAAGTCTCGGAAGTCCGGGCCGTCGCTTAAAAACTATTCCGTGTACCAAAAGCCCCTCGGCCCGTCAGACTCAGATCGTAAGACATGTCTGACGGTCTGAGATCAAGACTCCGCCGTCTCTTCACGCTACACTGGCGTTAGGATGGGGATAGAAGTTGAAAATCCACCGACTCCCGTCACCGGGCGTCGGTTTTTTACAGCGTTGTTGGGGTTGCTCGCGCTCGAGTCGGCCCTGGCGACGATGATTTTTATTGCCGCGAATCCGCCGAAAACCCCGCAGAGCGTGGTGATCCATCTTCCCCCTGCGCGAAGTCCTACGCAACACGTCCATGCCCTGCCGCCGTCCGAACTGGTGGCGCTGGCGCAAAAGCGTAAAGTTCCGCTGCTAACCACGCCGTTGCAGGCTTTCGCGCGACTAAAACCGCTGACCGAGCCTGTTGCCTCGGTGATGATGGCCGACCGCATCGCCCCTGCCCCCTTCACCCCGCGCCGCGACCCGCTCCATCCGCCCGCGCGCCTGCCCGATGCCCTGCCGATGGATCGGGCGACGGCCCCGCCCCGCCCGCGCGAGACGGAAATCTTGTGGGTGCTCGCGGCCCAAGATCGGCTCGATCCCGCCCCGCCTGCGGTGGTCCTGCCGCCTAAGAGTGGAGAGAGCCTCAGCCTGTGGCTGGAGCCGGGGTTGGAGCGCACGCACCCCCTCTTCGATCTCGTGCCGCTCCTGCTCTCCCACCGTGCCGATCCTCTCCCCGAAGCCGCAACGCAAGACTTGGCGGAGTTGACGCCGGAGCCTGAGGCGCGCCCCCTCTCCGAACCCCTGCAAGCTCTCACTGAACTGGTGGCGTGGCGGGAAGACTTGCAGGGCGGCCCGCCGGGGATTGATGGTTTAGCCCGCGCCCACGCCTTGATCGCCGATATGCTTGTGCCGGGCGGCTACCGCGATCACGATCTTACGGCCTTCCGGGGTCTTGAGATGTTCGACTACGCCCAAAGCCAGTTACAGCGCTCGCAGGCCCGGCCCAGCAAGGCCGCGCCGCGCTTCGGGATTGAGCCGTTTGCGGGGGCCTTTGCCGTCAGCGCCGTCTCCCCGCCCAAGCCGGAGTTGCTATCGCGCCAAGCGGTCCCCTCGACGGCAAAGCTGCTCAGTCTCTTCGACGCGCACGATTACGATACGGCCTTGGACGGCGATATTCCCGGCGTCTTCCTGGCCCGCTTGCCCGACGATCTGACCCACGCGGTCGCGTCCCAAGCCCGCAAGGGGATTTTTGTGCGCTCGGTGCTGCCGCATCTGCTGCACGTGAACGCCCATATTCTCGAAACCCGTCAGCGCGTGTTGAAGCTCGCGGGCCGGGCCGAGTCCGGTGATCTAACCGACGATGACCGCGCCTTCGTCGCCGCTGTGCTCACCGAGTTTCGGTTGGAGCGGTGGTCCCTGCCGGAGTTGTTGAAGCGCGTCGATATCATTCCGCCCTCGCTCGCCTTGGCCCAGGCGGCGGAGGAAAGCGGCTGGGGTACCTCC
Source organism: Alphaproteobacteria bacterium (assembly GCA_043721315.1). Lineage (GTDB taxonomy): Bacteria > Pseudomonadota > Alphaproteobacteria > Elsterales > Elsteraceae > Elstera. Next base: position 30,657 of record JAYSQZ010000057.1, read on the forward strand.
AACCTCGCGCGGGACGGCAATGCCCTGTTCGGTATGGTGATGTGGGTGCGCGACGCCGACGGGCGGACGGTACGCCGCCAACGCCCTTATGCCGATTTGGCCGAAGGGGTAGCCTCGTACATTCGCAATCTTAACACGCATTTCGCCTATGCCGGACTCCGCGACCAGCGCGCCCGGATGCGACTTACCGGCAAGCCGGTTTCAGGGCCAGACCTCATGGCCTCGCTCGGGCGCTACTCCGAACGCGGGCAAGATTACGTGCGTTCCGTGAATAGCCTGCTCGCTTATAATAATTTGCATATGCTCGATAGCGCCCGGCTGCGGGGCGCAAGCGTTCTTGCGAACGCAGAGTAATTAGGAGCGTTCTTGCGAACGCAGAGTAATCAGGCCCGCGCCGCCCGGCGTAAGCATAGATAGCCGATGATCGCCGCCAAGACAGAGCCTGCCAACACGCCTAAGCGAACTTGCGCTGCCGCCTCGGGGCCGCTGAGGGCCAAACCGCCGATGAAGAGGCTCATGGTAAAGCCGATCCCCGCCAAAACCCCCGCGCCTGCGATCAGCGACCAGTTCAGCCCGTCCGGTAGCTCGGCCACCCTCAGGCGCACCGCAAGGCGGGAGGCGAGGATAACCCCCACCGGCTTGCCCACGAGCAACCCCAGCGCAATCCCCAACGTTACGGTTTCGGTTAGGGCGCTGAAGCCCAATCCCGCGAACGATACACCCGCATTGGCAAAGGCGAACACCGGCAACACGCCCCACGTAACCCAGGGATAAACGGCGTGTTCCGCCGTCAGCAACGGGCCGTGCGCGGTATCGCCGTTTTTATCGGCCAGCGGAATAGCGAACGCCAAAGCCACCCCGGCCAAGGTGGCGTGAACGCCCGATTTTAACACAAACACCCATAAGGCGACCCCCAACAGCACATAGGGCGTGAGCTTGCGGACGCCTGAAAAATTGAGTGCGGCCAGCGCCGCCAGCAGCAATCCCGCACCCGCTAAGGCAATTCCCGAAAGCTCGGCGGTGTAGAAAATTGCAATAATCACAATCGCGCCCAGATCGTCGATCACCGCGAGCGCCATCAGAAACAGCCGCAACGCCGGGGGAATGCGCTTGCCCAAAGTGGCCAGAATAGCGAGCGCAAAGGCAATATCGGTCGCCGCTGGAATCGCCCAACCGTTCAGCGCCGCCGGATTTCCCGCATTGAACGCAGCATAAATCGCCGCCGGAACCACCATGCCGCCCAAAGCCGCCGCTAAGGGCAGCGCCAAAATTTTTCGATCTGCGAGATGCCCTAACCGCGCCTCCCGCTTGATTTCGAGACCGACGAGAAAGAAAAAAACCGCCATCAATCCGTCGTTGATCCACAACAATAGCGGCTTTTCGAGACCGGCGCCCCCCGCGCGCACCCCTACCGGCGTTGCCAACAGCGCATCATACAGCGGCGATAAGCTGGAATTGCTGACGAAGAGCGCGGCAATTGCGGCCAGCAGCAGAACCCCGCCCGCTAAAACTTCCTGGGGGATAAGCGGGCGGGACATGTGTTTCTCCTAAATTTAGGGAGCCTAAGAAGGCCCTCGATCTTATTCCGATGCCTCGGCAATCGGCGCGTCGGAGCGCCATTCGGCCCGGTAAACGGTCTGCTGCTGGGCGAAGCCTTTCAGCGGCACATCGAACGGCGCGCTTAACGGCACAGCGCCGCCACCCTTCACATAATCGGCAAATAAGGCATCACAATGAATATCACCCGGCTCGCCCAACGACGATAGCCGGGCGCTTAACTGCACAATAGTGCCGAAATAATCGTTATTTTCCTGCACCGGTTGCCCGGCAGACAGGCCTATCCGCAGTAATATCTGCTCGCCGGGCGTTACTTGGTTATGCTCCAGGCACTGCCGCTGAATATCCACTGCCGCCGCCAAACCGTCGGCAACGCGCGGGAAGACTGCCATAATCCCATCGCCGGTATGCTTCACCTGATGGCCGCGATTGCGCTTAAGGGCAACCGCGACGATCTGATTGTGGTTCTGCACAAGGCGCATCGCCTGCTCTTCACCAATGCGCTGCGTGGTAGCGACCGAGGCGACCAGATCGGTGAAGAGAATGGCGATATCGAGGGTTTTTTGCGTGGCGTCACTCACGCCGTTCCAACTTTCCAAGGCTTTGCCAAGTTTATCCACCTCACCGCTGCCTTTTTGCAGACGGGCCGTCATCGCCGCCCGTCCGGCATCTATCGCGGCGCGGAATTTTTCGTCGCGGTGATAATCCGCCGCGCGGGCGAGGAACGTGCCCGCGCGGTCTGCCGTCGTCCCCAAAACTTCTAAGGCGCGCGCGATGATCAGCGGTAGCTCTGAAGGGCTTGCCTTGGTTTTCGCCAAGATCGCTTCTGCGGCCCCCAGCATAAACAAGTGACAGGCAAAGCGGTTGCGCCCATCCAACCCATTGCCGGTGAAGGGCTGCATGGCGGGATGAACCAGCGAGTCGCGCAGAAAGGTCAGCAGATAATCGGCATTGAAGGGGCTTGTAGACGCCGCGTCTTCCTCCGGCGCTTTCGGCGCGCCCGTGGGGGGGGCTTCACCTTTAGGCGCGGGGGGGGATGGCTCTGGAGCAGCGGGCGCAACCTCTGCCGTGCCACTCAGCTTCATTGCGGCCAGACCGCGCTCTTCGATTGCCTTCTGCTCGGCCTCACGTTGGGCTTTTTCCGCCGTGGTCATCGGCTGATCCGGGGCTTGCTGACCCGGGGCGGCACTGGTCGCGGAATTAGCCGCGCTTGGTTTGGCTGGCTCAGGCAGGTTCGCGTCCGGCGCGGCGCTGTCTTCCGTCTCAACGGTTTGGGCGGGACGCCGCCCACTGGTTCGGCTGAACATTTGCAGCGAAACGCCGAAAGCCGCCGCAAACACCAAAACCGTCAGCAGATAAATGAACAGCGGATCGACGGAGGATAACGGCCCATCCTCGCCGCCCATAGCCCCCGTGAGCAGCAGCGTTCCCACCCCAGACAGCAAAATGGCAACCAGTCCCGACATCATCAAACGGCTGGCGAGCGAGTGCCCACGGCTCTCGTCAACCGCCGCAGCGGGTTTTTGCGGCGCAACGGGCGGGCCAGCGAGAACCGAGGCTGCCGTTCCAAGCGGGCGGGCTTGTGCGGTGCGCGAAACTGGCGCGCTGCGGGGCGGGGCCGCAATTCGGCGAGGCGGGGCAGCGGCAACCGGCGGCGTGGTGGGCGGGGCGACCTTCTGTTTCGACTGACGATAAATCGTCCGCTGCTTAAAAAGCTGTTCGGACTCATCATATTTCTCAAGGATAACGCGGACAGCCTCTATGGACGGCGATGCGAAATGGCGTTTCGCCTCCTCAAGGGCTTCATCCTTCTGCGTCCCTCGAAAGCGTTCCTGGAGATGCCAACGCCCGCTTTCGGCGACATGTAGTTCGTAGATGTCGTCGTGCATACGTCTAACGAACGGCCTTTCTTTCTACCACTTTCCTCTTTTTGGACCTTATGTCCGACTATTCCATAAATTACGGGATAGTTTGCAGAGACCCAACAGGATTCTGCGGTAATACGCTGATAATCACCCGAGAGATGCGCGAAACCCCGCACGCTCTCAAAAAAACCCCCGCAGGTGGTTAAACCTGCGGGGGTTCGGATCACTTTAGGCCGGCTTTGCACGCCTGTACCAGCCTAGGGAGCGGGGCAAGCCGCTACACCGAGGCGATATAGTGTTATTCCGCCGCCGCCAGGGTTGGCATGGTCGCCGTATTGGCAGGCGTCGTAATAACAATTGTGCGGGGCTTCATGGCTTCGGGAAGGTCTCGCAACAGCTCGATATGCAGCAAACCGTTTTCCAACGTCGCGCTTTCAACGCGGATATGGTCGGCAACATCGAACTTGCGCTCGAACGCCCGGCCCGCAATACCGCGATGTAAGAACTGAGCACCCGCCTCATCAGGCTTTGCCTGACCGCTTACCGTAACCTGATTGGGCTTGGCCACAATCGTAATGTCGTTCTGCGAAAACCCCGCAATGGCCATCGTAACACGATAGCGATCATCAGCCAATTTTTCGATGTTGTAGGGCGGATAGGGAGTATTGGTTTCGTCCGCGCGCTGGGCGGCATCCATCAAATTGATCAGCCGATCAAAGCCAACCGAAGAACGGAACAGCGGATTCAGATTCAAGGTACGCATGGCCATATTCTCCTAGAGAAGCAACATGGAAGAAGGTAGATCGCTTTGAGGGCGCATCCGGTTTTCAGCATCGACCCGAGTTCGGCATCGACAGGTTGGAGATAGGAAGAGCCTCTTCGGGCTTCAAGAGGCATAGGGCGCAAGATTTTTTACTTGCCCCCGGCCCCCTATCCGGCCTTTCAATGCCGCTAAGTGTTTGAGAGTGATGAGGAGCGAGCTATGCCATCCTTCGATATTGTGTCGAAAACCGATATTGCCGAAGTCGATAATGCCTTGGGCAATATCATTCGCGAAATTGGTACACGCTTCGATTTCAAAGGCTCGAAGTGCGAAATTACGCGCAAAGACAATGATTTAACCGTTCTTGCCGACGATGCTTTGAAGCTGGATCAAATGCACGAGTTGCTGAAAGTGCATTTCACCCGCCGCAAGATCGAGCCAAGCGCGCTTGATTATAAGACCGTGGAAAAAGCCATGGGCAATAGCGTGCGCCAGGTGATTACGGTGAAGCAGGGCATTCCGCAGGACGTGGCGAAAATGATCACCCGCGCGGTGAAGGACTCGAAAATGAAGGTCCAGGTCGCCATTCAGGGTGATGAGCTGCGCGTAACCGGTAAAAAGCGCGACGATCTGCAAGAAGCCATCGCCCTGCTCCGCACGCTTAAGATCGAGCAGCCCTTGCAGTTCGAGAATTTCCGGGAGTAACCCCAACGGGTCGCGCTTGCCAGAGTAAGGCTGCGAGCGCGAGCGCGCCGGTGATTATCGCAACCCAGTGGGCCGGGCGTAGGCCAAGGTCGGTGGAGATATTGGCACTCATCACTGCCAGCAGCGGCGCGCCGCTTCGCAAACTGTACCACAGCGCTTCAAGCCCGGCAGTGGCGAGAATGACGGCGATCACGCCCGGTATCAGCGCCCAAGCCGTGCGGGCTTTCGGCCAGCGCAACAGCAGCAGCCAGAGCAGCAACCCCGTCATCACCATCGGCTCGCTCACGTCCAGCTTCGACTGCAAGCCGAAATGCACGAGCGCCACAATCGCCAAGGGATAGGTGAGACGGTGCAAGCCTCGCCACGCCCGCCCGCCTAAGCGTTTCAGCATCCCGTCGGTAGAGGTTGCAGCCAGGGCTGCGAGGCCCAGCAGGGCCACAAACCCAATCGTGAGATAAAAGCGCAGCACGATTTCCGAGACGATCTTGCCCACATCGCCCGATAAATCGAGGCAATACAGCGCAAAATGCAGCGCGGCATACGCGAAGACCGCCACCCCCACCATCCGCCGCACCTGCACCAGCGGGGCTACGCGAAACAAGTGCCGAAAGGGCGTGATCGCCAGCGAGATCAGCCACAGGCGCACGGCCCAATCGCCGCTGCGGTGAATGGTTTCCATAAGGGGGCGCGGCCCAAGGTTCGCGGCGATGTCAGGGGCCACCCCACCCCAACGCACCCCAAGCCACAGAGCAGGCAGAAAGAGAGCGATAAAAACGCCGAGTTTGAGCGCGGAAATCTGCCCGCTTCGGGTGCGCCACGGGGCCTGCATGCCGTTTTCTCCTTTTGCCGCAAGAGGATTCGTTCGCGCAAAAGCGGAAGTTACGCACGGAGAGGGCTTATCGTGCGCCATGCCCCGTTCGCAGACCATAAGGGACAATTAAGGCATTGGCGTTTTTCGGATATGGCCTACTATCAATTAACAGCTATGGAGGCTGAGATGGTGCAATATCGGTTTGAGTATAAATATGAAGCAGGGTACCACACCGTCACGTCCCCTGACATCAAGGGCTTGCATGTGGCGGTCAAATCCGCCGATAAGCTCAACGATGAGCTTAATCACGCGCTCAATTTCGCGTTGAAACTCCAAAAAAACTCCCGCCCTCTCGTCCCGACGATGATCGAATATGCCGAGATAGCATGATTCATTGTGTTCGATTGCGAGAGGTTCGAGCATGGTTGAACGACATAGGGTTTCAGTTCAGCCATAAAACCGCTCAGATGGAGTATTGGTTTAGCAGCGATACGCCCTTTATGTTCCCATCTGGCAATATAAATGACGATATACCCGAGCAAACGATATTGTCTGCGGCTATCGCTTCAGAGCTAGCCATGCCAGAATTTGACGTTCATTGGTGTGATTGAACCGTCAATTTTCCCTTGATGCAACGTTACTTCAAAACGCCTCAACGCCGAGCCGCCAGCGTTAAGGTGCTCCAACCCTTGCGGCGCTGACGGTTCACCAACCGCAAACCTTGGCGACGGTGGGCCGAGAGCACTAACGTTTCCTGCGCTTGCAGCAGACCGGAGAGAATGACCGTGCCGTCTTTCGCCAGGTGCCGTTTCAGGTCTTTGGCAAGCTGGCACAGGGGTTTAGCCAGAATATTGGCAACGATCAGATCGTAAGGCTTGTTCCGCCCAATGATCGGCAGGCGGTAGCCCGCGCCGTGTTCCACCCGCACCCAGGCGCTTTCGCGGTTAAGGCGCATATTCTCGCGGGCAACACGCACCGATTCGCGGTCGAGATCGGACGCGATCACCTTGCGGCGGTAGCGTTTGGCCATGGCGAGCGCGAGAATGCCCGACCCACACCCCACATCGAGCGGCTTTTTCGGGCGACGCTGCTTGCCAATCCGGTCGATGGCGATCAGGCAGCCGCGCGTGGTTTCATGCTCCCCAGAACCGAACGCCGTGGCGGCATCCAGCAGCAGCGGGATCGAGCCTGCGGGCGGCGGGCCTTCAAAATGCGAGCCGTGAATAAAAAATCGCCCAATCGTTTGCGCGGGGAACGAGCGGCGGTTTTCCGTCAGCCAATCGGTTTGCGGTAGGGCTTCAATCTCGAATTTCGGCAGCGGCAGCCCGTGAGCGGTCGCGGCCAAGATCAACCGCTCGGCCACAATCGCGGCGTCCGGCACTTCCGTTGCATAGGCTTCAACACGCCAATCCCCACCGGGGACAATCTCGAAGGCCGCAATCGCGACCGATAGATCGTCCAGCGCATCGGCGAACGGCTGCACTGATGTTTCTTTAACGATGAGGATGATTTTATAGTCTTGCGCCATGCTGAACCCTACCCGCGTTTCGATGCGGCCCGCACCGTAAAGCGGTTTGCCGTTAGGGGAAAGCGGGATTAACTCCCCCCGGCTTCCGACTTTTTCATCGCAATCTCAAACATCTCGAAGGTTTCCGGCGTCAGGCTGAGAAATTTTACGCCAAGACCGCGCACCGCGCCGACATGGCGCATCACTTCAGCGCGAAAGAACCCGGCTTTCGTGGTTTTATCCAAGCGGATCATCCCAGAAAACTGCTGCCCGATTTTCAGCTTGCCGCTATAGCCGCCGATGAGAAACCCCGTCAGCGACCAGTTGACCGTGCGGTACGCGAGGCTAAACAGCAGCGGCGGCAGCTCGGCGGCAGGATTGGTTTCCTTCACTGCGTAATATTTCGCCAGCAACTCGTGCGCTTCCGCCGAGTGCAGCTCGAAGCTTGCCGCCATTTTCTTATTGATGTAATCGACGCGCGCCGCGTGCCCATCGAACAAAAACACCTTCGGGCTGCCGCCGATTTTGAGCACACCCGAGAAATCTTCGCCCGTCGCAATCTCCCCCTCATAGTCCGACAGAATGAGCTTGCCGGGTGCCCAAGTTTTAGTGCGATACACTTTGTCGCGCAGATCAATGAAAAGGTTTGGCACGTTCAGCCGCTTATCGCGCACTTTCGAGCGGGCAGCCCCGGCTTTGGTGTTTGGACGACCGATCATGCTCCCCCTCTTTCCCTGCCGATATGCGGCTTATATCTTGGCTCAACACTTATTAACAGAATGAGAATCAAGCGTTGGAACGAGATGCTTCTTAACCCTATTACCCGCTTTTCTCCACAAATGCAGCCATGACATGTTTCACGCCCGCCGCCTCAAACGTAACCTGAAGTTTATCGCCATCGGCAATATCGACCGTTCCAGCGCCGAACTTCTGATGGACTATCTGATCCCCCACCTGAAACTGCGGGGAGGTTCCGGTGACGAGGCGGGTGGCCCGGCCTTCGATCACGGGGCCACGGCTGGGTGCCGCTTTGCGCGCCGCCCAACGGTCGCCGTTGCTCTCCCCAGCCCCATAGCTTGCGTCGCTATGGGTCTCGGTCGCGCTTTTGCGGTAGGCCCCGGCAAGGCCGGTCACAGCAGACAGATCAATCTCGGTCTGCGGCAGTTCGCTGAGAAAACGCGACGGCAGCAAGGATTGCCACTGGTTATGAATGCGCCGATTGGCCGCGTGGAAAATATACGCCCGTTGCCGCGCGCGCGTAAGGCCGACGTAGGCCAGGCGGCGCTCTTCCTCCAGCCCGCGCGCGCCGCTTTCATCGAGGCTGCGTTGATTGGGGAACACGCCCTCCTCCCAACCGGGCAGAAACACGGTATCGAACTCCAGCCCTTTGGCGGCGTGGAGCGTCATCAAAGTGATTTGCTCCTCCGGGTTATTATCGGCGCGCTCGGTCACGAGGCTAACGTGCTCCAGGAACGCGGGCAGGGTCTCAAACTCTTCGACGGCGCGCACCAACTCCTTCAGGTTTTCCAAACGGCCCGGCGCTTCGGGCGATTTATCGGCCTGCCACATCGCGGTATAGCCCGAGTCATCCAACATTTGCTCGGTCAATTCCCCCACCGACAGCCCTTGGGAGAGTTGCCGCCAGCGGTCAATATCAGTCAAAAAACCCGAAACGGCTTTGCGCGCCGCTGGCTTCAACTCATCGGTCGCCACCACTGCATACGCCGCGAGACTGAGCGACAGGCCCGCCGCCCGCGCTGCGCGGTGCAGCGTTTGAAGCGCCACATCGCCAATACCGCGCCGGGGCAGGTTCACGATGCGCTCGAAGGCCTGATCATCGTCAGGCTGGGCGATAAGGCGCAGATAGGCAATGGCATCGCGCACTTCCGCCCGCTCGTAGAAGCGCAAACCGCCGATAACCCGGTAAGGCACGCCCAAGGTAAGCAACCGTTCCTCGAACTCGCGGGTTTGAAACCCGGCGCGCACCAGAATCGCCATCGACCCGAGGCCCTGGCCTTCCCGTTGCAGGCTTTCAATCTCGTCGCCGACCTCACGCGCCTCTTCCGACCCATCCCAAACGCCGCGCACTTTGACGGGCGCGCCGCCGTTTTGCGCGGTCCAGAGGGTTTTGCCCAAGCGGCCTTCGTTATGCGCAATGAGATGCCCGGCAACGGCGAGAATAGGCGCAGTGGAACGATAATTTTGCTCCAGACGGACAATTTTTGCGCCGGGGAAATCCTTATCGAATTTCAGGATGTTTTCGATTTCCGCGCCGCGCCAAGCGTAGATCGACTGGTCGTCATCACCGACACAGCAGATATTCTTGCTCTGTTGGGCCAACAGCCGCAGCCAAAGATATTGCACGACGTTAGTATCTTGATACTCATCAACCAGCACGTAGCGGAATTTACGGTGATATTCGGCCAGAACATCCGGGTGCTGCTGGAAGATGGTGACGATATGCAGCAGCAAATCGCCAAAATCGCAGGCGTTCAGAATCTTCAGCCGGTCCTGATACTGCCGGTAGAGATCGACCAGCCGCCCGCCCGCCATCTCCCCGCCATCTTCAATGGAGAGTTTGTCGGGGGTGAGGCCGCGATCTTTCCAGCGCTCGATGGTGCCAAGCAGCATTTTGGCAGGCCAGCGCTTTTCATCAACCGCGTTGGCCTGAAGAATCTGCTTCAACAGCCGCAGTTGATCGTCGGTATCGAGAATGGAAAAGCTGCTTTTCAGCCCCACCAGTTCCGCGTGGCGGCGCAACAGCCGGGCGGCGAGGGCGTGGAAAGTCCCCAGCCAAATATCTTGCGCCATCGGCCCAATTTGCGCCGAAACCCGCTCCCGCATTTCCCGCGCCGCACGATTGGTGAAGGTCACGGCGAGAATTTGATAGGGCTGTGCCCGCCGCGTCAGAATGAGATGGGCGAGGCGGGAGGTAAGCACGCGGGTTTTTCCCGTGCCCGCGCCGGCCAACACCAACACCGGCCCTTCCGTGGCTTCCACCGCATCGCGCTGCGGCGGGTTAAGCCCGACAAGATAGGCGGGAAGGGCATCGGGCGTGCCGGGTTCGGGCAGATCGGAGAAATCGTTCATGATCTGTCTATACCTAAGCGCGGCGTGAAAGGCTATGGGATTTGCTCTCGTCACTGACTAGGGCAAATCTCGAACGAATAGAATCACCCGCGACTAGCCTTTGTCGAATAAAGAGCTAATTGGAGCCTTTACCATGAGTTGAATCGAACGGAAAATGCGTTAGCTGTATTTTTAATTTAAGATTTTTGAAAAATAAAAATGAGCGCTCTTTGGAAAGAGCGCCCATTCATAGAGTACCGTCAACCGAAGTTGAAACTACTTCTTCATCGTCGCCAAAACGCCTTTTACTTCTTCGATGCTTGCCGTAACACGTGCGCTAATAACGGCAGCGGCTTCTTGGTTCGACTTGGTAAGCAGGTCAGCCAGTTCCTTCATGTTGGCAAGGGCCTTTTCAAAGGCTTGCTTGGCAAGTTCGGTCTGCTTGCTGATCTTTTCTTCCGGCGAGCCTTGAGCCACGCTATCGCGCATCACGGCAGCGGCTTCTTCTAGCGTCTGGCGCAGAATTTCGGCCTGACGGCGACCGACGGCCTGGAAACCTTCAAACGCCAGCTGGTTGGCAGCCGTGATCGCTTCGATATTACGGCGCTGGGCCGATACGAGCGCTTCCACGTCCACGCCGGGCAGCTTGTAGTCCGCGATCATCTTGGTGAAATCGAAATCGAACAGTGGGTTCTGGGCCATGGGGCTTCTCCTGAAGAGCTAAGGAAATTGCTGCGATGCAACATGAGCACAATCTCTCACAGTCGCAGCCTAGAAGCAAGATGTTTTGTGCAGTGCAGCATAATTTTCGCACCCCCTTTCTCCCCTCAAGGATTGCAGGGGTTTGGTCGGGGATTTAGGTCGGCTCTGGCGCAGGGGCGGCTGCGGGACTAGACACCGGGGCGGCCTCTGTGGGCAACGCGTAGGGCCAGCCCTGAAGCCGTTTTAGCGCCTGATCGAGCGCCTTCATCGTGTCCGATAAATCGGGGCTTGGGTCGGCCACGAAAGCCCGCAACGTGAAACCATAGGCAAGGCCGAGGGCTTTGGCGCGCATCACGTCCATCACCCCGCCCGTCGCGAGCTTTGCTGCTTCCAGCGTCCACACCATCGACGGCAGGAGGTGCGGCAAGACGGCGACCAGCAGATGCGGCGCACCCCGGCGTGGATCGGGCAGCAAGGCCAGCGCCTCCCGCCCCGGCACCAGCGCATCAATGCGGCGCATCAGCAGCGCGAACAAACGGTCGCGCACGGGGCCATCTTGCTCGTCGGCGGAAAGATCGGTGAGCATCATCTGATCGGCGGCCTTGTTCCAGGCCAACAGAACCGCGAGCTTGGTGGGAAAGCGCGCCTGCACTTCCGCCAACGGCACTTCGGCGCGCGCGGCCCAGTCGGCCATCGGCACGTTCGACCAGCCAGTTTCGGCAATGGCCCGGCTTACCGCCAGAAGCACCGGATCGGTCATCGGTTGAGACTCTCCCTCGCAGGACGATAAACTAGCAGAAACCCCTTCGGTTGGTCAGGGGGAATCCTGCCGACCAAAAAGATGATATTATGACCCCAGCGCTTCGGCGCGTTTTATGAACCCAGCGCTTCAGCGCGGTGCGTGGCGGCAGCAATGGCGCGGGTAAGGATCGGCTGCCAGCCGTCCGGCCCCATCAGCACTTTGATCGCCTCGATCGTGGTGCCGCCGGGGCTACACACAGTCTCGCGCAAGCTGCTGGCCGGAAGGTCCGACTGATGGACTAACTCTCCCGCCCCCGCAACCGTCACGCGGGCGAGGCGACTAGCAAGATCAGGGGCTAAGCCCACGGCAATTCCCGCTTCGGTCATGGCTTCGATAAGGGCGAACACATAGGCCGGGCCACCGCCTGAAAGCGCCGTAACGGCATTGATCAGCTTTTCGTCCTCAACCCATTCCACCGCCCCGCAGGCCGACAGAAGATCGGTCGCAAGGTGCCGATGGGGTGCCGCCACGCTCTCGGTCGCCACGCACACCGTCACCCCCCGGCCAATTGCGGCAGGCAGGTTCGGCATCGAGCGCACCAGCGGCAAGGCGGCATCGAAATACTGGCGGAAGTAAGCGATGGTTTTTCCGGCGGCGATGGACAAGATCAGCGGGGTGCCGGTAAGTTTGGGGGCGAGCGCGGTTAGCGCCGCGTCCATCATTTGCGGTTTTACCGCAAGAACTACAGCGTCCAGCGCCCCTAGCTCATCCAGCGCCGCGACATCAGGACGCCACGATACCCGCGAGTCGGTCGCGATAACAGGATCGTTTGGGCGCTGGGGATCGACGATCACCACGCGGTCTATGGCACCCGACGCTAGCCAGCCGCGCGCCATCGCCCCACCCATTTTGCCGCATCCGAGCAGCAGCAGCGCAAGGCCCATCGCTTACGCCTCGCCGACTGTCTCGAACAGGGCGGCTTCCAGCGCTTCTTCCGCCGATTTACCGCCCCAGATCACCAGTTGGAACGCCGGATAGAAGCGCTCGCACTCGGTGAAAGCGGCATCGACCAAATCTTCCAACTGCTCCAAGGACGCGCCCGTGAGCAAGCCCCGCAGCGGCAGCGTGTGGCGGAACAACGGCATTGCGTCTTCTAGGCTCACCTCGAAGTGGCCAATCCACAGGCGCTCGTTAATCAGCGCCATGAGTGTGTAGATTTCTCGGCGGCGGGTTTCCGGCACCTTGGCATCGAACGCACACGAAAAATGCAGCGCGCTCACATCGTCGCGCCACACGAAAAACAAGCGATAATCGCACCACCGACCGCGTAGTTCCGCGATCAGTTCGTCGTCGCTCGCACGGTCAAACGGCCACTCATTCGCAGTTACAATGTCTTCGACAATGTCGAGCGGATGGGACGGAAGATCGGGAGTTGTCTCACGAAGGGTGGTCATACCTATCGCCTCCGGGCGAACCAAAATAAAGAACGAGGCTTAAGTCTAAACGAAACGGCTCGTATCCTCGCCACTGAAAGCCAAGATTTTTCAAGCAAAGCTCCTTGGGCAGCGATACCGGGCAAAACCTAAAAAGGCAAGCCCGGTCTAACCTAGACCCTCAAAACATCTGGCAAAACGTCTAGCCAAAAAACCACCTAAACCGCAGCGTCCGGCGCCGGTTTTACCTTTGAACGAGGCCGTTTAGCAGGGGGAGCTTCATCGGGTTTCGCAGCCATGTTAAGCGCCGCAACTTGGGCTTCGAGCGCGGCTAAACGCGCTTGCAACACCGCCTGCGCTTCCCTCGCCCGCACCGCAACATCGCGCATTGCCTCGAACTCGTCCCGCGTGACCAGATTGAGATCGGCCAGCAAACGCTCCAGCCTGCCGCGCGCCAAACCGTTGACCTCTGCCCGCAACCCGGCCAGAGCACCCAGCGCACCGCCAGCAACCCGCGCGCCATCTTCGAAAAACCGTCCTTGCTGTCGCATCGGGACTGCCTCCTTATCTCTCAAACCTCACCATGCCGTGCCCATCGCCGGGCGGCAAGCAGGGTAAGACGTATCACATGTTTATGACGGGGGTGGTTAATTCAAGGCTCGATACCGCAAGCCGCGCGCAAATGCCGCCATTCGGCAGGGCTTGTGGTGAGGGGGGCCTGGGGTACGGGGGTCAGCGCCAACGCCGCAATCGCGGCGGCGCGTTCGTCGGTCGCCGGATGCGTTGAGAGCCAACCGCCGCCATCGTTACCCGCCAGCCGGTGCAGCGCCTCGGCCAGGGCCTGCGGCGGGCGACCCAGCGCCGCCATATAGCGCGCGCCCTCGGCATCGGCCCGGCGTTCGAGATCGCGGTGATAGGCCAAAAGCGGCACGATCTCCGCCAAAGTGGACACAAAGCCGGTGCCGAAGAGCACCTGCGCCACAAGCCCCCAGCCCTGATGCTGAATCATCGCCGCGAGCGGATCAGCGTGAGCAAGATGAGCGACTTCATGGGCGAGCACCGCTAACGCCTGATCAGGCGTCTGCATCCGGCGCAGCATGCCTTGCGTGAGCACAATCCGGTTGCCCGGTAGGGCAAAAGCGTTGGGCAGGGAAATCCGATAGACGCGGATCGACGGAACCTCGGAAAGCCCAGCGACCTCGGCGAGGGCTACCGCCGCCCGTCGCACCAGGGCATTATTGTCTGCGTCAGCGCAGACGGTGCTGGCAACGCCACGGTTCAGCGCGCCCGTAAGCTCCGCTTCCGCCCGCTCCCCCATCGCCCGCTGCCACGAGAGCGGCACGAACCCCGCGCCCCAGGCCGCCAGCAGCGGAAGCACGAAATAAAGCCCGGCCAAACTTGCGGCGATCCCCGCCAGCCACCGCAGCGTCGCCCGCCGCTCTTGTTGGGTTTTTTCGGTGGCTTGGGCCAGACTCGGTAGCTCGGGACGCAGCAGATCAAGATCATCAACGGAGGCGAGGCGCACCTGTTCGGCCCCATACACCAGCACCGCCACGCCCGAGCGCCGCACCTGCGCGGCATCATCGCGCAAGCGAACCTCCCGGCGCGGCCACTGAACGACAGGGGACTCCGATGCGTCGGCGGGCAGCAGATCGAGCGTCTCTTCCGTTACACGCAGCCACACCGCCCGGCGCGCGGCGGTTTTCCCGTCGCTATAAAAGGCGGAAACCTGCGTCATCCGGTAAAATCCACCGCGCCCAACAAGCCCTCGCCGCGTCCTGGGGCGGGGAGGGTGCTTTGACTGATATTTGTCAGATCCAATGTGCCGTCTATCTTTGTGGTTTCCACAAGCGTCTCTATAAAACGAGCCGTCCAGAACCAAGACCAAATGGCCATAATCAGCGCATATAGAGTAAGCGCTGTCACGACGCCCAAGATAATAGCGGTAACATGAGAATTTGATTTATAAAGTGAGCCGATAAGAGCGCCGACAAATGAGAACCCGATAAATGTGATTATCACACCAAAAAAGGCAAAAACCAGAAACATCACAATAGTGATCTTTATAACACTCCAAAATGAAATGTGGGATTTTAATTTTATTTTTCCGAGATATAGTTTTGAAATGGAAATTTTAAAATATAAAAATCTATAGTATGTATATACCATTAGCGATAAAAAAATAGAGTATCCAAAAATTGACAAGTCTGTACCACTTGGATTTGCGAACTGAGGTTTATCTTGCGCTCTATAAAAACCATTCATGAAGACGATCTTAAAATCGTGAAAATCAATTGTAATGCCGATAGCCAAAACGGCCCAAGCGATATAAAAAAATAAACCAACATGGCGAACCTTGAGAGTTGATCCAAACTTCTCAGTTCCAAAAAAACTATTGTTCCAAAAATACCGCTCAATGAAAACGCGCCGGAAGGGTGCAGCCAGTCCGAGCGTTAGGATGGAGAGTAGCGTGAACCCGGCAGACTTAAACGCAAATGCCTTCCAGTTGCCGTCAAATCCCGCCCGAATCCCCCGCCATTCGGTGCGAGACAGCCGGTAGCGCCGGGCAAAAAACATCCCCAAGGGCGTCAACAAAATGAAGATAAGGAATTGAACCGGGCCTGTAATCTGCCCATACCCCGCCGCTGACAGAGTCCCCAACGGCACGAACAGCGCGGCCAAGACCAGCAACGCAATAATCGCGCCTTTGAACAACTCGAACCCCGTGCCGGTATAATGCAAAGGGTCGCCCGCAATTTGGATATTACTCCAAAGATAGCGGCGCACGCGGGTTTTCGCCCAAAAGCTCCATATTCCCAAGGTTGGGATATTGAGCAGCGCATTCTTGAAGGTGATCCCGGCAAGGCTGCCGCCGTTGATCGTGTGAGTGAGCACGAGCGGCGCGGTCTCTGGAGTCCCTGCCTCTACAGGCAAAGGCAGCATCTCGTCGGTCATTCCGGCCTCATATACCAAGGATTTGAGAAGCATTTAACCCTTACAACCGCCCCGATACAACCATCCTTCGCACGCCACACTCGCATTGCCGCCCGTCGCCGCCTCGCCTATAACCGGAGCACTTAAGAGAGAGGGCGTTGAGGCATGATCGTCGTCACCGGGGGGGCTGGGTTTATCGGCTCCAATCTGCTGCGGGGCTTGGAGCGCCGGGGTTTGCGCGATCTGGTCGTGATTGACCGGCTGGGGCAGGACGATAAATGGCGTAATATCGCCAAACGCGAGCTTGCCGCCCTTGTGCCGCCGGAAGAAACCTTCGCCTTTCTCGATGCCCATGCCGCCGAGATCGACGTGATTTTTCACTTAGGCGCAATCTCCAGCACCACCGAGACGGATGCGGACCTTATCGCTCACGCGAACTTCACCCTCACGTTGAAACTGTGGGACTGGTGTTGCTGGCGCGGGGCGCGGTTCATTTATGCCTCTAGCGCCGCCACCTATGGCGATGGCGCGCAGGGGTTCGAGGATGATGCGTCGATTGATGCGCTCGCCAAACTGCACCCACTCAACGCCTATGGTTGGTCGAAACACGCAACCGACCGCCGAATTGCGCGGCTGGTGGCGGGCGATGGCCCCGTGCCGCCGCAGGGGCTGGGGCTGAAGTTCTTCAACGTCTATGGGCCGAACGAGTATCACAAGGGTGGGCAGAAAAGCGTCGTTGCCCATATTCTGCCGCAGATTCAAGCGACGGGCCGGGCCAAGCTGTTCAAATCCTACAATCCCGCCTATGCCGATGGCGGGCAACGCCGGGATTTCGTCTGGGTTGGCGATATTGTCGAGATGATGCTGTGGGCCTATGACCATCCGCACGTCAGCGGCCTCTTTAACGCGGGTAGTGGGCAAGCGCGCAGCTTTCTCGATCTCGCCCACGCCGTATTCGCCGCAATCAACCAGAAGGCCGATGTCGCGTTTATCGACATGCCGGAAAGCCTGCGGGCGAAATATCAGTATTTCACCGAAGCGCGCCTGGATCGCTTGCGCGCCGCCGGGTATGATCGCCCGTTCACCACGCTTACCGAAGGCGTCGCCGCCTATGTGCAAGACTATCTGCTGCAAGACGATCCCTATGCCTAAGGATAGAGTGCGATGAGCCTTATTGTTCTTCCGGCGTTGATGTTTCCGGCCATTGATCCTGTCGCCATTGCGATTGGGCCGTTCGCAATCCGCTGGTATGCGCTCGCGTATATCGTCGGCATTGTGTTGGGTTGGCGCTATATGCTCGCTCTCTCCCGCCGCGCGCCACAGAGTGTGAGCCGCACCGATGTTGACGATTTCCTAACCTGGGCAACGCTGGGGATCATTCTCGGCGGGCGGCTTGGGTATGTGATCTTCTATAAGCCCGGCTATTATCTCAATAATCCGACTGAGATTTTACAGGTCTGGCAGGGCGGAATGGCGTTTCACGGCGGTGCGCTGGGGGTGCTTGTCGCCCTTATTCTGTTCGCCCGTCGCCGCAAACTGCCACTGCTCCCGTTTGGGGATTTGCTCGTTGGCGTCGTGCCCATCGGGTTGGGGCTGGGGCGGATTGCCAATTTTCTCAATGGCGAGCTTTGGGGCCGGGCGACCGATGTATCTTGGGGGGTCATCTTCCCCTTCGGCGGACCGGAGCCGCGCCACCCCAGCCAACTCTATCAAGCCTGCCTTGAAGGGCTGCTGCTGTTCATCGTTTTACGCCTGCTGGAAACGAAGGGCTTCCGCGCTCGCCCTGGCTTTTTGAGTGGGGCGTTTTTGGCGGGCTACGGTATTGCCCGCAGTATTGGCGAGCTGTTCCGCCAGCCGGACGCTTTCCTGGGGTTCCTGATCGCCGGGGCGACGATGGGGCAGTTGCTCTCCGTGCCGATGATCCTGGTCGGGGTCTGGCTCATGGTACGCGCGAAACCGCAACCGATGGCAGCCGCGCGCCCCGCATGAGCGATACGCTAGACGCTTTGCTGCGGCGGCGGCTCGAACTCGGCCCGATTACGGTCGCCGATTACATGCGCCTCGCCTTGGGCCACCCAACCTTGGGGTATTATCGCACGCGCGATCCCTTCGGCGGGGTGCCGACGACGGTTGCGGGTGCGGGCGGCGATTTTGTGACCGCGCCCGAATGCTCGCAGATGTTCGGCGAACTCCTGGGCCTGTGGTCGGCGCACGTCTGGGGCCTGCTGGGCCAGCCTGATCCGGTGAATTTGGTGGAGCTTGGGCCGGGGCGCGGCACGATGATGGCCGATGCCTTGCGCGCCGTCCGCCTCGTTGCGCCGGGGTTTTATGCGGCGGTGCGGGTTCATCTGGTCGAAACCAGCCCGGTCTTGCGCGCCCGGCAGGCGAAAGCCTTGGAGGGCGAGACGGTTGAGTGGCACGAGCGCCTGACCGATCTGCCGCCCGGCCCGTTCATTCTGCTGGCCAATGAGTTTCTCGATGCGCTGCCAATCCACCAACTGATTAAGCAGGGAGACCAGTGGCGCGAACGCCAAGTAGCGCTGACCGAAGCGGGGGATTTCGGCTTTCAAGCGGGCAAAACCGCCTCCCCCCTCGCGCGCCTGCTGCTGCCTGCCGTGGCGGATGCGCCGGATGCCAGCATCGCCGAAGTCTCGCCCGCGATCCGAGGCGTTGTCTCGGCGATTAGCCGACGCTTGGCCCATTACGGCGGCGCGGCG
Source organism: Alphaproteobacteria bacterium (assembly GCA_043721315.1). Taxonomy (GTDB): domain Bacteria; phylum Pseudomonadota; class Alphaproteobacteria; order Elsterales; family Elsteraceae; genus Elstera. The sequence goes on from JAYSQZ010000057.1 coordinate 49,462, forward strand.
CTCTTCATTGATTACGGCTATGCCGATCCGGCGGCGGGCGATTCGCTGCAAGCCGTGCGCCGCCACCACTATCATCCCGTACTGCAAGACCCTGGCGAAGCGGACCTGACCGCCCATGTGGATTTCAGTGCCATCGGGGCGACAGCGCGCTTGAACGGTATCAATGTGCATGGCCCAACTGAACAAGGCGCATTCCTCACCCGCCTCGGTATTGTCGAGCGGGCACAACGGCTGGTGCGCGATGCCGACACCGATAAAGCCAAGGACTTAGTGGAGGGAATGCACCGGCTGATCGCCCCCGATCGCATGGGCAACCTCTTCAAAGTTATCGGCCTCGGCCCTTTGGGTCTCTCCGCGCTTCCAGGATTTTTGAATTGATGGGGCTTTGACACACCCCCCGAGGGTGATAAAGATGCGCCTATGCGAAGCCTACGACCCGTTTGTCCTGCCGATTTGACGCTCATCTGCCGTCACCGTGAAGCCATGTTCCGCGAAGCTGGATGGGATATGATGGCGATTGCCACCATGGCCGTACCATTCCGCGAATGGCTGGCCCCCCGCCTTGCCGATGAGCGCTACTTCGGCTTTATGGTCGATGAAGATGGCCGCACGGTTGGCGGCATCGGGCTGCTGGAACTCACGTGGCCCCCACACCCCTCTCATCCCCACGACGATCGGCGCGGCTATGTGCTGAACTTGTATGTCGAGCCTGCCCATCGCCGCAGCGGCATCGCCCGCAGTCTTATGATGGAGGCGCAGGGGGAATTCACGCGCCGGGGCTTGTCATACGCTACGCTGCACGCCACCTCGAATGGCCGTAAGCTCTATGAAAAGCTCGGCTGGGCGACCACGAGCGAAATGGCGACGCCGCTCGCGTTCGACGGTATGCCCGCGTAACGCTTCTACAGGATTTTCTCGATGAGCCTTGCCCCGCTAACCTCCGAGTTACTCGACGCGCCCCGCCTTCGGCATGGGTTTTTCACCCGTGCGGGCGGGGTTTCGCAAGGGATTTACGGGAGCCTGAATGCTGGGTTCGGCTCGCAGGATGATCCCGCCGCTGTGGCTGAAAACCGCGACCGCGTGGCGAAATTCTTAAACGCTGCGGGCGGCAGCCACCTTGTGACCGGCCATCAAGTTCATAGCAAAGCCGTCGAAATCGTCAGCACGCCCTGGACACCGGGTAAGGCCCCGCAGGTCGATGGGCTGGTCACAAAACAACCAGGGCTGGTGCTCGGCGTGCTCTCCGCCGATTGCGCGCCGATCCTGTTCGCCGATGCCGAAGCTGGGGTTATCGGCGCGTGTCACGCCGGCTGGCGCGGGGCGATTGGCGGCGTGGCGCAGGCGACCGTCGAGGCGATGGTGACGCAAGGGGCGAAACGCGCCCGCATTAATGCCGTTATCGGACCCTGCATCGGGCCTGAATCCTACGAAGTCGCCGATGCGTTCGTCGCCACCTTCATGGAAGCCGACGCCGATAATATGGAGTTTTTTGAACCGGGGAGGCGCGATGGGCACGCCCTGTTCGATCTTGGCGGCTATCTGCTGCACCGCTTGGAAAAACTCCGCATCGGCGCGGCGGAACTCTTGGGCGAGGATACCTTAGCCGACCCCAGCCGCTTTTTCAGTTATCGGCGCGAGACGCTGGCCAACGGCGGCGCGCCCGCCGATTATGGCCGCTTGATCTCCGCCATCGCGCTCACGGCTTAAGCAATGCCCTATCTCTTCCAATTCTTCGCGCTGGCCTTTTTGCTGTCGATGGTCGGATGTATCGCCTTCTAGCCCTTGCCGCGCTGGTCTTAGTCCAAGCGTGTCAGCCCTTGCCGCAACCCTTCCAGCCGACCGCGCGGGACAAGGGGGCCGCCGTGGCGCTGCTGCCACAAGATAGCCACGGCGTTTCCATTCTCGACGTGAGCGGCCTTCCGTCAGCGCTCTCCGGCCCGCTGCGCGCGGCGGTGGCTCAGCGGTTGCGGGATGAGGATATTCCCGCCGCTGTCGATGTTGGCCATCGCGGCGCGTTTTTGCTGCGGGGGGAAGCCAGCCTTAGCCCGCTTTCGGCTCAGGAGGAGGAAGTCCAGATTTCCTGGTTCCTGGTGCCGCCCGATGGGGGGAGTGTTCGCAGCTTTGTGCGCCGCGACGCTATTCCGCGCGGTCAATCCCAGCGCCCTACGGTGCCGCAACTGGACCGTATCGCGCGCGGCGTAACCACGGCGCTGCTACCAATGCTGAACCCGAACGCGGCAGAAGCGCAAGGCTTGCGCGGCGTCTCGGTCTGGGGAATCGACGGCGCACCCGGCGACGGGGGCTTTGCCCTGAGACGCGCGCTGGAATTCATCTTGCGCGAAAACGGCGTGCCGATTGTCGAACGCGACACACCAGAAGCCCTGGTGGTAAGCGGTGCCGTGAGCTTGGCGAAGCCCGTCAACGGCGTGCAACTGATCCGCCTGCGCTGGGTGTTGCTGATGCCGGACGGCACCGAACTCGGCACGGTCGAGCAGGAAAATCAAATCCCGGCGGGAAGCCTGGATAAAACCTGGGGCGAGGCCGCGATTTTTGCCGCCGAAGGCGCGTTCGAGGGGCTGGCAGCGCTGCTGGAAAAGGCCCCGCCGTTAAAGCCGAAGGGGTGAATCTATCTCAGCGCCTGGAGAGCCTCGCTATTGAGCGGCCTCTCTTATCGTCCCGACGATCCATTCATTCAGGCTCTTACCTACTGCTGCTGCCGCAATGACCGCCGCAGCATGATCGTTGGGGTCCAGACGGACATTAAACTTGCCAGAGAATTTACGGCGCGGCTCAATACCCTTTTCCTCGCAGAGGGCGAGATAGACGGCGAGGGACTTGCGGCCTTCCTCGATGAGGCTATCGACACTTCCAGCATAGAAATCGGCCCCACCACTCAAGCCAACAAACTCACCGCGCAACATGTGAACTTCGGGATCAAAAGCGATAACGGCCTTCTCCCCCTCGATTTCTATAACATTCTTCATGGCCTCACTCCGTGTTCGTCCAGCCATTTTCGGATGCTCGCAACCGCGCCTTTATCCGTATCCGGTGAGGGATGCGGGCGATGAAAGACGCGCACCTCGCCAAACAGGAACACACCCACGCGGGAGCCTTCCCGCTCGCTGATCTCCGCCCCGAGGGCCGCAAACAGCGCCTCAATGTCGGCCCAGCGGATCGAGCCGCTTACCGGACGGCCGTAAATCAGGTCCAACGTGGCCTTTTGGCGCTTCTTCATAGAAGGTTTAGTACCATTTTTTAGAGCCAAATTCAAACCTGATGAGGGCTGGCAGCGCTGCTGGAAAAGGCCCCGCCGTTAAAGCCGAAGGGTTAAACCTCCCGCAACCAGCAGAACAGCGCGCCGTCTTCCGCGTCTTGGCGGGTTGCGGTCTGCTGAAACCCATTAGCGCGCAGCACTTTTTGCGAGGGCTGATTGGCTACAGCGGTTTCGGCATAGAGTAGGCGGATGCCCTCATCTTGCACGGCAATCCGCACGAGTTCTGCCACCGCTTGAGTACACAAGCCCCGCTGCTGGCGGCTGGCGGCGACGCCGTAGATGATTTCAACCCGGCCTTCCGAATCGGGGGCTAGTTTATAGCCGATCAAGCCAACGATCTCAGCATCCGCCACCATCAGCCACATCCCCGGCGGATGCGCTGGGCGAACGCTGTTCGCCACCGCGCGCAGCAGGCTCAAAATCGGTGCGTCCTCCACCCCGCCCGGCGGCACGGTCAGGCCTGCGGGATGGGCGGTTTGCGGGGCGAGCAGCCAGGCGAAATCGGCATCGGAGGCAGGGATAAGCTGAAGCACAGTCATTCAAAATCCAGTCTAGGGAACCAGCCACGTCGCGGCGGTAAGATCGCCCGTGGGTCCATAGGTAAAAGCGGCGCGGCGGTGGCCGTTACCGGCCAGATAGAGCCAGTCTAACGCCGTCACAGTCAAGACTATCGGCAGGAAGACGGCAAGGTCGGCCTCTTCGGCAAAGGCAGCAGCGGGGCCGGATTGCAGGGCACTCGGCGCGGCGGTCACGGCATAACAGACGCGCCCCAACCGCCCGGTTTTCTCCCACGCCTCAGCGCGTACAGTTTCGGAGGCCGGGGCAGCGGTTGCCTTCAGGCGCAGTTGAATCTTATGACCAGGATCGTAGAACAGTGCCTGCACACGCGGGCAAGCGGCGAGTTCGGTTACTTTGGGGGAACGCGCGTCGGTATGGAACCGCAGCCGCCTCTCTGCCCGCGCCACGCCACGCAGCACAACCGTTCGCAGGCGCGGTTCAGCGTCCCCCGAGGCATCTTGGGCAAGGCTGGCGAGTTGCATGAAATGATAGGGGCTTTTGCGATCCACCGCCCCGCGCGCCAGCAGCGCCCAGGCTTCGGTTTCCGTCAGCGCAAGATCATTGTAGAAAGCAGGAACCATTGCTGCGATTGCCTTTCAACAGGGGCGGAAACTTTACCCATAAACTTTTCTAGCGATCACCGTCTTGCCGCAATGCCGATGTATCCCAAAAAGTGCCTATTTCAACCGGAGAGTCCGATGCACCCTATCCTGCTGCTCGCCCCCGCCCTCCTCTTAAGCCTGCCGGTTTGGGCCGTGGAGCCGCAGGTAACGGCGGTTTTGCTCACGCAGGCAGGCGTTGCCACCGTGGAGCAAGAGGCTAAAGCGAAGGGCGATGATACGCTCGATCTTACGGTGCCGTTTAGCCAAGTCGATGACGTGCTGAAAAGCCTGATCGTGCTCGATCCCGCAGGCGCGGTGCAACGGGTAACGCTAACGGGCAGCAGCGACGATAGCGCGCTCGCCGATCTGCCGGTGCCCCCCGAAGCCCTCACCAGCACGGCAGCGCTGCTGCAAGCCTTGGTGGGCCAGCCCATCGAAATAGACAATACCCTCCGCACGCAAAAAGGCCGCTTGATGGCCGTGACCGAGCGCGAGGAGCCGCAGGCCAAAGACCGCACCGAACCCGTGCGCCGCCTCATTCTATCCTTGCTCACCGAAACCGGGCTGACCGAAGCCGTTTTAGAGCCGGGCGCTACTGTGCGCCTGACCGATAAGGCCCTGCAAGCACGGCTAGACCGCGCGCTTGCCAGCCTCGCTGAGGGCCGCGACAGGAGCGCCCGCACCCTCGCCATTGCCATCGCAGGCCAGGGCGAGCGCGTGGTGAAGCTCGCCTACGTGGTCGCGGCCCCCGTGTGGAAAGCCGCCTACCGGCTCGATCTGGCCCCCGATGGTAAAACCGCGCGCCTGCAAGGCTGGGCGGTGCTGGAAAACCGCACAGGCAAGGATTGGAAAAACATCCGCCTCACGCTGTCCTCCGGGCAACCCGTAACCTTCCGCCAACCGCTCTACGCCTCCACCTGGGTGGACCGCCCGGAAGTGCCGTTGAGCGTGGCGAAGGTAAGGCCGCTGGAAGTGGATCGTGGCGCGGTGGCAGCGAATAGCGCCGCAATGGCTCCGGTTCCGTCGATTGCCCCGATGCGGATGGCCAAGGCGCAAGCGGAAGATCAAGGGGGCGCACGGCCTTTCACGCCGGTTTCCACCGCAACGGCGGACGATTCCCTAACGCAAATCAACTTAACCTTGCCGCACAAGATTAGCGTGGCGGCGGGGCAGTCCTTGTCCGTGCCGATTATTGATCGCGAGATTCCGGCCCAACAGGTGCTGGTTTGGAATACGCGGGACGGGTCTGCCGCGCTGCACTCTGCCGTTGAACTGACCAATGCCAGCGACAGTAGCCTGCCACCAGGGGCGGTTGCCCTCTACGAAGGCGCGCGGGGGTTTGTGGGAGATGGGCGCCTGGACCTGTTTCTCAAGAGTGAAAGCCGCTTCATTGCCTATGCCCGTGACGTTCAGGCACGGCTAACGCGCCAGGAAAGTGCGACAACCCAAAGCACCGGCATCACCCTGCTGCGGGGTGTGGCAACGCGGAGCGAGTTGATCGAAACCCGCACCACGTTGCGGGCCTTCTTGAAAGAAGGCGATACCCGCCCGATTTTCGTCGATTTTCCCCGCGTCATGGACGGCGGCAGGCTGGTCGCCCCCACCGACGGCGTGCGTGAAACCCCGCAAGGCTATCGGTTCAGCCTAACCGGCGGCACGGATCGGCAGCTTGACATCGTGAGCCAACGCACCGGCACAACCGTGGTCGATATTCGCCGCGCCACAATCGACTGGGTGCGTTTCACGCAAGACAAAGGCGATATACCCGCGCCAATCCGCGCGGCGCTGGATAAGGTGATCGAAGCCAACGCCAAGGTCGATGCAGCACAAATCAGCCTCACGAACATCGAAACCGCTCGGACCGCGACCGTCACCGAGCAAAAGCGCCTGCGCGATAGTTTGACGGCGACGACCGATAAGAGCGAGCTTGGTAAGCGCTACATCAAGGATCTGCTAGCGCTGGAAGATAAGCTCGCGGAATTGCAACGGCGCATTGATCAGACCAAGCTCGCCGTCGAAGCCGCGAAGAAAGAGCGCGATGACTTCCTCTCCACTCTCACCCTCCCCTAAAGACGCTTTCCGCGCCTTTCTGCGCGGGGCGGCGCTGGCGGAAGGCTTTGATGCCGTCGGCTTTGCCCCCGCCTCCGTACCCGCGCGCGCTTCGGAAGCCTTGCGCGGCTTTCTGGCCGAGGGCCGTCATGGCGATATGGGCTGGATGGACGCCCATGCCGACCGCAGGGCCGATCCGCAAACGCTATGGCCGGAGGCCCGGTCAGTCCTCGTTGTCGGGCAGAATTACGCGCCGGGCCACGATCCGCTGGCCTTGCTGGACCGCCCGGAGCGCGGGGCGGTGTCGGTTTATGCGCGCAACAAGGATTATCACGACCTGATGAAAGCCCGCCTGCGCGCGTTAGCGGGCAAGACGATGGCGGAGGCGGCGCGCCTGGGGCTGCCGTGCGACGTGAAACTCTTCGTCGATACCGCCCCCGTGATGGAAAAACCGCTGGCGGTGCAGGCGGGCTTAGGCTGGCAGGGCAAGCATACCAATGTGGTCAGCCGGGATTTCGGCTCTTGGCTGTTCTTGGGCGAACTGTTTCTGTCGGTCGATCTGGCACCGGACACAACCGAGGCGGACCATTGCGGGCGCTGCACCCGTTGCCTCACCGCCTGCCCCACGGCGGCTTTTCCCGCGCCGTACCAGTTGGATGCGCGGCGCTGCGTGGCCTATCTCACCATCGAGCATAAGGGTGTTATCCCCGCAGACCTGCGCCCGCTGATGGGCAACCGCATTTATGGTTGCGACGATTGTTTAGCCGTCTGCCCGTGGAATAAATTCGCGCAGGCGACGCGGGAGGCGGCGTTCTTCCCCCGCATCGAACTCACCGCCCCGCGCTTGGCGGAGCTTGCTTTATTGGACGAGGCCGCGTTCCGCAGTCTGTTCGCAGGCTCCCCGGTTAAACGCACGGGCCGCGCCCGCTTTATCCGCAATGTGTTGATCGCGCTGGGTAATAGCGGTCTGCCAGCGCTTGCCCCTGTCGCCGAAAGCCTGCTGACCGACGATAGCCCCCTGGTGCGCGGTATGGCCATCTGGGCCTTGCGCCGCCTCGCCCCGGCGCGGCTCGACGCGCACGCACGTCTTGCCGACACCGAAACGGACCCGGAAGTTCACGCCGAATGGCTGAGGGTTTAGCCCGACGGCAGAGCCTTCTGCGGCCCGCGCAAGGCCGCCAACCGCGCGCCAACATCGGCATTAGCAGAGGGCAACTTGCCGCTGGCAGCAGCCAGGGCAGCGGCGATGTTGGGGTCTTCTTTTTCGGGCTTGCCGAGCGAGAGCAGCTTGGTTTTCGCAAGCTGGGCTTCCGCCGAAACCTTTTCTTTCTCAGCGCTTTCCTTCATCGCTTTCAGCGCCGTGCCGAGACCATCGGTGGTGCTGGCAAGCCCTGCGGCCCGGCGCGCGGCTTCCGCCTGACGGTCGGCGACCGAGCGTTGCTGTTCGGCGCGGCTTAGGTCGCGCTGGGCGCGTTCCAGATCGGCGCGGGCATTCCGCAGTTTGCTACCGGCATCGGCGTAAGTTTGCTCCAGCATCCGCAGAAAGTCTTCGGCATCCACCGCGTCTTGCTTTTCGCGTTCGATGTCGGGACTCATCTGCTCCAGCATATCGAGGAGCGTGGTGAGGCTTTTCTCGATGGCGGCTTTTTTAGCCGGATCGGTTTCGGCAGCAGACTGCCCGCCCAGATGCTCGGCGGCAGCAAGGCGCTGCGTGTAGAGCGCTACAATCGCCTCCGCCTCTTTCTCTTCCTTATCGAGTGCGATGCGGGCTTGCGCCACTTCGCGGCCCAACTGGTCGAGATGCTGTTCCATCGTCCGCAACTCGGCATCAGTTGCCGCTTTCGGATCCCAACGCACGAGCGCTTCGAGGCCAGTTTTAATGGCCTGATCGGCCTTTACACCTAGCAAATTCTTGATGAACGCGAACATTTTATCTCCGTTTATGAAGAGGTTAGCCGACTAAAGCTGCGGCGTTTAAGAGACCGATGGCAATTTGCCAGCCTGCCAGCGTAATGGCGCTGGCCATTTCCCCGCGCTCGATGCGGCTGGGCAAGGACGGGCTGACGAGGCGGGCAATGCCGAAAATCGCCACCTGAACCGCAACGCCAATCGCGCCCCAAATGACAATATCGAGGGTTGCTTGTGCCGTCGCCAGGGTTGCCGCCAAGGGCAATGCGAGGCCGATGGTGGCCGCCGACAGCGTGACCGCCGCCGCACTATTACCCGCCGCCACCAACTCCCGCTCTTTCATCGGGGTGAGGAGAGCGTGCAAGCCGACGCCGATCAGGAGCATCAAGGCCGTTATCGCAAAATGCATCACCAAGAGCGGCAAGCCCACGGCGAGTCCGGCGAGAATATCTGTCATTACGCAAGTCCCAAGCTGGAGAGGGGCAAATCAATCCCGAGGTAGAGTTCTACCCAGGCTTCATCCGGGGTTTCGGCGGCGAAGACCAGCAGATATTCCGCTGTGGGCGCGGGGGCAGCAAGGCCAGTATCGCGCGCATACAGCATGGCCGATACCGTGCGTTCCATCACGCCGTCCGGCTGTTCGCGGGTTTCGGTTAAGCGGCGCGGCGCAATCCTGCTCTCGCCGGGCAACCATTGGCGCGCGTAGGTATGGCCTGCTTTGGTTTGAAATTCGGGCCAGCCGATCATCCCGTCTTTTTCGCCTAACCAGAAGGCCCATTCGTCGGAATCCGCTGGGAAGACTTCATCAATCTTGGCAAAATAGCGGGCGTTTTCAGGGGCACCTTGCGCTGTGATCGCGACTTCGACGAAGCTCGTGTCCGAAATCGTCAGCCACGCGCGGCTTGGCGCGGTGGGGCTGTCTTTTTCCCCCGCCAGCGTGCTAATCGCCGTCACGCTCACAGGGCCGCCGCCATAGGCCGGGAGCGGTAGCGGTGACGTTGGCCCCAGCAGAATGAAGGACGAGGGATCGAGCGTTAGCCCCATGCCGAGGCGTAGATAATCGGGCCGATACGGGGTTTTTCCCGAGGCCTTATTTTTAAGAATACTCTTCCCCAGGCCAAACGGCGTCGATCCCATATCACTCTCCCCAGCGGCGGCGGGTTGGTTGCGCCGCCGCAGAATGAACCAATAGACCGCGCCGCCAATCACCAACAGCACGATTACCCAACCCCAACCGAAGCCGCTGCTAGTCTCGGCCTTCACATCGGGGGGCAGGTAGGTGGGATCGCGCGGTTTGCCGGCCTGGGCGGCAATCGACTTATCCACCTCAACCAGCTTGGCCTTCATCTCCGGGTCGGTCTGCGCCAGCTTATCGGCTTCGGCGCGCCACGCCAGATAACCAGGGTCTTGTGCCCGATTGTGGAAAAAAGCGGCGTGGCTGGGCGTACTGAGCGAGTTCATCATGAAGAACAGCATGGCCGCATCCATCATGCCGAAGCGCGACGGCCCAGCGTAAGCGGGCGGCATAGAATTTTGATAGGCCGGTGTTTGGCGCGGAACCCGCAAGCCGCTGCCTGTCGTGTAGCTATTGCCGCTCGCAGCACTGCCGCCCGCGTTCGGAACGCTGCCGCCGCTGCGAGGGGCTGAGGAAAAGGCTGAGGGAGGAGGCGCTTGCTTTGCCTGGAAATCCGACAAGCCTTGACGCGACGCCCCGCGCGACGCATCGCGGTCGCTCGACGACAGCGACGGCGTGCGGCTGGGTGCGCTTGGGGCCGTGCTGGGGCGGCTATAACCGCTAGAGCCGCCGCTGCTGCCCCGCGAAAACGAGGGCGTGCGCGAACCACTGCTGCCCGAGCGGGAATAACCGCCGCTGCGGCTGCGCGCTTCCGCCGCCTCGCTCCACAAAGCGGTGGCAACGGGCGCGGCCAGCACAACGGCTGCTGTGAGCGCACGCGCGCCAACAACAACGGGAAGCGGCTGTGTGAGGGCCACGAGACCGGCCAGGAAAATCACTAGCCCTTGACGCAAGATCGGCACCCGCCCCTACTCCCCCACTGCCTCGCTTGAGACGAATAAGATCGCCCCAGCATACTATACTTAGGAACGGGGGCCGTGTCTTCCACCTCTCAGCAACCGAATTTCTTTTGAAACTCGGGAGGCGGAAGCCGCCGACAGTGTTCCGGGTTGGGGGGGGTAAGGCTTACCTAAGATGTTGCAGCGCGCCGATTGCTTCGGGTCGTCGCGAGCCGATGAACTCCCTCTACGTCCGCAGTAGCAGGCGTTTTCTTTCCGGGATCAGGCCAATGCTTGATGTAGGGGGCGAGTTTGGGGCTATTCAAGAATTGCCGCATTGCGCTAGCGTACCCTTGAGCACGGCAACGGTTTATATTCTCAAAAGTCCAATAAGGATTACTGTCAGGGGTTGCCTCAACAGTGATCCATTCAACATATTGGCTTTTTTGCTTAAAAAATTCTTTAGCTTGGTGAATATCATCATCACCAATCGTTGCGACCATCTCGGTTACTTGCAAAGAGTAATTATTATGATTGCCTTGATGGATCGAGAGATGCCCGGTTTCTGGGGAGGCCATGATTTGAACGGCAATCATAACCTCTAATGCCGGCAAAGACTCAAGCGCGACAGACGTTAAAGTGGCCGCATCGCGCACAGCGCTTTCCCGGTACCATTCGCCATTGATGTTGGTTTCCGCAATCAACCACGGCAGATTGCTCGCGGAGGCAAGGCGTCGCCCGTCCACCGGAACGAAGGCTGGGTGGTCGCCGCAGTTGGTGGCTACCGTTACATCATCGGCCCCAACGCGCAGCAGGCTCATCATGTAAACCGGAGCGTCATCGGTATAAACGCTTTTCCAGTCGATGGCCGGGGCGATCCAACCTTCCGGATTAGTGTAATCGTACAGTTCACCGAAAGGGCCGATAGGGGCAAAGAAATAACCGCCAAGACCAAGCCGCGTAACAGGACTCCAGACCAGAAGATTCCGCAGCCATTGTGCATAATTACGCTCAGTCGGGCTTGTCAGAAAATTCATCCCGGCCTTCACCACATCGGGGAATAGTTCAGGCGCATAAATATCCTTATAGGCTTCGGGCTTTTGGTAGTACTCAATAAAACCGCGCATCCAAGCCGAAAGGCGCATCGGGAATAAAGGCGGAATCGGCGCTTTCAGATATCTTTGGGGCTGACATAGATAAAGTTTGATTTCTATACTTTGGCCCAGTGTCTCAGGGTTTTCAACAGGTTGCTAGCTGGTCGGTAATTGAAGCGCCATTC
>JAYSQZ010000058.1:0-20772 GCA_043721315.1 Alphaproteobacteria bacterium
CACGGCCATTTCGGCAGCGGCGGTGGGGGTTGGGGCGCGCCGGTCCGAGGCGAAATCAATCAACGTCGTGTCGGTCTCATGGCCGACAGCGGAAATCAGCGGAATAGCGCTGGCAGCGGCGGCGCGCACCACGGCTTCGTCGTTGAAGGCCATTAGGTCTTCAATCGAGCCACCGCCGCGCGCCACAATCAGCACGTCTGGGCGGGGAATGCGCCCACCTTCCACTAAGCGATTGAAGCCTTCGATGGCAGCAACAATCTGCGCGGCGGCAGCCTCCCCCTGCACCACCACGGGCCAGACCAACACGGGGCGGGGGAAGCGATCATTCAGGCGATGCAGAATATCGCGAATCACCGCCCCGGTCGGCGAGGTGATAACGCCGATCACGCGCGGCAGCAGCGGCAACGGGCGCTTGCGGCTGGCCTCGAACAGCCCTTCGGCGGCAAGGCGGCGCTTGCGGTCCTCAATCAAGGCCAGCAGCGCGCCGCGCCCGGCCAACTCTATCTGATCAATGACGAGCTGATATTTCGACTGCCCGGCAAAAATGGTGAGTTTGCCGGTGGCGATGACCTCCATCCCATCCTCTGGGCGGATAGCGAGGCGGGCCGCGACGCCTTTCCAGCACACGGCACCCAACACCGCATCCGGGTCTTTCAAGTTCAAATAGAGATGGCCGGACGGCGCGCGCTTGAAGCCGGAAATCTCGCCGCGCACGCGCACGCGCGGAAAAGCGGTTTCCACCGTGCGTTGCAAGGCGCTGGAAAGCTGCCCGACAGAAAGTTCCGGCAGATTATGGCTAAGATCGAGCATGGTCATAACCGAAGCCTAGAGCAAATCGCGCGTTCGCAAAAGCGCCACGACACGCATATTTTTATTCACGCCACCTTGCGGATAACCACACTGGACCAGATGTTAATTCCAGGACTAAACTGATGTCTGAAATAAAAAACTAAAATCTGGAGGGAACGCCTATGACCCGGTTTCTTTTGTCGGCTTTGGCAGGCGCCACCATGCTCTCTGGCACCGCGCTGGCGCAGGATTATCCGAATAAGGTGGTAACAGTGATCGTTCCGTTCGCCGCAGGCGGGCCGACCGATACCGTTGCCCGCCTGATCGGCCAATCTATGAGCAAGTCGCTCGGCCAACAGGTCATTATCGAAAACGTCGGCGGGGCTGGCGGCACGCTAGGCGCGACGCGCGTCTCCAAAGCCGCGCCCGATGGCTACACGTTGCTGCTGCACCATATTGGCCATGCTACCAGCGTGTCGCTGTACCGCAAACTGCCCTACGACACGCTGGCCGATTTCGCCCCCATCGGCCTGATTACCGATGTACCGATGACCTTTGTCGCCAAAAGCGCTTTTCCGGCAAAAGACCTGAAAGAGTTGGTGGCCTACGCGCAGGCGAATAAGGATAAGGTAACTTACGCCAATGCCGGTATCGGCTCGGCGTCGCATTTGTGCGGTATGCTGTTCATGACAGCGATCAAGACGGAGCTTACCACCGTTCCCTATCGGGGTACCGGGCCGGCCATGAACGATTTGCTCGGTGGGCAGGTGGATTTCATGTGCGATCAGACCACCAACACGACCAGCCAAATCAAGGGCGGCAAAATTAAGGTGTATGGTGTCACGACCAAAAACCGTGTGGCCTCCTTAAACGAAGTGCCGACGATGGACGAAGCCGGCCTGGCGGGCTTTGAAGTGGCGGTGTGGCATGGCCTGTATGCGCCGAAAGGAACACCGCAGCCGGTGATTGCAAAGCTCACGGCATCGCTTCAGGATGCCTTGAAGGATACCAACGTCGTCACCCGCTTTGCCGAACTTGGTACCGAGCCGGTTTCCCAAGACCGCGCTACTCCAGACGCCCTGGGCAAGCATTTGAAGGCGGAAATCGACAAATGGTCGCCGATCATCAAAGCGGCGGGCGTTTACGCGGATTAAGGTTCTAAGCCTCACGCGGGTACGGAAAGGGCGGGGGAAATCTCGCCCTTTTTGCTGAGCGAGTTTTATGGAGAATCCACAGGATACACTCCCGACGCGCTGTGCTTTTATGAGTTAAGATCGTCGGAATAAGACGAAAAACGATAAGACCCTGGGAGGGGGAACGCGCAATGGCAGTTTCTGTCCGCCATCCGAAAGATTTTATCTCCGGTCTGATTTTTATCGGCTTGGGACTTGGTTTCTTCTTGATCGCACAGGATTATAAAATGGGTACGGCCACCCGGATGGGACCGGCCTATTTACCAACAATTTTGGCGACCCTTCTCATGCTCATCGGGCTTGGACTTGTGGTGCGCGCCCTGTTTCGCCATGGCGACAGAGTGACGGGCGTTGCTTGGAAGCAGACGCTGCTGATCCTGATTGGAACGGTAATGTTCGGCATTTTAGTTCGCAATGCTGGGTTAATAGCTGCACTGCTTACTTATGTTGGTATAACAGCTATGGCAAGTGTTTATTTTCATTGGCGAGCGACGGTACTGCTGGCCGCCGGAATGACGATCTTCTGCGTGATTATCTTTATTTATGCCCTCGGCCTGCCGATCCCAATGATCGGCCCCTGGTTTGGCGCGTAAGGGAGGCTTGAACTATGGAATTACTTGCTAATCTCGCTATCGGCATTGATGCTGCCGTTACCTTTCAAAATCTGTTCTACTGCCTGGGCGGCGTACTGCTCGGTACGTTGATCGGTGTGTTGCCTGGCCTTGGCCCCGTGGCGACGATTGCTATGCTGCTGCCTGCCACGTTCGCGCTGCCGCCGCTGTCGGCGCTCATCATGCTCGCGGGTATCTATTACGGCGCGCAGTACGGCGGCTCGACCACAGCCATTTTGATCAATTTGCCGGGGGAATCCTCCTCAGTGGTGACCGCGCTGGATGGGTATCAAATGGCCCGCCAGGGCCGCGCTGGGGCGGCGCTGTCCACGGCGGCACTCGGTTCCTTCTTCGCGGGGACGGTCGCAACCCTGTTGTTGGCGGTTTTTGCGCCGCCCTTAGCCGAAATGGCGTTAAAGTTTGGGCCTGCCGAATATTTCTCGCTGATGGTCTTGGGCCTCGTCGCCTCAGTGGCACTGGCCAACGGCTCTTTGCTGAAGGCCATCGGCATGATTATGCTCGGGCTGCTGCTCGGCCTCGTCGGCTCGGACGTGAATAGCGGCACGCCGCGCTTTACGTTCGATATGCCGGACCTTGCCGACGGCATAAACTTCGTCGCCCTGGCAATGGGGATGTTCGGCCTCGGCGAAATCATCAAGAATCTCGAAGACGAGAAAAACCGGCACGTGATGGTGAAAAAGGTCACGGGCCTGTGGCTCACCTGGGATGATTTCAAGCTCATCTGGAAGCCGGTTTTGCGGGGTACGACGCTCGGTTCCGTTCTGGGTATTTTGCCGGGCGGCGGCGCTATCCTGTCGTCCTTCGCGGCTTATTCGTTGGAAAAGAAGCTCTCTAAAACCCCCGAACGCTTCGGCAAGGGCGCAATCGAAGGCGTGGCCGCGCCGGAAAGCGCCAATAACGCTGGGGCGCAAACTTCCTTCATT
Organism: Alphaproteobacteria bacterium; assembly: GCA_043721315.1. GTDB lineage: Bacteria > Pseudomonadota > Alphaproteobacteria > Elsterales > Elsteraceae > Elstera. Next base: position 3,538 of record JAYSQZ010000058.1, read on the forward strand.
CCTATGCTTACCCTCGGCATTCCCTCGAACCCCGTCATGGCGTTGATGGCGGGCGCTATGATTATCCAGGGCATCCAGCCCGGCCCCTTGGTGATGACCGAACAGCCAACGCTGTTTTGGGGCATCATCGTGTCGATGTGGATTGGAAATTTCTTTCTCATCATCCTCAACCTGCCGCTTATTGGCCTCTGGGTCCGGCTGCTTACGGTGCCGTACCATTTGATGTTCCCCGCCATTCTGGTTTTTTGCGGGATTGGTGTGTATAGCGTGAACAATACCAATTTCGACGTATTTATGATGGCGGGGTTTGGGGTTGCCGGGTATATTTTCTCGAAGCTGGAGTGCGAACCTGCGCCGCTGCTGCTGGGCTTTATCCTCGGGCCGATGATGGAAGAAAACTTGCGCCGGGCCATGACCCTCTCGCGCGGCGATGCGATGGTATTCATCGAACGCCCGATCAGCGCGACCATGCTGGTACTGGCGGCCTTGGCTCTGCTGGTGGTGCTCAGTCCCGCCGTTCGCAAGAAGCGCGAAGAGGCGTTCCAGGAAGAGTGAGTTTTAATCCTCGGGATAGACCGCGCCCATGAAGTATAAACCTTCAGGGGGCGCGGTTGGCCCGGCGGCGGCGCGGTTTTTGGCGTTAAGGGCTGCGGTCACATCGTCCGCAGTCCATTTTTTTTGCCCGACGAGTGCGAGGGTGCCGACCATATTTCGCACCTGATGGTGCAGGAACGACCGGGCGGCGGTAACAATGTGTATTTCATCGCCGACGCGCGAAACCTCTAACCGATCCAGCGTTCGCACCGGCGAGTCGGCTTGGCACAGGCTGGCCCGAAAGCTGGTGAAATCATGCAACCCCAGCAGCCGGTTCGCGCCTTCCTGCATCGCGTCCGCATCGAGGCTGTAGGCAACAGGCCACACGCGATCCCGCTCCAACGCAGGCGGGGCCGTGCGGCAGAGAATCCGATACAGATACCAGCGCCCGATGCACGAAAACCGCGCGTGCCAATCATCCGTCACCGCCCGCGCATCGAGTATCGCCACCGGTTGCGGCTTCAGATGAAAATTCACGGCCTGCATGAGCCGGTACGCGCTCCACTCCTTTGCCAGCGTCACATGCATCACCTGCCCGCGCGCGTGAACCCCCGCATCGGTGCGCCCGCAGGTATGAACCGTCACCGCTTCCTGCGTACAGGCCAGCAGTGCTTTCTCCACCGCAGCCTGAACGCTGGGCACCCCTACCCGCTGCCGCTGCCAGCCTGAGTAGGGTGTTCCGTCATATTCCAAAGTAAAGCGATAGCGCGGCATGGGGTGTTGAACCTCGTGTGGTTGCCAGGGGCGCTGCCCCTGGACCCCGCGTAAGGGGCGGACCCGCCCCTTAAGAAGCCGGGGATTCTTTCTCAGAAGCCTGATGGGGTTTCGCGAATCAGTAATAAAGAAATGGGATTGCCAAGGGGCAAGCCCCTTGGCTGGGGTGTCGGGGCGAAGCCCTGACAGTCTAATGCTTGAAGTGGCGCAACCCCGTGAACACCATCGCCGCGCCCGCTGCATCCGCCGCCGCGATTACGTCCGCATCGCGTTTCGAGCCGCCGGGTTGGATGGCAGCGGTAACACCGGCGTTTAGGCAGACTTCCAGGCCATCGGGGAAGGGGAAGAAAGCGTCTGACGCCACGATAGCGCCCACCGCGCGGCTCTGCGGTTCGCCTGCGGCCTGGGCCATCGCGGCGGCGCGGGCGACTGCTTGTTGGGCGGCATCGACGCGGGAGGTTTGTCCGCCGCCAATCCCGACCGCAGCGCCGTCTTTCACCAGCACGATAGCGTTGGATTTGACGTGCTTGACCAGCGTGAAGGCGAGCCGCATATCGCGCATTTCCGCCGGGGTTGGCCCGCGTTGGGTAACGGTTTGCAGCGCCTCGGCGGCAACATGGCCGTTATCGCGGGTCTGCACCAGCACGCCGCCCGCGACCGAGCGGTAGGTAAGGCCGGGTTCTGTTGGATTGGGCATCGCGCCCGTGACCAATACGCGCAGGTTCTTTTTATCTGCTAACGCTGCGGCAGCCTCCGGCTCCAGTGCCGGGCAGATCACCACTTCGGCGAAAAGATCGGCCACCAGCAGCGCCGTTTCCCGATCCAGCGGGCGATTGACGGCGATAATGCCGCCGAACGCGCTGACGGGATCACACGCCAGCGCCCGGCGATAGGCTTCGGCGAGGGTTGGCGCAATCGCCACACCGCAGGGGTTGGCGTGTTTGATGATGGCAACGCCCGGCTCGGTTAGCTCCGCCACCAGCTCGAAGGCGGCATCGGTATCATTGATATTATTGTAGGAAAGCTCTTTGCCCTGCACCTGTTGGGCGGTTGCCACGCCGGGGCGTGCGTCGCCCGTCGCGTAGAACGCTGCCTGCTGATGCGGGTTTTCGCCGTAGCGCAGCGTTTGCTTGAGTGCGCCGCCAAGGGCCAGGTGGCGCGGTGTGGCCTCGTTCACCTGCCCGTTAAACCAGGCCGAAATGCCGGAATCATAGGCTCCCGTGCGCGTGAAGGCGCGGGCTGCAAGCGTGCGGCGCAGGGCAGCGTTGGTACCGCCGGTCGCGGTGAGGGCGGCAATCACGTCGGCATAATCGGCAGGATCAGTGATAACCGTCACCGAGGCGTGGTTTTTGGCTGCCGAGCGGATCATCGACGGGCCGCCGATGTCGATATTCTCGATGCAGGTATCGAAATCGGCCCCTTTGGCCACCGTCGCCTCGAACGGGTAGAGCGTGACCACCACCACGTCGATAGGGCCGATACAATGGTCTGTCATCGCGGCGTGATGGCTGCTGCTGTCGCGCCGCGCTAAAAGGCCGCCATGAATTTTGGGGTGGAGGGTTTTCACCCGCCCATCCATCATTTCGGGGAAGCCCGTGTACTCGGCCACGTCGGTTACGGGAAGCCCGGCTTGGCGAAGTGTCTCTGCCGTGCCGCCTGTGGAGAGCAGTTCCGCCCCAGCCTGATGCAGCGCGCGCGCGAACTCGACAATCCCGGCTTTATCATAGACCGAGAGCAGCGCGCGGACGGGTTTCACCAAGTCGGGCAGGGGCAAATCGCCAAAGGCATGGGCGGGCATGGCAGGCTTCCTAAGAGGAGGGAGAAAATTCCGGCACGAGCCGGTGGAGAATAGTGAAGGCCGCGCCCCTATCGCCGCGCGCAATTGCGCCTGCGAGCGCATCAATCTCGCGGGTCAACTCTGGCAAAGCAACCGTGCGCGGGGCGGCGAGGTGGACGCCCGCAACAGGGGTGGGGTCGAGGGTTTCCGTAGCGTGAAAAAGCTCCTCATAGAGCTTTTCGCCAGGGCGCAGGCCCGTGATCTCGATGGCAATATCGAGTTCTGGGCGCAACCCGTGCAGGCGGATCATCTGGCGGGCAAGGTCGATAATCTTCACCGGCTCGCCCATATCCAGCACAAAAATCCGCCCCGGCGCGGCGGCGTCGGTGGTGCCATAGGCCGAAGCGTGCAGCACCAGTTCCACCGCTTCGGCAATGGTCATAAAGTAGCGCGTAATCTCCGCATGGGTCACGGTCAGCGGCCCACCGCGCTGCAACTGGCGCTGAAACAGCGGGATCACCGAGCCGGTGGACCCCAGCACATTGCCGAACCGCACCAGCACGCAGCGCGTTCCCGTGTTCTCCGTCAGGTCTTGCGCCTGTGCCCACATTTCGGCAACGCGCTTGCTTGCGCCCATCACATTGGTTGGGTTCACGGCTTTGTCGGTGGAAATCTGCACCATCGCCCGCGCGCCCACCGCCCGGCTGGCCTCGGCAACAATGCGCGAGCCTAGGATATTGGTGGCGAAACATTCCAGCGGATTGGCTTCTGCCAGGGGCACATGCTTGATGGCGGCAGCGTGAAAGACCAGATCGGGCCGGGCGTCGGTAAACACGCGGCCAATGCGCGCCGCATCGCGCACATCGGCCAACAGGGCGGCGCGCGGCAGGGCCGGGTAGGTCTCCGAGACCTGAAGGTCGATGGCATAGAGCGCGTATTCGGACGCATCGAGCAATGTCAGATGTTCCGGCCCCAGGCTTGCAATCTGGCGCACCAGTTCAGCGCCAATGGAGCCGCCTGCGCCCGTCACCAGTACGCGCCGCCCGCGCACGAGGTTTTCCAGCGGCGCGCGGTCGAGCGGCAGCGGCGGGCGACCGAGCAAATCTTCCAAGGCGACCGGCTGAAGCGGCACGGGGGCATCACCCGCGCGGAAATCGGTCAAGCGCGGCACCCGCACTAACGGCAGGCTGAGGCTTTGGGCGAGTTCCAACAGGCGGCGCACGGCTTCGGGTTTAGCGTCGGCCTGGGCGAGAATCAGCTTCTGCGGGGCTTGGTCACGCGCGGTAAGCCGCGCGATCAGGGCCGGGAGAGCGTCGATACCGCCCTCTACCCGCACGCCGCGAATGGCTTGGCCCTTGCGCCGCTCCCGCTCGTCGATCAAAGCCACGACGCGGTAGGGGGCGTTGGAGCGGTGCAGGCTGGCGAGAAACAGATCGGCCTCGTCACCCGCGCCGATGACCACCACGGGTTCGCGCGCCGCCGATAGTAGTGCCGAGGCGCTCCGTTCCTTAATCGCCCGATAAATCGCCCGCCCGGCAATCAGCAGCAAGATGAGCAGCGCCCAGGCATAGAGTAGCGAGGTGCGGGGCAGAAAATCGCCGCGCTGCACTAAAAACATCACCATGGCGAACACGGCCACCGTCAGCGTCGCGGTTTTCGCAATCGTCAGCAAATCGGTGAGGGCGGTATAGCGCCAGACGCCGCGATGCAGGCCCGTCAGCCGATTGCTGAGGAGGGCCGCAACCACGAACAGGGCAGTGCCACCGCCCATCAACTCGGGACGATCCTCGAACGCCTCCCACCCCACGCGCAATACAACCGCGCCGATAAAGGCGGCAGCGGCCATGATGGCATCGTGAGCGAGCGTGAGCCACAACGGCGGCAGGCGCATCTTCATCGGCGCTGGCCCTGGATAAACAGGCGCGCGGTGATCGCGACAGCAGACAGGCCGAGGGCCAGCCCAAACCAGCCGAGGCCCAGGGTTGGGTGCAGGCTGGCGGTAGCAAGCGCTACCAGCAGCGCATTCAAGCCTGCAATCCGTAGGCTGACGGCGCTGTGGGAAAAGCCGCGCTGAACGGCCTTTTGGTAGAAATGCCGCCGATGCGCCTGCCAAATCGTCTCGCCGTCATAGGCCCGCCACAGCAGGGTTACGGTGGCATCGACCAGATAGTAGAGCGGGATGGTCAGCGCGGCGGAGAGTGCGCCTGCGAGCGCGATTTGCAGCAGCAGCCAGCCACCGAGCAAGCCCAGCGGCACAGAGCCGACATCGCCCAAGAAAACCTTCGCCGGGGGCCAGTTCCACCACAGGAAGGCGGCGGCGGTGGCGGCATAGACGAGGCCAAAAGCAGCAAGATCAAGCCGGGAGAAGGCCAACACAGCAATTAAGGCCGTGCCGAGGCCAATGGCCCCGGCTTCAACCGCCGAAATCCCGTCTATCCCATCCATAAAATTGAAGAGATTGACGAACCACAGCCAGCCGATACCCGTAATAAGCCTGTCCAGGATCAACGGCAGCGCGCCTTGAAACACCAAACGGTCGGGGCTTTGCACGGCGAGGATGAAGCCAATCGCGGCACTCTGCACCGCAAACCGCACCCAGGCCGGCAGCGGCTTACGGTCATCGCGGAACGAGAGAAACGCCAGCACAAGCGTCGCCGCCAGCAGTGCGCTTAGTTCCGGCAGGAGCGCGGGTGGTGTCCAGAGGCTCAGGACAACCCAGCCGGGCAGCAATCCCGCCAGAACCCCAAGGCCGCCACCGCGCGGCGTCGGCACCTGGTGCGAGCTGCGCGCGTTCGGTCTATCGAGCGCTTTGCGCCGCAGCCACGGCAACAGCCGCCCCGTCACGATCAACGTCGTGAGGGCCGCAAGGGCGGGCACCAACAGCAGCACGAAAAGCGGGGGCATCATAGAAGGCGGTTATAGCGGGGGGCGGCGGGGGTGGCTATGGGGTTTTGCGGGGGGTTGACGAGTCACCCGAAGAGGTGTATACACAAATTGTGAATTGCAACTTGTTGTGAATCATGTTGTTGTGAATCATACCTAGCCCGCGTTCCGCGTCAACCTCAGGCGAACAATCCATGATATTAATGCATGTATCGCGCGAGGCTGTCCTAAAATGGAAAATATCTTCGAGTCACTGATCTACTATAGCTCACAGGATTTTGAATGGGATCCTGTTAAGAACGTCAAAAATCTCCAAAAACATAAAGTTGGTTTTGAGGCGGCTCGCCTTATGTTTTCAAGTCTCGTGATTGTGTCGAAGGACTCTCGACGTGATTATGGGGAAGACCGTTTTATCGCTATTGGGTGTCTAGGGAGTGTGGTGCTGTCCGTCGCCTTTACCCTTCGAGGACGCGAGACAGTTCGGCTGATTTCAGCTAGAAAGGCGAATAAATATGAGCGGTATCTCTACCACGAAGCTCTTCGGAAACGATCCGATCCCTCCTTTGACGGATGAGATCAAAGCCCAACTCGCGGCCCTTGAAGCCATGTCCGACGAAGAGGTGGAGCAACGCGCCGCAGAGGATTCAGATGCCTTGCCAACCGACGAAGCCTTTTGGGCAACGGCGGAAATCGTTTACCCAAAAATCCCGGTGAGCATCCGCCTCGATCCTGAAATCATCGCCTACTTCAAAGCGGCGGGGCCGGGGTATCAGAGCCGGATCAATGCCGTGCTGGCGAACTATGTGCAGGCGAAGCAGCGCGAAGCCTGATTAGCGCCGCTCGGCAAGTTGGTAAACCGCATCGCGCTCTCGTCTGCCGACAGCAATGACGAGAACGAGCAATTGTTTATCCTTGACCTCATAAACTAAACGATATCCCGCTGTTCGCAGTTTGATCTTATAGCGATCTGGGTGGCCATTAAGTTTGCTGGAAGCAACACGCGGCCCGTCCAGGCGTTCCGCGAGCTTTTTTTTGAACACCGCGCGAAGGCTGGGATCGAGCTTACGCCATTCGCGCAGCGCCTCTTCCAAGAATGCGAGCTTATAGATCATCCAGACCGACCGGGATGATCGTTTGGCCTTGCCGGGCGTCGGCGAGGTAGTTCAACTCGGCATCTTCGATACGGTCTAGCAAAGCCTCGAACGCCTCGGTTGGGATCATATAGAAAGCGGGGGTATTTTGATCGAACACGGCAACGGCCCCGCCCTCACCCGCCGCAAGCGTTTGCAGCGGGTCGCGCTGAACGTCCGCGAGGCTTGCCGTCATGGTGGTGTGAATGGCTTGGGTCATGGTTGCCCCTGTGCTCGAAATTAATATCTTAATCTTACGCTGAATCAACCAACCCCGCCAGCGCTGCGCCGAAACGCTCGGCTGCAATCCGCGCCGGCCAAGGCTCCCACGGCAGACCACCGTAGATCGTGTTCAGCGGATCGACCGAGAGCGGCGGCGTGCGGATGCCCAAGGCTTCGCGGCACTCGGCCAGGGTCCAACCCGCCACGAACACGGCTTCGGCAGCGGCGGCGCGTTTGTCGGCGGCTTTGATTGGTTTTTTCCAGGCGGGCGGCAGGAGCGCGGGCAGGCCGAAACGGTGGTGAACTGCCGTCTGGAGGGCTTGATCGAGCGCCTTATAGCCCTCGCCCAGAAAAGGCTTCAGCGGCGAAATTGGGTCGAAGCAGACGCCCAAACACTCCGACGCATCGTGCAGCAGAAAGGCCAGCTTTTGCGGCACGGTGAGGGGCTTTAGCGCCTCCGCCTCGCCAATTGCCAGTACCGTGAGCGAATGTTGCGCCACCGACAGCGGCCACTCCCACACCGAATGCCCGCCCCAGCGCACCGTGCGCGCGGCACCGATGGCCAAATCCGACGCTTCAAAGTCGAACGGTGTGGGATCGAGCAAATTCAGCCTGCGCCCAGACGGCAGGCGAACCCAGGCGCGTTTGGTGAGGGGTTTGTGGATGGAGGGCATCTATTTCCCCAACACCGCTTTTGCCACTTTGCGAAACAGGGTGGGCACGGCCACCTCGCCGAAGCGATCCGGCGTCATCCAAGTGCCGAGCTTGGGATCACCAAGGCCCACGGCACCGCGATAGATTTGAAGCTCCAAATGGAAGTGCGTGAAGGTGTGGCGCACGCTGGCATCAAGCTTCTGCCACTCCAGTTTGAGCGGCGCATCGGTCAGCGGGGCCGTGGGGGGCGTGTCGCGCCACTCCGTCCCCGGCACTTCCATCATCCCGCCGAGCAAGCCCTTTTCTTCCCGTCGCCGCAGCAGTACCGCGCCGTCTTTGCGGACGAGCCAGAAGACGGCACCGTAGCGCGTGGGTTTGTCGGGTTTTGCCGTTTTGACCGGAAAGCGTTCGGGATCGTCGGAAATCCGCGCGATGCAATGGCTCGACACGGGGCAGAGGCCGCAGGTGGGGCGGCGCGGGGTGCAGACCATCGCGCCCAAATCCATCATCGCCTGAGCATAATCGCCGGGGCGGGCTTGCGGCGTAAGGTCCACAACGAGGGCTTTCAGGCGCGGCTTTGCGGCGGGCAGCGGCTCCTCCACTGCAAACAGCCGCGAGACGACGCGCTCGATATTGCCATCCATCACGGCGGCGGGACGGTCGAAGGCAATCGCAGCAATCGCTGCCGCCGTGTAATCGCCAATACCCGGCAGCAGGCGCAATGCCGCGTCGTCCGAGGGGAAAACCCCGCGATGCCGCGCGACCACCATTGCCGCGCATTTGTGCAGATTGCGGGCGCGGGCGTAATAGCCGAGGCCCGCCCATTCGGTCAGCACGGCATCGAGCGGCGCTTGGGCTAATTCCTGCACGGTCGGCCAGCGTGCAAGAAAGCGGCGGTAATAGTCGGCCACCGTCTGCACGGTTGTTTGCTGGAGCATCACTTCCGATAGCCAAACAGCGTACGGGTCCGCAATCTCGCCCGGCTCCGCCCGCCACGGCAGGCGGCGGCGGTTATGATCGTACCAAGTGAGAATCAGATCCGCGTGCGCGGGGTGGGTCATGCCATCGAACCGTGATAAACAGACGGCATGGTTCGCCGTCCTCAAACTTCACCGCAACAGATAGCGCCCTCCCCGGCTGGGGTCGAGGGGGCAAAGCCACAAACGCGCCCCTGGAAAGCCGGGCCGCGCGCTTTATCGGTCGATCTTGCCAAGGTCGCCCGACCCGCCGCCCGCAAATTCGGCTTCGCTGACGCCCGCATTCTGGCCGATTGGCCGACGATCATGGGTGAGGCGATTGCCCGGATGACGCTGCCGCTGGCGGTTAAGCGCGATAAAACCGGGGACCGCCGCACGCTGGTATTGAAATGCAGCGCCGCCGCCGCCCCGCTTATTCAGCATTACACGCAGCAGATTTTGGAGCGGGTGAACACTCACTATGGGTTTTCCGCCGTAACCCACCTTCAGATGAAACAAGGCCCAATCCCGCCGCCGCCCGTGCCGCCCAAGCCGCGCGTGCCTTTGTCGGCGGAGGCGGAGGCGGCGTTGCAGGTGACGGTGAGTGGTATCGAGAATGAGGGACTGCGGGAGGCGCTGCGCGCGCTCGGGCGCGCAACGATGGTAGGCTAGCCTCTAAAGCTATCTTGCCACCCTGCATTTCTGTCTATACAATAATTTGTTATGAACATTACGTTTGATCCGGCCAAACGCGCAAAAACGTTGAAAGATAGGGGTTTGGACTTTGCCGAGGTCGAACCTATCTTCACGGGGCGTGAGTATACGGTTCTGGATGACCGTGTTTCCTATCCAGAGCACCGCTTTGTCACCTTTGGGTTTTTAGCGGAAAGGCTTGTGGTCGTTGTTTGGACGCCGACAGAAAACGGGCGTCGCATCATATCGATGAGGAAAGCTAATGAGCGCGAGCAAAACCGTTTCCGAGCAAGATTGGGTTGATCCCGACGATGCCCCGGAATTTACCGATAGTCTCTTTGACCGCGCCCAGCTTTCAGTAGGCGGGGTCGTGATAAGAGAGGCAACCGGCACGCTAACCCGGTCGGGCGTAGGCCGCCCCAAATCTGCCGCCCCGAAGCAGGCGGTGAGCCTGCGTCTGTCGCCCGAAGTTCTGCGGTATTTTAAGGCTGGCGGGCCGGGCTGGCAGACGCGCATTGATGAGGCGCTCAAGAAGCTCGTGAACCTAGGGTAAGAGTTTCGATCTAAAGCGTCAATAACCCTGCCTTTTTTTAGCAAAAGCACGTTGCGCTGCGCTGAAACCTATCACAGAATAGCAACAATTCGTCTCGTTTTAGGACTATCCCGATGGCTCGCCCTGCTGCCAAGCTTCATTCTGTGCCGCTCAATCCTCCGAACAACAGTGTTCTGCCGGAGGTGAGCGTGGGGGAGATTTGGTTTCCGGCGGATGAAAGCGCTAACGCGGCGGCGCTGCATAAAACCCTCACTGAGCGGCTCACGGGTTTGCGCGCGCGCGCGGAGTTGGACCCGTTCGGCGACCCGATTCTCATGCTGGCGCTCGATGTTACCCGAATGCTCGATAAGGGCGAGGTTACGGCGAGCGGGGTTGAGCAACTCGTACAGCACCTAACCGGGCGGAGTTTTGCTGCGCGGGCGGAGCATCTGGCCGCCTATCTTGGCGAAACCGAGGCGGCGGCAAACGATGCGCGGCTGGAAGCCTTGCTGCGCTCGGTTGCTGAAAACCGCAGTTTTGAGGAGTTTGCGGCGCACGTGCAAAGCCTGCACTACGGCATTGTCTTTACCGCGCATCCCACCTTCTCCACGGGCCTTGACCTGTCGCGGGCGCTGGCGGCACTGGCGACCGGGCGGGATAGCTGCGGCGCGGTTATTTCCGAGGAAGCGCGTGCGGCCCTCATGCAGTCGGTCAGCCTTGCCGATCACCGCCCACCGCGTGATCTAACCCTCAGTGTCGAGCATAGCTGGTGCCTGGAAGCCCTGGGCCACGCTCAAACTGCGTTGGAACGGCTGCACGGCCTTGTGCTGCGGGTTGCGCGCGAACGCTATCCGGCGCGCTGGACGGAGCTGTCGCCGCGCCTCGTGTCGCTTGCTACCTGGGTGGGGTACGATCACGATGGACGTGCCGACATCACCTGGGCCGATACGCTGCACCTGCGCTTAATCGTTAAGCAAGCACAGCTTCAACGCCACCGCCGCACCTTGGCCGGGTTGATTAAGGAAGCAGGAACGGGGGCAACGGCCACCGTTCTGGAGCTGCTGGAATCGTTGCTGGCGCTTGCCGAAAAACAGGTGGCAGACCAGATTAGCGCGGCGGTTGTGGCGGCTCAAAGCCTGGAAGACGCGCAACGCTTCGCCTTTACCCTGGTGCAGGGGAGGGAAACCGCGCTGGTCGATAGCCACCGGCTCGTGGCGCTCACCAACCGCGCGTTAGAGCAGAATCTGGCAGAAGGCGGGGCGTTGGCCGAGCGGCTATCGGTGCTGAAAGCCTCGCTCGCGCTGCATGGGTTAGGCGCGGGGCACAGCCATTTTCGCCTGAACTCCACGCAGTTGCATAACGCTATCCGTCGCCAAGTGGGGCTTGAAACCGGCCCGGAAGACCCGGCGCACCGCCGCAGCTACTATAACGCCATCAATGATTTGATGGAGCGCGTGCAGCCGGTGAGCATCAACGTCGGCTCGTTATTGGCGGAGCAAGCGTCGGCAAAGCGCATGTTCATGATGATTGCGGAACTGGCTAAAACCATCGACCGGGAAACGCCGATCCGCTTCCTCATTGCCGAAACCGAAAGCGCTTTCACGCTGCTCACGGCGCTTTATTACGCCAAGCTGTTCGGCCTTGAAGAACAAATCGAAATCTCGCCGCTGTTCGAGACCGTTTATGCGCTGGAGCATGGCGACCGGATTGTTGAAGACGCGCTGCGCTCCCCCCATTACCGCGCCTATGTGCAGAAATCCGGCAAGCTCTGCATTCAGTTCGGCTACTCCGATTCCGGGCGCTATATCGGCCAGTTGGCGGCGACCTTCCATATCGAACGGTTGCGCCTGCGCTTGGCGACTGTCCTGCAACGGCTTGGGTTGTCGGGTGTGCAGGTGGTATTTTTTAATACACACGGCGAGTCCATCGGGCGCGGGGGGCATCCGACCAGCCTAACCGACCGGCTGCATTATCTGGCCCCGCCGTTCAGCCGCGCCGAATTTCTCGCCAACGGTATTACGGTGAAGGAAGAGAGCAGTTTTCAGGGCGGCGACGGCTATCTGCTGTTCCAATCGCCCGACCTTGCCTATGCGGCGGTAGCGCGGATCGTCGAGGCCACTCTGGTGCCCAGCCCCGAGGCGGAAAATGATCCGATCTACGGTCAGGGCGATTTCTCCACCGAGTTTTTCGTCACGGTAAAGCAGTTCTTCAGCGAATTGGTGGACGATCCAAACTACGCCACGCTCTTGGGTGTGTATGGAACCTCCATGCTTTACCGAACCGGCTCGCGCCCGGTCAAGCGCCAATCGGAATCCTGGGGCCGCGTGCCGGACCTGTCGCACCCCTCGCAACTGCGCGCCATTCCCAACAACGGCGTGTTGCAGCAGTTGGGGCTGCTGGCGAACACGATCAGCGGCCTCGGGCGGGCGATGAGCAAAGACCCAGACCTGTGCGCGGCCCTGCTCAAATCCTCCCCCCGTTTCCGCCGGGCGATGGCCTTGGTCGAACATGGTATGTCGGTGAGCGATCTCGATGTGATGCGCGCCTATATTGATACGCTCGATGCCGGTATGTGGCTGCACCGCTCGGGGCGCACCAAACTACCGCAGCGGCGGGAAGAGTTGCGGACGGTTGCCCGGCACTTGGAGCGGCTCGATTCGCACCATCGGCTGACGAAAGTCTTCCGCAAGCTCCAGGGCGATTTTCTGACTTTGCGCGATCACCTTGCCTACTGCCGCAGCCAGGGGCTTGGTGTGCCGCAGGTAGGGTTGAAGGACGTGCAGCGGGATGATTTGGTACTGCTGCACGCCATTCGCGTCGCCTTGATCCACCGGATATTCTTACTCGCAACCCATGTGCCGGATTTCAGCCCGCAGCATGGCACGACGTTCGAGGAAATGTTCGCCCGCATTCTGCATTTGGACGTGGAGCCGGTGCTGGATTTCTTGGACGATGTGTTCCCCGCGCGGCCTGATGCCGATGCTCCCGCCGCGCTCGACTTCGGCGAACCTGCTAGCTATCGCAGCGGCGCGGGCCAAACTTACGAAGCCGAACACGAACGCTTGTTCCGCCCAATGCGCGGCTATTTCGAGCTGATCCGCCGTATTGGCACGGCCATTACCTATCAGATTGGCGCGGTGGGGTAGTTTCTTCGGCTTCCCACGGCACTAGATCATCGAGCGTGAGGGCCAGGGCGTGCGCGAGTTTGTGCATCGCCGCCAAGCTGCCCGGTTTGGCCCCGCGCTCGATTTCGGAAATATAGGGAATGGAAACGCCGCTTCGGGCCGAAAGCGCGCTTTGGGTAAAGCCGCGATGCTCTCGCCATACCCGCAGCGGTGTCTCGCCCGTCATCAGCCTCTTTGCAATCTCGATGGGGACGGCTTCGATCTCCCCCGCTGCCAGCGCCGCCATAGCTTGGGCAATTCGGCCTGAATCCGCCATATCTTCCAGAGTATCTTGCAGAACGGTCCAATCGGCGCGGTTGAGCGTCACCGTGTCGGCGGTTTCAGAGAGGGGTTTTGGCCATGCGCTCATGTGTACACCTGTCCTCTGATCTCGACGGTTGTTACCGTCACCAAATCCGCCTGCACCACGACAATATAGAGCGCCCGCCAGTCACCGACTCTTAAGCGATACTCGGACCGCCCTACGAGCTTTCTCACATTAGCTTGAGGAGAAAAAGGCGCTGCCGCAATCTCTTCGAGCCGCTCTACCATTCGCAGGCGCTGTTTCGGCGGCATACGCGCGAGGCCCGTCAGGGCGGCTTTTGTTAGTTGCAGCCTCATAAGCTATTCTGCCATTAGCAGATTTAGAAAACAATCGTTCGCCTAGCCCTTGTTCTGCCACATTGGCCCGATTAGGCTCCCTTCAATCTATTGACCGGAGGTTTTATGGTTAGCCGTCGTCTGTTTTTGCCGCTTGCGGCCACCGCTGTCGTTGGCGCGGGGGCGCTGCTTTATACGCGCCCGTGGGAAAAAGCCGCGCCAGGCTCAGGCTCAGTCGCAGTCGATAGCGCGCCGCCGCCGAAAGCGCCCACGCCCACAGTCGTCAATCCGCTGCTGCTGACGCGCGACGGAGACCGGGTACTGGGTAAGGCCGATGCGCCGATTACCATTGTCGAATACGCCTCCTTTACCTGCTCGCACTGCGCGACCTTCGCGACCAAAGTGCTGCCGCAGATTAAGAAAGACTGGGTTGAAACCGGCAAGGCGAAGCTGATCTATCGTGATTTCCCGCTGGACCGAGTGGCCTACGACGCCTCGCTGCTGTCCCGCGCGGTGGCGGCAGAGCGGTATTTTGCTTTCATTGATGCGCTCTTCTCTCAGCAAGAAAAGTGGGCCACTGCTGCCGATCCGCGCGTGGCACTCAGCCAGTTGGCGAGGCTCGCGGGGCTGGGTTCGGTGGAGATTGAGGCCGCCTTCAACAACAAAGCCGTCGGCGATGCCATCCTGGCCGAACGCCTGGACGGGGCGGAAAAGCTGGGCGTCGATTCCACGCCCACGCTGTTTGTGAACGGGGTTAAGGCCGATCATGCTTCGGTCGAGAGCTTCGCAAAGGCATTAACGGCAGCAGTTTAACCCGTGTTTAGGCATTGAGCCGCGTCTTTCGATGCGGACAGACTCTAAACCCGCAAGCCCTTGGCCACCGGCAAGGTCACGATAAACGCGGCACCCGTAACGTGCCCATCGACATGAGCGATGTTTTTGGCAGCGATGTTTTCGGCTGTCAACGTGCCGCCGTGGGCTTCGATGATTTGGCGGGAGATCGAGAGGCCCAAGCCTGAATGCGTGCCAAAATGCTCGGCCTTCGGGCGTTCGGAATAGAAGCGCTGGAAAATCGCCTCTTCCTTGCCCGGCGGAATGCCCGGCCCATCATCTTCCACGGTGGCGATCACCCGGTTGCCGACGCGCCGAACCGTTAGGCGGATGCGGCCCTCGGGCGGGCTGAAGCTGCGAGCGTTGTTGATGAGATTGCGGAACACTTGTACCAGCCGGTCTTCAACCCCCAATACCGTTAGCAAGCCGCCCGGCGCGACGGTAAGGGTAATCGGCACCGCGCCGTCCGGGTCGGTTACTTCATACACCCCAACCAAGGCCCCCATCAGCCGCCCGAAATCCAGCGGTTGCGGCTCGGCGCGCGCCAGTTCGGCATCGACGCGGGAGGCGGCGGCGATGTCGGTGATCAGCCGATCAATGCGCTGCACGTCTGACCGCACGATGGCCATGAGCTTTGCCCGCTTCTCAGGGTCATCGAGCCGCGCCACCATATCGACCGCAGAGCGGAGGGAGGATAGGGGGTTCTTGATTTCATGGCTCACATCCGCCGCAAACCGCTCGATGGCCTGAAGCCGCTGGTGCAGCGTTTCGGTCATGGCTTTCAGGGCGGTCGAGAGGTCGCCAATTTCATCGCGGCGCTTGCTGAAATCGGGAATGGCGGCATTCGCTCGGCCCTGGCGCACGCGCTCTGCCGCCATCGCCAAGCGGCGGATGGGGCGCGCAATCGTGCTGGCGAGATAGAGCGATAGCAGGATCGTTACCACCAGCACCGCGCCGCCGAGAATCATAATGTCCGAGCGCACGCGGCGCAGGGATTCATCAATGTCGGTGGAAACGCGCGACAGCATTAGCACGCCCACAACTTCGCGGTAGCGCTGAATAGGCATAGCGATCGTGAAGATGAAATGCCCCGTATCGCCAATATAGGCCGCCGCCGCCGGGTCGCCCTGCAAGGCGCTCGCCCCTTCGGGATAGTCCGAGGCGCGGCGCAGCGGGCGCGTATCATACTGCGGAAAACTATCGCGCCGAGGCAGGGCGTTGAACACCCAATCGTAGAGCCGAGTGAGCCACGGCCCCACGCCGGTTGCCTCGCCGGGCAGTGGGGCGACGCTGACCATGCCGCTCGGGTGTAGCACCAACTGACTATCAATCAGGGGGGTGCCGTCTTGCTCGAACACTTGGGCGCGGGCGCGGGTTTGCAGCGCAAAACGCCGAACCATTGGGCGGGCAATCGACTCGACGATGCGGATTTGCTCTTGGCTGGTGAGCGCCGTCGCCCCTTCCCCCATCGCGCCCGCCATAAGGCCGGCTTGCATCGTAAGGGCTTCGATTTCGGCGCGCACGAGGGCCTCTTGATAACGATCAAGGTACAACAGCCCCGCCCACAGCATCAGCGGCGCGAGCAGATTAACCGCGAGAATCCGCACCGACAGGGTGGAAATCCGCCGCTTTTTCGGAGCTTCACGCACACCTGCGGCAGCTTTCTGCTCCCCCACCAGGGCGATATGCTCTGGCAGGCCGCCCCTTTTCGGAAGGGGATTAGGCGGAGAATCTGTACCCAACGCCATAGAGTGTTTCAATTTCGGAAAAATCTTCGTCGGTTACTTTGAACTTCTTCCGCAGGCGCTTGATGTGGCTGTCAATCGTGCGATCATCAACATAAACCTGATCATCATAAGCAGCATCCATCAAAGCATCGCGGCTTTTCACAATGCCCGGACGCAGAGCAAGAGCTTGCAAGATAAGAAACTCAGTTACGGTGAGTGTAACTTGTTGGCCAACCCAGGTGCAGGCATGGCGATCAGAATCCATCACCAATTTGCCACGCTCGATAATCTTGGTAGCATCAGTCACCACTGGTGTGCCGTCGCGCGGCACCGCGCGGCGCATCACGGCCTTAACTCGCTCAACAAGGAGGCGTTGCGAAAATGGCTTCTTCACAAAATCATCAGCACCCATTTTCAGGCCGAAGAGTTCATCAATCTCATCATCTTTAGAAGTGAGGAAAATGACGGGAAGATCGGTCTTTTGGCGAATGCGGCGCAAAAGTTCCATGCCATCCATGCGCGGCATTTTAATATCAAAAATAGCCATATCGGGCGGGTTGTCTTGCAAACCCTGCAGGGCTGCCGCTCCATCATTATATTTCTGCACTGTGTAGCCTTCGGCTTCCAGCACCATGCCCACGGATGTTAAGATATTGCGATCGTCGTCAACCAGAGCCACAATTTGTTCCAGTTTTATACCTATTGAGCTGGCACGACAACAATAGGGATGACGACATATGCCAATAGTGGCTCTGGTT
>JAYSQZ010000059.1:0-60080 GCA_043721315.1 Alphaproteobacteria bacterium
CCTCGCTCGACCAGCTTAAGGCCGCCTTGGGTGCTGGTACTAAATCGGAGTTTGTGGTGTATCCCGATGCCCCGCACGCTTTTCACGCCGACTATCGCCCGAGCTACCGGGAAGCCGCCGCGAAAGACGGTTGGAGCCGCCTGTTGGTGTGGCTGAAAGCCAACGGGGTTGCCTAATTCGGTGAGGCTGCGGGGGGAGTTTTCGCCCCGCAGCCTGCTGATTACCGGTGCGTCAAGCGGTATCGGCGCGGCCCTTGCCCTTGCATACGCTCGCCCCGATGTTTCACTGCGGTTGATTGGACGGGATGCCTTGCGGCTTGAGGCCGTGGCGCATTCGGCGCGGGCACAGGGGGCCGATGTTGAGACCCGCGCGCTCGATGTAACCGAGCAGGCGGCGCTTGCAGACTGTCTCTTAGCCTGGGATGACGCGCGGCCCTTCGATCTGATTATCGCCAATGCCGGGGTTTCGGCAGGCTCCGGCGCGGGGCTGGAGAGTGAAGCCGATCTGCGCCATATCACCGATATTAACGTCATCGGGGTGATCAATACTTTAGCCCCGCTCCTGCCGCGCCTCAGTCAACGCAATCAGGGTCAGATTGCGCTGATGGCCTCGCTAGCCGGGTATCGGGGATTGGCCGGAGCCTGTGCCTACAGCGCCTCAAAGGCATGGGTGAAAGTTTATGGCGAGTCTCTCCGCCTCACCCTCGCCCCTTACGGCGTTCGCGTTTCCGTTATCTGCCCTGGGTTTGTGGAGAGCCGTATTACGGCGCGCAACCGCTTCCCCATGCCGTTGCTGATGACCGCGCCGAAAGCGGCAGGCATCATTCAGCGCGGGCTAGCGCAGAACCGGGCGCGCATTGCGTTTCCCTGGCCGATGGCGCTGGCGGTGAGCGTGCTGGCCGCGCTTCCGGCAGGGCTAGCCGACGCGGTAATGCAGCGGCTTCCTAAGAAAGACGGATAGAAAAAAGGCCCCCAATTATGGGGGCCTTTCTCAGTAAAGCAAAACCCTGCCAGTTTTAGTGATTCAGAATCTGGCTGAGGAACAGCTTCGTGCGCTCGGACTGCGGGTTGTTGAAGAACTCATCGGGCACATTTTGCTCGATGATTTCACCGCGATCCATGAAGATTACCCGGTCGGCTACCGATTTGGCGAAGCCCATTTCGTGCGTTACGCACAGCATGGTCATACCGTCTTCGGCGAGGCTGATCATCACGTCCAGCACTTCTTTCACCATTTCCGGGTCGAGCGCCGAGGTCGGCTCATCGAACAGCATGATTTTCGGCGACATGCACAACGATCGGGCAATCGCCACGCGCTGCTGCTGCCCGCCCGAAAGCTGGCCCGGATATTTCAGCGCCTGATCGGGAATGCGAACGCGCTCCAGATACTTCATGGCGATGGCTTCGGCTTCCTTCTTGGGGAGTTTCTTCACCCAAATCGGCGCGAGCGTACAGTTTTCCAACACGGTCAGGTGCGGGAATAGGTTGAAGCTTTGAAACACCATGCCAACTTCGCGGCGGATGACTTCGATGTTTTTCACATCGTTCGTCAGCTCTGTTCCATCGACGATGATGTTGCCCTTTTGATGCTCTTCCAGCCGATTGATGCAGCGGATCAGGGTGGATTTCCCCGAGCCGGACGGGCCGCAGATAACAATCCGCTCGCCCTTGCTAACCGACAGATTCACATCTCGGAGCACATGGAATTCGCCATACCACTTATGAACGTGGCTGACTTCGATATTGATAGGCGCAGCGGCAAGTTGCTCGCGGCGCGCTTGGCGTTGAGGGGTCATGCTAAATCCTCGGTCAACGGCTGGTAGCTTTACTCAGGTCACGTTCCAGCCGTTGGCTGAATTTCGACATGGTAAAGCAGAAAGCGAAGTAAATCAGCGCGATGTAGATATACATTTCCACATAAAAGCTGCGCCACGGTGGATCGTTCACGGCAATTTTGCCCGCGTTGAGCAAATCGACGAGACCGATAATGATAACCAGCGACGTATCTTTGAAGGTGGAGATGAAACTATTCACCATCGGCGGAATAACGAGGCGCAAAGCCTGCGGCAGAACGATTAGGCGCATTTTGGCCCAATAACCCAGCCCCAGGGCATCGGCGGCTTCGTACTGACCTTTCGGGATGGCCTGCAACCCGGCGCGTACCACTTCGGCAAGGTAAGCCGAGAGGAACAGGGTGAAGCCGATTTGTGCTCGGAGGAGCTTATCGACACTCACGCCTTCCGGGAAGAACAACGGGATCATGACCGAGGCCATGAAAAGAACCGAAATCAACGGCACGCCCCGGATCAACTCGATGTAGGCAACGCACAGTCCTCGGGCTGCCGGCATGTCCGAGCGACGCCCGAGCGCCAACACGATGCCGATGGGGTAGG
The DNA here is from genome assembly GCA_043721315.1 of Alphaproteobacteria bacterium. Taxonomy (GTDB): domain Bacteria; phylum Pseudomonadota; class Alphaproteobacteria; order Elsterales; family Elsteraceae; genus Elstera. Next base: position 2,393 of record JAYSQZ010000059.1, read on the forward strand.
CCACGACAATCGCCACGACCGACATCATCAGCGTTAGCGGCAAGCCACCCCACTGTTCGTGGTTGACGAAGGTTAGCCCTAAGACGCCGCCCCACATCAGGATGGCCCACATAAACACTTGGCCGACCCAGGCCCAAATCAGCGCCTTGCCCCACAGGCGGCGGATGCAGCTTGCGCCCACCAACAGAAGGAACAAGCCGATGGCCAAAGCCGGGCGCCACTGTTCGTCATAAGTATAGCGACCGAACAGCGTAAAGCGGTTCTTCTCGCCAATCACGGCCCAGCAGGCCCCGGCACCGGGGGCTTGGCAATCTTTCGGCGTCCCCGTCCATACCGCGTTAAGGAACGCCCACGGCACAATGGCTTGGATGACATAGGCTAGAAAGGCGAAGCAAACGATCGTGAGAACCGAATTGCTTTTGGAGTTGAACAGGTTAGCGCGCAACCAGCCGATGGCACCAACTTCGGTGACGGGCGGCTTTTCGATGGGCGCGCTGGTTGTTTGGACAGTCATCGCGGCCCTCCTCAGCGCTCAACCAGCGCAATGCGCTTGTTGTACCAGTTCATGAAGCCCGAGATAGACAGGCTAACGGTAAGATAGGCCGCCATAATCAGGGCCACGCCCTCAATCCCCTGCCCGGTCTGGTTGATCGTCGTGTTGAGGATCGACACCAGATCGGGATAGCCGATTGCCACAGCAAGCGAGCTATTTTTGGTGAGATTGAGATACTGGCTGGTCATAGGGGGAATGATCACCCGCAACGCCTGCGGCAGAATAATCAGGCGCAAAGACCGGTTATTCGGTAGCCCCAAAGCGCGCGAAGCTTCCCACTGACCTTTAGAAACCGACAAGATCCCGGCGCGTACGTTTTCGGCGATGAAGGTGGAGGTGTACGTTACCAAACCGACGAGAAGCGCGATCATTTCCGGGGAGAACGTGCCGCCGCCCTGGAAGTCGAACCCGCGCAGTACCGGCTTGATCAACTCAAGCGGAGCGCCGGCAAACAGCCAGACCAGCGCGGCTGGACCGAAGAGAAACCCAACTGTCGGCCAAAATAAAGGCCGCAATTTCCCTGTTGCTTCTTGATGTTTTGCCGCAGCCCTACGCCACAATAATGTAGCTGCAAACCCGCACAGAAACAGGGCGAACATCCATCCGTGAATATCGTTTGCAACGATATGGGGAATCCGCAGGCCCTTTTGGCTCAGGAAAACATAATCGGGGATAATCCGAATTGCTTCACGCACCCCCGGTAAGGCCTCGCTAACGAGCGCGTACCAGAAGAATAGCTGCAACAGCAGAGGGATATTCCGCAGCACCTCGACATAGATCGACGCGATTTGCGCGACCAGCCAGTTGGTAGACAGACGGGCGATCCCCACCACAGTCCCAAGAATAGTCGCCAAAAAAATCCCGATGACCGAGATCACCAGTGTATTGACAATCCCGACCCAAATAGCGCGCGCATACGTATCTGCCGCCGAATAAGGGACTAAGGACTCGCCGATGCTAAAACCGGCTTCACGCTCCATAAAACTGAACCCAGTCGCAATCTTGCGGCTTTCGAGATTGGTTAAGGTGTTGTGGACGAGATACCAGCCTGCGGCGAGTACCCCAAGAACGATTAGAATTTGAAAGAGGACTGCGCGAACATCCCGGTCGTTCCAAAAAGCCGTTTTAGGCTTCTCGGCAACCTGTGCCCCGCTTCGCCGATCCGTCATGGAAATCTCCCCGGCGTCAGCTTTACTGTTGGATAAGCCTGGCAAAACACATGCCCGCACATCTGGCCCACGGCTTTAGCATTCAGCATTAAATAGAGAAAAGGTGCCGAACTCAATCCCACGCACTGCGCGGGCGAGATCGGCACCCTTCCCGAAAGCCTGACGCTAAAACCGGTCGATCAGATTAACCGGACAAGCCTCTTGGGCGCGGGTTAGCGCACCGGCATGGCGTATTGCAGACCGCCCTTGGTCCACAGCGCATTAACGCCACGTTCCAGCTTCAGCGGAGTAGCCTTACCCACGTTGCGCTCGAACACTTCGCCGTAGTTACCAACGGCCTTAACGGTGTTGTAAGCCCAATCTTCAGGAAGGTTGAGGTTCTTGCCCATACCTGGCGTGACGCCAAGGAAGCGCTTCACTGCCGGATTGTCCGACTTCTTCATATCGTCGGCATTCTTCGAGGTAATGCCAAGCTCTTCAGCTTCCACCATGGCCGTCACCGTCCAGAAAACGATGTTGTACCACTCGTCATCGCCCTGACGGACGGCGGGAGCCAGCGGCTCCTTGGAAATCAGCTCGGGCAGGATCACGTAATCATCGGCATTGGCGGCGCGCGCAGCACGGGTCGAGGCAAGGCCCGAGGCATCCGTAGTGTAGGCATCGCAACGACCGGCAAAGAACGCGGCTTCAACTTCAGCCAACTCTTGAATAACAACCGGCTTAAAATCCATCTTGTTGGCGCGGAAATAATCCGCAAGGTTCAACTCGGTGGTCGTGCCCGGCTGCACGCAAACCGTGGCACCGTTCAATTCCTTGGCGCTTTTCACGCCCAGCTTCTTAGACACCATAAAGCCTTGACCATCGAAGAAGGTCACGGGCGCAAAATTCAGGCCCAACGACGTATCGCGGGTCTGAGTCCAGGTGGTGTTGCGCGCTAGAAGATCAATTTCACCGGATTGCAGAGCGGCAAAGCGCTGCTGTGCATTCAGCGGGAAATACTTCACCTTCTTGGCATCGCCGAGCACTGAGGCGGCAATCGCCTTACAGGTATCGACATCCATACCCGTCCAGTTACCCTGAGCGTCTGGAGACGAAAAGCCCGGCAGGCTGGTGTTAACACCGCAGTTAACAGCACCGCGCTGCTTAACCGCAGCCAGCGTACCTGCGCCCTGGGCCTGTGCGGCACCGGCGGCCAACAAAGCGACCGCACCAGCGGCCAGCACATTAACAAACGTGAAGGTCATCTTGCTCATTCCCTCAACTCCTCATACCCGACGTAGCGGGGCCTGTTCACGAAATTGGTGTTTTTTAAGTAACGTCACCGACCGAAAGCGTTCCCTTCCCACGAGTCCGATCCTGTCGATGCTGGCTTTGTCTGCCTTAGCACCTGACTATATTTTTTTCAGAATATCTGGATTTGGTCAATCATCTTTAGGCAGATTGCGAAAAATTTCTGACACATTTCCAAAAACGACTAATGCCGTTGGTTTCAAACGAAAATAACGGGGGCTTGTCGAATACAATCGCTTATGTCTCTATAATTTTAGACTATCCCGGAAGCGTAAAGAAACGGCCCCCTGAGAGGTTATTCTTTTATGCGATCATTCTATAACTGAAGGTTATAATGTCGGACTCCAAAAGCTACACAGACGCCACACGCCTTACCACGCTTGGGCGCACCCCGCGCGACTATCATGGCCTCGTCAATCTGCCGGTCCATCGCGGTGCGACCGTTCTGTTCCCCACGCTGGCCGAGTTTGAAAACAGCCATGTTCGCCCCGATGAAACTGGGCGCGTAACCTACGGGCTGATTGGCACGCCAACAACCTTTGCCGTTGAAACCGCCGTGGCCGAGTTGGAGGGCGCGCATGGAGCCTGCGTCGTCCCCTCCGGTCTCGCGGCGATTACCACCGCGTTGCTGGCCGTCTTGAAGGCGGGAGATCATCTGCTGATAACCGATAGCGCCTATGGCCCTGGGCGGCGTTTTTCGGATCATATCCTGGCGCGCTTCGGCGTTGAGGTTGAGTATTACGATCCCCTGCTCGGGGCCGATATTGCCCGATTGTTTAAGCCGAATACGCGCGCTGTACTCACCGAGTCGCCGGGTTCTTATACGTTCGAGGTTCAGGACATTCCGGCGATTACGGCTGCCGCTCACGCCCACAACATACTGGTTTTACTGGATAATACCTGGGCGACGCCGCTTTATTTCAAACCTTTCGCGCATGGTGTCGATATTTCCATCCACGCCGCGACGAAATACATGTCGGGCCATTCCGATCTGTTGGCGGGTACCATCACCTTCACCAAAGCGTGCGAACCGCTGGTGCGGCAAGCCGTGCGCGACCTTGGTATTTCCCTCGCCCCGGACGATTGCTATTTGCTGCTGCGGGGTTTGCGCTCGATGGACGTGCGCTTAAAACATCAGGAGAAGAACGCACTAGAGTTGGCCAACTGGCTGGCCGCGCGCCCGGAAGTGAAGCAAGTGCTCCACCCCGCCCGCCCCGACTGCCCTGGCCATGCTCTGTGGAAGCGGGATTTTACCGGCGCCTCCGGGTTGTTCAGCATCATTCTGCATCCCCTTGAAAAACCTGCGCTTTCAGCGTTTCTCGATCACCTCTCGTTGTTTGGCATGGGCTTTAGTTGGGGCGGGTTCGAGAGCTTAATCGTGCCGTGCAACCCGCGCCCGATCCGTACCGCAACCGCCTGGGCCGAGCCGGGGCAACTGCTCCGCATCAGTGTTGGGCTAGAGCATCTCGACGATCTGAAGGCCGATCTGGCCGCAGGGTTCACCCGGATGAACGCGGTCTCACGCGGCTGATTGCTTTGCTCCGCAGCCCCGACACAGGCCCGTGAGTTCCAGCATCCGGCCTGTGCCGTGAAAGCCGGTGTGGCGGGCAAGGGCGGCCAGCGCCTCGGTGAGCGCGGGGGTTTCCTCGCGCTCTTCAACCGTGCCGCAATCGGTGCAGATCAAGTAAACCGCTTGGTGCGGATGATCCGGAGACGGGCAGCCGATGAACGCATTGCGCGACTCGAGCCGGTGGATCAACCTTTGCTCAGTGAGAAACTCCAACGCCCGGTATACCGTCGGCGGTTGGGCGTTAAAGCCCTCCTGGCGCAGCACGTCGAGCATGGCATAGGCCCCAACGGGTTCGTGACTACGCCAGATCAATTCGAGCACGCGCCGGCGCACTGGCGTTAAGCGCACACCGCGCTCTAGGCACAAGGCGTCGGCCCGTGCCATTGCGCCCGTAACGCAGCCGCTATGATCGTGATCAATTGCCAAAATACCCGCCCCTCTGCCAAGCTCACATTCAATCATAGTGAGACTCGAAGGAACTGCCTATATGTCTGAGACTCAGATGGAGCCTGAAATTACTGCCCTGTTAGACGCAATCCAGTTCGATACCGCAGGTTTAGTCCCCGTCATCGCGCAAGCCCAAGATGGCGGCGAAATTCTGATGATGGCCTGGATGAACCGGGCTGCGGTAGCGGAAACTCTTACCACCGGGCGGGTCTGCTACTGGTCGCGCTCGCGGCAAAGCCTGTGGCGTAAGGGCGAAACCTCCGGCCAGCGCCAGCACCTCATCGAGTTGCGGCTGGATTGCGATGGCGACTGTCTGTTAGCCGTGGTGATGCAAGAGGGCGTTGCTTGCCACACGGGCCGCCGCTCCTGCTTCTTCAACCGTGCCGCTACGGGCAACGGCACCTGGGAAATCACCAGCCAGCCCCTAATTTCGCCACAAGATTTGTATAAATCCAAATTTGTATAAATTCAGGGCATCGACCGAATAAGAAAGGCTCCATCCCTATGTCCAACCGCTCCAAGGTTGCGCGCCGCGCCGTTGTTCTGGGGACTGTCCTATTCGGGGGTGGGGCGCTGGCCCTGACAGCGCTGCAGGCCTGGGCGCAGACCAAACCGGTCCAAATGCGCCCGGTCGCAGCGAGAGCGCCCGTGCTGTTGGTGCCCTACCAACTCATCGAGCCGCTGAAGGAGATTCTGGCGGAAACCGCCCCGAAGCGCCCGATTTCCCTACAAGCTGCCAGCACAGGGGAGATTATGGCCCGGCTAGAGACCGATGCCGCCGTCGATCTCGTCATCACCGATGATCCCGACCAGCGCCGTCAGCTTCTGGAAGCCGAACGGCTCGATCTGGCGAGTGAGCAGGTTTTCGCGCGCGACCGCATCGTGCTGATTGCCCGCAGCGAACGCGCAACGCCGATTCGGCTGCGCCCCGGTGTTAATCTGGTCGTGCCGCTGGAAGGCAATTTTATTGGCATGGTTGGGGGAACGAACGATGCGCTGGCGCGCTTAACGCCGCGCTTTCTCGATAGTTTGCGGCTCGATCCGCTCTCGGTGGCCCTGCTGCAATCCTTCCCGTCGATGGCCGATCTCGCCTCGGCCCTGGATGACGGCCAAATCCCGGCGGCCTTCGCGCCCGCCAGCCTTTTGCTCCACCGCCCGCACCTGGAACTTTCCGGCACGGCCCCTGCTGATTTAGAAGTGAGCCTCCGCTACACGCTCGATATCGTCGCAGGGCGCGACAGCCCCGAAATCCGCGCCTTGCGCGACGCGCTCACCGGCCCACTTGCGGTTAGTCTGCTGGCGCGAACCGGATTGATGCGGCCTTAGATTTGGCTTTTACCGCTTGTTTGAAGTCACTCACGTTTATGCTAATATTTAGCTCGATAGATAGGATGTAGACCATGATCTCAATGTCAGAAATCAGCACGATTGCACATGACACTGCAATTAACCGTATTCATAAACAAAATCTGGAACGTATAATTACTGAGACGACAACCGATAGCGAGGGAAATGAAGCTGTTCGTATTACAATTGTAATTACCCCGGAAGCGATTAAAAACATAACAGGAGATCAAGCACTTAATATAATTGCCGACATACAATCCGCCTTTCAATATAAGAACGATGACCGTTTCCCTATTATTGAATATGCGACCGAAAAAGAAATAGAGTCTGATAAATATGATCAATAAAAAGATTTAGAAGAGGATTTGGCTTAATTATGTCTGTCTTAAATCCAAATCATCTTTTAGATCAAGCGGATAGTCTAATATCTGCAACATCAGCAGGAGCGCCGCGTCAAGTCGATATCAGACGGGCAATTTCTGCTGCTTACTATAGTGTTTTTCATTATGTAGCGACAATGGCGGCTGATGAGTTTATCGGCAATACACAGCGAGGAACGCAAATATATACATTTGTATATCGGAGCATAGATCATCGCTTTTTCAAAGAATTATGCACTGAAGTAAAAAAAACTTCATTAGCTGCGCGATATAGGAAATACATTATTTCAGGCAGTCTCGGCATAGATATTATACATTTTGCAAGCGCGGTTCCAGGACTTCAGGAAAAAAGACACACAGCGGGTTCGAACCTCCGATGCATCACTCGCGATTAGTATAGCCAGAAGTGCAATAGCCGCCTTTGACCGAGCTGACTTAGAGTGTAAGAAAATGTTTCTGACCCTATTACTCTTCCCACCTCGTTAGAGCGTTTTTCGTTCGCCTCGGCTAACGGCAAACGCTCTAATTGGTTGTTTTGTTATGCAAATGCGTCGTCGCGGATGATTCCACCCGCTCGGGATTTGCTCTAATTGACTGTAGACATTACGAAAAATTGGTGCGCCCGGAGGCAATCAACCCCCCAACCAACCGGGTAGAAGCCGGTTGCTCTATCCTGTTGAACTACGGGCGCTGAAACTAAGAAAGCTCGTTAGTTGCCGGGTTAATGCGTGGATTTTCACGCCCGATGACGCGGACAATCACGACACCTTCAGGTTCAATGCGGTAATAAATTGAATGCGCGCCATAGACCGACCGGCGGTACCCTGCGCGAATATGATCTACCCCTTGCCAAAGTTGCGGGTTCTCAGCGATTTGGCCGAAGCGCGCGATCAACCCGTCATAATAACGATCCGCTGCGGTCATGCCGTAATTATCAAAGCCCCATTCATAAAGGCTTTTAAGATCCGCGCCAGCCGCTTTACTGAGGGAATAGTGAGACTCAGGCATTGAAGGTTTTTTGCCGCTGCACCGCCATCCGAATTTCTTGAGGCGTGCGGGCGCTCAATCCACTTCTTTCACCCTCGATAAGCGCGGCCCGAAGGGCTTCGATTTCGATGGTTTCTTGCTGTGCCTTGCGGATCAGGTCGCGCAACACCTCACTGTCATTCGTGTAAGCGCCGCTGTCGATCTGCGCCTTGATCCACTCATTCTGCGTCTGTGTGAGCGTGATGGTCTTTTGTATGGTCGTCACAGTGACCTCCCTTACCTGCGATGATACACCATTGGTGTATCATCGCAGGTAAGGGCCTAAGAGGCAAAAACTCTTGCACCACCCAGAATATTGATAAAGATTTGGTGCGCCCGGAGGGAATCGAACCCCCAACCAACCGGGTAGAAGCCGGTTGCTCTATCCTGTTGAGCTACGGGCGCTGAAACTCTGAATAAATCCCCAGCTACCAGCGGATGCGGCTAGGGCGACAGTTATCGGCATAGGCGCGGATTTTCAAGCTCGCGGTCTGCGGCTCCGTAATCGTCGCGGCCAAACCGTTGCGCTGGGCGTAGGCCACCGCCTCTTCTTTCGTTGCGAAGTTAAGGCTTACCTGCGCCTGCATATCCCGGCCTGAAACCCAGCCCATCAGCGGTTCCGGCACGCGGGGTGCCGTCGGTTCAAACTCCAGCACCCAGGCTTTCGTAAGCGCCTTGCCGGACTGCATAGCGTTCTTCGCCGGGCGATAAATCCGGGCGGCAGGACGGGCGGAGGCAACAACGGGCAAGGACATGGGATAAGCTCTTCCGCAAGAGAGGCTCGTTACAACCGTATGGTCGGGGCGAGAGGATTTGAACCCCCGACATCCTGCTCCCAAAGCAGGCGCGCTACCAGACTGCGCTACGCCCCGACAATTCACGGTCACGACCATTCCCCAGGCTTTTACCGGGTCAGTGCCGCAGGCGCAACAACGGAAAGCATCGCGCGACCCTAAGGCGTGCCGAGACCGGGGAAAACGATGCTATCGCCGGGCTTCAACCCCAGCCGCGAGGCCGAGCCGCCCGCAAGCTCCAACACGGCCTTAACCCGCCCGCCAGAACTAATCGTGGTCTCCGATAGCGGGACCGTCCGTTCCTGAATGCGGTGAATTTTGCCATCGGCACGGATGAACAGCATATCGAGCGGAATCAGCGTATTGGCCATCCACATTGCCAATTCCTGCTCCTGCGGGTGCAGAAACAACATTCCGGTGTCCGGGGCCAAGGCGCGGCGATACATCAACCCTTGCGACATTTGCGCCGGGCTGAGGGCCAGTTCCACTGTGAAACGCAGGTCGCGGCCCTGGCTGCGGATGGTCAAGGGCGCTTTCTCGAAGCTCTGCGTGCCTTGCGCCAGCAGGGTTTCGGCGTGTGCAGGTGCGAAGAAGATCCCGGACAACCCGACCAAAAGGCATAGCGCAACGATCAACCGCATGATGGTGTTCCCCCTCAGAGACTTTTTCCTATACCCCAGCCCGCGCCGCCTCCGCCAGCAGCCAATCGACGCCCTGGGCGATCTGCGGGCGGACCTGGCCTTCTCGCGGTGGGTCTTGCAGAGTCGTGAACCATGCTTCGGGCGGGGAGCGGCCCAAACGGTGATCCCAAGCGAGACCGCGCAGAACGGCTTCCCCCGCCTCCGGCAATTGCCTCGGCAGATCGAACCCGTTCAGGCTTCCCCACAGCCCCGCCCAGGCGCGCGTGACCGACCACGGATTATACCCACCACCGCCAAGAATGATCGCCTGAGGCGCAAGCCCCTGCCCCGCCTGTACCGCCTGCCAGAGCGCGCCGTTGGAGAGGGTGAGGCGGCTCAGGGGGTCTTCCGCCAACCCATCGGCTCCCGCTTGGATCACCACGACCTCTGGCGCAAACGCGCGGCCCAACGGCAGCACCAGGGTTTCGACGATAAAGCCTAGCTCACTATCGTTGAAGTCGGCAGGCACGGGCAGATTGAAGGCCGAGCCTTCCGCCCGATCGGTAAGCGCGCCGGAAAAGGGCCAACGCTTTTCCTCATGGATCGACAGGCATAGAACGCGCGGCTCGCCGGTAAAGGCAGCTTCCACCCCATCGCCGTGATGGGCGTCCAAATCGAGATACAGAACCCGGCCAAAGCCATGATCCAATAGGCGTAGCAGCGTGAGAACGGGATCGTTCAGATAGCAAAAACCGCTCGCCTGCGCTGCCCGCCCGTGATGCGTGCCGCCTGCGGGGGAGTGGATACAGCGCGCGCCTTGGGCGACCAGATCAGCCGCGAGCAACCCGGCTCCGGCAGCGGTGGCCGGGCGGCGGAACATTTCCGGGAAGATCGGGTTGCCCGCGCGCCCGATATTATATTTCTCACGCACCTCCAGCGGGGCCATCTGCGCCGCCTCGGTTTCCGCCAGCGCGGCGATATAGTCGGGCGCATGAAAGCGGGCGAGTTGTTCCGGCGTTGCCTGGGGCGCGTCGATATAGCGAGAGGGATCGAGCCACCCGAGCGCGCAGATGAGATCGACCGTGGACGAAACCCGCGCTATGGCAAGCGGGTGCCGCCGCCCATAGCTCGAATCCCGGTAAATCTCGCCCGCAATCAAGATAGGTCGATCCATGCCCCCTCAGCGGAAGAAGATAAACGTGATGATGATGAACGTAGGCATCAGCAGCGCGATCGACCAGCCCATATAGCCGAAGAAACTCGGCATCTTAACGCCGCGATGCTCGACCACGGCCTTAACCATAAAGTTCGGGGCATTGCCGATATAGGTATTCGCCCCCATAAACACGGCCCCGGCGGAAATAGCGGTGAGGGTTGCCGCCATCGGCCCCATGAGCGTGACAGGATCGCCGCCCGCAAGGTTGAAGAACACCAGAAACGTCGGCGCGTTATCAAGGAAGCTCGACAAAATCCCCGTTAGCCAGAAGTAGCGCGCAATATCCGGCACGCCCTCTGGGTTGGCGAAGGCCACCAGACCGGCTAAAGCACCGTCGGAGCCTGCGCGCAGAATGGCAATCGCCGGAATGATGGTGATGAAAATTCCGATGAACAGCTTGCCGACTTCCAGCATCGGCCCCCAGTTGAAGTGATTTTCAGCGCGGATACCGGGCCGGGTGAGCTTCAGCGAGGCGAAAATGATTGCAAGCAAAGCGGTATCCCGCGCCAACTGCTGCCCACTAATTGGCACATGATAAATCGTGATGAAGGTGCCAAGGTCACGCAGGCCCGACAGCAGCACGGCTACGACAACACCCATGAGTAACGCAATGTTCCGCAGGCCCTGGATGGTTAAAGTATCCCGCTCGTGAGTGCCCAATACCCGTACTTCCGGCGTTTCCTTGCGGTAGGCCCACCAATCAATCGCATAAAATGCCACTAACAGAATCCCGCCCGTCACCACCATCGGGGCCAGCAAATGTTCGGTGAACCAGAAGAAGCTGACACCCTTGAGAAACCCCAAAAACAGCGGCGGATCGCCGAGTGGCGTTAACGCTCCGCCAACATTCGCCACCAGAAAAATAAAGAAAACAAATACATGCGTCTTATGCTTCCGCCTCTCGTTGGCCCGCAGCAGCGGTTGGATCAGCAGCATCGCCGCCCCCGTCGTGCCCATAAACCCGGCGATCAAGGCCCCGAAGGCCAGCAGCGACGTGTTTGAAGCAGGGGTGCCGACGAAGCCACCCCGTAAGCGCACGCCGCCCGCAACCGTGAACAATGCCGTTAATAGAATGATGAAGGGCACAAAATCGAGCAGCAACACGTGCAGCAACTCATAAAGCGCACTATCGCGCCCCAATAAAGCCGCACCTGGAAGCAGAAATAAAGCAGCCCAAGCCGCCGAAATCTTGCCGTGATGGTGGTGCCAAAGATCGGGCGTTAGCAGAGGGCAGAGCGCAATAGACAGCAGAATGCCCGCGAACGGCAGCGCCCACAGCAACGATAATCCCGCCCCCGATAAGACAGGTGCGCCTTCGGCAGCCCCCGCAGGCGCCGCGAGCAGCAGCAGAGTGCTCACGCCAAAAGCTCTGATAAATGCCCCGAGAGCTTTGTTGCTCATCCTATTTCTCCTGACTTTTCTATCGTTCATACCCTAGCTCGATACCGAGTTTTCCGCCTCAACTCAACAGAACTAAAGACTCAGCCTTGAAGCGCCTTAATTGCGCCGCTACCGTAGGCACTGATCGTTTCAGCGGAGAACAACAATGGACCTAACCGGCGAAACCATCATCGCCGCCCCCCGCGACCGCGTGTGGCGTGCGCTGAACGACCCCGAGATTTTGCGCCAAGCCATCCCTGGCTGCGAGAGCATCAATAAACTTTCGGATACCGAGCTTTCAGCGAAAGTAACCGCGAAAATTGGGCCGGTGAAAGCGAGCTTTACGGGGCAAGTGACCCTGCTCGATCTCGATCCGCCCAACGGCTACCGCATTCAAGGCGAAGGCAAGGGCGGGCCTGCGGGGTTTGCCAAGGGCGGTGCCACCGTTAAGTTGGAGGATGTGCCGGGCGGCACGCGGCTCTCCTATGTGGTCGATGCACAAATCGGCGGTAAGCTGGCGCAAATCGGCTCCCGCCTGATTGATGGTGCGGCAAAAAGTCTCGCGGCAGAGTTTTTTCAGAAGTTTAACACTCTGGTTAGCGCCGATAGCGCCCCGGCCCCCGATGCCGAGGAGGCCGCCGAAATGGCTGCTGATTCGGCAGATATGCTGGAAGATATTCCGCCACCGCCCGCCGAAACCGCCTCGCCCGCCACCGCTGACGAGGCTAAAGCCCTGGATGAAATCGCCGAAGCCGTCGATCAAGAAACCAAAGCCCTCGCGCCGTGGTTGTGGATTTCCGGGCTGCTATTGATTCTTGCCGGGCTACTTGTTGCGGTTGTGGCTTGAAATCGTAACACAAAGAAACCACAGTAGTTTTTATACTTCAGCGTAAAGAAGGCGGGCCAGCGATCATGCTGCACCGCACAACCAGCGATAAGCACTGCACCATTGTTAAGGGGCGTGCGGCTGGAGCGCGATTGACCTCGGAAGGGAGGGTTCGGGTGTGACCACATTATCTGTATCGCTAACCGTTAACGGCAAAAAAGTTTCTGCCGATGTTGAACCGCGCACGTTGCTGGTGCAGTTGCTGCGCGAAAACCTTCACCTCACCGGCACGCACGTGGGCTGCGATACCAGCCAATGCGGTGCGTGTACTGTTCATGTGAACGGCGATTCGGTGAAAAGCTGCACGATTCTTGTCGCGCAGGCCGATGGGGCCGAAGTCCGCACGATCGAGGGCCTTGCCCAAGCCGGTGTTCTACATGCGGTTCAAGAGGCTTTTCGGGAGCATCACGGCTTGCAGTGCGGCTTCTGCACCCCCGGCATGGTGATGAGTTCGGCGGATCTTCTGGTGAAGAACCCGAACCCAAGCGAACATGAAATTCGCACGTGGCTGGAAGGCAATATCTGCCGTTGCACGGGCTATCATAATATTGTGAAAGCCGTTCAACACGCGGCCCAAACGCTGCACCAAACCACGCAAGCGGCTGAATAATATAATAAAAAACCGTGAAATTAGTCCGAGTTCAGGGAGGACGAGGCAATGACTGTAACGTCGATAGGAACTTCCGTTAAGCGACGGGAAGATAAGCGCTTTTTGACCGGTAAGGGCAATTATACCGACGATATGAACCGCCCCAACCAAACTCACGCCTATATTTTACGCTCGCCCCATGCCTACGCGAAAATCGCGGCGCTCGACGTTTCGGCTGCGAAAGCCGCGCCGGGCGTGGTCGCCATTTTCACGGGCGACGATATGAAGGTGGGGTCGATCCCCTGCGGCTGGCAGGTGCATTCCAAAGACGGCAGCCCGATGAAGGAGCCGCCGCATCCGCCGCTGGCGCAAGGTTTTGTTCGGCATGTTGGCGACCAAGTGGCTGTTATCATCGCAGAAACCTACTCGGAGGCCAAAGATGCCGCCGAGTTGATCGAGATTGATTATCACCCCCTGCCCGCCATCGCGGATGCCAAGAAAGCGCTGGAACCCGGCGCGCCGCCCGTGTGGCCGGACGTGGCCCCGGATAATCTCTGCTTCGACTGGCACATCGGCGACAAAGCCGCCACCGACGCGGCGTTTGAAAAGGCTAAATGGGTCGCCAAGCTTGATCTTATCAATAACCGCCTGATCCCGAACGCGATGGAACCCCGCGCGGCGATTGGCGATTATGATGTATCGAACGATCTGCACACGCTCTATACCACCTCGCAAAACCCGCATGTTATTCGCCTGCTCATGGGCGCTTTCGTGCTTGGTATTCCCGAATCGAAGCTGCGCGTCGTCGCCCCCGATGTCGGCGGCGGGTTCGGCTCGAAGATTTTCCACTATGCCGAAGAAGCTATTGTTACGTGGGCGGCAAAGCAGATCGAACGCCCGGTGAAATGGACCGCCGAACGCTCCGAAAGCTTCATGACCGATGCCCACGGGCGCGATCATCACTCCCATGCTGAACTGGCGATGGACGATCAGGGCCGCTTCCTGGGCTTGCGCGTTGCCACTATTGCCAATATGGGGGCTTATCTCTCCACGTTCGCGCCTGCCGTGCCGACCTATCTGTCAGGCACGCTGCTGGCCGGGGTCTATACAACGCCCGCTATCTACGGCGAAGTGAAGGCCGTCTTTACCCATACCGTCCCCGTCGATGCCTATCGCGGCGCGGGCCGCCCGGAAACCACTTTCCTGCTGGAACGGTTGGTTGATGTGGCGGCGGACGTATCGGGGATTGATCGGGTTGAGTTGCGCCGCCGTAACTTCATTCCGCCCGATGCTTACCCCTATCAAACCCCCGTGGCGCTGCAATATGACAGCGGCGACCATGCCGGGTGTTTAGATCGGGCGTTGGAAAAATCGGATTGGGCTGGGTTCCCGGCGCGGAAAGCCGAATCTGCTGCGCGCGGCAAGTTGCGCGGGATTGGGCTTTCAACCTATCTGGAAGCCTGCGGGATTGCCCCATCCGCTGTTGTCGGCAGCCTTGGCGCGCGCGCGGCCTTGTACGAAGTTGGCAGTGTGCGGGTGCATCCCACAGGTTCGGTCACGGTTTTCACCGGCACTCACTCCCACGGGCAAGGGCATGAAACCACCTTCGCACAGGTCGTGTCGGACCAGTTGGGCATTCCTATCGAGTCTATCGAAATCGTTCACGGCGATACCGATAAGGTGCCGTTCGGCATGGGCACTTACGGATCACGCAGCCTTGCCGTTGGCGGTTCGGCGATTGTGAAGGCGGTCGATAAGATCGTTGCCAAGGGCAAGCGAATCGCCGCCCATCTGTTGGAAGCTGCGGAGGCGGATATTGTTTTCGCTGATGGTAAGTTCACGGTAGCGGGCACCGACCGCAGCAAGGCTTTCGGTGAAATCGCCCTGGCTGCCTATGTGCCGCATAACTACCCGATTGAAACCGAAGAGCCGGGCCTGGAAGAAACTGCCTTCTACGACCCAAAAAACTTCACCTTCCCCGGCGGCTCGCATATTTGCGAAGTCGAAATTGATCCCGATACCGGCGTCACCCAAGTCGTGCGGTTCACGGCAGTGGACGACGTGGGCCGCGTGATTAACCCGATGATCGTTGAAGGCCAAGTTCAAGGCGGCATCGTTCAGGGTATTGGGCAGGCTTTGCTGGAAAACTGCGTTTATAGCGAGGACGCGCAACTCCTCACCGGCTCCTTCATGGATTACTGTATGCCGCGTGCCGACGATGTGCCGTTCATCACCGTCGATCACCACACCACGCTCTGCACCCACAATCCGTTGGGGGTAAAGGGCTGCGGCGAGGTGGGGGCCATCGGCTGCCCACCAGCGGTGATCAATGCCGTTGTGGACGCGCTGAAGCCTTATGGCGTCAGCCATATCGATATGCCCGCCACGCCAGAAAAAGTTTGGCAGGTCATTCAAGCCGCGCGGCCCGCTGCGGCGGCTGAATAAGGAGAGCGACCATGTACGCCTTTGACTATACTCGTCCCACCTCGGTCGCCGATGCCGTCGCAACGCTTGCAAACGATAGCGATGCCACAGTGTTGGCGGGCGGAATGACACTGATTCCGACCCTCAAGCAGCGTCTCGCGCAGCCCAGCCAACTCGTCGATCTCGGCGCGTTGCCGGGGTTGGCGGGCATCCGCCGGGAGGGCGATACGCTCATCATCGGCGCGATGACCCGCCACGCCGATGTTGCGCGATCTGAAATCGTGGCGGCGGCGCTTCCGGCGCTGGCAGCCTTGGCCGATGGTATCGGCGACGCCCAGGTTCGCCATCGCGGCACAATCGGTGGCTCCATCGTCAACCATGATCCTGCCGCCGATTACCCCTCCGCCGTTCTCGGGCTTGGGGCAACCGTGGTCACGGATCGGCGCGAAATCGGTGCAGATGATTTCTTCACGGGCCTATTCGCCACTGCCTTGGAAGAAGGTGAAATCGTTACCGAAGTGCGCTTTCCGCTGCCCAAACGCGCCGCCTACGTGAAGTTTCCCAACCCCGCCTCCCGCTATGCCGTTGTCGGCGTGTTTGTGGCGGAAACGGGCAGCGGCGTGCGCGTTGCCGTTACGGGGGCCGGGCCGGGCGTGTTCCGGGCGGGGAATTTCGAGACGGCGCTAACCGCTTCCTTCACGCCAAAAGCGGTTGAGGGCCTAGTTTGGTCGGCTGATGACCTGAATAGCGACATGCACGCCAGCGCTGGCTATCGGGCGCACCTGATCGGCGTGTTGGCGAAACGGGCGGTTGCGGCGATTGCTTGAGGAATATTGGGGGGCAACAGCCCCCCAATACCGCTGTTAGGATTTTTTCCAATATCCAGATACTATAAGGCTAAACTAGCGACGGATTGCCGATATGACGAATGTCACTAACGAGCTTATTCTGGAACACCTGGAAGTAATTCAGGGGAAGCTTAGTACAATGGCCGACAATCTGACCGACGTGAAAACCGATATGCGTGGCCTCAAAACCCATATGGCTGGTTTCATGCAGTCCGAAGTGGCCCAGGACGGTATGCTCGCCTCGATCCGAGCGCGGTTGGACCGCATCGAACGCCGCTTAGATCTTTCGGAGGGGTGAGCGTTCACACCTCACAAACCGCGTTTCGAGGAGCTTCTGAGTGACCAGCCACGTTTTGCTGCCGCCTTCTGTTGACGCAACCCTCGCCCTTCTCACCTCGCAAGATTATGTCGCCGACCGCGCATTGGCGACGGTGCTGTTTCTCGCCCTCAAGCTAGGGCGGCCCTTGCTGCTTGAGGGCGAGGCTGGGGTGGGCAAGACCGAGATTGCCAAAGTGCTGGCGGCGGGCCTCGGGCGGCGGCTCATTCGGTTGCAATGCTATGATGGGCTGGACCTTGCCAGCGCCTTTTACGAGTGGAACTACCCGAAGCAACTGCTGGCGATCCGGCAGGCGGAGGCTTCTGGCGAAGGGCTATCGCTTTATTCCGATGAATTTTTAATCCGCCGCCCCTTACTCGAGGCCCTATCGCCACAGCCGGGCGGCGCGCCCGTGCTGCTAATCGACGAGTTGGACCGAGCGGATGAGCCGTTCGAGGCGTTTTTGCTGGAAATCCTCTCGGATTTTCAGGCAACCATCCCTGAAGTCGGCACCATCCGCGCACCAGCGCCGCCGTTGGTCATCGTCACCTCCAACCGCACCCGCGAGATTCACGACGCGCTGAAGCGCCGCTGCCTCTACCATTGGGTCGATTACCCCACGGCAGCGCGAGAAGCGGCGATTCTAAAAGCTAAAGCGGGCGGGGTTGCCGAGGGGCTGGCGGCGCAAATCATTGGCTTTGTGCAGCGCTTGCGCGGGATGGACCTGTTCAAATCCCCCGGCGTTGCTGAGACGCTCGATTGGGCGCAGGCGCTGGTGCAGTTGGATGCGATTGCCTTAACGCCGGAGTTGATCGAACAGACTTTAGGCGTTCTGCTGAAATATCAAGATGATATAGCCCGTCTGCGCGGGTCTGAAGCCTTGCGGTTGCTGAACGATATTCAGGCGGAACTCTCGCAGAAACCGCTGGGCCTCTAGGCAATGGCCGGGCGGATCGGCGAAACCATTCTAAACTTCGTCCGCGTGTTGCGGCGCGCGGGGTTGCCCGTTGGCCCGGCGCACGCGCTGGCAGCGATTGACGCTGTGGCTGCCGTGGGGCCGGAGCGGCGGGACGATCTCTACTGGGCGCTCCACGCTACCCTGGTGCGGAAGCGCGACGAAAAGCCGATTTTCGATCAAGCCTTTCATCTGTTCTGGCGCAATCCGCGCCTGTTGGAACGGATGATGGGCCTGTTGTTGCCGAATTTGCAGCTAGAGGGAACGGGAACGCCGCCCCCCGATCTGGCGGCCCGGCTGGCCGAAGCCTTTTCCAATCAGGCGCCGCGCGAGACCACGGCGGAACCGGAGAAACGGGAAGAGATTACCGCCACCCTCTCCGCCTCAGCCCAGGAAGAATTGCGCCACCGCGACTTCGATAGCATGAGCCTGACGGAGCTTGCGGCTGCGAAAACAGCGCTCGCTCGGCTACGCCTCAGCTTTCCGCCCACACTCTCCCGCCGCTGGCAACGCCACCCCTGGGGTAAGCGCTTCGATGGGCGGGCGACGTTGCGCGCGGCAGCGCGCTCGGGCGGGGAGTTCGCGTTGCCAAAATTCGCCCGGCGGCGGGAGCGGCCTACGCCGATTGTCGTCTTATGCGATATTTCCGGCTCGATGGACCGTTACGCGCGGATTCTGCTGCATTTCGTCCACGGGCTAACTCAGGATCACGACCGAGTGCAATCCTTCGTTTTCGGCACGCGGCTGACCAATATCACCCGTGCACTGCAAGACCGCGACGTGGATCAGGCCGTTGACCGGGCGGCGCGCGCCGTGGTCGATTGGTCGGGCGGTACGCGCATCGGTGAGGCACTGTTGCGCTTCAATAAGGATTGGGCGCGGCGGGTTTTGGGGCGGGGGGCGATTGTGCTGCTGATTACCGATGGGCTAGAGCGCGACGATGCTGCCTTGTTGGGGCGGGAGGCGGCGCGCCTGCAACGCTCCTGCCGCAGGCTGATCTGGCTGAACCCGCTGTTACGCTATGAGGGGTTTGCACCGCGCGCCCTGGGCATTCAAGCGCTGCTGCCCCATGCTGATGAAATGCGCCCCGTTCATTCGCTTGATAGTCTGGCAGCGCTCGCGGAAGCCCTAACAAAACCGATTTCGGCCCGGAGGTGACTAAACATGGTGCTTGATCCCGAAGACGTGCTGACCCAGGCCGCCGCCTGGGCAAAAACCGGGGACGGCGTAGCGCTCGCCACGGTTATCGCCACCTGGGGATCGTCGCCGCGCCCAGCAGGCAGCCATTTGGCCATTGCCGCCGACGGGCGGTTTATCGGCTCGGTATCGGGGGGATGCGTTGAAGGCTCGGTGATCGAACAGGGCCTTGAGGCCATCGCCGACGGCGAGCCGCGCCTGTTGACCTTTGGGGTGAGCGACGAGGCGGCGTGGTCGGTTGGGCTTGCCTGCGGTGGCACGGTAAAAATCTACGTCGAGCGGATCGAGGTTTAATCCATGCGCCTGTCGTTGCTCGAAAAACTACTCGCCGCCCGCGCCGAAGGCCGCCCGGTGGCGCTTGTGACCGATCTCGCCACGGGGTTGCAGACCCTCGTGCATGAAAAGGTCGTTGAAGGCGACTTCGGTGTGACGGCAGAGGAAAGCGAAGCCATTGCCGATCTGCTGGCGACCGAAGGCAGTGCTTTGGTGGGGGATTCCCATTTCGCTCAAAGCTTTACCCCCTCCCCCCGCTTGGTTTTGGTCGGCGCGGTTCATATCGCCCAAGCCGTCATTCCAATGGCGCAAGCGCTGGGCTATGCCGTGACAGTGATCGACCCGCGCCAGGCTTTCGCCACGCCCGAGCGTTTCCCCGGTATCGCGCTTTCGACCGACTGGCCCGATACCGCGCTGGACGCGCTGAAACCCGATAGCCGCACCGCCATCGTCACCCTCACCCATGATCCAAAGTTGGACGATCCGGCGCTTAACGCCGCGCTGAAGTCCGACGCTTTCTATATCGGTGCCCTGGGCAGCCGAAAAACCCACACTAGCAGGCTGCAAAGGTTGACCGAGGCAGGGTTTACCGAAGCCGATCTTCAGCGCATCCAAGGCCCTGTAGGGCTGGCGATTGGGGCGAAAACGCAAGCCGAAATCGCGCTCTCCATCCTCGCCCAAATCACGGCCATGCGGCGCTTAGGGAAAGCCAGCCTATAACGATGCACTTCGGTCCTCGCTCGCTCGCCACCTGCATCGGCGCGCTGCTCGCCCATGCAACGCCGCCGTTCAAGAAAGGCCATCGGCTGACGGGGGCGGATTGCGCGCTTTTGGCAAACGCTGGGCACGATTCAGCGATTGTCGCTGTCTTAGAGCCGGGGGATCTGCACGAGGATGCCGCCGCCACCCGTCTCGCGGCAGCGCTCGCAGGACCGGGATTGAGCGCAAAGGCGGCGTTTACCGGGCGCGTTAATCTGTTCGCCGAGCAAGCCGGTTTGGTGGCGATGGACCGCGCGGCGCTGGAAGCCCTCAACCGTCACGATGAACGCCTAACGCTCGCAACCCTGTCGCCCTACGCCGTTGTCAGGGCGGGGGATATGGTGGCGACGATTAAGATTATTCCCTTCGCTTTGCCGGGCGCTTTGGTGGAAACCGTCCTCGCCCTGCTGCCCCCCCAGGCGCTCCGCCTCGCCCCATTTCGCCCGCTGCGCCCGCTGCTCCTGCATACGCTGTTGCCCGACACCAAGCCGAGCCTTGCCGAAAAGGCCCAGCGCGTTACCGCAGACCGCCTGAGCGCGTTGGGATCGCCTCTCCCCCCCGTCCGCACGCTGCCGCATCGGCAAGACGCGGTAGCAGCGGCGCTGAAACACGCTGTCGCGGAAGGCTTCGATCCGATCCTGGTGATGGGCGCGAGCGCGGTGGCCGATAGGGCCGATGTGATCCCCGCCGGGATTGAGCAAGCGGGCGGCACCGTGCTTCAAGTGGGAATGCCAGTTGACCCCGGCAATCTGTTGATCTTAGGGCAGATTGGCGATACGCGCGTTCTCGGTCTGCCCGGCTGCGCGCGCTCCCCCAAGCTGAACGGCTTCGACTGGGTGTTGCAGCGTTTTGCCGCCGGAATCGCAGTGACAGCCGCCGACCTGCGCGCTATGGGCATCGGCGGTTTGCTGATGGAAATTCCAAGCCGCCCGCAGCCGCGCTTACCGGAACCGGAACCCCGAAAAGCCCCCCGCTTAGGCGCGCTTCTCCTCGCGGCAGGCCAGTCCCGCCGCATGGGGCCGGACTGCAAACTGCTGCTGCCGTTCCCTGAAAAGCCGATGGTGGCCGTGACCGCCGAACGCCTGCGCGCCGCAGGTATTTTCGCGCCGATCCTGGTCGTGACGGGCAGCAGGCAGGCAGAGGTTCGGGCCGCCTTGGAGGCCAGCGAGGCGGGGCCGCTCACCTTTGTGGACGCGCCCGACTATGCCGAGGGCCTTAGCCGCTCGCTGATTGCCGGAATACAGCACGCGCTAACCCTGCCGCTGGACGGGCTGCTGATTGCCCTCGCCGATATGCCGCTTATTGGGGCCGATGACCTCCGCGCGTTGGCCGAGGCGTTCGATCCCAAGGCGGGCCGAGCCTTGATCGTGCCCACCGTCAACGGCCAGCGCGGCAACCCAACCCTGTGGGCGCGAGACCTCTGGCCGGAAATGCTGGCGCTCACTGGCGATCAAGGGGCGAAACGACTGATGGATCGCTTTGCGGGCCAACTGTTCGAACTTGCCTGCGATAATCCAGGGCTTCTGGCCGATCTCGATACGCCGGAAGCCTATCGGATAGCGCTCGCCAGCCTTCGCCTCTCATCCCGTGATACAAAGTAAATTGCACTTTCTTTAGAGTTGGTTATAGTGCGTTTATCCAAGCAAGGATGAAGTGGTATGGCTGACCGCATTCAAGGACCGATTACCGATCGTGGGCTTCAGCTCGATACGCGCGTGGGCGGCCTGCGCTCGCCGGAAAAGCCTGAGAAAGTCAATGAGCGCGACCGCAAACGCTGGCGGCCCAAAATTCCGACACTGGAAGATTTGCAGGCCATCTTCATCGACGGTCAAATCCTGCTACCGCTCCGATATTTTCGCGGTCACTATCTGGATATTCTCGTTTAACCTTCCTATCTGACGGAATGGCATAACACTGTTAATCTAAGCAATTAGGAACAGTGGGGCCGTTCACCGGGTTTATCCCGGACAGAGTAAGGAAGAAGAGCGGATGATTGCCCTCGCCAATGCCGATACGTCCCTAACCTGCGCCCGCGAAAAGCTGTTGGGGCCAAGTGAGGGATGGAGCCTTGCGCCCCTCGCGGAATGGCTTCTTACCGAAGGGCAGCGGGCGCACAACGCCGAAATTCTGGTCGCGGGGCTTACCGAGCGTCTCTTAGGGCTGGGGCTGCCGCTGGATCGGCTTCGCCTCTCCGTCGAAACCCTACACCCGCAGCTTATCGCTTGGTCGGTTAGTTGGTATAAGGGTCAGGGCACCAGCATTTTTCTCGCCCCGCACAGCATCAATCTGCGCCCCGACTTCAAAGGCAGCCCGATTGAGCATATCCGTACAGGAGGGGCGGAAATCCGCTATCGGCCCGCTTTGGGGTTCCTCGCCCATAATCAGCAGAGTTTTTTCGACGATCTGGTTCAGGAACAAATCAGCGATTACATCGCCTTGCCGATGGTATTTTCCAATAGCGCGCGCAATTTCATCAGTTTCGGATCGAAAGCCGTCGAGGGTTTTAGCGAGGATGATCTTGCTAAACTGCGCGCCTTGGTGCTGTTCCTCGCGCCCCTGTTTGAAACGCTGGAGTTGCGCTTTCTGTCCAAAACCCTACTGGAAACCTATGTCGGTCCGCGTACTGCCGATAAAGTGCTGTCAGGCTCGATCAAGCGCGGCGACGGCGAGTTAATACAGGCTGTGATTTGGTACTCGGACCTGCGGAACTTCACGGGCCTTACCGAAAGCCTGCCCGCGTGCCAACTCATTGAGCTTCTCAATGAGTATTGCGAGCACGTTGCCGCCGCAGCCGAGCCGCGCGGTGGGGAGATTCTTCAGTTTATTGGCGACGCTATTTTGATCGTTTTTGCCGCCGAGGGGGAAGACGCTCTGCGGAACGCCGCCAATAACGCCGTGGAGGCCGCGATTGACGCGTTCAGCGGCCTTGCCGTGGTGAACCACCGCCGCCAACGCCGACAGGAACCCGCCATACGCTTCGGCGTTGGGTTGCACGTTGGCACCGTCACCCACGGCAATATCGGCTCCCCCAGCCGCCTCGGCTTTAACGTCGTCGGCGGGGCGGTGAACAGGGCCGCGCGCCTTGAAGCGCAAACCAAGGATTTTGAGACGCCCTTGCTGTTCTCAAGCGACCTTGCCGCTCTGCTCACCCATCCCAGCCGCAAGCTCGGGGAGGTGCCGATGCGCGGGCTGAAAGGGCTGCACGCCGTTCATGCTTTGGAGCCATCAATTGAGACTTAAGATTAAGTAAATTAGGTAATACGCTGTTATTAAACAAAATATCTTGACGCGCATCGGTACCAAGCGCAGTGTTCCTTCACGGCGGCAGTTACGCCGCCCCGCCACGGAGGAAAACATGGCTGAGCATATCGTCTACACTGTAGAAGCGCGCAGTCGGACCGGAGCGGATAAGCGATTTGGGGTTTTCATGGACCGTCGGACAGCAGAATGCTGGACCAAGAAATTGGGCGATGACGTTGATACCGTGATTACCGAGTCCTATCTGTGGGACCGACGCCACAATCACAATCTCGGGGCCGGTCTCGGCGTTCAAGCACCGATCCACATTTAGAGTATTTTGTTTAGAAAATCCTGAACGGGTGGCCCCACCCGCTCAGGATTTACTTGAGTATTCGGGGCCTTTCGCGAACGGGATTTCACTCCCTGCCCCGACTAGAGCCTTTATCGTTCACATTCGTTCACGATAAAGGCTCTAGTATCTTATTTTATTTAGCAAATGCGTCGTCGCGGGTGATCCCACCCGCTCGGGATTTGCTCTAAAGCGGGCCAATCTCTTCGATTGGTCCGCTTTTTCTATGCCTGAAATCAAACAGTAGAGGGGTTAAGACGCGAGCCTAAGCGCCGTTATTGTCGTAGTGCTGGGGTCTTTCACCAGTCCATCGACGACAAGGTTTACCCCCAACTCCCCAATGGAGCCTACGCCATTGGAGGTTGCGAGCTTTTCCATCTTTTCTTTGAGATTGATGGCGGCAGAGGCTTGGTTAGCGTGGGCGATAGCGCGGTGTTCGCCTGCCGAGGTTTTTAGAAAAATTTCGACAACATTCTTGCCATCCGAGCCAATGCGCGCCCGAATTTCCTTGATTGTGCCTGTAATGCTGTGATGCTCGACGCCGGTCAAGTCGCAGCCCTTCCCTGAAATATACCCCGAACAGAATAGCGTAAACTTCAGAAGTTCCTAGCAAAACTTATAATGCCCCCCTGCGGAGATTTTACACAGGAAAGCTATGCAAATGGCTTTCACGCCAATTCGCACTCAGGGCTTTGAGGGTTGTTAGAAGAGCGATATACTCAGCCTCCAAGCGGTAACAGGCTGGACAGCGCAGCACGGTTTCGGCTTTGCTGGTTCTATGGTTTGTAACCGAAACATTCGTTTTTGGCTGAGAGATTAAGATGGCCGCCCCCCTCCAGCGCCGGGTCTTTGACCAAGCGACCCTTAATCATTTTCTCGATCTTTACGAGCGCTCCACCCGTGGCCCTGCTTTTGCGGAGCGCCCGAGCTTTTTGGCGTGCGATTTTTCGGGACTCGATTTCTCTGGGCGCGATCTCACCAACTTCAGCGCCATCGGTTGCCGCTTCGTTAACGCCGATTTGTCGCGCTCTAACCTTAGCTTCGCCAACCTCTATGCCGCCGATTTGCGCGGGGCGATTCTGAAGAACGTCGATTTCACCCGTGCCGATTTGCGCGGGGCCTGCCTGCGCTCTGCCGATCTTGGCGGGGCGAACTTGCAAGAGGCGTCGCTGGAGCGTGGTGCGCTGTTTTTCGCCTCTATTGACGGCGGTTTCCGCGACACGGCGGTTCCAGTGAAAAGCGCCTATTATCGGCAGATTCATCACCTTGCGCCGGAGCCTATCCGCGATACAGATATGCGCGGCGTTATTCTGGAACATGCTGATATTTCCGATAGCGACCTGTCGTTTACCGATCTCACGGGGGCGAACCTGACCGGGGCGAACCTCACCCGCTCTAATCTAACTGGCGCGCGCTTTTTCGGGGCGAATTTGACCGGCGCGAAGTTGCAAGGGGCCAAGCTGCGCCAAACCAACTTCGTGACCGCCATTTACGACAGCAGCCAGTTTAAGGACTGCGACATCTCCGGCACCGTGTTCCCGCGTGAGATGCAGAATTTCGATTCAGAGTTTCCGCGTATGCTCGCCCGCCACACCCGCTGGGTGCAGTCGTTGGGGCTAGACGGTGAACGGCTTGATTTTACCATGATAGATCTCCGCAGCAAAAAGTTCGATGGCCTCGATTTGTCGGCGGCGGTGTTCACGCTCGCTCTGCTCGATGAAGCCAGTTTTGTCGGCTGCTACATGGCGATGGCGGAACTCAACGGCGTTAGCGCCCGCAAAGGCTGTTTCGATAAAGCCGATTTGCGCGGCGCAAACCTAACGCGCGGTAACTTTACGCTGGCGAGCTTCCAGGGCGCAAATCTTGGCATGATGGATATTGCAGGGATGCACCCGATGAGCGTGCCCACCCGCCTCACGCAATCGTGCATCATGGCCGCAAACTTCGATAACGCCGTGCTGACCGGGGCCGATTTGGAGCTGGCTGACGCCACGGAAGCACGCTTCACGTCGGCCAATCTTGCAGGCTCGGTGCTAATCAACACTTACTGCTACGGCGCAAATTTTCGCGGCACAAATTTCGACAATGCCGTGCTAACCCACGTACGCGGGTTGGAGTTTTCGCTAACCTAGGGCAGAAGCCGCACACTGTGTCAACTGAGCGGCGGCGGTGCAAGATCGTCCAGAGACACGCCCAAAACGCGGGCCACAGCCCGAAGGGTGCCTACGGTACCCTCACGCTGCCCGGTTTCGATTTGCGAGAGGTAGCCTGCCGAAATCCCAGCAGTGTCCGCCAACCGCGACGCGCTCAGCCCGCGTGCCTCGCGCCACACGCGGATAGGGTTTTCCCCCGCCAGCAGGCGGGTGGTGATCTCGAAAGGTACTAATTCATCTTCGCCTGCATCCAGGCGCTGACGGGCACGGTCGTAAGCCACCGTGTCGCGGACCATTTCAACAGCTTCACACAAAGCTTCAAAGGCAGCTTCGGGAAGGATCGCTAGGCGACCGTTCGGCGTGTCGATGTACTGCACGGTGATATCCATGAGTGTCTTTCCTTAGTCGTATATTTCGCTTGCGGGGCACATGGCAGCCTAAAGCTCCTCCACATCCACCACACCGGAAAGCGATTTTACCATTGCGCGCAAGGCGGGGGTAACGGCGAAGCCCCCGCTCAGCGGAACTTCCACGTCGCAGCCTTCAAGATCGAGCAGGACTGAAATCCGCCCGCGCCCGCGATACTGCTCGCCCGTGCCGCGCAAGATTTTTTGAAGATCGCCAATCGGCGACTCATCCGCCAGATAAATCCGCATCCCGGAAACAGTGCTTTCAGTGGCAGCATCGAGCAGGCCAACCTGCTGGGCCAGCAGCTTCACCCCTTCACCGTCCAACCGCGCTTCCACATGCAAGAGCAACGGCTTATTAACGTCGAGTATCTCGCGGGAAACGGCCAAAACTTCCGAGAACAGCGTCACTTCATAGGAGCCGCTGGCATCCGAAAGCTGCACGAAGGCCACGCGGCTACCGCGCGCTGTGGTGATCTCCCGGCGACTGAGGACGATTCCGGCGACCTTCACCCGCTGCGGCTCGCCGGGACGGACTTTATGGGTGAAATCGGCGGCGCGGGTCACGCCCAAGCGTTTTAACGCGCGCTCGTACACATCGAGCGGATGGGCTGAAAGGTAGAAACCCACCGCGTCGAACTCTTTTTGAAGCCGCTCGTGAGGTGCGAAATCCGTTACCGTCGATAGCGGGAGTGGCGGCGCTTCAACCCCGGCATCGCCGCCACCGAATAGGCTCACCTGATTGCTCGCCTTCTCCTCAGTCAAAAGCTGGGCGTGACGCATGATCGGCTCTGCGGCCCCAAACACGCGCGCGCGGTTTTTATCGAGACTGTCGAAGCCCCCCGCGAGGGCCAGATTTTCGATCTGACGTTTGTTCACCGTCTTGGGATCGAGCCGGGCAGCAAAATCTTGCAAGGAGCGGAACGGCCCACCCTTAGCGCGTTCCGCAACCAGCGCCTTCATCGCTTGATCGCCAACATTCTTAACGGCGGCCAGGGCATAGCGCACCGCCGTCTTGCCATCGGGCAGGGTTTCCACCGAAAAATCGGGGGCGGAAGCGTTCACGTCCGGCCCCAGGAGCGAGATGTTCAAGCGGCTGAGTTCTTGGCGGAATATGTTCAGCTTATCGGTATTACTCATGTCGAAAGTCATCGACGCGGCGAAGAACTCCACCGGGTAATTGGCCTTCAGATAGGCGGTTTGGTAGGAAACCAGCGCATAGGCTGCCGCGTGGCTTTTGTTGAAGCCATAGCCCGCAAATTTCTCAACCTGATCAAAGATTTCCGAGGCTTTCTTCGGATCGACGTTATTCGCCTTCGCCCCATTGCAAAAGGTTTCGCGCTGGGCGTCCATCTCCGCCTTGATCTTCTTGCCCATTGCCCGGCGCAGCAAATCTGCCCCGCCGAGCGTGTAGCCCGACAGTACCTGAGCAATCTGCATCACCTGTTCTTGGTAAATGGCGATGCCGAAGGTTTCCTTCAGCGTGCCCTCCAGCAGCGGGTGCAGATAATCCGGCTTTTCTCGCCCGTGTTTGCGGTTGATGTAGCTTGGAATATTATCCATCGGGCCGGGGCGATAGAGGGCGACGACGGCGATAAGGTCTTCAATGCGGTCAGGGCGCAGGTTCCGTAACACGTCGCGCATCCCAGAGCTTTCAAGCTGGAACACGCCGGTCGCATCACCCCGGCTCAGCATCTTATAGGTTTTCTCATCATCGAGCGGCAGCAGGTCGAGGTTAATCGTAATGCCACGTTGTTGAAGTAACTCCACCGCGCGCACCAGCACGGTGAGGGTTTTCAGGCCGAGAAAATCGAACTTTACCAGCCCTGCCAACTCGACATATTTCATATTGAACTGGGTCACGGGCATCGTGGAGCGCGGATCGCGGTACAGCGGCACCAACTCTTCCAAGGGCCTGTCGCCGATCACGACGCCAGCGGCGTGGGTGGAGGCGTGACGGTATAGCCCTTCCAGCTTTTGCCCAATGGCGAGCAGGCGCGCGACTTGCTCATCCTCATCGCGCATTTTCTGGAACTGCGCGTCGCCCTTAATCGCCTCTTCCAGCGTCACCGGGTTGGCGGGGTTGTTCGGCACCATTTTGCAGATGCGGTCCACCTGCCCATAGGGCATCGCCAGCACGCGCCCGACATCGCGTAGCACTGCGCGGGCTTGCAGTTTTCCGAAGGTGATGATCTGAGCCACCCGGTCGTGGCCATATTTATCCTGCACGTAGCGGATCACCTGGTCCCGCCGTTCCTGGCAGAAGTCTATATCAAAATCGGGCATGGAAACGCGCTCAGGGTTCAAAAACCGCTCGAACAGCAGCCCGAACCGCAAGGGGTCGAGATCCGTGATCGTGAGCGCCCAAGCGACCACCGAACCCGCACCCGAACCGCGCCCCGGCCCGACCGGAATCCCCTGATCTTTCGCCCATTTGATAAAATCGGCAACAATCAAGAAGTAGCCGGGGAAACCCATATTGATGATCACGTCAAGCTCGAACGTCAGCCGCGCCTCGTAAGGTTTGGCGATAGCGGCTTGGGTTTCGGCGTCCATCTCCGGGGCGACAATGCCCGCCGCGAGACGCTTTTTCAGCCCCGCCGCCGCCATCACGCGCAACTCGGCAGGCTCGTCGCGCCCCGCCCCGGTCGAGAAAGCCGGAAGAATTGGTTTGCGGAAGGGCGCTGAAACCGAACAGCGCTGGGCAATAACAGCGGTATTCAGAATAGCTTCCGGCAGATCGGCGAATAGTGCAGTCATTTGCGCGCCGGTCTTAAAATAATGCTCCGGCGTTAGGCGGCGACGGTCGGCGACCTCTAGCGTTACCCCACCGGCAATGCACAGCAGCACATCATGCGCCTCAAACATCGACGGGCCGGAAAAATAAACATCATTGGTCGCGACCAGCGGAATATCCTGAGCATAGGCGAATTCCAGCAACCCAGGCTCCACTGCCGCCTCGCGCGGGTCACCGTGGCGCTGGAGTTCGATATAGAGCCTGTCGCCGAAAACGTGCTTAAGCCGCATCACTGCCGCCTCCGCCGCCTCCCGCTGGCCCTCGTTCAACAAACGCCCAACAAGACCCGTTACCCCGCCAGTTAGGCAGATCAGCCCCGCCGCGTGGTCCGCGACGAGATCGAGCGTAACCTGCGGCACCTCGTGGCTTTCGGTTTTAAGGAAGGCGTGGGAGACCAGTTTCAGCAGGTTTTCGTAGCCGCCAATATTCTGGCACAGCAAGAGCAACGGATCGGGGGCGAGCGGCAGGCCGGGGCGCGTGGCGCCATCAGTGCGGCGCACGTGCAATATCGCGCCCAAGATCGGCTGAACCCCGGCATCGCTGGCGGTTTGGGAAAACTCAATCGCACCGAACAGATTACCCGTATCGGTTACAGCCACGGCGGGCATTTTTGCCGCCACCGTGAGCTTGACCAACTCCTTCATCTTGATCGCCCCTTCCGACAAGGAATAGGCCGAATGGGCGCGGAGATGGATAAAGGGGCTATCAGTCATGCACAGAGTGTAATCCAGCCACCCCGCATCTGCGTATAGGATTCAGACGTAAGATGAGTGGCAGCCCTTGTTGGGGGCACCGCGCCTTGTTATCTGTGTCCCTAGGGGTTGTCGCCGTTCTGCGGCTCAAGCCCCACCAGAAAGGAATAGCGAAAGTGCAGCGCATCCTGCTCGCCGATTTTCAGGTTCCGATGACAGACAGCGCCCGCCCCGGTCTTAGCGCCTCCCTCGCGGATAGGTTGACCGTGGAACGCGCCGTATCGGATTTGCGCCGCGCCACCCCGGTTATTTTAACCGATGCCGGGCAAACTTGGCTGGTGCTTTCGACCGAGGCCGCCAGTGCCGGGGCAATGGTGGAGCTTATCCCAGAGGGCGCACTGCTAACCCTGGTGATGACCGCCAACCGCGCCGAAGCCCTGGGCCTGGTTATTGATGAAGAGCCGGGGGCCTTGATCGCTCGCCGCCTGCGCTCCGCCTATGAGACTGGTCTTGCCGACCCAACCCATCCCGCAGGCTCCGGCGCGCCCGGTGCAATGCCGCTCACCATCGACGCGCCAACCCCCTTGGTGGCCGATGCCGCTATTCGGCTTATGAAGGCCGGGCAGTTGCTGCCTGCCGCCCTGCTGGTGCCCCTCGCCGCCCCGATTGACGGCCTTATTAGTCTGCCGCGCGACCAAGTGCTGAATGCCACGCTTCAGGGCCAGCCGCGTCTCCGCCGCCTGTCGGACGCGCGGGTGCCGCTGACCGGGGCCGAGAAAACCCGCATTGTGTCCTTCCGTGATCAAGTGACCGGCATTGATCATCTGGCGCTGTTGATTGGCGATCCGTTGACGCAAGACGCGCCCTTGGTGCGCCTGCATTCTTCCTGCATCACAGGCGACCTGCTCGGCTCGTTGCGCTGCGACTGCGGCGAGCAGTTGCGTGGCGCGATTGTGACGATGAACGCCGCCGGCGGCGGTATTTTGTTGTATTTGCAGCAGGAAGGGCGCGGCATCGGTATCGTCAACAAACTGCGGGCTTATGCGTTGCAAGATGGTGGCATGGATACGGTCGATGCCAACACCACGCTCGGGTTCGAGAACGACGAGCGCGATTTTTCGCTCGCCGCTGAAATGCTCAGGCAACTCGACGTTCCGGCCATTCGCCTCTTAACGAATAATCCGCGCAAAGTGGGGCATCTGGCCGGGTTCGGTATTGAAGTGCGGGAGCGCGTGCAACACGCCTTCCCCGGCAATCCCCATAACCGCCGCTATCTTGCGGCCAAAGCCAGTAAGGCCGGTCATCTGCTGCCAGCGGAAGACGATAGCGCGCGCTGAAACGCCCGAACGGGCAACAGCACCGATCCGTGCCGCTGCGGGACGGATCGGGCGGCGGCCAGGGGCGTGAGCCAGGACCACGCCGGATCTAGGGCAATCTCAGATTTCAAATATATTTCAAGTACATCCGCAAGAGTGTTGAAAAAACTCTCGCCTTCCCCCAGCGCGTACCCGCTGATAAGCGCGGCGCTAGCTTGGCCCAAAGCGCAGGCTTCAATCTCCCACGCAAAATCGGCAATCCGCCCTGCTTCCACGAGGGTGAACAGGGTCACGCGGCTACCGCAGATTGGGCTTACGACCTCCACGGAGGCAGCCGGAGGCGGCAGACGCCCCAGCCGGGGAATCTGCGTGGAAAGCTCAAGAATTTCAGACGTGTAGGGAAGCATTCTCACCTGCGGAAATTATGCGCTAGCCGCGTCAAAAATCCGCCGCACCATCGACAGTAAACCATTGCTACGACTCGGGCTTAGATGCTGCGACAGGCCGATGGCTTTGATGAAATCCGGCGGCGTCGTTAGAATCTCTTTCGGTGTTCGGTCGTTATAGACCGATAGCAGCACCGCAATCAGCCCGGCGGTGATAATGGCGTCACTGCCTGCCTGAAACTGCAAACGCCCATCGCGCAGGTCCGGCGCAATCCATACCTGGCTCTGGCAGCCCCGGACCTTGTAGGCATCGGTCTGAAACGCTTCGGGCAGCGCGGGCAGGGCTTGGCCGAGTTCGATGATATATTGGTAGCGTTCCTGCCAGTCGGGCAGCGCCGCGAAGGTTTCGATCAACTCGGCTTGCGCGTCGGCGATGGAGAGCAACGGATCGGTCATCAACAAACTTTCGGGTTACGGCTTTTTCACGTCGATGGATTCCAGCCCCGCGCGGGCTTGGTCGCCCGCCGCACTCTCGGGGTCGAGGCTTAACACCCGCAGCCAATCGGCTCGTGCGCCGGGCTTATCCCCCTTCAGCGCCTTCACCGCGCCGCGTTCGGCCAGGGCATCGGGCGCTTCGGGGCGGAGCTTGAGGGCGCGCGCCACGTCTTCTTCCGCCAAATCAGCGGTGCCAAGCTGGCGATAGGCAGAGGCGCGATAGACCAGCGCTTCTAGGCGGCGGGGGCTAAACTCCAAGGCGCTATTGAGATCGTCAATCGCTTCCCACGACTGTTTCAAGGCGAGGCGGATAATAGCGCGATCAATCAGGAACTCGACATCGCGGGGGCGGCGTTTCAGCGCTTCGGTTTGAAGCGGCAGGGCACGGGTGGCATCGCGCGCCAAGAGCCACGCTTGCGCCGCTTGGGCATAGAGATCGGGGGCAAGATCGGGGCGCTTGGCGGCAGCCTCCACCGCCAACTGCTCTAAATCTGGCGCAGCATAGTCGGGACGGCCATAGCGGATCATCGCTACTGCCGCGCAGTGCCGCGCCGCAAGTCCTCCCCCCTGCTCGGCCCACGTTCGCGCGGTTTCATGGGCTTGCAGCGGGTCTTGCGCGGTGAGGCGCAGGCAGTTCTCGTAGCGCGTCGCTGTGCCAGCCTCCGCCCCGCCCAACGAAAGCGCGCGCGGCGGCGGCTTCGTTGGCGTCGCGGCCCAGGCCCCTGCCGTCAAAACGGTGAGACCGACAGAAAAAAACAGAGAGAGGCGCACGCTGGCTTCCTTGGGAATTCGGCTTTCACAGCCTATATAGTTCCTATGACCCAGTCTCAAGATGCTTTGCCGCCGCTTTTTTGTTTTGGCTACGGCTTTTCCGCCCAGGCTGCCGCGCGTTTGTGGCTGGCCGAGGGCGGGCACGTGGTTGGCACGACCCGCGACCCCGGCAAACTAAAGCAGATGCGCGCTGAAAATATCGACGCGCACCTGTTCGATAAGGTGCCGGAAGAAAGCCTGCTGAGTGCGGGTGCCATCCTGTCCTCGGTCGCGCCGACGGACGCGGGGGACGATCCGGTTCTGCAACGATACGCACCGTTACTGGCCCAAAGCGCCGCGCGCTGGATTGGCTATCTCTCGACGACCGGCGTTTATGGCGAGGCGAATGGCGATTGGATCGACGAGACCGCCCCGCTCGCCCCAACTACCGAGCGTGGTCGCCGCCGGGTTCAGGCCGAAGCCGCGTGGCTAAAGCTATATGAGGATCACGGCCTGCCCGTGCATCTGTTCCGCCTCAGTGGCATCTATGGGCCGGGCCGATCCGCACTCGAAACAGTGCTCGCGGGCCGGGCGCAGCGGGTTGAGAAGCCGGGGCAAGTGTTCAACCGTATTCATGTTGAGGATATTGCCACAGCTCTTTGGGCGTCTTGGCAAAAACCCAACCCAGGCGCAGCCTACAATCTTGCCGACGATGAACCCGCGCCGCCGCAAGACGTGATCGCCTATGCCTGCACTCTGGCGGGGGTACCGGTGCCGCCGCTGGTGCCGCTCGCTGATGCCCAGCTTTCCCCAATGGCGCGCAGCTTCTATGCCGAGAATAAGCGATTGAAAAACCAGAAAATTAAGACGGAATTAGGGGTAAACCTCGCTTTCCCCACCTATCGGGAAGGGCTGACCGCTGAATGGCAGACCCGCGCCGCAGGCTGATACGCGCCTTGATCCGCCAGAAAAGGGCGGCCATATAGAGCGTATGATGGTAAAGACAAAATTTCTCGCGATGTTGGCCGCCGCCGCAATTCTACTGCCCAGTTGCGCGCCCTCGGGCATGACGCGCGTCAGCCAGACCGATATTAGCAGCGCCTATACTCGCAGCGATCTTTCCGTGGCCACATCTCGCGGCGCGGTACCAGTGATTATCTCAGGTATTGTTCCGGCAACCGACACGGCATCGGCAGAACGCGCCCTGGTGGCGGCGCTGCCGACCTATTACACCGGAAACCTAACCTGGCGCGCGGGCGTTCCTGCCGACACGGAAAGTTTGAGCGCCCGGTTGGTTTTCGCCTTTGGGCCGGAGATTTATCCGGCAGAGCGCCTGTGCGGTCTAAAACCAGGGTTCAGCCTCACCGCCCCGTCGCCCACCGTGCCAGTTCGGGCCGTCGCCGCCTATTGCCGAGGCCCTTCCGTTCTGTCGTCCACGGTTGGCGACGTGATTGATGCCGCCGGGATCAATGGGGATAAAGCGCAAGCCTTAGTGGGAAATATGACCGACGCGCTTCTGCCAATGCGCGCGCCCGGCAATGATGATCTTCGCAGGCCGCTGTTTTTGCGGATGGGGAGTTAACCCGGTTTCTTAGGGGGTTTCTTGCCCGTATTGCTACAACGTGGCGGTAGCGGAATACGCTCGCCCATGTTGAACCCCGCCGCCTCCGCCCGCTGCTGCTGGAGTTTGTAACGGCCCTTGCTGGTGGCGGGGCAATCGACCGCCATTCCGGCTTCGACCATG
Organism: Alphaproteobacteria bacterium; assembly: GCA_043721315.1. Taxonomy (GTDB): domain Bacteria; phylum Pseudomonadota; class Alphaproteobacteria; order Elsterales; family Elsteraceae; genus Elstera. The sequence continues at coordinate 36,761 of JAYSQZ010000059.1, forward strand.
AGGGCTGAAATGTCGAGGCCCTCGATTTCGCACATGCCGATACGGGCGCGGTCCACCAGATCAGTCGTTGGATCGAAATGGCAATAGACCCGGCGGGCGTTGATGCGCCGGTGCAGCCAGCCGCGCGCCTCAATCTCTACCGCACTGCCCACCGCCGCCGTGGCGATACCGTGCAGGCGGATCGTCTCCACGCCGAGCCGAAGCGTTCCACCGCCCACAATCTCTGGGAAACCATTGACCGTTTCGGGCGAGACCGCTGCCTGCGCGCTGGCGGCAAGCCCCAGCACGACCAGCGCGGCTAAGATTGCAGGCGTTGCCATTGGTCCGCCGTCATCTTGCCGGTTGCAGGTGCGCCGACCGAGCTTTGCCATTCTTCGATTGCCCGGCGCGTGCGGCTGCCCATTTTACCATCCGCCGCGCCCGGATCGAACCCCCGCGCCTTCAGCACGCTTTGAAGCTGGCGGACGGAAGGCATTCCCGCCCCGCCCAATTGCGCCCCGCCGGGCAGTGCGCCGGGAGTATTGATGAGGCTCATGCTCGGCCCCGCTGTGCATTTCGCAGCGAGGATCGAGCAGTTCCAGAAATAGCCGGGCGGCTTGCCGGTAATCGTGCCACCCGTTGAATAATCGCAGGAACAGGTGGTTTCAGCCTGACAGGCGCGGCTGCCCAGCGTGGCGGCGCTACAGGTCATCGCCTGCGCGAAAGCTCCTGACGAGAAAAATCCGAGGGCGGAGACCGCCAGCGCGGTGCGGGCAAAGGCGTGAAGGGCCATGAAGCACATCCCCGAAAGCAGGTCTGAGATACTTATATCATAGGCGCGTGTAAGACGAGAGTGGAGAGGCAGTGTTTGCCTAGCGTGGCGTCACCGCCCCTAACAGCAAATGACGCGCCATCGGTAGTGGGCGACCCAGGGTCTGTGCGGTTTCGGTGAGAAGCGGCGTTATCCGGTTGAGCCGTTCCACTCCCTCCCCAAAAGCGCGGCCCGGATGCGCCCCCGCCTCGCGCAGCAGCGCTTCCTCCAAAATCCCGTAGCGCTCTAGCCAATCGTTGCCGCCAAGGCCCTCCAAGAAATGCCCACAGGCCGCGAACACCTCCGGCACGGGCATACGTTCCGGCATAAACCCATCAAGGAGCGCCATGGCCGACGCGAGCGCTAATAGCTTCGGCGCTTGCCCGAAGTAGCGCAGCGCCGGGGTTTCAGCGGGTTCTAGCGCCCAGTACCCAAGGCCGCTGTCGATCCGGCTATTCCACGCCGCCGAAACCCGCGTACCCGGCTGCCGCCACGGCAGTTTCGCGGGCGAGCCTCGGTGAAAGCCCAAGTGGCGGCCATAACCATCCGTGAGCAGGCTCACCACCATGCCGGAGTCGCCCTGGGGCCGCAGCGATAGGATATAGCCCTGATCGCGCCAGCGCATCGCGGCGCTTACGCTTTGAAGTTCAGGCCGAGCGAGGCGTAGATCGAGCGGTCTTCGGTCCAATTTTCCCGCACTTTTACGTGCAAAAACAGGTGCACCGTGCGTTCGAAATGCTTCATCATTTCCCGGCGCGCGGCTTGACCGATGGATTTAATCTTTTGACCACTGGCCCCGATCACGATCATTTTTTGCCCAGGCCGTTCCAGCGTAATCGTCTGCTCGATCCGCACCGAGCCGTCGGGCCGCTCCTGCCACTGATCGGTTTCAACGACGAGGCTATAGGGAAGCTCGTCCTGCAACTGCATAAACAGTTGCTCGCGCGTTAGTTCCGCCGCCATCAGGCGCAGGGACGTGTCGGCAAGTTGGTCATCGGGATAATGCCACGGGCCTTTCGGCATCCGTTTGCCGAGGTCGCTCAGAACATCCTTCACCCCGGAACCCGACAGCGCGCTAATCATGAAGGTTGCCGCGAAATTTACGCGGGCGTGGATTGCTTGCGAGAGTTCAAGCAGCTTGGGCCGATCCACTAAATCAACCTTGTTCAGCACCAACAGCAGCGGCGCTTTAGCCTTGGCCAGCCCTTCCAGAATCGCATCTTGCTCTTCGTTGAGGCCCTTGCGCGCGTCAATCAGGTACAGCACCGCATCGACATTCTGAGTGCTTTCCCACGCCGCCGAGATCATCGAGCGCTCCAGGCGTCGTTTCGCCCCCGAAAAGATGCCCGGCGTATCGACCAAAACAATCTGAGTTTCCGCCACCATCGCAATCCCCAAAGTGCGGGCGCGCGTGGTTTGGGCTTTCGGCGTGACGATGGAAATTTTTGCCCCCACCAAGGCATTAAGCAAGGTGGATTTCCCAGCATTGGGCGAGCCTACCAGCGAGACGAAGCCGCAGCGGGCGTTCTCCGGCCCGTTCGGGTAAGATTTTTCGGAGGATTGGTCCTTGTTCGTCATTGGGCAATCCTGGTTAGCATGGCTTCAGCGGCTCCTTGTTCGGCTACTTTTTTAGAAGGGCCGCGCCCTTGCGCGTCGCCTAATCCTTCGATCCGCACCGCAACATCGAACATCGGCGCGTGCGGCGGCCCATCTTGCGCTACCACCTGATAGGCGGGCAACGGCAGACCGCGCGCCAGCGCCCATTCTTGCAATTTGGTTTTGTTATCCGTCGGCGGGGCCGAACCTACGACGAGAAGATCGGCCCAGAAGCGCTTGATAAAGCTGCGTGCAGGCTCCAACCCACCATCAAGATAGAGGGCGGCGATAACCGCTTCCAGCGCGTCGGCCAGAATATTGGCGTTCAGGCGGTGAACGTCTTTCTGGTCGTTTTTCGCAAACGTCAGATAATCGCCCAGGTGCAGCTTTTTGGCGATTTCAGCTAGCGCATCGCGCTTCACCAAATGGGCCAGCCGCCGCGCCAAATCGCCTTCAGCCTCGTTCCGAGCATGAAAGAGAGTTTCGGCGATGACGAGGCCCAACACGCGGTCGCCCAAGAACTCCAACCGCTCGTTACCGCGATCATGCCGCCCCACGGCAGAGGCATGAATCAGGGCTTGCGCGAGCAATTCTGGGTTCTTGAACTCATAGCCGATCTGCGCCATCAGACGGGCGGACGATTGACTGGGGGGAGCGGTGATCCTAGCGCGGGCGGTCATGCGGCCTTAGTCCAGCCCTTGACCAATCCGGTTGAAACGCACAGTCCACGGTAGCTCCCAGAAACGGAACAGCGAGCCATCGACCGACAACCAGATAATCTGCGCCTTGCCAACGAGGTTTACGACCGGAACAAAACCGACCGACGCGCGACTATCTTCCGAACCATCGCGATTATCACCCATCATAAAGAGATGCCCGGCGGGAACGGTAAAGACGCGCGTATTATCCAGCGGCCCGGAATCGGACTGCTCGATAATGCTGTGCTTGCGCCCGCCCGGCAGGGTTTCTTCATAGCGGCGCGTGCGGATAGTGTAGCCGGCTTCGGTACGATAGACGTAATCTTCGACAAAGCGGCGATCCACCAGTTTTTCGTTGATGTACACGCGCCCTTCGCGCAACTGCACACGGTCGCCCGGCAGGCCAATAACGCGCTTGATATAGTCGGTCTTATTATCCTGCGGGGTTTTGAACACCGCCACATCGCCGCGCGCGGGCAGCGTGTCGGACGTGCGACCGTCGAACACCGGCGGGCTTAAGGGGAAGGAGTGACGGCTATAACCGTAGGAATATTTCGTCACGAACACATAATCCCCCACCAGCAACGTCGGGATCATCGAGCCAGAGGGGATATTAAAGGGTTCGGCCAGGAAAGAGCGAATGCCGAGGGCGATCACAACCGCAATCGTTACCTGCCGGATTACATCCCACCAGCTACTGCCTTTAGACGCGGCTGCGTTGTTGGACACGCCTAGTTTCATCGCCCTCAATCCACACTCAAGATGGCCTTATTTGGCCACCCTCGCCTCGCGATACAAGATATATAGCCCGCTGGCAATAACGATCGCGCTGCCGGTTACAACGGCTTCGGTCGGCAGAATGCCCAAAATCAGCGCTTCAATCGCCACCGCCCACAGGATAGCGGTATAATCGAACGGCCCAACGACCGACACGGGGGCGAGCGTGAAAGCCCGCGTCATCAATACTTGCGCGACGCCGCCAATCAAACCGATGCCCACCATCACAGCGAAATCATACAGGCTCTGCGGCCAAATGCCGATGAACGGCAGCGCGATCACGCCGAGCACGGTGGTGAAACTGGTGAAATAGAACACCGTTACCACCGCAGGCTCGGTATTGCCGATCTTGCGGATAAGCACGCTCACCACGGCATAGGTTAGGGCACCGCAGATTGGCAACAGCGACCACAGGCTGAAATCATCGCCGCCCGGCTCGACGATATAAAGCACCCCGACAAACCCAGCCAAAACCGCCCCCCAATGGGCCAGCGTCACTCTATCGCCCCCCAACACACCCGACAGGGCGGTCATGAATAAGGGCGCGGAAAAGCCTAAAGCGACGACGCCGGAAACGGGCAGATATTTATACGCCGTGAAGAAGCAGACCATCGAGATAGAGCCGAACAGGCAGCGCATAAGGTGCAGCTTTGGATTGCGCGTTCGCAATACCCGAAAGCCCCCCGCGCGCTGCACCAGCCACAGCACTGGAATCAGCGCAAACAGGCTACGCGCGAACAGAATTTGAAACGTATGATAGCCAGAGGTGGCCATAATCTTGATCAGAAAATCCATGATCGTGAACAGGCCCGCCGCGCCGCACATACAGGCAATGCCGGTTAAAACCGCATCCCGCGCGGAAGGGGTGGAAAGCGCCTGCGCCATTAAAAACCTACCGATGCCGGGCAGACGATAGCGCAACAAGCCGCGCATTTACGGTAATACCTGCCGAAATTCTGCTTTTCCCGAACGATGATGCGTGTATCGTGCGCTGGCTCAACCGGGAGCGTCAATCACCAAAAGCGCGCTGTGACTGCGCCCTCTGTACATCTGATGAGCAGGTTTTCGGGATAGACGTTCTTGTTTTATTCTGAAACTGTTTTTTTGAGGTTCCAATGTCCCTCCCCGCCGTCTCGCCCGCGTGGCTCGAAACCGGCATCGCGCTCGCCGACGCGGCCCGCCCCATCGCGCGGCATTATTTCCGCTCGCGCCTCGCCATCGACACGAAATCGGACCTGTCGCCGGTAACGATTGCCGACCAGGAGATCGAAGCGGCGATGCGGAAGATTTTGGCGGAAACACTGCCGGATCACGGCATTCTGGGCGAAGAGCATGGGGCAGACCGGGCGGATGCAGACTATGTATGGGTGCTAGACCCCATCGACGGCACGCGCGCCTTCATCTGCGGCGTTCCCACTTTCGGCGTGCTGATTTCGCTCTGTTATCGAGGCCGCCCGATTTTCGGCATCGTCGATCACCCAGCTTTGGGGGAACGCTGGATTGGCGGCACGGGTCTGCCAACGACCTGGAACGGCACCCCCTGCCACGCCCGCGCCTGCACGCAGCTTGCAGACGCTTACCTGTTCGCCACTAGCCCCGACATGTTCAAAGGCCACCAGCGCGACGCCTTCAGCCGGCTCGAAACCCGCGCCAAAGAACGCCGCTTCGGGCTTGATTGCTTCGCCGCCGGGCTGATCGCCGGGGGGCATATCGACGCGATGGTGGAAACCTCGCTTCAGCCCTACGATTATTGCGCGCTGGTGCCGGTGCTGGAGCAAGCCGGGGCGACAATCACCGATTGGCGCGGCAACCCGCTCACGATCCACAGCGACGGCAGCCTTATCGCGGCGGCAACGGCGGCGTTGCATGGGGAGATTCTGGCGATTCTTGCCTAAAAGTACGGGAGTGTTGGCAGGCAAGAACCGCCCTATCGGAATGTAGTTACCAAACTCTGCCTCTCCACCACACGTTCTTCCTGTTGATCCCAGCGAAACTGCGGCGGAACCTCCAGCGCACAGCCGCCGACCCAGCGGGGATGACCGCCGAACTGAAGCGCATCCATCTGCCCCATCACCACCGCGCCGCCGAGCGGTGTAAGGCGATAGCGACCATCGGCCTCTTCCAACAGGGCAAAGGGCGAGCGGCTGAGGTCGCGCAGGACCGGGTAGAACATAACATCCCCCAGCCAGGCCGCCGGTTCTTGCAAGCAGACGGAAGCGAAAATGGCAGGCGCGGTTTCGGCCCCATCGGCGACCGCGCGCAAGGCTAGGCGTTCGGTCATGCTAAGACCGTCCTGCGTGCCGGGGAGATTGGCGAGGTGGCGGCGAATGGCAGCGGAGAGATGCGGCAGGTCCACCCCGTCCGGTCGCCGCGCGGGATCGTCCAGAATCGTCGCCAGCGCTTCCAGCGGGCGCGGATCGGGGGCGCACCAGAGTTCCCAAAGATAGCCTGCAAGTTTTAACTCCGCGACCGTCACGCGGCGGCGGGCAGCAAACAGGCGCAGCAGAGCTTGCGGCGTCTGCCGTCCCAGAAAATCATCGGCCTGAACCAAGGAGAGCGCGCGGTGAGGATGATCGGCGAACCACGCCAGCAGCCGCACCAGGATGGATTGATCGAACAGATCATGCTCCACCCAAATCACCACTTCAGCAAAATCATCGGCGCGGTCGAGGGCCTTATCTTGATCAATCAACTGCCCCAGCACCGCTGCCAAAATCTCGCCATAGCGGTCGGCGATGAACCGGGCGCGGACGTTTCTATAGGAATCCTCTGGCAATCCTTCTGGCGTCGGCCCATCGCAGACGGGATCGACCCAGGCGAGATAGGGGCCACCCACGCCCGATTCCACGAGCGATTGAGCCAAATCGGTGCCGCATCGAATATGAAAAAACTGGGGTAACGCTTTGGAATTCATCGCTCAATTCGGTGTAGAACCTACAACCGCTCCTCTAATACGCGCCTTCAGGGTTTCGACGTTTTCTAGCGGAATACAAAAAGTCCCCCGAATTTTAACGAACATGTCTTTTAATATCGGGTCGATAGGGTAATATCTGGGTTTGAGGGCATCGGCTATGGTGCTATTTAGAAACTAGTTTCCCGTCAAGAAGCCGGATCTGATGGAACTTAAAGTAACCTTTTGGGGCGTTCGTGGGAGCTTCCCCTGTGCCACACCGCAGCACATGCTGTACGGGGGCAATACGTCCTGTGTTTCGGTTGAGTCTGGTGGCGAAGTCATCATTCTCGATGCAGGTACGGGGCTATGGCAGCTCGGCAAATATCTGGTTGCCAATGGGGTTCGGGGGGCGACGATGCTCATGTCGCATACCCATACGGACCATATCATCGGCTTTCCGTTTTTTGCACCCGCGTGGATAGGCTCCTTTCATCTCGATATTTTTGCTGGGCACCTGAAGGATAACGGTGGCGTGCGATCGGTTTTTGCCGAACAGATGCGCGATCCGCTGTTTCCGGTTTCGCTGTCGCATATGGCGGCGAATATGGGTTTCCATGATTTTGAGGGTGGCGAAGATCTGATCATCGGCGACCGTATTCACGTTAAAACCTGTGCGCTTAACCATCCCAACGGGGCTACCGGCTACCGGATTTCGGCGGGCGGGCGCAGCGTGTGCTACGTGACCGATACCGAACATTATCCGGGGCGCAGAGACCCCGCCGTGATGGCTTTGGTACAAGATGCCGACGTGATGATCTACGATTCAACCTACTCCGACGAAGAATATGCGCGGGGCCGCGTGGGCTGGGGCCATTCAACGTGGGAAGAGGCAATCCGCATCGGCAAAGAAGCCAACGTGGGCCGGGTCTATATTTTTCACCACGACCCCGATAATACCGATGATAAAATGGCCGCTATCGAGCGCCAAGCGCGGCACCTGTGGGACCGCGTGACCATTGCCCGTGAAGGTATGGTGATCGAGCTGTGAGCCTTGGTTTGCTGCGGGCAAGCGCCACTCTTCTCCTGCTCGCAGCCTGCGCCTCGGCCTCCTCGTGGCAAAAGCCGGGAGCCAATAGTGCTGAACGCGATAAAGACCTTACCACCTGTCAACAAGACCTCCGCTATATAGGCGATGACGCCCGACGCCGCGATGCCCGAATCGCCATCGCGCGGGGCGAAACAGGGGCAGGGCGCGGCAGCAGCTACGAGGCGCTGGGGCGTGATTTAGAGGCCTCCACGCAACGACGTCGGGAGGGTAAAGCCCTCGCCGAGTGTATGCAGGCGAAAGGCTATACAGCCGCACCGTGAGTCGCTATATTACATTTTTATGTCACGCTGTTTACGTCGTCCGGTGTGACAGGATGGAGCGATGGAGTAGGCTTCCCAATGATGAGCCGCTACGCGCAGGTGGAAGCCTTGCGTATGGTCCATAATCAGCTTGATCTACAAGTGCTGGAAGAGGCGCAACGCCCCTGCCCCGATGGGGTTAGGCTGCGACGGCTGAAAAGCCAAAAACTTGAAATCAAGGACCGAATTTCTCACCTAATGGGGCAGCGTGGGCTAGCGATGCGGGCTATTTTCCGCTAAAAGCTCTTCACGTTTTGCTCGAACCGTTTGGATCGTCTTCATGCCCCCCTCCTTGCGCCGCCTCCTCGGAGCTTTGGGCGTTGTTGTTTTTTTGTTCCTTTATATTCTAGCCGTCCTGAACCTAAGGATGCTGCTGCCCGACAACCTGTTTATCGACCTTATTTATTATCTGATTTTTGGGATACTATGGGTGTGGCCCGCCTTGATTATTACAAAATGGGGTCATAAAACGACCCAGATGTAATTTTTTCTTACACTCCATGGCCTGCGCTATAAAAAAAACCCCCGCTCTCTCATGGAAAGGGCGGGGGTTTTCTCTAACTCACATTCTTAAGCCGCAGTCGAAACGCGCCGCATAAAGGCGGGCACATGGTCGCCGAAACCTTGCACGCTTGGCCCCAGATCATCACGGCGATAAGAATGTTCACGGTCGTTATAGTCACGGCGCGGGCGGTCACGGAAATCGCGTTCCGGGCGCTCGTTTGACAAACGCTCAGTGGCTGGGCGCTCAGTGGCTAGCCGTTCATGCGCCGAGCGCTCGCCAAGCTCCCGTTCCGGGGGCCGTTCCCGGCGCGGACGCTCAGATTGTTCCCGCGTAGAACGCTCTGGCCGTTCCCGCGCGGGCCGCTCTTGCCGGGGGGGGCGCTCTTGGGCAGTCGCATCGCGCTCGCGCTGCTGCACGGGCGAAGGATATGCCGCCTTCGTCATCTGAGGTTGATCAACCTCTTGCGGGCGGGACTGCGCCGCGCGGCCTTCCCGGCTCGGGCGACGTTCATCGCTTTTGCGCTCGGGGCTTTTGTTCTCGGGGCCTTTACGCTCAGGGCGGCGGCGCTTGTTCTTACGCTCCGCTGCCGCTTCCTCGTCGCTCAGCAACTCCAGCGTTTCCATCCCGTCCGGGGTGAGGCGCGGAATTGGGCCGCCAATGAGGGCTTCGATGGCCTGCACGAAGCGGGTATCATCCGGCTTGGCGAAAGTGAAGGCTTTACCAAGGTTCCCCGCGCGGCCCGTGCGGCCAATGCGGTGAACATAATCTTCGGCATGGATAGGCACGTCGAAATTGAACACATGGCTCAACATGGCAACATCAATCCCGCGCGCCGCCACATCGGAGGCGACCAGAACGGTGACATCGCCCGCCTTGAAGCGTTCGAGCATTTCGGTACGGGCGCTCTGGTTCATATCGCCGTGCAGAATACCGGCATTGAAGCCATGCTTGCTAAGAGACTTGCCAACAATGTCCACATCGCGCTTACGATTGCAGAAGATGATGGCATTGCGAATTTCTTCGGAGCGCAGCAGTTGGCGCAAGGCCGCCCGCTTATCCAAATCTTCGACCACCACCAGGGCCTGCGCCACCGTTTCAGCCGTAGTCGATTGACGGGCAACGGTAATTTCGCGCGGGTTCTGCAAGAAGGCATCGGCGAGGCGCTTGATTTCCGGCGGCATGGTGGCCGAGAAAAACAGCGTTTGGCGCAGCGGCGGCAGCAAGGAGACGATTTTTTCGACATCGGGGATAAACCCCATATCGAGCATCCGGTCGGCCTCGTCGATCACGAGGATCTTCACGTCATTCAGCAGAATGCGCCCGCGCTCGAAATGATCGAGCAAGCGGCCCGGCGTTGCGATGAGCACATCGACACCGCGATCAAGCAGTTTTTCCTGGTCGCCGAAAGAAACGCCGCCAATCAGCAGCGCCATCGTTAGCTTGCAGTATTTTCCGTACTTATCGAAGTTTTCCGAAACCTGCGCTGCAAGCTCCCGCGTTGGTTCCAGAATTAATGAACGCGGCATTCGCGCGCGGGCACGCCCGTTGGCGAGAATATCAATCATCGGCAGCGTGAATCCGGCGGTCTTTCCGGTCCCTGTCTGCGCGCAGCCCAACAAATCCCGCCCCATCAGTACCTGCGGAATCGCCTGTTCTTGAATCGGGGTAGGGTCAATATACCCGGCGTCGGTAACAGCTTTAACAACGTCCGGGCTAAGACCTAAGTCAGCAAACGACATGCGGCGATAATCTGCCTTCGTAAAGAAACCGAAAAAACGGCGGGGATTTGTCTGTTGGGCATTATCGCTTTCAACGCCGCCAAGTCAAATGAAAGCGGTCCTTTCCCGCAATCATCAGCCGTGATTCTGCGGAGATTGGCATAGCTGAGGCGCTTCGTTAGGATAGTTGGCGAAAATTTGTGAATGAGGCGCGTGTGTCCAATCTGCCTGACTTGATTTTTTGCCCCGGCCTGCTGTGCGACGAAAACCTGTGGCGTCCCCAAAGCCTAGCGCTGGCCGGGCGCGTTTCAATGCGCGTGGCCGACACCACGAAGGACGATACGATTGCGGGCATGGCCGCGCGCCTGCTGGCCGATGCCCCGCCGCGCTTCGCCCTCGCGGGCCTCTCCATGGGCGGATATCTCGCGCTTGAAGTGCTGCGACAGGCACAGGAGCGTGTGAGCCGCGTGGCCCTGCTCGATACCTCCGCCCGCCCGGATACCGAGGCGCAGCGCGAGCGCCGGATGGCCCTGATGCGAATGGCCAAAATCGGGCGTTTCAAGGGGGTTACGCCCCGATTGCTGCCCTTGTTGATTCACCCGGATCGCCTCGCCGATGCGCCCTTAGTCGAAACTATTATCGGTATGGCGCAACGCATTGGCCGCGATGGATTTTTGCGCCAGCAGAACGCCATTCTTACCCGCGCCGATAGCATACCGGACCTGCCGAGCTTCACCTGCCCCGCTCTCGTGATCGTGGGCCGGGAGGACGCGCTGACACCGCCTGAGCGCGCCGAGGAAATCGCCGCTGGCCTGCCAAACGCGCGCCTGACCGTGCTGGAGCGCTGCGGGCATCTGTCCACCTTGGAGCAGCCGGATGCCGTGAACGCCCTGTTCGAGCCGTTCTTTTTGGAGGAAGCCGGGGCATGAGCATACCGCAGAAAATTATCATCGACTGCGATCCGGGCCTGGATGACGCCATTGCCCTGCTGCTCGCCTTCGCCAGCCCGGAGCTTGATATTCTGGGAATTACGGTTGCAGCAGGCAACGTGGGGCTGGAGCAAACGCTAATCAACACGCGCCAGTTGGTTGATTTGGCGGGCATTTCCGTGCCTATTCACCCCGGCTGCCCCTCCCCGCTCTTCCGCCGCCTGGAAACCGCCGCCCATATCCACGGCGACTCTGGCCTTAAGGGTGCCGAGCATCTACCGCCGCCACGCGCGCCTGTTTCGGACGAACACGCCGTTCCTGCCCTCATTCGCCATTTGCGCGCCGCTGCACCGGGGCAGATTATCCTGGCCTGCACTGGCCCGCTCACCAACCTTGCCGCCGCCCTCATTCAAGCACCCGACATCGTGACGGGTATCGCCCGTATTGTGGTGATGGGGGGCGGCGTGGCGCAGGGCAATGCCACCCCTGCCGCCGAGTTCAATTTTCTTACCGATCCGCACGCCGCCGAAATCGTCTGCCGCAGCGGTGCGCCTTTGGACATTATCCCGCTCGATTTAACGTGGCAGGCCGAAGCCAGCCCGGCGCGACTAGGCCCATTGTGCGGTGTCGATACCGCAGTTGCCCGCACCGTCCTACTGATGATTGCCGCCTATGGCCGCAAAGGCCGCCATGCCAACAGCGACGGCCCGCCCTTGCACGATCCTTGCGTTATCGGCCATATCCTCTGGCCTGATTTGATGCAGGGTCAGCGCGGCGGGGTTGGCGTCGATGTTCTGCCCGGCCCCAACGAAGGCCGCCTGACTGCCGACTGGTGGGGTGTTGCCAAGCCGCCGCTGCCGCAAGCCCTTGTGCTGACCGAGATCGACGCCGACGGGTTTTTCGCCCGCCTGTGCGACCGTTTACTGCGCTACAAATAGGCCCCATCATGATTATCGTTTTCGGCTCCATAAATCTCGACCTCGTGGTGCGCGCCCCTCATCTGCCCGCGCCGGGGGAAACCGTGCTCGGTGGGGATTTCGCCGCTCACCCCGGCGGTAAAGGCGCTAATCAGGCGCTAGCCGCTCAACGCGCGGGCGGCAGCGTGCGGCTGGTGGGTGCCGTTGGGAGCGATGGTTTCGCCGATCCCGCGCTAACGCTGCTGCGTGCAGGTGAGATTGATCTCACGGGCGTCCGCATTCTGCCCGAAATGGCAACCGGGATTGCCCTGATCGCCGTCGATACCCAAACGGCGGAAAATCAAATTCTGGTGGCTTCCGGTGCCAATGGTGCTGCTTCCGCCGCCTGGCTCCCGACGCTGGGCGCGCAGGATATTCTGCTGTTGCAGGGCGAACTGCCCTTTGCCGAAGCCCTTCGCGCGGCCCGCACTGCCAAGAACAGCGGCGCGCGCGTAGTGTGGAACCTCGCGCCCGTACCGCCCGATCTTCCTGCCGATTTGGCCGAGATTATTGATCTGCTCATCGTCAATGAAGGCGAGGCCGCCGCCTTAACGGGCGAACCGACCCCGGAGGGTGCCGCCCGGTGCTGGCCGGGCGATATTGTCATCACTTTAGGGGCAGACGGCGCGTTAGCCCGCTTCGGTGATAAGCTAGTGCAAGAACCCGCGCGCCACATCGCGCCCATCGACACTACGGGCGCGGGCGATGCCACTGTTGGCGCTTTAGTGGCCGCCTTCAGCCGAAGCGAGCCTCCCGCCGCAGCCCTCCGCTTCGCCCTTGCCGCCGGAAGCCTCGCGTGCCTTACGGAAGGCGCACAACCGAGTTTCGCCACACGCCCCCAGATCGAAGCGTTCCTGGGTTAACGATAGGCGGCGCGGTAGAGCGTCACGATCTCGTCAGCCGTGGGCACACGCGGATTATTGCCGGGCGACCCCGAGGCCAGGGCTTGTTCCGCCATCCGTTCCATCAGCCCCAGATAGTGCGCCTCATCAATGCCATAAGCTTCGGGCGTCGGCACAGTTAGATCGCGGTTGAGGGTCGTGAGGGCCTCCAGCAGTGCCGAAACTGCCGCCTGATCGCCTGCCTCTGCCGATGCCAGCCGGAGGGTGCGCGCCACGGTCGCGTACCGCTCCAGCGCCGCCGGAGCCGAGAAGGCCGTAACAGCAGGCAGCAGCATAGCGTTCGATAACCCATGGGGGACATGGAAGAAGGCCCCAATCGGGCGGCTCATGCCGTGAACCAGCGCCACTGAGGCATTGGAAAAAGCCAAGCCCGCCAGCGTTGCACCGCGCATCATCGCTTCACGGGCAGCGTGATTGCTAGGCTCGAAACAAGCAGCGCGCAGGTTCGGATAGATTACCCCCATGGCTTCTAGCGCATAAACATCGCTGAGCGGGGTGGCCTTGCGGCTCACATAGGCTTCAATAGCGTGGGTTAGCGCATCAATACCGGTATCGGCGGTAAGGCGCAGCGGTTTGGTCAACGTCAGTTCGTAATCGACGATGGCGGCGCGCGGCAGACACGCGAGTCCCATAATGAGCATTTTCTCGTCGGTCGCCGCATCGGTAATCACGGCAAAGCGCGTTACTTCCGAACCCGTTCCGGCAGTGGTGGGAATGCAGATTACCGGCAAATCAGCGTGATCAGCGCTAGCAGGCACCTTATAATCGCGCATCGCGCCGCCACCTTTGGCCAGCACTGCCATGGCTTTCGCGGTATCCATCGGGCTACCGCCGCCAATCGCCAACAAACAATCGAACGCTTCGCTTTTCAGCCGAGCCACCCCCGCCTCGATTACCTCAACAGTGGGATCGGGAACAGTTTCGTCGAAAATACCGACCGCCAAGCCTGCCGCGCGCAACGTGGCCTCAATCTCACCCACAACGCCGGTCTTCACCAAAAACGCATCCGTTACAATCAACGGGTGCCGAAGCCCCAAACGGTTCAGCACACGCCCGGTTTCACGGCGCGAGCCGCCGCCCATCAGCACCAACTGCGGTGTCATTAAGCTGTACATTTTCCCCTCCCCTGTTTATCAGCCTGTCGGCAGGCTCGGTCCATTGCGTGATAATTATTATGCTGCAAGTGCTAACAGGTGTATCTTCATAGGATTGTCTGGCATCTTTCTGAAAGCCTTTGAAGTTAAAGGGAAAGGAGTAAAATTAAAAAAAATATAAACTTTCCCTTGCCCTTGTTCGCATTTGCAGCGATTTTTAATACAGATCCCTACTTTCGTCAGGTCGTTTTATTCAGAAGTGGACCATAACGATGAACGCTGAAATCATTCAGGTCGATTTTCGACTAAAGCGTGTCGTTTCTAATGATAATATCGACCCGGCCCGTCATCGCCGAGTTAATCTCTCTGCTACAATTGCCCGTCTCAGGGCTTCTGCGGCGGCCTCCGCCGCCTCTACTCAGGCGATGCGACAAGGTGCGGCACGGCTGAGAGAAGCATCGGCCCGCATGGAGGAAGAGACCCGCAATCTAGCGGCAAGCCTTAATAATCTTTCCAGCAGCCTGAGCGCCCTACCCGTATCGCAGATTTTCAACCAACTTCGGGCGATCAGAGAACTCTCTGCTGAAGGGTAAATTTGCGGCACTTGCGAGATAAACTTCTGGATAGGAAGGGGAGGATTCCTAAATCCTCCCCTTCTTTTTTTTGAAGCGACTTAAAGGGCCACCGATGTCATCAAATGATGCCGCACCGCAGCAAAAGCTGCTTCAATCAAGGCCGCATCGGCCCCACCGGCCTGCGCCATATCAGGGCGACCGCCCCCGCCCTTACCGCCCAGCGCTTCCGCCCCGACCCGAACAAGATCAACCGCGCTCAGACGCTTTGAGAGGGCTTCAGTCACACCGATCACCAGCGAAACTTTCCCCTCGTCCGCCGCCGCAACCACAACAACACCATCGGTCATATCCTGCTTCAACTGATCGACCATGCCCTTCAACTCGCGCGCCGGAACGCCATCGGCCCGGCGCGCGATGAACGACACACCGGCGACGGTTTCAGCCGCCGAGGCCCCCGCCGAGCCGCCCGACGCGAGCGCCTTGCGCGCCTCTAGCAACTCACGCTCCAACCGCCGCCGCTCTTCAACGAGAGCGAGGACGCGGGCCGGAAGCTCGGTTGCCGTGGTTTTCAAGGTTCCCGCTGCCGCCGCCAGGGTTGCTTCCTGCTGGGCGAGATGATCCAACACCGCCTGCCCGGTAATCGCCTCGATCCGGCGCACGCCCGCCGCGACCGCGCTTTCACCAATGATCTTGAACGCGCCAATATCGCCGGTGCGGCGCACATGAATACCGCCGCACAACTCGACCGAAAAGCGCACACTATCGCCGCCCATCGTAACGACGCGGACTTCATCACCATATTTCTCGCCGAACAGGGCCAGCGCCCCTTCGGCGACGGCATCATCGGGCGTCATCAGCAGCGTGTTGACGTCGGTATTCAGGCGAATGCGCGCATTCACCTCCCGCTCGACATCCCGCACTTCCTCCGCCGACAGCGGCTTGGGGTGGCTCACGTCAAAGCGCAACCGTTCGGCTGCCACCAGCGAGCCTTTTTGCGTGACGTGATCGCCCAAACGGCGGCGCAAGGCTTCGTGCAGCAAATGGGTCGCGGAATGGTTAGCGCGCAGATGATCTCTCCGGCGCGCATCGACCGTTAAGGTTACGCCGTCGCCCACCGACAGGCTTCCCGCTTCAACCGTGCCAAGGTGGACCCACAGAGTGCCGACGCGCTTTTGCGTATCGCTCACGCGCATGTAGCCACCCGCAAGGGTTTTAATCTCGCCCTGGTCGCCCTGCTGACCGCCCGATTCTGCATAAAACGGCGTTTGATTGACGATTACCGCCACGCTCGTGCCTTGGGCAGCGCTCTGGACCGGCACGCCATCGACAATAATCGCGAGCACCTGGGCTTCCGCCGCCTCGGTAGCATAGCCGAGAAAATCGGTCGCGCCGTGGTTATCGCGCAACTCGAACCACAGTTTATCCGTCGCCGCTTCCCCGGACCCCGACCAGGCCGCCCGCGCTTTGGCCCGCTGGGCCTGCATCGACGCTTCGAACCCAAGGGTATCAACCGTACGCCCCTGACCGCGCAGCACATCCTGCGTAAGATCAAGCGGGAAACCGAAAGTGTCGTAGAGCGTGAAAGCAACCTCCCCCGCCAGCGCTTGCCCTTCACCGAGACGATTGGTTTCGTCTTCGAGCAACTTTAGGCCACGCTCCAGCATGGCCTTAAAGCGAGTTTCTTCCAGTTTTAAGGTTTCGGTCATCAGCGTGCCGGCGCGGTTAAGTTCCGGGTAATGCTCGCCCATCTGCTTTTGCAGGGCCGGGACCAAGCGCCAGAGGTGCGGATCGCGGCAGCCAATCATATGAGCATGACGCATGGCCCGGCGCATGATGCGGCGCAGCACGTACCCGCGCCCCTCGTTCGACGGCAACACCCCATCGGCCATCAGGAAGCAGGACGCGCGCAAGTGATCGGCGATAACGCGGTGAGAAATTTTGTGCGCGCCATCGGGATCGGAGTTGGCGGCCTGGGCCGACGCTTCGATCAGCGCGCGCATCAAATCAATGTCATAATTATCGTGCTTACCCTGGAGCACCGCCGTTAAGCGCTCCAACCCCATGCCCGTATCAATAGACGGGCGCGGCAGCGGCAGGCGCGTGCCGTCGGCCTGCTGCTCGAACTGCATGAACACCAGGTTCCAGATTTCGATAAAGCGGTCGCCATCTTGATCGGCGCTACCGGGCGGGCCACCCCAGACCTTATCGCCATGATCGAAGAAAATCTCGGAGCACGGGCCACAGGGGCCGGTATCGCCTGCCGACCAAAAATTGTCGCTGGTCGCGATGCGGATAATACGATCATCGCTAAGGCCCGCGATTTTCTTCCACAGGCCATGCGCTTCGTCGTCAGTATGATACACGGTAACGATCAGGCGCTTAGCGTCCAACCCTAGCTCGCGCGTGATCGTATTCCACGCCAGTTCAATCGCCCGTTCCTTGAAATAATCACCGAAGGAGAAATTACCGAGCATTTCAAAAAACGTATGGTGACGGGCGGTATAGCCAACATTCTCCAGGTCATTATGCTTCCCGCCCGCGCGCAAGCATTTTTGCGCGGTGGTGGCGCGCACGTAATCGCGCTTCTCTGTTCCGGTGAACAGGTTTTTGAACTGCACCATCCCTGCGCTGGCAAACAGCAAAGTGGGATCGTTCCGGGGAACGAGCGGGCTTGACTCCACGACCGCATGGCCCTGGCTACCAAAATAAGAGAGGAATTTAGCGCGAACGTCGTTAGTGCTTTGCATGGTCTTCCCGTTGACGGTGCGGTGTTCTTAAGACCGGCCCGTTCACTGACACGCAGGGCCTTGAGTTGTATGTAGCGCGCCCGTGATGGGCTTGTCCATGCCGCTGGCGGAAACGAAGCGATCAAACAGATCGGCCTCATTTCTGCCAGCCTTTAGGTCACTCCGGCGTTGCTTCCGGTGCGCCCATCATGGCATCGGCCACGCCCTTGGCATTGGCGCGAATGGCTTTTTCCACCACGTCGGCAATCGCCGGGTTTTCGCGCATGAAGACCTTCGCGTTCTCGCGCCCTTGGCCAACGCGCTGCCCTTCATGGGAAAACCAGGCCCCGGATTTCTCGACAATCCCGGCCTTCACCCCCAGGTCGATCAACTCGCCAACCTTCGAGATGCCTTCGCCGTACATAATATCGAACTCAACCACGCGGAACGGCGGCGCCATCTTATTCTTCACCACTTTCACGCGGGTCTGATTGCCCACGGCGGTTTCGCGGTCTTTGATTGAACCGATGCGGCGAATATCGAGGCGAATCGAGGCGTAGAATTTCAGCGCATTGCCGCCCGTCGTGGTTTCGGGGCTACCGAACATCACGCCGATCTTCTGACGAATCTGATTGATGAAAACCACCATACAGCGCGATTTGGAAATGGTGCCGGTCAGCTTTCTCAGCGCTTGGCTCATCAGCCGCGCCTGCAAGCCGACGTGCGAATCCCCCATCTCGCCTTCAAGCTCGGCGCGCGGCACCAGGGCCGCGACGCTATCTATAACCAGCACGTCAATCGCCCCAGAGCGGACGAGCGTATCGGCGATTTCCAGCGCCTGCTCCCCCGCATCGGGTTGAGAAATCAGCAATTCATCAATATTTACCCCCAGCTTGCGCGCATAGCTTGGGTCGAGCGCGTGTTCGGCATCAATGAAGGCACAAGTGCCGCCCGCCTTTTGCGCTTCGGCGATCACGTGCAGCGCCAGCGTGGTTTTGCCAGAGCTTTCCGGCCCGTAAATCTCGACGATACGGCCTCTCGGCAATCCGCCGATCCCAAGGGCAATATCCAGCCCTAGAGAGCCGGTCGAGATCACTTCGGTCTCAACCGAAGCGTCGCGCTGACCTAATTTCATAATCGAGCCTTTGCCAAAGGCGCGTTCGATTTGCCCGAGGGCGGCTTCTAAAGCCTTGTTCTTATCCATGCTATCTTTATCGATAAGGCGCAGTTGCGCGACGGTCATGATGAGTGCCTCCCGGTTATTTCACAGCCATCGCAGCGATGCAACGCGGGCCAAACCAAGGCGGGTATGCCAGGGAATGCCCTAGGCCAGACCATAACAAGAACAAAGCCATTTCTCAAGAACATTGTTAGAACATTTTTTAGAGATTTAATGGTATCTGCTCAGCAACTTTTGCCGCCAACTGTTTAAGGCTGAAAGGTTTTTGCAGAAAAACGATCGCGCCAAGCGCATTAAGCTGATCGCGCAAATCATCATCGGCATGGCCTGAAACGCACATGACCGGCAGGTTCGGGAAAGTTTGCCAAATCTCCCGCACCATCGTTGGCCCATCCATACCGGGCATCACAACATCGGTGATAAGCAGGTCCGGGCGAGCAAGACCGCCGCGAATAAGATCGAGCGCCGCTTCTGCCGAGCGCGCCTCGGTTACGTGGTAGCCTTTGCTACGAAGAGTGCGCGCGGCAAAAGCGCGCACTGGGTCTTCATCTTCCACAATCAAAATCGCCCCCCGTCCGCCCGAGCCGGTTTCAGGCGGCGGAACATCGGCGGGCAAGCCGTCGCGACGCTCTGGGAGAGGGGGGGTGTCTTCGACCGGGGCCATCTGCGGCAGATAAATGGTGAAGGTGGTACCAGTACCCAGTGTGCTATCGACCTTCACGAACCCACCCGTCTGGCGAACGATACCATAGACGGTCGAAAGCCCCAGGCCAGTGCCTGAGCCAACCGGCTTGGTGGTGAAAAACGGCTCGAAAATGCGCGCCTGCACGTCTGGTGACATGCCGGAGCCGGTGTCGCTCACGGAAATAGCCACATAATTGCCAGGAGCCATAGTTTCATGACCCATGCGTCGGGCAAACTTCGCGGTTTCTACTTGGGTTGCCACGGTTAAACGGCCCCCGTTCGGCATAGCGTCCCGCGCATTAACCGCAAGATTGATGATGACCTGCTCCAACTGCCCCGGATCGACGCGCACCATTCCCAAATTGCGGCCATGATGCAGGTCAAGCTCGATACCCTGCCCGATCAAGCGGCGCAGTAGATGCGAGAGTTCAGCCAAAATATCGGAAATATCAAGTTGTAATACCTCCAGTTTTTGTTGGCGCGAAAAGGCTAAAAGCTGTCGTACCAGCGCCGCCGCGCGGTTGCCGTTCTGCTTAATCTGCATAATATCGGCAAAAGACGCATCCCCTGCCCGATGCCGCTGTAATAAGAGATCGCAGTAACCGATCATTGCCGTGAGCAGATTATTGAAATCATGGGCAATACCGCCGGCAAGCTGGCCCACGGCCTGCATTTTCTGCGATTGGACAATGCGGCTCTCCAACTCTTTTTGATCGGAAATATCCACCGCTTGCAGCAGCCAACCGCTCGGTCCAGCCTCTGCCGACCAACGCTCGAAATAAAACCGCGCGGCGCAGCGCGTCTCCCGCCCCGGCTCGGCAATCAGGTCCACCTCCACGGGCGCAGGCACGGTCTGCCCCCCAGAAAGCGCCTGGGCAACCGCCTCCTGCCCTTCCGAGATGAACGAAAATAGGGGCCTGCCTAGCGGATCCGTTACGCCCAACAGCCGCCGAAACGCGGGATTAGCGCTGCGAATAATACCCTCGACAACAAACACCGTCGGCAGGGGTAACGGCGGCAGCGTAACCACCTGCTGAGGCAGAACTGCCGCGCGCGTTTTCCACCAAGATAGACCCATCAGGCTTCCCCCCTCTAGCGAGTAGGCGGCGGCGGATTAGGCCCCGGACCAGAAAGCCCCCCAGTGGAAGGATCTACCGTACCACCGAGGCTGGTGGCGGCGGTAATTCCGGCAGTAAGCGGCTTAGATGGCCCGCCGCCGCGCTGGTTTCGGCGCATGACGAAGGAAATCAACTCAGCGACCGCCTTAAAGGTTTCCGGCGGAATTTCCTTATCGAGTTCAACCAACGCATAGAGCGTGCGGGCTAACGGTGGGTTTTCGACAATCGGCACGCTATTTTCGTTGGCGACCGCGCGAATGCGTAAGGCAACAGCATCGACGCCCTTGGCGATCACTTTCGGCGCAGGCATCGTATCGTCGTACTTCAACGCAACCGCGTAATGGGTTGGGTTGGTTATGACAACGGTCGCTTCAGGCACCTGGGCCATCATGCGCTGTTTGGCTTTTTCCATCCTGATCTGCCGCAGCTTGGCTTTAACGTGCGGGTCGCCTTCTTGGTTTTTGAACTCTTCCTTCAAATCATGCTTCGACATTCGCATCTGCTTCATAAAAGCAAAGCGCTGATACAGATAATCCAACCCCGCCACGACGGCGACAATAGCAACAACCAAAAAAACAACACTCAGGGCAAGTTTGTTAATTTCGCCTAATGTATCGCCAACATCTGTAACAACAAAACGATCAATACTCTGCATTTCTGGCCACAGCAAAAATATCGTTGCCGCGCCAATAACAATCATCTTCGTAACGCCCTTGATGAACTCAACGAGATTTCGCATCGAAAATAACCGGCCAAAACCCTTGATTAAGCCAATTTTTTCAAGCTTTGGGGTAATAGACTCGGTTGAAACCAGCAAACCAAATTGTAAGTAAAAAGCTCCGAACGCAGCAACCATGAGAATAATAAGTGGGAATATTAGGCTAATCGCAATCGCAATCACTAGCTCACCAATCAAAACAGTAAAATTTGTATCATCAATCCGAATATCCCAAGAACGCTCCAAAAATGCACGGGCAATATTCGCAATCTTACCGCTCATCATGGCGCCGAAGGCGGTTAAAACAAGCGCAGAAGCCCCAAGCATGGCAAAATTAACCACGTCGCGAGACTGGATAACATTGCCTTTCTCGCGCGCATCTGCCAGCTTTTTGGCAGATGGCTCTTCTGTTTTAGAGGCATCATCTTCTTCACTCATGGCACCCCCAACGTCAGCATCCTCTGAAGGGCAACCCCGACGGTATCAACAAACAAATACATAATGGAGGTTAGTGTAATGATGAGCAAAATAAACCCAAAGATAATTTGAATTGGTTGCGCGAGAAAGAAAACCTGCAACTGCGGCATTAGGCGCGATAACAAACCGAGCGCCACGTTAATCATCATCATGACGACGAAAAACGGCCCGGTCATCTGAATGCCAATCCGAAACGCCTGGCTAACCACCCGCACGATAGATTCGGAGGCATCGCCCACAGAAATGCCCTCCCCCGGTCTGAACAACCCATAACTATCGACAATGCCGCGCAGCATCAAATGGTGCATATCGGTCTGCATCATGATGACCAGCGCGATCAACCCTAGAAAGGTTGCAACGGCGGAGGTTTGTTCCGAAATCATTGGGTTGAAGATGGTCGCGCTCGATAAGCCGATTTGAAACACAATGGCCGTGCCGGCGACTTCTAGCGCGGTAAACAAAATTCGCACCAGCAGCGCAAGAAACACCCCAATCAAAATCTCACCGACGACCAAAATCACCAAAGCGCCCATCGTGGGCGGCAGGGGCGGTAAGGAAGGGGCGAGAAAGGGGGTGATCGTGATCGTGACCGCAAGGGCGAACAGCACCCGCGCCCGTGCCGGAATAATCTGCTCGCCAAACAGCGGCAGCACCATTAGGGCCGAACCAATGCGGGCAAACACGAGCGCTAGGGCGAACAATTCGCCGATAAGGAGATTTTCAAACAGCCGCATCTCAGCGTTCAGCCGAGCGAAATGATGCGGTCAACCAAGCGTTCCATGAAGCTCTGCATCGTTGCCAGCATGAACGGGAACAGCAGCAGCATCGAGATGAAGACCACCACAATCTTCGGAACGAAGGTCAGCGTCATTTCCTGAATCTGGGTCAGGGCCTGGAACAGCGAAATAATAAGACCGACCACCAACGAGATGATCAAGATCGGCCCCGACACCTGAAGCAGAACCAGCACGGCTTCCCGCGCGACTTCGAGAGTATTGGCCTCATTCATCGGGCGGCGACCTTACTGACCAAAACGCCCCTAAAACGCCAAACAAGCGTTAAATGGGCATCCGCATGATTTCGTTGTATGCCTGTACCACACGGTCGCGGATGGCGACAACCGTTTGCAGCGTAACTTCGGCATTAGCAACCGCCGTGACAACTTCGGTAATATCTGGGGATTGCCCGGCAGCGGCCTTCGCCGTTTGGCCTTCCGCCTTATACATTGTATCAACTGCCGAGCGACCGGCCTTCTCGACGAGTTCGGAGAAGTTCGGCCCCATCGGGCGGGCGCTGCTATCCAGGCTGGGCAGAGCGCGCACGGTGCTGCCATAAGCAGCGGCGGCGGAGGCGGGATTGGTCGTTGTCATAGCATATTCCTCTCAGAGGCAAAAATTTAGGTTGTCCGCAGCAGACCGATGGTCCGCGATAGCATGGCCTTCGAGGTTTCGATCACCGATAGATTGGCTTCGTAGGAGCGCTGGGCTTGGCGCATGTCCGAGAGTTCGATGAGCGAACTCACGTTCGGGCGCATCACATAGCCTTCGGCATTCGCTGCCGGATGGCTGGGATCATAC
>JAYSQZ010000060.1:0-7003 GCA_043721315.1 Alphaproteobacteria bacterium
CGGGTCGCTACGGTGCTGTGTGGCAGCAACGTGACTGAAGCCCAGATCAAAGAATGTTTTTGCGCCTAATGCATACCCCAAGCGGTTCCTGAGGCAGGCTGATTATCGTGTAAGCGGTTCGAATGAACGATAAACCTAACGGCATGAAATGTTCGGTGCTATACGCAGTAATTATCTGGCGGGCTGCGGCGCAGGAATTCGAGTCGTCACCAGGGTTAATAATTGAGCAGGAGTTTCAGTAGGGACATGACCACAAAGCCGCCTTCCCCCCTCCTAAAACTCCTTCTGGATTTCGGCCCACTGCTGCTGTTTTTCCTCGTCTATGGCCGCAGTGATCTCTACACGGCGACCGCTGTGTTGATGGTGGCCTCGTCGGTGAGTTTTGGGCTGCTCTGGTGGCTTGAGCGGCGCGTTCCCATTATGCCGCTGGTGAATGTTGTGTTTATCAGCGTTTTTGGTGGCCTCACCTTGTGGCTGGAAAGCGATATTTTCATCAAGATCAAGCCAACGCTGATTTACGGCCTGTTCGCGGCGCTGCTCGTGGGGGGGCGCTTGTTGGGGCGTCAGCCGCTACGGGTGGCTTTCGGGCCGATGCTGGCCTTGACCGAACAAGGCTGGACGCTGCTTACGTGGCGTTGGGCGGCGTTTTTTGTTTTTCTCGCCGGAATGAACGAGATTGCTTGGCGAATCCTCACGACAGATCAATGGGTTGCGCTCAAAACTTTCGGCTTTATCCCCGTGGTTCTTGTCTTTGCTCTGCTGCAAACACCGCTGATGACTCGCTATAAACTGCCGGAAGAGACCGATTCTGCTCGTCAGTAAGCGCTGTTTTGCCTTAAATTGTGGGCAGTTGCTAAGTTTGGTTGCCTTCTGAGGCGAAAAAGCGCACAACATCCAGGGGCGGTTGTATCTAAGCTTAAGGCGCAGGGTACGACTTGCTAGGGATACGGCTCATTCGAGGACCCGATGCAATATACAGTCGATATCAAAGATAATAGCGCTAAAATTAAAATCACAGGTCGGCTGACCTTTAAGTTCCATCGGGAATACAAAGAATTCCTTGATGAACTCTTAAAGAATAAGGTTGGTTCCTATGAGTTTGACTTAAGCGGCGTTGAGTTCATCGATTCTGCCGGTCTTGGCATGTTGCTGATCGCCAAGCAAAAGGCGCAAGTTTTCAATGCCGCCGTTGTTTTGCAGCGTCCGCCAGAAAACGTGCGCCGAATGCTTGAAGTTGCAAAGTTTGATAAGATATTTACTATCCACTCATAAGGGCGCGATAACTCGGGTGTCGTGACCTTGTTTGCGGATAAGTGGCTGCCGAAGTGCGGCCAATACTGTCAGATCACTACGGAGGCGCTGTGTCGCTGTCCCCACTCTCATCGCTGAGTCTGGTTGCGGACGGACTGTCGCGCGAAGCTCTGGAGGCGTTGTCTCTGGAAACCTTCGGGGACGTTCGGGTCGATGCTATTCCGGTTGCCGAGATGATGGGGGATGATACCCCTGCCCTGCCCCGGTCGGGGTTTGGTGGCGGCAGCCGTCGGCGTATTCGAGTAATGGGGAATTGGATCAGCGAAGCCCGGCTGGCAGCGGCGCTAAAAGAACTTCCAGCATTTTGTTTTGAAGCGGGGCTTGCGCCGGATCAATTAGCCAGTTTTGCCCGTTTAGCCGCCCGGCGCGGTACGTTCGTGGGCCTGTGCCTTTCGACTGCAACCGCCTATCGGGTCGAGCCTGCGGCGGCACTTGCAGCTAGCTTGGCAGAATGTGGCCTGTGCAACGAAGCGCTAATCTGGCGAGTTGAAGTTGCGCTGTCTGAGGCTTTGGCAAATGCGCTGCTCCATGGCAACCTAGAGGCTAATAAGGTCTTGCGCTCTAACAGCGAGGCTTACGCCGATTACGCCGATCATCTTGATCGCCGCCTGCGCGACGATAGTTTTGCCAACCGCTCTGTGTGTATTTTCGCGCGCATAAATGCGGGCTGGCTGACGCTCGAAGTGGTGGACGAAGGCCATGGGTTCGAGAAATCGCGCCGGGGGCAGCCCGCTACGGCTGGTATCAATGATACTTTTGGCCTGCCCAGTGGGCGGGGTTTACTGGTAACATCGGCCATGGCTGACCGTATCCGTCACCGCAATGGCGGGCGTCGGCTGGATCTTAGCTTCGCGCTGGTTGCGTGATCCTAAGGACCGGACAGATCTAAGGAAGCGCTCTATGCACCGACTATCACTTTCCACTTTCGCCGTTCTGGCGATTATTGGCCTGTCCTCAGCGGCTCTTGCCCAGCAGGCTGTTCCGACGATTGGCGGAAGCGCGGGCGCAAGCGATGCCGGGGCGCGAGAACGGGCAGCTTCATCCGCTATCGAGCAGCAGGTAGAGTACCGCAAAAGTCTGCAACGGGATCTCGCACAGCGGGAACAGTTGCTGCGGACCAGCGAAAAAGACTTGGAAATGCGGAAAGCGCGGCTGAAAGCTACCCATTTTCAGCTTCTCACGACGGCCCAAAAAGTCCAGGTCCAGGCGGCAAAGCTCAAAGCCGCCGCTGAAACCCCGCCGCCTGCACCAAACGCCGATCCCAATAGCGACGGAACCGCAGCCAGCGACGACGCGCCGCCCGAGGACGTGGCAGAAGCCATTGATCCAAGCGTCGTGAAGCGGCTCTCGAAGGATTTGGAAGGTCAATCCTACGCAATCCAAGTCGCCTCCGCTCAAATTAATCGGCTGCAACAGGAGGTTGATTATCTACGCGGTGTGATTGCCCAAATGTCTGGCGTACAGCGCTAAAATGTGATCGTTGGAGGGCGTGTTCGCTGTGGGCGTCAACTAACTCCAAGCCCTCGGTAGCAGCCTCTAATACCGCCCTATCTGATCGGTCATATCCTGAAATGAAATAAGATCGGACGCGACCACTGCATAAATTCCGACAAAAACGACCGTGGTAATAATCGTTGTCCACATCGCCTTATAGAGAATGTGTGGATTATCTGGCGCCCCCGCCATCTCGCCTTGGCCCTTTTTATGTGTCGTGGTCACGCGCCACGGCAATACAACAAACAACACAACCCACCAAGTGATTGTATAGACAACAATTCCAGAAACCCAAGTCATAGCGCCGCAACCTCTTCTAGTTCTACCAGCGTCCCGCAAAAATCTTTCGGATGTAAGAAGAGCACGGGCAGGCCGTGCGCGCCGATTTTGGGTTCACCATCGCCCAAAACTCGTGCCCCTTCGGCCAACAGATGATCGCGGGCGGCGCGAATATCGCGCACCTCATAGCAGACGTGATGCATCCCGCCCGACGGGTTCTTAGCCAAAAACCCGGCAATCGGGGAGTTCTCCCCCAAGGGGTGCAACAGTTCGATCTTGGTGTTCGGCAGCAGCACAAACACCGTCGTCACCCCGTGGGCGGGAACGTCAACGGGGTCCGAGACAATCGCCCCGAGTGCGTTGCGATACAACGCGCTCGCGGCCATCAAATCCGGCACAACAATAGCAATATGGTTTAGCCGCCCGATCATCGCCCCGTTTCCCCGATATGCCCCACCCTTTTATAAGCGGACGAGATGAACCTCTGTGACGGGCTTTAGGCCGATGGCGTTATAGATTATGCGGCGCACTGCGGCCCGCACGGCATCGCGCAAGGCCGTGTCATCGGCACCACGCCCGCCTGCGGCAAAAGCATCCGCGACATCTTCAATCGCATCGAGCGCTTTGTCGATTAGGATTTGCGTCTCTTTTTGCTCGGCATCGACCAGCCCATGCAAGGTGAGCACCGGATCGGCTTGCAGCTTGCCGCGCTTATCGAGCACGAGAGTTGCGACCGCGAGGCCATTAAAGGTAAGGCGCAGGCGCTGCTTAAGCTCCGTCCCCCCCAAAGGCACTAACCGGTTGCCATCAACCGCAAGACGCCCCGTCGGCACTTTATCCAGAATCATCGGCTCGCCGGGGGCAAGGCGCAGAACGTCGCCGTTTTCGACTACGATCGCAATTGGCACCTGGCATTCGCGGGCAAGTTCGGCATGTTCATGCAAATGCCGCACCTCGCCATGAACCGGCACCGCGATTTTCGGGCGGGTGATGGCGTACATACGCGACAGCTCATCCCGTGCCGGGTGGCCCGATACGTGAATGAAGTGATCTTTCTCGGTAACGACTTCGATGCCCTGGCGGATCAGCTTATCGTGCAGACGCCCAATGGATTTTTCGTTCCCAGGGATGATCCGTGAGGAGAAAATTACCGCATCGCCCTCTTCCAGGGTTACGTGCGGATGATCGTTAGAGGCGATCCGCGCCAAGGCCGCGCGTTGTTCGCCCTGGCTGCCCGTGCAGAGCAGCAGAACTTCCTCGGCGGGTAAATAACCCACCTCGTCTTCTGAAATCAGCGCAGGCATGGATTTGAGATAGCCGTTTTCGCGCGCACTCTCCACCATCTTATGCAAGGAGCGCCCCACCAGCGCCACGCGGCGCTTATTGGCGGCGGCGGCAACGACGATACTCTCCAACCGCGCCACATTCGAGGCGAAGCAGGCAACCGCGACACGGTTGTTGAACTGACCGATAAGCTCCGTCAGGCTTTCGCGCACCGCTGCTTCCGACCCGGCTTCGCCCGATTTGAATACATTGGTGGAATCGCCAATCAGCGCCAGAATGCCCTTATCGCCCAGCTTTTGCAGCGCATCGAAGTCCGTCACGTCACCAATCAACGGTTCGGGATCGAACTTCCAATCGCCCGTATGCAGCACTGTGCCGACTGGCGTGTGGATCGCCAGCGCGTTCGGTTCGGGAATCGAATGGGTGAGCGTAATCATCTGAAAGCGGAACGCGCCCAGCGTGAACTCGCCCGACAGCGGCACTTCGTGGATAACCACTTCGCGGGAAAGCCCGTGTTCTGGCAGCTTCTTTCGCAGCACGCTGGCGGTAAACGGCGTGCAGTAAATCGGCGGGCCACCCAGGCGACGCCACAGATAGGGCACCGCGCCTAAGTGATCTTCGTGGGCGTGCGTGAGCACGATCCCAAGCAACGCATCGCGCCGTTCGGCAATGAACACGGGATCGGGCATGATCACGTCGATAGACGGTTGGCTGTCGTCGCCAAAGGTCACGCCGAGATCAACCATCACCCATTGGCCGTTATAGCCGAATAGGTTGAGGTTCATCCCAATTTCCCCCGCGCCCCCGAGGGGAAGGAAAAGAAGCTCGCCACGGGCGGCGATAGCGGTGTGGAGGGGGGTGCCGTCGATCATGATTCCAAACGATTGTGCTGATAGAGTGTGACAAGGCCGCGCATGATAAGATCGCGGTCGATATGGGTTATATGGTCCGTCGCGCCTGCAAACATAGGGGCTAAACCGCCTGTTGCAACAACGGGAATGTTTTGGCCAAGCTCGGCACGCATCCGCGTAACCAAGCCCTCGATCATACCAATATACCCCCAGAATACGCCAGACTGCATCGCCGAAACGGTGCTGCGGGCGATAACCGTGGGGGTTGGGCGAATGGCGACGCGCGGCAGCTTGGCGGCGGCCATATAAAGCGCTTGTAGGGACAGATTGATTCCCGGCGCAATCACGCCGCCGGCAAAGTTTCCATCGGCGTCAATCACATCGAACGTGGTGGCCGTGCCAAAGTCCACCACGATCAAGGGACAGCCGTAGAGATCACGTGCGGCTAGGGCCGTTACCAGCCGGTCGGCCCCCACATCTTCAGGTCGGTCGATGACGGCACGAATGGTCATTTTTACCGCAGGATCACCCACGACCATCGGCGGGCCGTTGAAGTATTTCCGGCACAGGCTGGTGAGATTGAACAGCGCCTCCGGCACGACGGTCGCGATAATGCTGGCAGTCACGCTCTCCCGCGCAACCCCATCGAGCGCCATCAGTTGCGTTAGCCACACAACATATTCATCGGCGGTGCGGCGCGGATCGGTGGAAATGCGCCAGGAGTTTCGCAGGTCCGCGCCGTCGATCAGTGCGAATTCGGTATTGGTATTCCCGGCATCTATGGCAAGCAGCATAGCGGTTTCCTAAGCCAGAACAACGTCGCCCGCCGGAATCTGTCGAATCCCGTCGGGGGTTTTAAGGCGTAAATGACCGTCGCTCCCCAAGCCGTCGAAGGTGCCGGTGAGCGGGGTTTCCGGCGTGATTCGCACCGTTAAGGGCGTGCCGATAGGGTAGGCTGCCGCCTGCCAGTCCGCCCGGATTGCAGCGAACCCCTCACGGCGCCACTGGCCCAAGGCTTCGGAGAGGCGCAAGAGAACGGCTTCCGTCGCCTCATCGCGATCAACAGGCCCGGTCGCGCGCGGCGGCAGGCTGGTGGCCGGATAGGGCGTATCGGTTGGCGCTACGCAAAGGTTGAGGCCGAGGCCCAAAACAGCCTGACGCCCGGCATAAGGTACTTCCAGCAGAAGGCCCGCGAGCTTGGCCCCATCGAGCAATAGATCATTCGGCCATTTCAGCCGAAGCCCCGCCCCCGGCGCAAGATCAGACACGGCACGCCACACGGCCAGCCCGGCAACGAAGGAAAGCTGCGCCGTTTGCGCCAGCGTCGCCGCCGGATCAATCAAAACCGAAAGATAGAGATTGCCGATAGGGCTGCGCCACGCCCGCCCCTGCCTGCCCCGGCCCGAGACCTGCTCCCGCGCCCGGATAACGAGACCCTCGCCCGCCCCGTCTAAAAGCGATTGCGTCGCCAGCTCCATCGTGCTGGCGACGCTCTCAAAGTCTTGCAGCCGCCAGCCGGTCGGCAGGGTTAAGCCTGACAGATCAACCCCCGATCACAAGCGCCGAAACGCGGGTGGCAACCGTGATGATCGAGGCCGGGTAAATCCAAAACAGCATTGTCACCAAGCAGGTGCTGCCGGCAACCAGGGCCACGCCCGGCGTCATGCCATCAAAGCGCGCTGCCGGCTGATCGAAGTACATCACCTTAATCACGCGCAGATAATAGAAAGCGCCGACAACGCTCGCCAAAACCCCAATGATTGCTAGTGCGTAGAGATCGGCCT
>JAYSQZ010000061.1:0-20439 GCA_043721315.1 Alphaproteobacteria bacterium
GCCTTTCCCACGTATAAAACTGCTAAAAATCAAGATCGCCTCTTTCAAGTTGCCTCGACTCTTGTGTATTATTATTTAGATATTATTTGAGAGTAATCGAGCGGTCTGCCGCGCGATGGAGGGTTGGATATGTACATTGGTCTCCGTTCGCTGATGATGTTGGCTCTCGCTGGAACGGCCCTGACGGCGTTCTCGGCTGTTGCGGTTGAGGCTGACCCGAAGGTGGTCGGTCGGGCGGCGATTATCCAGGATGTCGTGAAGGGTCGAACGACAGTGACCGACGAGCGGGTGATCAAACTCGACGATATTCTCTATTTCCAAGAACAGGTCTTAACCGGGCCAAAGTCCAAAGCGGTGATCGAATTTCGGGATGGCACGACCCTGGAACTCGGCCCTAACGGCGCGTTGACCATTGATAAGATGATTTTCGACCCAGAAGGCGGGAAGAAGGAGAAGGCGGTTAGCATTTCGCGCGGTCTCTTCCGTCTTGTTTCTGGTGCGGCGGCCCCGGATTCCAGCACAACGATTAAAACCCCGTCGGGCACGATTGGTATTCGCGGCTCGGTCATTTCGGGTGTCGTTCCGACCGATCCGACCCAAGCGACGGTGATCGTTGGGGGTTCGGGCAATTTCACGCATACGTCGAATAATGGCACCACCACTCAGTTTACGGGCGGGCAGAGCATTATTTCCAATGTGAATGGGAATACGGTGCCGCCCAATCAAGTTTCTGCGAATACCATACTGTCGGTGATTAATCAGGTGGGGACCTCGCTCGGTCAGCAGCCGCCGACTTTGCCGCCAGCATCGGCCAACACGCAACAACAGTTAGCGGCAGCTAACACGCTTCCGGGCCAACAGCAGCAACAGCAGCAGACTAGCACCACGCCGGCGCTGAACACGCCGCCCGCGACTGGGCAGGTTGGGCTGCCGAATGGGGTTCAAACAACCGCCTCGAACACGGCACCGACGGCACAGCAGCAGCAGCAGTTGGCAACTTATACGCAGCAGCAGCAGCAGGTAAATAACCAGCAGCAGCAAACGGCAACGCAAAATGTCGTGCAGGGGCTTTCGACGGTTCTGCCGCAAGATCGTCTTGCCAATGCGGTCAATCAGATTTCCAGCGGCAACCCGGCGCAGTCGCAAGCGGCACAGAATGCCTCGGGACTGTCGCCGCAGCAGGTGGCGCAGGCATCAACCGCGTTGCCCCCTGCCTTGCGCGCTGCAATCAATTCCGGCAACCCTGATGCGGTTACGGCAGCGATCAACACCCTGTCGGGCGGCAATCCGCAGCGTGCCGCTACGCTGGCGCAACAAGCGGTTGGCTTGGCGGAGCAACTGCTTGCAACGAACCCCAGTGCGGCGGTTGCCGTTGCCGGAGCTACGGTTCAAATCGTCGCCCAGCTTCAGATTCAAAACGCGGCCCCGCCGCAGGTTTTGGAAACTCTGACGATTGCCGCACGAATTTTCGTCTCGCCGGCCGCGCAGCGTGTTGCGCCCGATCAAGTAGGCCAGCTTTCGGCTCAGGTAACGACGATTGCGGCGAACCCGGTGATCTATCAAGCCTCGCCGCAGGCCGCGATTGCCATTATGGCGAACGCTTTTCAAGCCGCGACCTCGCCGCTTGTGGTGGCCGCTAACCCAACCGTTGGGGCGCAGATCACTCAAACTTTAGTGCAGGCCTCGCAAGCGCAAAGCCTCGGCCAAGCAAACCCGACGAATAGCAATCAGATCGCGCAGATTTTAGGGAGCAGAGAGATCACGCTGCCGACGACGGCGGCGGAGCAGCAAGGCGCTACAGGAGCGCAAAACCCCTCTGAAACGCCGTTACGCTCGGAACTCAACGCTTTCCAGGCCAGCCCAACGTAATCGGTTGGCTTTTAACGAAACGCGAACGGGCGCTTCTGCTGGAAGCGCCCGTTTTGTTTAGGTAGAGAGCAGGGTTGCTCTAATCCCCGACCGCCAAGCCTTCGCGGCGCGGGTCGGCCCCGCCCAGCAGTTTGCCGTCTTTCACGAGGATTGCCGCGAGACCGCTGTTCATTTCACCGACTGTCACCTTATAACCCATCGTTTCCAGCACGCTTTTGAGCGCAACGGCTTGCGTTCCATCTTCCAGCAAGGCATTGCCGTTGCGGTTGCCGATATGGCCGAGCGATACGGCGGCTTGCGGGTCTAACTGCCAATCCACCAAGCCGACAAGGGTTTGCGCGACATATTGAATGATCGCGGCCCCACCGGGGGAACCAACCACCATTTTAACCGCGCCCTGAGCATCGAGAACAATCGTTGGAGCCATCGAGCTGCGCGGGCGCTTGCCCGGCTCGACACGGTTGGCCACGGGTTTGCCGTCGCGCTCGGACACGAAGCTGAAGTCGGTGAGTTGATTGTTCAGTAAGAAGCCGCCCACCATGCGCCGCGCCCCGAACGCATCTTCGATCGTGCTGGTCATGGACAGGGCATTGCCGTAGCGATCGACAATGGCGAGATGCGTGGTCGAAGGAAATTCTGGGGCTTCCCCTCCGGCCAGCGCACCGCTGCTGCTTGGTGGCTGGCCTGCGGGTGCGGTGCCCTTATCGGTGTTCCAATCTATCCATTGGGCGCGCTGACTAAGGTAGATTGGGTCCAGCATACCCGTTACCGGTTGGCGCACGAACGCCGGATCGGCCACATACATATCGCGGTCGGCAAAGGCCAAGCGGCCCGCCTGCATGAAGAGATGCGCCGACTGAATGCCGTTTGGGCCGAAGGATTTAAGGTCATGGCGCTCCAAAATCCCCAGCATCTGGGCAACTGCGAGACCACCGGAGGAGGGCGGGGCCATGCCGCACACCTTCAACGCGCGGTAAAGGCTGCACACGGGATCGCGCTGGATCACCTTATAGGCCGCAAGATCGGCCATGCTGAGGCTGCCGGGGTTCGGCTCTTTCCCAACGGCGGCCACCAGGGTTTCGCCCAGAGCGCCGCGATAAAAAGGCTCGATGCCTTGTTCGGCGAGAATCTTAAGCGTTGCCGCGTAATCAGGGTTCTGGAGCAATTCCCCTTCCCAACGCGGCTCACCGTTCGGGCGGTAGAAATAGGCGCGCGCCACGGGGTCGCGCATCAGATGTTTTTCGGTCTGCAAGAGTTTGGCGAGGCGCGGGGAGAGGGTGAAGCCTTCTTCCGCCAGCGTGCGCGCGGGTTGGATCAAATCGGCCCATTGGGCCTTACCGTGGCGCTTGTGCAGCACGTCCAGCAGGCGCGGCACACCGGGAACACCCACCGAGCGCCCGCCAACAACGGCCTCGTAGAAAGGCAGCGGCTTGCCATCGGCTCCGAGGAAAAGCTGCGGCGTGGCCGCCTCCGGCGCGGTTTCGCGGCCATCGTAGGAGGTGAGCTTGCTGGAAGCCTTATCGTAATACAGCACGAACGCGCCGCCGCCGATGCCCGACGATTGCGGCTCGACGAGGTTTAGCGCCAGTTGTGCCGCAATCGCGGCATCCGCTGCTGTCCCGCCGTCCGCCAGCACGGCGGCCCCGATGCGCGATGCGATAGGGTTTGCGGTAACGATCATGAATTTTTCTGCCGTCACCAGCGCTTTCGCCGAGGTGCCGGTGGCGGCTTCGGGTGCTTTCTCGGGTGCTTGGGCCGCCAGAGGCAAGGGGAGTGCGGCAAGGCAGGATAAAAAGCCGGTCAAACAGGTCCGGCGGAGAAACCGCGATGTTGGCATAGACGTGCGCCCCTCTCAGCCCTAGCTTCTATAAATCGGGCGCACTGCGCCCAAATGTCGAACAAAAGCCTAACCGCAACCCCCATGTGTAGGCAATGCCAGGGGTGCGGATCAGCGGAGGAATCATGAGCGTCACAGCAGAAAAAAGCGTAACCGCCGCCGTCCTGGTCATCGGCAACGAGATTTTGTCGGGCCGAACCCACGACACCAATCTGCATTATCTTGCGGGCGTGCTCACCGAGCGCGGGATTGTGGTGGCCGAAGCCCGCGTGGTGCCGGACGATGAAGCGGTGATCATTGCCACGGTCAATGATCTGCGCGCGCGCCATACTTACGTTTTTACCACGGGCGGCATCGGGCCAACCCACGACGATATTACCTCGGCCTGTATCGCCAAAGCCTTCGGCGTTGCCCTGCATCGGCACCCGGTAGCAGTGAAGCTGCTTGAAGCGCATTACGAGCCGGGGCAACTTACCGAAGCGCGGCTAAAAATGACCGAGGTGCCGTTGGGCGCGAGCCTGATTGATAATCCCGTCTCCAAAGCCCCCGGCTTTCGGATGGAAAACGTCTTCGTGCTGGCAGGGGTGCCGCGCATCGCCAAAGCGATGATGGACGGCGTGTTGCCCACTCTCGCGGAAGGCCCGCCGATTCACGCGACCACGGTTTCCTGCACGTTGGGCGAAGGCGTGATTGCCGAAGGCTTGGGCGCAATCCAGGCCGAGTATCCGGGGCTTTCGGTCGGCTCCTACCCCTATTTCCGCAACGGCCAGATCGGCGTGAGCCTGGTCACGCGCGGCACGGACCGGGCAGAGGTCGAGGCAGCAACGGCGGCGATCAAGGCGCTGGTGGAACGGCTTGGCGGCGCGGCGCTGGTGGCGGAGGGGATGGGGTAGGGGGACTATCTGCTGTGTTTGCTGGAGTGTTAAGTGTTGGGTGTGACGCTTGAATATCGGGCCGACTGCTGCATATGATGCGTGATGCGTGATGCGTGATGCGTGATGATTGATGCTGTGGCGTGAGGCGATGATGCGGACAACACTGGCTATCGATGATGATATTTTAACGGCAGCGAAGGCCCTGGCAACGCAGCAGGGGCGGAGCATCGGGGAAGTTATTTCCGATCTTGCGCGTCGCTCGCTTACGAGAAACCCATCAGGCGCACAGCGTAACGGCATTTTTTTGCTGGCACCAAGAGCCGATTCGCCTTTGGTAACGCTTGAGATCGTTAATGCTCTTCGCGATGAAACACCGTGACTTACCTACTTGATGTCAATGTTTTGATCGCTTTGATCGATCCGGGGCACGTCGCGCACGATGCCGCCCATCGTTGGTTCGCAGCGATGGGGCATTCCTCTTGGGCGACTTGCCCCCTTACGGAGAATGGCGTTATCCGTATCCTTGGGAACCCAAAATACCCAAACTCCCCAGGATCACCGGCTCGTACCGCACCCATCGTGCGAAGCCTGCGTGACCTGCCGGGACATGAATTCTGGCCCGACGATCTGAGCATGGTCGATTGTGCCGCGATTGATACCGAAAAAGTGCTGACATCGGCTCAGGTGACAGACACTTATCTGCTAGCGCTGGCCAAAGTACATGGCGGGGTTCTGGCGACCTTTGATCGCAAACTGTCGGTCTTGGCAGTAGGGGGCGGTAAAACGTCCCTTCATCTCATATCGGGATAAGGCAGGTCCAGGACCGCCCCCGGTCCTGGTGGGGTGTGGGACAACGCCCCGCCTAGCGGGCCTTCCCCCACCGCCCCCGATTGGCCTTTGCTGCCTGTGCGCTGCCCGCCTTCGGTTTCGCATCGGGATCGGGCAGCCCCAGGTCGCGTGCTTCCAGGCGGCGGAGTTCGTCGCGCAGGCGGGCGGCTTCTTCGAACTCCAGGTTCGCGGCGGCGTCACGCATTTTTTTGTCGAGTTCGGCGATGTAGGTTTTGAGGTCTTTGCCGAAACTATGGTCCGGCCCGGTATCGACGTTCAGGTGGTCGCCGCGCTCGAAGACTGACGACAGCACGTCGCCGATGGATTTGCGGATGCTTTCCGGCGTAATGCCGTGGGCGGCATTATAGACCTGTTGTTTTTCGCGGCGGCGGTTGGTTTCGCCGATGGCGGCTTCCATGCTGTTGGTCATGCGGTCGGCATAGAGCAAAGCCCTGCCTTCCACATTGCGGGCGGCGCGGCCAATTGTTTGAATGAGGGACGTGCGGGAACGGAGGTAGCCTTCCTTATCCGCATCCAGAATCGCCACGGTTGAACATTCGGGGATGTCGAGGCCCTCGCGCAGCAGGTTGATGCCGATAAGTACGTCGAACACACCCAAGCGTAAATCACGGATAATCTCGATGCGCTCCAGCGTATCCACGTCCGAATGGACGTAGCGCACCTTCAGCCCGGCTTCGGTCATATATTCGGTGAGGGCTTCGGCCATTTTCTTGGTGAGCACGGTCACCAGCACGCGGCTGTTTTTGGCGGCTTCGGCTTTGCACTCGGCAATCAGGTCATCGACTTGATGTTCGGTGGGGCGAATGATGCAAATGGGATCGGTGAGGCCCGTGGGGCGCACCACCTGTTCGGCGTAGATGCCTTGGGTCTCGTTCAACTCCCACGGGCCAGGGGTGGCTGAGACAAAGATGGTTTGCGGGCGAAGCTCCTCCCATTCCTCAAACTTCAGCGGGCGGTTGTCCATGCAGGACGGCAGGCGGAAACCGAAATCGGCCAGAGTGGATTTGCGCGCAAAATCGCCCTTATACATCGCGCCCAACTGCGGCACGGTCACATGGCTTTCATCTATAATCAGCAAGGCGTCGGGCGGAAGGTACTCAAACAGCGTCGGCGGCGGTGCGCCGGGGGCGCGACCCGACAGATAGCGCGAATAGTTTTCGATGCCCGAACAAAAGCCGGAGGCTTCGAGCATCTCCAAATCGAACTGCGTGCGCTGCTCGATGCGCTGGGCTTCCAGCAGCTTGTTCGTCTCGACAAACTCGGCGAGGCGCAGTTTCAAGTCTTGCTTGATCTGCTTGATCGCCTGATTAAGCGTTGGGCGCGGGGTGACGTAGTGGCTATTAGCGTAAATCCGCACGGTTTCGAGCGCGGTGATCTTCTCCCCGGTCAGCGGATCAATCTCATGCAGCCCTTCGATCTCGTCGCCGAACAGGGAGATGCGCCACGCCCTATCTTCATAATGGGCCGGGAAAAGCTCGATGGTATCGCCGCGCACGCGAAAGGTGCCGCGCCCGAAGCCGGCATCGTTGCGTTTATACTGAAGCTCCGACAGGCGGCGAATGAGGGTCGTGCGCTCGAAGCTCTGATTGAGCGCGAGATCGACCGTCATGGTCGAATAGGTTTCGACCGAACCAATACCGTAAATGCACGAGACCGAGGCGACGATAATCACGTCGCGCTGTTCTAACAGCGCGCGGGTGGCGGCGTGGCGCATCCGATCAATCTGCTCGTTGATCGTCGATTCTTTTTCTATATAAGTATCGGTGCGGGGAACATAGGCTTCCGGCTGGTAATAATCGTAATAAGAGACAAAATATTCTACGGCATTATTGGGAAAAAAACTCTTCATTTCCCCATAAAGCTGCGCCGCGAGGGTTTTATTTGGCGCGAGAATGAGTGTTGGGCGCTGCACATGCTGGATAACATGGGCGACGGTAAAGGTTTTGCCCGATCCGGTTACGCCGAGCAGCACTTGGCTTTTCTCGTCTTCAGAGAGGCCCTTCAGCAACTCGGCAATCGCCGCCGGTTGATCCCCTGCCGGACGATAGTCCGACACAAGCTCAAGCCGTGCGCCGCTTTTCGGCCAATCGTAATCGGCCCGATGGACCGGAACGCCCCCTAACGGATGATCGCGCAACGCCGTTGCCATAGCAGCTATCCCTTTTTTAAGAGCGAATGACACTAGCGCGCGCGGGCCAAGGCGGCTAGAGGGTAAGAACAAACCGGGGCTGATCGTTGGGTCGGTTCCGCCGCTATCCGTGCTCAGGATTTTTTGTGCATGACCGATTTGTCTGTGTCTCCATTTATGTCCCCCCCTAAGCACCCGTCGCAGGTGCCCTTGCGCCGCCTCTATATCCATGATCTCGACTTGATGGCCGATATTGGTGTCTATCCCGAAGAAAAGGGCGTGCTGCAACCGATTGCGGTTTCCGTCGATCTGCTGGTCACGGAGACCGAGCCGGGATCGGACGATTTGGCTGCCGTGGTGTGCTATGCCACCTTAGCCGATGGCATTCGGGCGTTGGTGAGCGGCTCAAGGGTTAATCTCGTCGAAACTTTGGCGGATCGCATCGCCCGCCTGTGCCTGCTAGATGCCCGCGTGCGGACCGCGCGGGTCCGGGTAGAGAAGCGGGCCGTGATGCCGGATGCGCGCGCGGTCGGTGTGGAGATTGAACGCTCTGCCGGGCAAAGTTAGTTTTTGCGAGAAATTCTTAATTAGCTATGCCAACCCCCAATTCCCCACCCCCGTCAAGGGGAATTGTTCACAGCGTTCCCCGATTCACTGTCAAGGAATAAATCTTCGACTCATCAGGGCTGCTACTCGACACGAAGGCGGAATTGCCTTGTTTCGGAATCAGTAAAAACAAATAAAATCAATGCCTTAAAGTTATTGCCTAAAAATTGTGCAATGGTCCGAGTCGCCTAGAGTCCTGCCGCTGTTAGCCTTGTATCCGCCTCTTCTCCACAGACTTATCCACAAGAATCGTGGATTGTCGTAACCCCTTCGTCCAGCCTCTTGATTCGCAAGCGACTCACCCTTTTTATGGTCCTATGAGCACCGAGATAACCCCGCTCCCTATTCGCCCGGAAGGGCTTCAGATTCGTCCACCCGTCTCGTTCGAGCGCGGGGCGGGGGTGGTTGCACGGATGGTGGAAACCTTACCGCTCAGCCCCGGCGTTTACCGGATGCTGAATGTCGATGGCGATGTGCTGTACGTCGGCAAGGCCCGGCAGTTGCGGCGGCGGGTAGCCAATTATACCAATCCGAATGGTCTGCCGATGCGAATCCGGCGCATGGTGGCCGAAACTGTGTCGATGGAGATCATCACCACGCATACCGAGGTGGAAGCGCTGCTGCTGGAAGCGAACCTCATTAAAAAGCTGCTGCCGCGCTACAATGTGCTACTGCGGGACGATAAGAGCTTTCTGAATATCCTTGTCACAGGCGACCACGCTTATCCGCAACTCACCAAGCATCGCGGCGCGCGCACCCGCAAGGGCGAGTATTTCGGCCCGTTCGCCTCGGCGGGGTCAGTGGAACGGACTGTGCAGGCGTTGCAACGAACGTTTCAACTCCGCACCTGTTCCGATACGGTTTTTGCCAGCCGCAACCGGCCTTGCCTGCAATATCAAATCAAACGCTGCTGCGCCCCTTGCGTCGGTAAGATTAGCGAAAGTGAGTATGCTGACTTAATCGAAAGCAGCAAAGCTGTGCTGGCGGGTCGCAGCCGCGATATTCACGATAAGCTGAACACGCAAATGCAGGCCGCCGCTGAAGAGTTGGAGTATGAAGCCGCCGCGAAGTTCCGGGATCGGTTGCGGGCGCTCTCTACCATTCTTGCGCGGCAGGATATCAATACACTGGACTTTGGCGACGCCGATATTTTCGCTCTTGCTCAAGTTGGTGGGCAGAGTTGCTTGCAGGTATTCTTCTTCCGCAACGGTAGCAATTACGGCAACCGTGCCTATTACCCCAGCCACGATGATCAAGTTGCGCGGGGGGAAATTCTTGCGTCCTTCATCGCGCAGTTTTACGACGAACGCATTCCGCCGGCCCTGCTGCTGCTGAGTGATCCGGTCGAGGAAGAGGCTTGGCTCTCGGAAGCCCTCTCGGAAAAAGCCGGGCGGAAAGTGTTACTGCAAGTCCCCAAACGCGGCAGTAAGGCCGATGTGGTCAAGCACGCCGTGACCAACGCCAAGGATGCGCTGGAACGCCGCCTTGCCGAGTCCGCCACTCAGCGCAAACTGTTGGAGGGGGTCGCGCAGATTTTCGCCTTGTCCGCACCGCCGCAGCGGATAGAAGTCTATGATAACAGCCATATCCAAGGCACCAACGCAATCGGCGCCATGATTGTGGCGGGGCCGGAGGGGTTTCAGAAAAACGCCTACCGCACCTGGACGATCAAGAACGAGGAACTGACCCCTGGGGATGATTTCGGCATGATGCGCGAAGTCCTCTCCCGCCGCTTCGCCCGCGCGCTGAAGGAGAACCCGGATCGGCAGGGCGGCTCCTGGCCCGATTTGCTGGTGATCGACGGCGGCGCGGGGCAACTGAGCGCAGCGGTGAAGGTAATGGAAGCGGCAGGGGTGATGGATGTCCCCATCGTTTGCATCGCTAAGGGCCAGGACCGCGAATCGGGCCGGGAGGATTTCTACCGCCCTGGTCTCGCCCCCTTCAAACTACCGCCGCAAGACCCCGTGTTGTATTACGTTCAGCGCCTGCGCGACGAGGCCCACCGTTTCGCCATCGGCACGCACCGCGCCAAGCGCCAGAAGAGTCAGATCAAGTCGGAACTCGATGACGTGCCGGGCATTGGCCCCAACCGCCGCAAAGCCCTGTTGCATCATTTCGGCTCGGTGCGGACGATCACGCGGGCGGGCCTCAGCGATCTCGAAAAAGTGCCGGGGATTAGCAAGGCCGTCGCTAGGAAGATTTACGATCATTTTCATGGCGGCCCTTAGTTTCGAGGGTGGCGGTACGCGGCTTGGGCGGCTAGAATACGCTTGCTGAACGCCGAGCGTCGCTGAGAGGTGCGTGTGACGGATGTATAACCTGCCGAATCTGCTCACCCTGTCGCGAATCGCCGCTATTCCATTGGTGGTGCTGTTGATGTATGTCCCCGGCCCCTGGGGCGCGTGGAGCGCGGCCACGGTGTATGCGCTGGCGTGTATTACCGATTGGCTCGATGGGCATATCGCGCGGCAACGCCAACTTCAATCGGACTTCGGTCGCTTTCTCGATCCTATCGCCGATAAACTGCTGGTTGCAGCGATTCTGCTGGTGCTGGTGGCCCAGCAGCAGATTGCGGGCGTGATGGTGGTGGCGGCGCTGATTATCCTGGGGCGGGAAATTCTCGTCTCGGGCCTGCGGGAGTTTTTGGCGGGCTTGCGGATTTCCGTTCCGGTTTCGCGCCTTGCTAAGTGGAAGACCGCTATTCAAATGGTTGCCCTTGGCGTGGTGATGGTTGGGCAGCACGGGCCGAACGGTTTCTATATCGAAGAAATCGGCATTATCGGCCTTGCCGCTGCTGCGGTACTAACCCTGATCACCGGTTATGATTATTTGCGCGCGGGCCTATCCTACATGGACCGCCCGAAGCAGGAGGCGTAAGCGATGCGCGTGCGCTATTTCGCCTGGCTCCGCTCTCGCCTCAATCGCGCGGAAGAGGATGTAGCGGTACCGGCAGAGGTTACGACACTGAACGGGCTGCTGGATCATCTCATCACGCTGTCGCCCGGCCATGCGGCGGTATTTGCGGATCGCACGATCCTGCGCGCCGCCATCAATCAGGTGTTCGCCGATCTTGATAGCGCCTTCACCCCGACCGACGAGGTGGCCTTCTTTCCTCCGGTGACGGGCGGGTGAGCGGCCCTATCGCGAGCCGGGTGCAGGCAGACCCGTTCGAGCCGGGGGCCGAGCTTGCGGGCTTCACCCAGGCCGCGCCGGGGGCAGGGGCCATCGTCAGCTTCACCGGCCTTGTGCGCGGGGAAGATCATGCTGGGCGGGCGCTAACCGCGATGACGCTTGAACACTATCCCGGCATGACCGAAGCTCAGGTTCACGCAATGACCGAAGAGGCCGCACGCCGCTGGTCGCTGCTCTCGGTGCTGGTCATCCACCGCTATGGGCGGCTGGAGGCGGGCGCACCGATCGTTTTCGTCGCAACCGCGTCCCCCCACCGAAGAGCGGCGTTCGAGGCGGCGGATTTCCTGATGGATTGGTTGAAGACCAAAGCGCCGTTCTGGAAGCTGGAAGAGGGCGCGGAGGGCGTGGAGTGGGTCGCGGCTAAGGCTGAGGACGATCAGGCGGCGGCGCGGTGGGATAACTGAAAGTATTTCAAGTAATATACTCTAAAAACTTATCAAAATCTATCCTGTCGCCTGTCAGTCATAGATTACCTTAATGCGTTAATAACAAACGGTCCCTAACAACCTCGGCTTCAAGCGTTTCCCCTGCCATCTGAAAACGCCTTAACATCGAACGACCGGTATTGACAGTTTCTTCGCGGGCAAAAAGCCCCTCAGGCCATTGAATTTGGCACATTTCGCTCCCCGATTTCTTGGAGCCGTCAATACTCAGTGCGACAAATACACCTAGCTTCTTAGCTCTTTCAATCGACCGGAAAAGATCATCCAAACTAAAACTCTGGGCACCGTAGAGGATTGCCTGACTGTATGAATAGGGCGGATCGCAATAGACCACGTCGCCACATCGGGCACGCTCAAGCGATTCTTCATAATCTCGATGAAAAAATTCCGTCCCCGCAATACGTCCTCGCCACTCTATAACACGGCGGGCAAATGCCTGCGGATGGATTGGGTCATGCACGCCGCAAGGTGTGGACATGTAACCATCTCTCATTCGAAAACGGACAACACCACCATAGCAAGATCGACACAAAAATAGCAGATCAGCCCCGTTAGCCCTTGCATTGTAGTTTGCTTTGATCGCCTCATAAACGGTAACTTTGTTGTCGCCATGCATTAGTTCCCATCGACTACGATACCAATCTACTACCCGAGAAGGGTTGCTTTTGACGTTCTGCCAAATCTCGACTAACGGCGAGAAGCAGTCAGCAGCCTCCGCTTTTCTGGGCGACAAAACCCCTAAAACTGCCCCAGACCCCAAAAACGGCTCATGATACACACCGAATGATTTTGGGAAAAAAGAAAGAATTTCGTGTGCGAACCGCTGTTTATTGCCAATCCACTTCAAAAGTTGACTTTTAAAAGGTTTTACGCCGACGGTTGTATTTTCTACATTAAATTGATCTTTTTCTATGGCTAGAGCGAGTTGCATAGAGTCCTCCGAGGATCAGCTTGTGATCAAAATATATCATATTTTGGAATATCACATAAATTGGTCTATAGTGCAAGTATGTCAGATGAAAAATTTAAATCGTTAAGAGAGCGACAGATTTTAGAATCATTTCTTAGGGATCTTCGAAAAAAATCTGGATTGAGGCAAGTTGACGTTGCATCCGCCCTCGGGCTTCCACAATCAATGGTGAGTAAGTATGAGGCTGGGGAGCGAAGAGTAGATATTTTGGAAGTTAGAGAAATTTGCCACCTGTTTGGTATTTCGCTCTTGGAATTCGCTAAAGAGCTTGAAAAGAGACTTGGGGGAAGTGATGAAACCGATTGATAAATTCTTGCGTAAGCCCAAATCGTTCTGGGCCTCTGTTCGATCGCTCAGCCAGAAAACAGGATACAGTAAGGGCGACAAAATTCTTGTACCCACCGTCGAGCAGATGGCTACAGCTTTTAACGAGTTAGGCCTCGATTCTTCTAAGATTTTCACCCTCGGCAAAGTGACTCCGCTTGCCGAAGAACTGCACGAATATTTTTACGCCCGTGCTCAAGCGTTAATGACAATTGCCGAACCAAATCTCATGTCTGCAGAGCAGGCTAAAGCCGAATTTGACGCCCATTTTGCTCGGTTGAAGCCTAGTTGCCCTATTCCCTTGAACAAGCAAAAGGGGGAAAAGAAGGCGGAAGCATTCCTCACGGCGCTGGTAAATATGATGATTGAAAGCTATTCTAAGGGTATGGACTGCAACTACGATCCGCGCGAATTGACCACACTCACACGTGACGGGGAACCTCTGCGAACACTGGCCCGCCGCGTTGATGGAGCGTTTCCTTCAGCGGTA
This sequence comes from Alphaproteobacteria bacterium, assembly GCA_043721315.1. Taxonomy (GTDB): domain Bacteria; phylum Pseudomonadota; class Alphaproteobacteria; order Elsterales; family Elsteraceae; genus Elstera. The sequence goes on from JAYSQZ010000061.1 coordinate 13,584, forward strand.
AATCCAATCGCTGTTTGGGAGATAAAGGAGTATTATTACACGACTACGTTTGGTAGCCGTGTCGCGGATGGTGTTTATGAAACACTTCTTGATGGAATGGAGATTGAGGAGTTGCGCGAGCACGAAAATATAGATGTTAAGCATTACCTGATGGTTGATGCTTATTATACATGGTGGAATTGCGGAAAAGCTTATCTTTGTCGCATATTTGATATGCTGCATATGGGGTATGTTGACGAAGTTTTGTTTGGCCGCGAAGTCATGACTGAAATGCCTCGGATAGTATCCGAATGGGTTGAGCTTGCTAAAAGGCGGGGACAAGCCGGGTTACCTGAGGGTTGAACGCTGATTGAGCGTTTAACAATGCCGGACGGGAAATCCGCCTAACGCCGCCTCACGCCCAACCGCACCCCAATCCCGCCCGCCAGCGCCAGCCACACCAGCGCGCGCCATAGCCAAGGCGTTGGATACCAGAGTCGGAAGTAGCGCCACAGCCCCGCGAGCTTATGTTTTTCCACCACCCAGGCCGGCGCGTCGCTGGTCGATTTGAGGTGTGTGCAGGCGGGCGCGGGCAGGAACCAGCAGGCCCCGCTAATGCGGCGCAGGCGGGCGCAGAGATCCAAGTCTTCAACGTGAAGGAAATAGCCCGTATCAAGCCCGCCCGTGGCCCGCCAGGTTGCGCGCGGCATGAGCATGAAGGCCCCGGAGAGGGCGGGGGTCTCGGTCAACCCCGTGGGGAGCGGTTGCTGAGACTGGTTGAGGCGATGATGGGGGAAAAATCGCCCCAACCCCAAGCCTTCAATCAGAAAATTCAACGGGCTTCCCGCTGCCCGGCGGCAGCCTTTTTGCTCCCGCCCATCGGCTTCCAGCAAGCGCGGTGTGGCAATCCACGGGCGGGTTTCGTCCGCAAGCGCTGCCCGCAGTGCCAAGAGTGCGCCGGGGGCTAGCAGGCAATCGGGGTTCAGCAGCAGCAGCAGCGGGGCTGTGGTGGCATCGACACCCAGATGACAGCCTGCGGCAAAACCGATGTTCCCGTGCCCGCACAGCACCCTTACCCGCGCGTCGGGCCACGCCGCTAACCGTGTGCGTGCCCCAGTCTCATTGCCGTTATCGACGAGGGCGATTTCGGCAATCATAGGCTCGGAGTGCAGGGCTTCCAAGCAGTCGAACAGCGCCGGGCCAGTGTGGTAGGACACCAGCACCACGGCGACCGTTGCCGCCTCAGTTACGGCCATATTTATCGTCGAGGCGAACGATATCATCCTCCCCCAGGTAGGCACCGGACTGCACTTCGATCAGATGCAGCGGCACTTTGCCGGGGTTTTCCAGCCGGTGCGTCGCGCCCATCGGGATATAGATCGACTGATTCTCGAAAATCAGAATCTCCTCATCGCCGCGCGTTACTTGCGCGGTTCCGGCGACCACGACCCAATGCTCGGCGCGGTGATGGTGCATTTGCAGCGAGAGTTTTTCGCCGGGCTTCACCACAATGCGCTTTACCTGATAGCGCTCGGCGGCAACCAGCCCCTCATAACTGCCCCAGGGGCGATAAACGATAGCGTGGCTTTCGGCTTCAGAGCGTTTTGCCGCCTTCAATTGATCGACGATTTTTTTAACGTCCTGGGCCTTATCCTTATGGGCGACCAGCACGGCATCGCGGGTAGAAACCACGACCAGATCGTCGATGCCCACGGCGGCAATCAGCGGTGCATCGGGTTCGGCGCGCAGGTAAGAGCCGCGCGCCCCCTCAGTCCAAACATCGCCCAGGGTTACAGTGCCGTCGGCGTTGGGGGTGCCGATATCCCACAGGGCGGTCCAGGCCCCCACATCGCTCCAGCCGGGATCGACGGGGACGACCGCGCCGCGAGTGGATTTTTCCATCACCGCGTAATCAAGGCTCTCGCTCGGGCAGGCGGTGAAGGCGGCGGTATCGAGGCGCAGGAAGTCGAGGTCGCGGTGCGCGCTGCGGAAGGCTTTCTCTGCCGCGTCCAGAATATCGGGGCGGAACTGGCCGAGGTCTTCCAAAAAGCGGTCGGCGCGGAACAGGAACAGGCTGGCGTTCCACCAATAGCCGCCATCGGCCACATAGGTTTCGGCGGTAGCAAGGTTCGGTTTTTCCACGAAACGATCAATAGCGAACACGCCGTCGCTGAGCGTCGCACCGCGTTGGATATAGCCATAGCCGGTTTCAGGGCGCGTTGGTTGAATGCCGAACGTCACCAGTCGCCCGTCTTGCGCCGCTGGCAGGCCGAGGGCGATGGCGCGGTGTAGGGCGTCCGGCTGAGTCATGGCGTGATCGGAGGCCGCCAGCAGCAGCAGCCCTTGCGGGTCGCGCTCGGCTACGGCCAGGGCGGCAATCGCGGCGGCGGGGGCCGTGTTACGCCCAACCGGCTCCAGAATAATCCCGCTCGGCGTTATCCCGGCTTGGCGCACCTGTTCTGCGACGATAAAGCGGTGCTGATCGGAGCAAATAATCAGCGGCGCACCGAACGCGGGCGACTCGAACCGGCGCGCGGTTTCCACCAACATGGAATCGACCCCGACGAGCGGCAGAAGCTGCTTCGGGTAAAGGCTGCGGGACAGGGGCCAGAGCCGCGTTCCCGCCCCCCCGGAAAGAATGACGGGCGTAATCATGGGATAGGTTTACTCGACCGTAACGCTTTTCGCGAGATTGCGGGGTTGATCTACGTCGGTACCTTTTCGCACGGCCACATAATAGGCCAGCATTTGCACCGGCAGCGCGTACAGCAGTGGGCTGACCAGCGGATCAATGTCCGGCATCTCCACCACATGCGCGGCAATCGGGCGTAAGTGCTCGGCCCCGCGCTTTGTCGTGAAAACGATCACGCGCCCGCGCCGCGCCGCCACTTCTTGAAGATTGGAGACGGTTTTCTCGAACCAACTATCTTCCGGCGCAAGGGCGATAACGGGTACGGTTTCATCAATCAAAGCAATCGGGCCGTGCTTCATTTCACCGGCGGCATAGCCTTCGGCGTGAATATAGCTAATTTCTTTCAGCTTCAGCGCACCCTCCATCGCCATTGGATAGGAGAGGCCGCGCCCGAGGTAGAGCACATCGCGCGCTTCGGCCACCTCTTCCACAATTGGCATGAGCAGGCTGGGGAGTTTCACCAGACCTTCGGCAAGGCGGGCGGGAATTTCCATCAGGGCTTGCGTGATCTGCGCTTCCCGCTCGGCGGTCAGCAATCCGCGTGCGCGCCCGAGGGCGGTGGCGAAACAGGCGAGAACCGCGAGCTGTGCGGTGAAGGCTTTGGTCGTGGCAACGCCGATTTCGGGACCAGCGAGGGTTCGCAACATTACATCCGCCTCCCGCGCCATCGCGGAGGTTGGAACATTCACGACGGCGGCGGTATGCGCGCCCTTGGCTTTGGCATAGCGCAAGGCCGCCAGCGTATCGACCGTTTCACCCGACTGCGACACGAAGAGCGCAAGGCTTCCCGGCAGAATCGGGCCGTTTCGGTAGCGGAATTCCGAGGCGATATCGAGTTCCACGGGCACTTGCGCGAGGCTTTCGATCCAATATTTAGCCACCATCGCGGCGTAATAGGAGGTGCCACACGCGACCAATGTCACGCGGTCCAGACGGCTAAGATCGAAGGGCAGGGCGGGCAGAACCACGCCACGCGTGCTGGACTCAACCAGCCCCAATAGGGTCTCGCCCACCGTGGCGGGTTGTTCATGGATTTCCTTTTCCATGAAATGCTTGTAGTTGCCCTTGCCCACAATCGCGCCAGAGAGTTCGGCGATTTGAATGCGGCGTTCTACCGGCGCGCCGGCTTCATTCAGAAGTTCGGCACCGTCGCGGGAGAGAATGGCGATATCGCCCTCTTCCAAATAGGCGATGCGGCGGGTGAGCGGGCCGAGGGCCAGCGCGTCGGAGCCTAAGAACATCTCGCCGTCGCCATACCCCACGGCTAAGGGGGAACCCCGGCGTGCGCCCATCAGCAGCCCTTCTTCCCCCGTCACCAGCACGGCGATAGCGAACGCGCCGTCGAGCCGCTGCATCCCGGCAATCATCGCGTCTTTCGGGCTGAGGCCCTGGTTCAGCAGATCGGTGAGCAGATAGACGATGACCTCTGTGTCCGTATCGGTGGCAAAGCTGAAGCCTTTGGCTTCAAGCTCGGTGCGTAAGGTGCGGAAGTTCTCGATGATGCCATTGTGGACGAGGGCGACGCGCTCGCTCATGTGCGGATGGGCGTTATTGGTATTGGCAACCCCGTGCGTGGCCCAGCGCGTGTGGCCGATACCGAGCACGCCGGGGAGCGGGTTGGCGGTGACGACAGCATCAAGGTTTCGCAGTTTGCCTTCCGCCCGTCTGCGATCAATCTTACCGCCGACCAGCGTGGCAATGCCCGCCGAATCGTAACCGCGATATTCCAGGCGGCGCAACCCGTCGAGCAGGCGCGGGGTGGCGTCTTCGGTGCCGAGAATGCCGATGATACCGCACATAGGCTTAGTCCTTCTTGGCTGCTTTAGCGGCGCGGCGCATATCGCGGAAGCGAGCGGCGGCACCTTCTTTTTGGGTCAGGGTTCCGCGCACCACCGCAAGGGCATTGGCGGGAATGTTGCGGGTGATCGTACTGCCTGCGCCCACCAACGCGCCATCACCCACCGTGATAGGGGCGACGAGGGCGGTATTGGAGCCGATGAACACGCCCTCGCCAATAATCGTACGGTGCTTATCAATGCCATCGTAATTGCAGGTAATGGTTCCTGCCCCGATGTTGGAGCCTGCGCCGATCGTGGCATCGCCCAAGTAGCTGAGATGATTGGCTTTCGCGCCTGCGCCGAGGCTAGCGTTCTTCACTTCAACGAAATTGCCAACGTGCGCCCCCGCCCCAATTGCTGCGCCAGGACGGAGGCGCGCAAACGGGCCGATGATCGCCCCCGCCGCCACAGTTGCGCCTTCGATATGGCTGAAAGCGTGGATCGTCACGTCATCGCCGATGGTAACGCCAGGGCCGAACACCACATTCGGGCCGATGATAACATCACGCCCAATCATAGTATCGGCGGCAAAATAGGTCGTTTCTGGGTCCAGCAAGGTTGCGCCGTTGGTCATAGCGCGGGCGCGGTAGCGGTCTTGGGCGATACGCTCCACAATCGCTTGTTCGGCGCGGGAGTTGACGGCCAGAACATCGTCCGCCGGGATTTCTAATGCCCCCACGCGCAAGCCTAGGGCGACGGCGTGTTCGACAATATCCGTCAGATACAATTCGCCTTGAGCATTGTTCGGCGTGAGACGCGCGAGAAGCTGCGGCAATACGGCGGCTTCGACACTGAAAAAGCCGCTGTTGCACACAGGGATCGCCTTTTGCGCCAAGCTCAGGTCTTTTTCTTCGATGATCTGGCGCACGCTGCCATCATCGCCGTGAATGATCCGCCCGAACCCTGTTGCCACAGGGGGGCGGAAGGCGCCGACGAGAATAGCGCTGCCACTCTGCGCTTGCGCCGTTAGCAGCGCTTCCACGGTTTCGGCGCGCAGCAACGGCGCGTCACCCACTAAAATCAGCACGATACCCTCGGCGGGCAGGGCGGGCAGGGCCATTTGAACCGCGTGCCCCGTGCCGCGCCGTTCGTGTTGAAGAACAAGCGTGTGCGGAGCTACGGCGGCTTCGAGGCTCGGCATGTCCGGCCCGACTACAGCGATGATTTTGAGCGGGTGCTGACCAACCGTCTCCAGCATTTCGATAATATGACGAATCATCGGGCGGTGGGCGATGGGGTGCATCGCTTTCGGCTTGCTGGATTTCATCCGCGTTCCAAGCCCGGCAGCCAGAACCACAGCAGTCACCACAGACATTCGGCACCCCGATCTCGTATTCACGATGGGCCAGACCGTGCCATATTGATGCCCGCTATGCAAAGCGACGTTTTGTTTCCTGCCATTGCGACAGATTACAACTTATTGCGGTGTGCTTCGCATTCAAACGACGGGTAGCTTGGCCGTCAGAGAATTGCGCCTGTTTCCGCTTGGCGTGGGCCGAAATTTGGTGTCATGGTGCGTCGCTATCGCAAAGCGTGGGGGAGAGAAGAGTCGTGCGCTGGGGTTCCGCCGAGACTGAAAGCCGGAAGGCCCGTAGCGCCTGGAGTCTCGCCCCTATCCTGGGCCTGATGGCGGCTCTGCTGGGCACGAGCGCATGGGCGCAACGCCTGGGGCCGCCGGTTTTGTTCGACCAACTCCCCGACCGCCCGGATGTCGCCCCCGTTGACGGCAAGGGCGAGTTTCTGCTGGAAGCCGACGAAGTTATCTATGACCGCGACAATGATATTGTTACGGCGCGCGGCTCGGTCGAAATTAGTCAGGGTGCCCGCGTGGTTAAGGCCGATGTATTAAGCTACAACCGCAAGCGCAAGCTGGTCACGGCGTCGGGTAATGTAGTGCTGCTGGAAGCCACGGGCGATACGTTTTTCTCCGATTATCTGCAAATCTCCGACGATCTCAGCAATGCGATTATGGAGAACTTCAAAGCGTTGCTGATTGATAACTCTCGCCTTGTTGCCAAGGGTGTGGAGCGGCTTTCGGGGAACCGCAAGGTTATGACCCGCGCCGTTTTCTCCCCCTGCAATCTGTGTAAAGACGATCCCAGCAAGCCGCCGCTTTGGCAGCTTAAGGGCAAGCAGGTTGTGCATGACGAGGTGAAGAAGGACATTCATTATAAGGATGCTACGTTGGAAATAGGGGGGGTGCCGGTTTTCTACGCCCCCTATTTTTCGCACCCAGACCCAACGGTCCGCAACCGTTCCGGCTTTATGGTGCCAACCTTGGGGTATTCCGAGGTTCTGGGCGCAATTGTCGGCACGCCCTACTACGGCATTATCAACGACAGTAGCG
>JAYSQZ010000062.1:0-20342 GCA_043721315.1 Alphaproteobacteria bacterium
CGATAGCGTCATCAACGACGAACCCGACAGCCAGGGTCAGCGCCATCAGGGAGATATTGTTCAGGCTAAACCCGCATAGATACATCCCCCCCAGCGTGCCGATAATCGAAATGGGCAGCGCCAGCGATGGGATGAGGGTGGCAGAAATTTTGCGGAGGAATAAAAAGATGGTCAACACGACTAGGGCGACCGTCAGCAGGAAGGTAAACTGCACGTCGGCAATCGAATCGCGGATCGAGACCGAACGGTCGTTCATCACGGCGATGTTGATTGAGGGCGGCACCTGGGCGCGAAAAACCGGAATAAGGGCTTTCACCGCATCAACAACATCAATCGTATTCGCGCCCGGCTGGCGTTGAATAGCAAGCGTGATGGAGCGCGTGCCGTTGTACCAGCTTGCTACGCGGTCGTTCTGGACCGAATCGAGCACCTTAGCAATATCGCCCAAACGCACGGGCGCGCCATTGCGGTAGGCCACCACCAGCGGCAAGAAGTCTTTCGCAACTTCAGGCTGACCGCTGGTTTTGAGAATGAGCGTCTGCTTATCCCCATTAAGGCTGCCGACGGGTGTTGTTGACGTAGCGGAGGTTAAAGCGCGCTGTACATCGTCAATACTGATACCGAGCGAGGCCATTGCCTGCGGGTCTACCTGCACGCGCACTGCAAACTTCTGCCCACCGAAGATATTGACCTGCGACACGCCCGTAAGCGTCGAGAGCCGCTGCGCCATTAAAGTTTCGGCGTAATCATGGACTTGACTGAGGGGCAGAATCGAGGAGCTGACCGACATGAGCAAAATCGGCTCATCCGCCGGGTTTACTTTGCGGAAGGAAGGCGGGTTGGGTATTTCGCGCGGCAAGCGCCGGGTTGCCACCGATAGCGACGATTGCACATCCAGTGCCGCCGCGTCGATGTCGCGGTTCAAATCGAACTCCAGCACCACCTGGGTATTGCCCAGCGTGCTGGTGGAGGTGATCGAGGTGATCCCCCCGATATTGGAAAATTCCCGCTCCAACGGTGTCGCGACCGACGCGCCCATTGTTTCGGGGCTGGCCCCCGGCAGGCTGGCCGTCACCACAATGGTGGGAAAATCCACCTTGGGCAGGGCCGCTACCGGCATTTGTTTATAGCCCGCGATGCCCAGCAGAATGAGCGCCGCCATCATCAGCGTGGTCATCACCGGGCGTCGAATGCAGAGTTCGGAGATATTCATCGAAGGCTCCTGCGGGGAAGCGGGCTAAAGGGGCTATCAGCTACGGGTGGCTGGGGGCTGTGCGGCACCGGGTTGCCCCGGCGTAGATTGTCCAGGCCCAGATTGCCCCGGCCCAGATTGTCCAGGCGTCGCGGCTCCAGAACGATTGCCGCGCGGTTGCGGGGCTGCCGCAGCGGGATCGCGCACGTCAACCCGCGTGCCGTTGGTTAGGCGCAACTGACCGTCGGTCACAATACTCTCGCCTGCGTTAAGGCCCTTGGCGAGAATGCTGCGACTGCCAACCGTGCGCGCCACTGTTACCGGGCGAAGCTCAACTTGCTTTGCCTCGCCCCCCCCTTCGGCGGGGATGACGACATAGACATATTGGCCCTGCTGCCCCGTTTGCACAGCGGCGCTCGGAATACTTAAGGCGTCTTGCTGCACGCCCAAGCGCACAGTAATCGGCGCGAACATGCCCGGCCATAGGCTATTGTCTTCATTGGGGAAAACCGCCTTGGCTTGGAAGGTGCCCGTGGTTTGGTCGATGGTATTATCGTAGAAGCTGACGTGCCCAACGGAGCGGCTATCGGGCTGGTCCGGGGTTTGCGCGATTACGCCGACTTTTCCCGTCGCCGTCGCCTCGCGCATTTCCGAGAAATGCTTTTGGGGAACCGAGAACAACACATTGATCGGGCGGAGCTTGCGAATCGTCACTAAGGACGCGGTATCGTTGGCTTTCACCAGATTGCCCTTAGTAAGCTTGATTTCCCCGGCTCTGCCGCTAATCGGCGCGGTGATTTTCGTGTAACCCAGGTTCACCCGCAACACTTCGATCTGCGCTTGGCTGGCTTTGATCGACTGATCGGCCGTGGAGGAGGCGGTGCGCGCGGTATCGAAGGCTTGCTGCGAGGCGATATTGCTGGCGACCAGCGCCTGTTGGCGCTCCAACGTGCGTTTGGCGTTGGCGGATACCGCCATATCGCGCTGTAAATTGGCCTCTGCCTGCCGCAACTGCGCTTCAATCGTTCGGCCATCGAGCGTGAACAGCAGATCGCCCTCTTTTACTTCCTGCCCGTCGCTGATGTGAACATTCAGAATGATCCCATCGAGCCGCGCCTTGACCCCGACAACCTCCGCCGCCTGGACCGAGCCAATGGCAGTGATTTCGATGGGTTGCGGGCCGCGTTCGACCGGGGCGGCAAATACCGGCTGCGGGCGCGCGTTAGCACGGCCCCCGGCCTGCCCGTCCGCCGGGGCCGTTGCCACTGCTGTGCCAGTAACGCGCGCGGTAATCTGCGCGCGCAGCGTTGGGGATTGCCAGACGAAGATACTCCCAACGAGCAGGACCAGCCCCGCACCCAGCCAACCATATTTCGCCCGCATTAGAACCCCATCCCAATCGTGGCCGCCCTTGAATCTTGGCGGCAGTCAGATTACGCCTAACTGTATATAGGATTCTTGGGGCGTTCTCATCCCCGCAACATCGGTGCATCGCAAAAAAAGAACCCCACCCGACAAAACTGCCGGGCGGGGTGTAGGTCGCAATCTCTTGCGAGGGGTCGAGAACAGACTTGGCGTGGATTATGGCTTTCCTAAGGCGTTACGGCGGCAGGGCGGATTTCAGGCCGTTGGCGGCGCTGTTTGCCCTGCTGTTGCTGGCTGCGTGCGAGCGCCCGCCGGAAGACCTGCTGCGCGCCTGCGCCGCCCTAACCGGGGCGTTCGAGCCGCTGGGGGAGGCGGTTGAGCGCGCAAAGCCGGAGCAAATCGGCCCCCTATCCGTCCGCGCTGACTGGCGTTGGGGGGAGGGGCAGGCCGATGCGCTGTTCTGCCATTTCGCTGACCGGGCAAAAGCGCTCGAAAATCCGCCGTTGCGCGCCGCCGAAACCTTGCGCGGTGGCCCGCTGTCGGCACGGGAGCTTCTGGTGTTGGAGCTATGGGCAGGCATGGCGGGCGGTGGCCCGAAGCTCTATGACCCCAGCGTGAAAGTTGAAAAACAGGCGCTGGCAGGCTCGGCCTATCTGCTGCAACAACTGTTGAACGCGCTCACCGTTGGCAGCCTCTACGCGCTGGTTGCGGTGGGCTATGCGCTGATTTTTAGCCTGCTCGAAATCGTGAACTTTGCTTTTGGCGAGCTTGCGATGGTGGGCAGTATTCTCGCCTTCATCGTTATTATCGCGCTCGGTATGGCGGGCGTGGAGAGCGTTTGGATTTTACTGCCTGCCGCCCTGCTAGCCGTGCTGGCCTATGGCGGCGTGTTGGGCCATGTGATCGACAGCAGCGTTTATAAGCCCATCGGTCGCGGTAATCGGCTCTCGCCGCTGGTGGCCGCGATTGGCTTGTCTTTGGTGGTGCAGAACGCGGTACTCTTAGCCCAAGGCCCGCGCGGTAAAATCTTACCCCCATTGATCGACGGCGGCTGGACGCTGCACCTGGGCGATTCGACCGTGCGGTTCAGCTTCAGCCAACTGGTGATTATTCTGCTCGCGACTGTGATTGGGGTGCTGCTCCATACCAGCATTCAGCGCACGCGCTTCGGGCGGGATTTGCGCGCCTGTGCCGCCGATCCCACGATGGCGGGGTTGCTGGGTATTCCGGTGAACCGCGTCATCGCTCGCGCGTTTGCCCTCTCGACGGCGCTTGCCGGTGTCGGCGGGTTAGTGTCGGTGGTTTATTATGGGCAGACGGATCATAGCATTGGCCTTGCCCTGGGGTTCAAAGCGCTAACCGGGGCCATTCTCGGCGGTATCGGCTCCTTGACCGGGGCGATGGCCGGGGCAATGTTAGTGGGGCTGGTGGAAATCCTCTTCGCCGCTTTCATCTCCAACGAGTTGCGCGATTTGGCGGTGTTTGCCCTCTTGGTCGGCGTGCTGATCGTGCGCCCCACGGGCCTGTTCGGCACCCGCACGGAGACGAGTTCATGAACGAGATGCCTCCCGGTCCCGCCTGTACGACCCTCTATAACGGTGCCTGCCCGGTCTGCCGCTTCGAGATCAATCATTACCGAAGCCAGGACGCCCGCCAAAATCTTGGGCTAGGTTGGGTCGATATTGGCCGCACCCCCGATGCCGCCCGCGCCCTGGGGTTCGATCCCGACGCGGTTCGCAAACGCCTGCATGTGCTCGATGCCGAGGGCAAGGTTCACATCGGTATCGACGGCTTCCTGCTGCTCTGGTCCCACCTGCCGCGCTACCGCTGGCTGGGGCGGATCGTCGGCGCGTGGCCGGTCAAACCGCTGGCGGTGGCGTTCTATGATCGGGTGTTGGCCCCGCTGCTGTTTGCGTGGGATCGGCGGCGGCGGCGGGGCTGACCTTCAGAAGAAAGCGCTGAACGAGTAAAACACCCCCCAATAAAATCGGTGACAGGTTAATCAAATAGGCAATCACCATGCCTAAACCGGAGGTTTCCGTCATAAAAAACCTGTCGCCGGCCCAAAATAGATAGGGAAGATAGATAAGCATTCCGAAGAGCATCATAATCGTGTCGAACATCGTAAAAATAGGTTCATCTGCGCGCGCGCGAGAGGCCGTTTTAATAAATCCCCACCACCCTGCGCCGCCAAAAATAAATATAGGAAAAAAGAAAAACATCATTAGGGCAAAAAATATCCATACAAAAAACAACATTATTGTCATAAAAAGAGAGCGGCAACGAGAATTTCACACATTATATGCGCTGTTGAGTGTAGAAGACGAATTGGGCGGGTGTTCATGTTAACTCGCAACTCGTTCCCTGTGTGCCCAATGAGAATAGCCAAGAAAGGCTGATTGAACGACGACACAGCCTCCACCCTAGCCCAAACCGTCGCTCGCTGCTACAAAGCCCAGTATGAGCACTATCACACGTTTTGCCCCGTCGCCGACGGGGATGCTGCATATCGGCGGGGCGCGCACTGCCCTGTTTACCCTTCTCTACGCGCGCCACACGGGGGGCAAGGCGCTGTTGCGGATCGACGATACCGACCGCGAGCGTTCGACCGAGGCGGCGGTTCAGGCGATTTTCGCGGGGCTGGACTGGCTCGGCTTGCAATTCGATGGCGCGCCGGTGTTCCAACACCAACGCCTCGCCCGGCATGGAGAGGTGGCGGAACAGTTGCTGGCGGCGGGCAAAGCCTATCGCTGCTATGCCACGCCCGAAGAGTTGGAAGAAATGCGGAAGGCGGCGGCCCGGCGCGGTTTGCCGCCGCGCTACGATGGCCGCTGGCGCGACCGCGACCCCCGCGAGGCCCCAACAGATTCGCCCTTCGTTATTCGTCTGAAAACCCCGCGTACCGGCAGCACGATCATCCCTGACCGCGTGCATAGCACGATCACGTTTGCCAACTCCGATCTCGATGATTTCATTCTGTTGCGCGGCGACGGCTCGCCGACCTACATGCTCTCGACCGTGGTGGACGATATTGATATGGGCGTAACCCATATCATTCGCGGCGACGATCATATGACCAACGCCGCCCGCCAAGCGCAAATCTACGATGCGCTCAGTGTGCCGCGCCCTGTCTATGCCCATATCCCGCTGATCCACGGACCGGACGGCCAAAAACTCTCCAAGCGTCATGGCGCGGTGGGGATTGGCGAGTACCGCGATCAAGGCTATTTGCCGGAAGCGGTGGTCTCCTACCTCATGGGCCTCGGCTGGGCCTCCGGGCTGGAGCATCCGACGCTGGAAACGGCGGCCCCGGCGTTCGACCTGTCGCACCTGGGTAAATCCCCGGCGCGGCTGGATATGGATGCGCTGGTATCCGCCAACTTCCACTTTATGAAGCACGCGGAAGATGCGCGCCTTGCGGAACTCATTCTACCGCATTTGGGCCGCGCGCCCGACGATCCCGCCAAAGCCTTGCTCACGGCAGCGATGCCAGGGCTGAAAGAACGCGCGAAAACCGTGCCGCATCTGGCCGAAACCGCAGCCTTCTATCTCGCCCCGCGCCCGATTCCGGTGGAAGAGGCCGCGCAGGCGGTTCTGACGGAAGACGCGCTTGCCCGCGTTCGCGCTGTGTTCGAGGCGTTGCAGAACCACGAGGATTGGTCCCACGACGGGCTGGCTGCCCTGGTGAAGGCGCAAGCAAAGGCGCTGGACGTGCCCTTCGTCAAACTCGGCCAGCCGTTGCGCGCGGCGCTGACGGGGCGCACGAACTCGCCGGGTGTTGCGGAGGTCATGGCACTGCTTGGGCGGGAGGAGAGCTTGGGGCGGCTTGCGGATGCGCTGTCCGCCTAAGTCTATTTTCGGACTGAACCTCAAGGCCAAGAAAGTTGATTCTTCGGCAGTCTTCCTGAGGGATCAAACGCCTCGACCTTGTGAGGCGGGAACGCTCCCCAACGCCACAGAACCAAATTTCTATTGGCCCTGCTCGCGCCGGGGGCAAAGCTCGGCACTATGATTCCGGCTGAACCCGCTTCGATCAAGTGCGTGGCAACGTCCCAGGACCGGGGGCGACGGCCCTCCGCCACGGCAAGCGCCCAACCATCGGAGAGCGCCGCAGCCTCAACTGCGAGCGTCTTCAGGGCAGTAGGATCGGTTAGATCGTGGATGTTCTCGCAGTCGATAGTATAGGAAACGAGTGTTAGCGGCGGGACTTTGAAGGAAAAGCCCTGACTGGCCTCAAGAATAGCCGTGTTCAAATCGAGCGAGAGATAGAGCGCAGCACAGCCGACAGGATTGAATCGTCCACCCTTTTGCGCGGCACCCGCACCGGAGAGCGGCGCAAATGACCATCGGGGATCGTGTGCGCGAAAACACGTTCCGATGAATCTCACGCATAGCCTCCAAGGGCGAGCGAATCGAGATAGTCCCGTAGTGCGCTCGCATACCCCGCTTTTACGAGCGCTTCAGGCGTTCTATCAGCAAAAGCAGAGATTGGTTGGGCCGTGTACCACGCCAAAGCATGTTCGATGCTGCCCGCCCAGGCGCTCACGCGCACGAGAATTTCAAGCATTTCCCGGAGTCTTGCTTGGGTCTTGGCACTGGACGAACGCGCAACTTTGTAGAGAGTTTCGGGCGACAGGCCAGCCAGTTCGGCCAGATGCCCTTTGGTTGTGCGAAACCTCTCGACCATGCGCGCAATATCGACATCGCCCACCGGGTTTAGAAGTTCCGCCATCAGCCCAGCGTGCAGTGTCTGGGCACCGGGCGTACCAGTCGTTAGGTGTGACGGTCGAGAGGCAACGGGAATTTGGTGCATAACGCCCCCTATTTTGCCAGATTTAACAGGCTTAATATGGGGCATTAGTATCTAAAGTTCAACGTATCGCTTTTTAACGGCTTAGACTGCGAAAGCGCGGTCGGCCAAGGGGGCCACCCGCTTACGGTCCGCCGTGCGCCTTCGACCAAGCGTCGGGATCGGCCAGAAAGCTGCGGACTTCGACCATATCGGATGCCGAAACACGCTTATCGAGGTCCGCCACGTCCAGAATTTCTTTCCAGGTGGAGAGGGAGTGCAGGGTGACGCCCAGATCGTCCAGCACCTTCAACCCACCGCCGAAGGCTGCGTAGAAAAAGACGACAAGGGTATGGTCGCAGCGCGCGCCGGCTTCGCGCAGGGCATTGATGAAAGTGATCTTGCTGCCGCCTTGGCTGGCGAGGTCTTCGACCAACAGCACCCGGTCACCGTCTTTGAAATGGCCTTCGATTTGGGCGTTGCGCCCGAAGCCTTTCGGTTTTTTCCGCACGTAGAGCATCGGCAGGCCCAAGCGGTCTGCCAGCCAGGCGGCGTAGGGGATGCCAGCGGTCTCGCCGCCCGCCACCGCATCAATCTGCTCATACCCGATGCTGTCCGCAATCTTCTGCACGGCAAAATCTATCACGGCCTTGCGCGCGCGCGGGAAGCCGATGATCTTGCGGCAATCCACATAGACGGGGCTGAAGGTGCCTGAAGTGAAGGTGAAGGGCTGCTGCGGGCGGATGTGCACCGCTTCGATTTCGAGCAGCAACCGGGCGACGGATTGGGCGGGCGTGAGGGACATGGGGATACCTTTACGGGCGGGCGGGCGTTAGGGCGTGATAAAGCCGAAGCGCCCGGCTGTCTAGTGCTGGGGGAATCTTGTTGCGCGGGCTGCGGGCTTCTGATTTCTCATACCATGCAGCATCAGAAGGAGAGCGGCATGAGCGCAGCAGCCTTGGGGCTAGACCGGCAGGGCGGTATCGTCACCGTTACCCTTAATCGTCCTGAAAAGCTGAATGTGCTGAATGCCGATCTTTGGCGTGGCCTTGGCGCGGCTTTAACGCAGCTTGCCGAGGACGATAGTGTTCGCTGCGTTATTCTCACTGGCGCTGGCAATCATTTTTGCGCGGGCGGCGACATTTCGGAATTTCAGAGTTTGCGCGCAACACCGGAGGCGGCGCGGGCCTACGCCAAGCTGATGTATGCAACGCTGACCCAGTTGGAAGCCTTCCCGCATCCGCTGATCGCCGCGATCGAGGGGCGCTGTATCGGCGGCGGAGTGGAGTTTGCGTGTCTCGCGGATGTGCGGATTGCTGGAGCGGGGGCCACCTTTGGCGTGCCGATCAATAAGCTCGGCTTTGTTATGTCTTATCCCGAAATCGGTGCGTTCATTCGGGCGTTGGGGCGGAAAGCTGCGGTGGAAATTCTGCTGGAAGGCCGAATTTTCAGCGCGGAGGAGGCTAAGGATTACGGCATCGTCTCGCGCATCGTTGCGGATGGCCGGGCGTTGATCGAAGCGCAGGCGGCTGCCGAGCGGATTGCGTCGGGCGCGCCGTTGGTGAACCGCTGGCATAAGCAGTTCGCCCGCCGCCTAACGGAGGCCGCACCGCTGACCGAAGCCGAAGTGGCTGAAGGCTTCGCCTGCTTCGACAGCCAAGACTATCAAACCGGCATTGCCGCGTTCGTTGGCAAACAATCCCCCGAGTTCAAAGGTTTATAGCCGATGGCGCATATCATCGTTCTGGGGAATGAAAAGGGCGGGTCGGGTAAATCCACTACGGCCATGCACGTGATTATTGGATTGCTGCGGGAGGGGCTGTCCGTCGCGTCGCTCGATCTCGATGCGCGCCAGGGTACGCTCACGCGCTATTTTCAAAACCGCACGGCGTTTCGCGCCATGACCGGTGCGCCAATCCCCATTCCCGAGCACGCGGCCTTGCTGCCCAACGAGGCTGAGAAGTTCGATGAGGTTGTCGAAGGTTTATGGCGGCGGCATCAGGTGCTGGTCATCGACTGTCCGGGGGCCGACACGCCCCTGTCGCGCAAGGCCCATGTTATCGCCGATACGCTGATTACGCCGCTCAACGATAGTTTTATTGATTTCGACGTGATCGGGCATGTGGACCCGGAAACTCTGGCCGTGATCCGCCCCAGCACCTATGCCGAAATGGTATGGGAGCAGCGCAAGCGGCGCGCGATGGGTCGCCTGCCGCCGCTCGATTGGATTGTGATGCGGAACCGCTTGTCCCATGTCGATGCCCGCAACAAGCAACTCGTTGCCCAAGCCCTTGAAGCCTTGGCCGGGCGGGTGGGATTCCGCATTGCGCCTGGGTTTTCCGAGCGCGTTATCTTCCGGGAACTGTTTTTGAAAGGGCTGACGCTGCTGGATTTGCGCGACGAGGGGGTGAACGCCCAGGTCTCCATGAGTAACGTCGCGGCCCGGCAGGAGGTGCGGTCGTTGCTGGCCTCGCTTAACCTTGCCCTGCTGAAAACGCTTTCTGGCGGGGAAATTACCAAAGCTTAATCGCCCCACGGCTTGCGCGTTAAGGCGCGGATGTGGCAAGTAAACGAGCAATCGCGCCACCCCCTTGGCCCTCACAGGGGGGCCGGATGCCGCGATATGCAAGCCGAGGATTTCATGGCCGTACGCAAGGTTCGTAAAGCTGTTTTCCCCGTTGGTGGATTGGGGACTAGGTTCCTGCCCGCCACCAAGGCCATGCCGAAAGAAATGCTGCCGGTGGTGGATAAACCTTTGATCCAATACGCGGTGGAAGAAGCGCGCGCGGCGGGGATCGAGGAGTTCATCTTCGTTACCGGGCGCGGCAAGGAAGCGATCGAGGATCATTTCGACCATTCCGCCGAGCTGCAAAATGCGCTGCTCAGTCGGGGCAAGGATGATCTCTGGGCGCTGATTAAGGATATTCCGCTCGGGCCGGGGCGCATCGCCTACACCCGCCAGCCGGAGCCTTTGGGCCTGGGCCACGCCGTATGGTGTGCCCGCGCGCTGATCAATGGCGAGCCTTTTGCTGTTTTGCTGGCCGACGATCTTATTCTCTCCGATCAGCCGTGCCTGAAGCAAATGATCGAAGCCTATGAGGATTTGGGCGGCAGTATGGTAGCGGTGATGGATGTGCCGCGCGAGCATACCTCCCGCTATGGTATTCTCGATCCCGTGTCCGACGATGGCCGTTTGGTGCAGGTGCGCGGGGTGGTGGAAAAGCCGAAACCGGCGATGGCCCCCTCTAATCTCGCCATTATTGGCCGCTATATTCTCGATCCGCAGGTTCTAACCTATCTGGAGCGGCAAGAACGCGGCGCGGGCGGGGAAATTCAGCTTACCGATGCCTTGGCCGACGTGATTGGCGAGCAGCCGTTCCACGGGCTGCGGTTTGAAGGGCGGCGGTTCGACTGCGGCGATAAGGTGGGGTTCTTGGAAGCCAATATCGCCTTCGCCCTGGATCGTGACGATATGGCGGACGCGGTTCGGCGGATTTTGGCCTCTTATACGGCGTAAATACAGGCGTAAATATAGGCGTAAAACTGCGCCTGCCGCCCCCTACAGAACAGGGGGGGGAGACGGCGCACAAGAAAGGAAAGTTTGATGCGGATTGCCATGATTGGGACCGGCTATGTCGGTCTGGTGTCGGGAGCGTGCTTCTCCGAATTCGGCGTAACGGTAACGTGCGTCGATAAGGACGTGGGCAAGATCGAGCGGCTCAATCGCGGCGAAATTCCTATTTACGAGCCGGGTCTCGATAAGCTCGTTGAAAATAGTGCTAAGGCGGGCCGCCTGTTCTTCACCACCGATCTGAAGGCGGCAGTGGCGGAAGCCGATGCGGTGTTTATCGCCGTTGGCACGCCGTCGCGCCGGGGCGATGGCCATGCGGACCTGAGCTACGTTTACGGCGCGGCCAAGGAAATCGCCGAAGCCTTGAGCGGCTACACGGTCGTCGTCACGAAATCCACTGTGCCGGTGGGCACGGGCCGGGAAGTGGAGCGGATTATCCGTGAAACCCGCCCGGATGCCGAGTTCGATATTGTCTCGAACCCGGAGTTTTTGCGCGAAGGCTCGGCGATTGGCGACTTCATGCGCCCGGATCGCGTGGTGATTGGCGCGCGCACGGAACAGGCGCGGGACGTGATGCGAAACCTCTATCGCCCGCTCTATCTGATCGAAACGCCGATTGTGTTCACGTCGGTGGAAACCTCCGAGCTGATCAAATACGCCGCCAATACCTTCCTGGCCGCCAAGATCACCTTCATCAACGAAATGGCCGATCTGTGCGAAAAACTGGGCGCGGACGTGCATGATGTGGCCAAAGGTATTGGGCTTGATGGGCGCATCGGTAAGAAATTCCTGCACCCCGGCCCAGGGTACGGCGGCTCCTGCTTTCCGAAGGATACGCTGGCGCTCGTGCGAACGGCCCAAGAGGCGGGGGCACCGCTGCGGATCATCGAAACCGTGGTGGACATCAACGCAAAACGCAAACGCGCTATGGCCGATAAGATCATCGCGGCCTGTGGCGGCTCGGTAAAAGGCAAGACGCTGGCGATCTTGGGCGTCACCTTCAAGCCGAATACCGACGATATGCGCGATAGCCCGAGCCTTGACATTCTACCCGCGTTGCAAGGGGCAGGGGCGAGCCTTCGGGCTTTCGATCCCGCTGGGATGCACGAGGCGGAAAAACTGTTGCCGGGGATTTTGTGGTGCGAAACCGCCTATGAAACCATGGGCGGGGCCGATGCGCTGGTGATTATCACCGAATGGAACGAGTTTCGTGCGCTCGATCTGAAGCGGGTAAAAAGCCTGCTCAAAACCCCGGTTTTGGTCGATCTGCGGAATGTGTATGAGCCGGATATGATGGCGAAAGCCGGGTTCGATTATTCCTGTGTCGGGCGCGTGTCGCTTCCGGCGGCGCGTTAAGTTAAGGACGAATTGCCATGAGCGCCTACCGCTTCGAGCCTACCATTTTGCGGGAATATGATATTCGCGGCATTATGGGCAAAACCCTGTCGGTGGCGGACGCGCGGGCGCTCGGGCAGGCTTTTGGGTCTTACGTCATCGAGCAAAGCGGGGTTCTCAGCCCGCGTATCGCCGTTGGCTACGATGGGCGCTTGAGTTCCCCCGATCTTGAAGCGGCGCTGGTCGAGGGCATTATGAGCACTGGGGCGCAGGTTACGCGCGTCGGCCTCGGCCCGACACCGATGCTCTATTACGCAACCGCTTCCGAAGGGCTGGAAGCCGGGATTATGATTACCGGCTCGCACAATCCGCCCGATTATAACGGCTTCAAAATGATGCTGATGGGCGGCCCTGTCTATGGCGCGATGATCCAGGAAATCGGTTCAATCGCCGCTGAAGGCCGCTTCAAGACGGGGGTGGGGTCTTCGGTTTCGCTCGATTTGATGGATCGTTACGTTTCCAGAATGCTTGAAGGGTTTCAGGGAAGCCCGCTTACGGTGGTGTGGGACGCGGGCAATGGCGCGGCGGGGGAGGCGATGGTGAAGCTCACCCGCCTGCTACCGGGCCGTCATATTCTGCTGAATGAAGTCATCGACGGAACCTTCCCGGCCCATCACCCGGACCCGACCGAAGAAAAGAACCTCGTGCAGTTGAAAGCAGCGGTGGCCGAGCATAACGCCGATCTTGGTATTGCCTTTGACGGCGATGGCGACCGGATTGGCTTGATTGATGGGCAAGGCCGCGTGCTGTGGGGCGATCAAATTCTAGCCCTCCTGGCGCGGCCTGTGTTGGCGGTGCTGCCGGGCGCAACCATTATTGCCGACGTTAAGGCCAGCCAAGTGTTGTTCGATGAAATCGCGCGCCTCGGCGGCACGCCCTTGATGGGCGCAACCGGCCATTCGCTGATTAAAAAGCAGATGAAGCAAACCGGCGCGCCGCTGGCGGGGGAAATGTCGGGCCATATTTTCTTCGCCGACCGCTATTATGGCTTCGATGATGCGCTGTATGCGGCAGTGCGCGTGCTCGAAACCGTCGCTTGGGCAGAAAAAAGTCTTGCAGCCCTGCGGGATGAACTGCCCAAACGCCAGAACACCCCAGAACTGCGCTTTCCCTGTGCCGATACGCGCAAATTCTCGGTTGTTGCGGAAGTGAAACAACGGCTCGCCGCAGCGGAGGCCACTGTTTCCACCGTCGATGGCGTGCGCGTGACCACGCCAGACGGCTGGTGGCTGCTGCGGGCGTCCAACACGCAAGACGTGCTGGTGGCGCGCTGCGAAGCGGCGGATGAGGCCGGGTTAGACCGCTTGAAGGCGGCGTTGCTGGCGGCTCTCGCCCCCAGCGGTGTCACGCCGCCGCAGTTCTAAGCCAAATCATGCCGCCGCACCTCCGTTCTGTCATCGCGGGCCTATCGGCGGACAGGCTGCTACTGTGCTTTATTGTTCTGCTTTGGGGTATCGGGGCGTTCTTTCCGCCGCTGAATGCCGATGCGGCGGCGATGTTGCGCTTCGCCGAGCGGATGCTGGACGGTGAAGCGCTTTACCGCGACCTCATAGATTTCAACCCACCGATGGGCTATTGGCTCGATCTGCTGCCAGCGGTGTTGGCGAAAGCGGGGCTTGGGAGTGCTGTCTTCTGGTTTGTAGCGCTCTGCCTTCTTATCGTTGCGGGCGGGGCGCTGTTGGCGTTTCGGATTATCGCACCGCTGCTCAACGATACTGAACGCCGCCTACTCGCCCTCGTGGGCGCGATCACGCTGCTCGTCCGTCCTAGCGAGTCCTTTGGCGAGCGCGAGCATTTGATGGTTGCTCTGATTCTGCCCTATGGGGCGCTCGCGGTGCGGGCGCTGGCAGGGGGAGGCGAGGAAAGCCGCGCGCTGCGGATGTTTGCGGCGGCGATAGCCTTCATCGGTATCGCCCAAAAGCCTCAGTTTGCCCTTTTGGGCGCGGCGGTCGAGCTTTTGTTGCTGGCGCGCGTCGGCCCGAAACTCTGGCTAGTGCGGCCCGAACCTTGGCTGTTTTTAGGGCTTGGCGGTCTCTATGTCGGCGCGACCGTAGCACTCTATCCCGCCTATTTAACCGACATGCTGCCACTGGCCGCCGCGCATTATGATATTTTCGATCTCGATCAAGGCATTGATATGATCACCGGCGTTGAATTGCCGCCGTTGTTGATCTGTAGCGCTTGTCTTGCGCCGTGGGCTTTAGGCAGCCGCACGCGCCCGGTTGCGACCGTGCTCTGGTTGCTAACGGTCGGGGCCATTCTGGCTGGGCTGTTACAGTTCAAAGATTGGGATTATCATTTCCTTCCGGCGCGGGTTCTGTTGATTTTGCTCGCATCCTACGGGCTTGCGGGCCTGCTTAGTCGCGGGAACAGCCCTCCGAACGGGCGGATTCTAGCCCTATTTGCGATTGCCCTGATGGCGCTGGGGGGGCATCTCAGTCCGCCGTTGCGCCTGCAACTCGATTACCGCAAGAGCGATGCGCGCCTTGTCGAAGATCTGATCCGCGCCGAGGGCGGGGGCCGCCCCGTGCTCTGGCTAACCCAATATATTGATCCGACGGCCCCGGTATTGAACTACACTGGCAATCGGCTGGCGATGCCGTTCATGTCGCTCTGGCTGCTCCCCGCGCTTTACGATGCTGACATGCCAGGGGCCGACGGTCGGTTAAGCCTGCATCCGCCCGAAGCCCGCTCCCCAGCCGAAATACTCCTGCTAGGCCGGGTCGCCGAGTCGGTTCAGCGCGAGAAGCCGTCACTCATTCTAGTCGAAGTTCCACAAGACGAGGCCGCGTTCAGGCTTCGTCCGCTGGACTATTTGGAGTTTTTCAGCCAAGACCCGCGTTTCGCTGAAGAGTTTACCCGCTATCGTTCGCTCAAACGCATCGGTACGTTGCGGGTGTATAAGCGCCAGGACTAAAACAGAACCGTTAGGGCGGTTCAAGACTCCGGCAGGAAATCGAGAACCGCCGCTTCCAGGCGCGTGTCCAGATGGGGAAAACGCAAGGGCTTAGGGTGGTCAGCCCGCCTGCGGCAAGGCGAACCCTGCCTGGGTGAGCGAAACCATGGTAGAGCATCGAGCGTCAACGATGACGCACGATGCGCTCGCTTTATTTTGGCCCTCGCCGCCCCGCGTGTTTGACGCGCCAAGCGCTTAGCCGGGCGCATCCGCGCCCTTGGCCGTCGCCGCACCCGATGCGCTTGGCGCGTCAAACACGCCCAAGGCGGCTTTAGAGCTTAAGGCGCGCGGCTCTAGAGGGCCGACTTCAGCGCTTTCCTGAGCGCGTCGGCATTCGTATCCCCCGCAAGGCGTGCCGTTTCAGTCATGCCTTTATAAACGATCAAGGTTGATTGGCTTCGGACTCTAAGAGTGCGTTTAAGGTCTGTTTCGGTATCGTAATTAACAACGAGCAGGGTGATCTCCAGTCCCGGCTCGGTGCTCATGCTTTTGAAGGCTTTTGCTTGAGCGCGGCAGGTTGGGCACCAATCGGCATGAAAATGCAAGGCCACAGGCTTGCCGGCGGACTGAGCTTCGGCCAGAGCAGCCGCAGAATACGGCTTGCTCTCCAAAGCCTGAGCAAAGCTGGCGAAAAAAGCGAGGGTAGCACCAAAGGCAACAGCAGCGAGTTTCATCTGAACCTCCCAAGAGTTATGCTGATGGTTCGTTACAGCGGTTCGGTAAGTTACGCGGCCCCAAGATCGTCGGGGGAAACATCGGGGGCAGGCAATGCCTTCAGCCAATCGGTGAGCATAGCACGGGCCGCGCGGGTGGCAGCGGGGCCGAAGCGTTCAGCGTCGGCGCGCAAGGCAGCAATATTGAGGGAGAGTTTGGCAAGTTCGCCCGCGTGCCCCACCAGCCAGCGCTCGAACCCGCGCTCCCAGCCTTCCGGGTGGCACTGAAGCCCGAGGATCGTCGGGCCGAGGGCGAAGGCTTGATTGGCGCAAACGGTGGTAGAGGCTAAAGGCGTCGCCCCCACGGGAAGCTCGAAGGCATCGCCGTGCCAGTGCAGAATCGGCACGCCTGCCAAGGCTTTCAGCGGGCTGGCCTTACCTTCTGGCGTGAGGGTAAGCGGCGACCAGCCGATTTCCGTCTGTCCCATCGGCGCAACCTTTGCCCCGAGCGCGCGGGCCATGAGTTGTGCTCCCAGGCATAACCCCAAGGTAGGCTGCCGCGTTGCAAGTCGTGCGCCAATGAACGCCAATTCTTCTGTCAGAAATGGATAGATGGCCTCCTCATAGGCCCCAATCGGCCCGCCGAGTACGATCAGTAGGTCCGGTGCGCTCGGATTGGTTCCGGCAAGGCTTTCGACGGTGGGATCAAGCGTGTGGATGTGATAGCCCGCTGCGGCCAGCGGTTCGGCAAAGCTGCCCAAATCTTCAAAAGCGATATGGCGTAGCACCAGGGCGTTTCGGCTCATGGGGTGCATCCTTCCGGGGTGCAAACGGTGGCTTCGGACGTGATAGGGGGCGCGAGCGGCTCGGTCAGGAGCGTGCCGATTTGAGCGCCCAACCACAGATCATCAACATGGCCGAAACGCTTGAGGCGTAGGCGGCCTTGCCGGTCGATCAGGATGACGCTTGGGGTGCCTTGCAAATCATAGCGTGTCATCGTTTCGGGTAGGGGGGAGCCGGGCCGGTCGATGCCGATGGGGAACTTCAGTCGGTATTCGTGAACAAAGGCGCGCAACGCCCCCGCAGTCATCGCGCTGTGATGCTCGAACACGGTATGCAGGCCGATGACAGCAACTTGATCGCGCGGGAAAAGCTCATAGGCTTTGGCAAGTTGCGGCAGGCCGACTTGCACGCAGCCGGGGCAGAGCATTTGGAAGCTGCCGAGTAGAATCACTCGCCCGCACAAACCCTCCAACGTCAGCGGGTGCGGCGTGTTGAGCCAAGTCTCGACGGACCAAGTGGGGGCGGGACGGAGTAGTGGCATGACGTTTCTCCTACCGGTTGTTCAGGCTCGTCGCCCAGACATAGGCACAGACCGGTGCGCCCGCGAACTAGCCAATGGCTTTCGGGCGCTCGCTGCCCGCCGTGCCGCGTTGGAAAGGTTCATTATTGTTTTCCTGAAGAGAAGAGGCGTGGGTTACACGGGTAAAGGCGAAGACGGGGCAGCCAGAAAACGCTGCCACGTTGCTTCGGCAAGATCGGGCGGGGCGGGTTGCTGCTCGGGGCAGTCAAGCCGCAGGTGCCGGTCGCCGAAGGCGGCATCGACCAGAGTGCAGTGGTGCGGCGTGTCCGCATCCCTATGCACAAAGGGCCGAAAGTGAGTGCAGGTCACGCAAAGCCGCCCAATGGGAACGCTGCCTGCACGCTGAAGGTTGCGGATCATTTTTACGATCACGCGGTAGAAGATCGCCTGCTCTTCGGGCGACAGGTCAGCCACGGTATCCAGTAGCGCTTCCGGCCAATCGGTAACTTGGGCAAGCACGGCCAAGCCCGCATCGGTAATCGCGATGCGCTTGGCGCGGCGGTCCGCCGGGTCGGGGGTTTCAACTGCGAACGCGCGGCTGAGGAGCGGTTGCAGCGCTTCGCTCATCGCGGGAGCACCGAGGGCCAGTGTTTGCGCCAATTGGCTGGGCCGATACCCGCCGGGCTGCGTGCGGAGCAGGGCCAAAATCTGAGTCTGTGTCGGCGATAGACCGAGCGGTTGGGCGGCCTGACTGGCGTTGGTCTTCAGCGCTAAGGCGAGCCGCGACAGGCCCATTGCAACGCGGTTGCCCAGCGGTGCGGTCATCGTATCGAACGGCGTTTCCAGCGCGGCCCCTCCCATATGCTTCGGCTACCGAAATATATGGGAGAAGAGCGTGCGTCAATTTATTTCGGCTGCCGAAGCATTTATGTTCTTAAGCGCTGGCTTTTTCGACTTCCGGGGTGGCTTCGGCGCCGTTTTCGCGCAGCACATAGCCGCGTCCCCAGACGGTTTCGATATAGGTATCGCCGCCGGTGGCCGTGCTGAGTTTCTTGCGAAGTTTGCAAACGA
The DNA here is from genome assembly GCA_043721315.1 of Alphaproteobacteria bacterium. Lineage (GTDB taxonomy): Bacteria > Pseudomonadota > Alphaproteobacteria > Elsterales > Elsteraceae > Elstera. Next base: position 18,296 of record JAYSQZ010000062.1, read on the forward strand.
AAACGTCGATAATCTTCAACTCCGGCTCATCAATGCCGCCGTAGAGATGGTTCAGGAACATTTCCTTGGTCAGCGTCGTACCCTTCCGCAGTGCCAAGAGTTCCAGAATGCCATATTCTTTACCGGTCAAATGCAGCGGCTTATTATCGACCTCGGCGGTTTTCGCATCGAGATTGACGGTTAGCTTTCCTGTCCGAATAACCGAATCCGAATGGCCTTTCGCGCGGCGCACGATGGCTTGAATCCGGGCCACCAACTCGCGCTTATCGAACGGCTTGGTGAGATAATCATCGGCCCCATAACCGAGGCCCTTGATCTTGTGATCAAGCTCCGACAGTCCCGACAGAATGAGAATCGGTGTTCGCACCCGCGCTTGGCGGAAGCGGCGCAAAACCTCGTACCCGTCGATATCCGGCAGGATTAGGTCCAGGAGAATAATGTCGTAATCGTACAGTTTGCCAATCTCGACACCATCTTCCCCAAGGTCGGTGGTATCAACGATATAGCCAGCGGAAGACAGCATCAGTGCGATGCTCTTCGCCGTTGCGGCATCGTCCTCGACTAAGAGAATTCGCATAGTACCCCTCCCACCTTAAACGAGCCACCCAAAAGCCCGATAAATTGGTTAATCTCCGTTAACTATCCCTAATTTGAATCGGGAAAGCAAGGGGATATGCACCCCCTTTGTCACGGTTCCGGTTCCCTTTAGGGCTGCACTTCGCTATTGTCCAACCCTATCAACGGGGAGCGGCGCGATGCTGATTGATAACCTTATATCCAACCTCGGTCGCATGGCCGATCATGTGCTGCATGGTCGCATCGTGGGCGTGCTGGGGATGATGGTGGAAATCGGCGGTGTGCAGCGGGCGCTTTCCGTCGGGGATCGGGTTACGATCATCGCGCGCGGCGACCGGCGCGTGCCGGCTGAAATCGTTGGCTTCAAAGGCGAACGGGCGCTCGCCATGCCCTTCGGCACGCTGGATGGCGTCGGCCTTGGCTGCCGGGCCGAAATCGCCCAAACCGATCCGGTGATCTACCCGCACGAAAGCTGGCTCGGGCGTGTCGTTGGCAGCATGGGCGAGCCGATTGACGATTTGGGGCCGCTCAACTCCGGTCAAATCGCCTATCCGCTCCGAAACGCGCCGCCGCCTGCCCATCAACGCCAGCGCGTTGCCGGGAAGATAGATATGGGCGTGCGCGCGCTCAACCAGTTCCTCACCTGTTGCCAGGGTCAGCGCATGGGGATTTTCGCAGGCTCCGGCGTGGGGAAATCCGTGCTGCTGTCGATGATCGCGCGCTACACGTCCGCCGACGTTATCGTTATCGGGCTGATTGGCGAGCGTGGCCGCGAAGTGCAGGACTTTATTCACGACGATCTGGGGCCGGAGGGCTTGGCGCGGTCGGTGCTGGTGGTCGCCACCTCCGATCAGCCGCCGCTGATGCGCCGCCAAGCTGCCTATCTTACTCTCACCGTCGCTGAGTATTTCCGCGACCAGGGCAAGAACGTGCTCTGCCTGATGGATAGCGTAACGCGCTTTGCGATGGCCCAACGCGAAATCGGCCTATCGGTCGGCGAGCCACCGGCCAGTAAGGGGTACACGCCCTCGGTGTTCGCTGAACTGCCGCGCCTGTTGGAGCGGGCCGGGCCGGGGTTGCGTGGGTCAGGCTCGATCACGGGCCTGTTTACGGTGTTGGTGGAAGGCGATGACCACAACGAGCCGATTTCCGACGCCGTGCGCGGTATTCTCGACGGCCACATCGTGCTGGAACGCGCCATTGCCGACAGGGGCCGCTACCCGGCTATCAATATCCTCCGCTCGGTCAGCCGCGTTATGCCGGGCTGCAATACGGACGACGAGAATGGCGTTGTTTCCCGCGCGCGGCAAATGCTGGCGGCCTTTGAGGATATGGCGGAAATGATCCGGCTGGGTGCCTATCGTCCCGGCTCAGACGCGAAGACCGACGAAGCGATGCGCTATTATCCGCTTATCGAACAGTTTTTGGCGCAAGGTAAGCGCGAGCGTGGCGATTTAGTGCAGGGCTATTA
>JAYSQZ010000063.1:0-20275 GCA_043721315.1 Alphaproteobacteria bacterium
AAGCGGTTATGGTCTAATTAAAATAGAAAGCCTATCCGATGGCCCTGCGGGATATTGTCGCCTACCCAGATACGCGGTTGCGCGCCAAAACCGCGCCCGTGACCGTCTTTGATGCCGAGGTTGGCACCCTCGCAGAAGATTTACTGGAAACCCTGCGCGCAGCTCAGGGGTTGGGCATTACCGGGCCGCATATCGGCGTTCTGTCGCGGGTTATGGTCATCGAGCTGTCGCCGGAAGACGGGCCGCGCACTTACCTAAACCCTGAGATCATCTGGTCGTCGCCGGAAACGGTGAAAGAGCAGGAGGGTAGCCTGTCGATGCCCGGCGTGCTCGATACCCTGGAACGCCCGGCCAAGGTGCGCGTGCGCTATCAAACGCTCACGGGCGAGGTTCGGGAAGAAGAGGCGGCGGGGTTGCTGTCCGTTTGCCTTCAGCACGAGATCGACCAACTCGACGGCCTCTTCTGGATTTTCCGCCTCTCCTCCCTCAAACGCGACCGGCTGGTGAAGCGTTATGAAAAGCTGAAGCGATTATCGACATAAAGACATAAACAAATCCTTATATTGACAAACGACGAGCCGTGCCGCAAATTTGCAGCGTTATGGTTCCTGATGTCGGATGTTTTCGGCTTCGGGCTAAGAGGGAATCCGGTGCGGCCCAGGCTGAAAAGCCTGCCAAAGCCGGAGCTGCCCCCGCAACTGTACGCGGCGAGCGCGCTGTTCAACCCATGTCACTGAGGCGCAAGCCTTGGGAAGACAGGACAGCGCGTGACGACCCGCGAGCCAGGAGACCTGCCATGACAGATAACGTCCACGGGCGGGGTTTCCCGGTGTGTCGCTGGCGCAACGAGCTTGGTCAACCGAGCTTGGTGAAGTCGCGTCCACTACGGCCTTTGCCCCCATTTTTATGGGGTATCTGCCAATGTCTAAGCTCACTCTTCCTATCGGCGCGCTCGGCGTGCCGCGTATTGGCCAACGTCGCGACTTAAAGCAGGCGCTGGAAGCCTATTGGTCGGGGAAATCCACCCTGAACGATCTCAACGCTACAGCAGCGCGCCTGCGGGCCGAAAACTGGCGCTGGCAACAGCAGGCGGGGATTGATCATATCCCCAGCAATGATTTCTCGCTCTACGATCATATTCTCGATACCAGCGTCATGGTCGGGGCTATCCCGGCGCGATATGGCTGGACCGGAGGGGAGGTTTCGGCGGAAACCTATTTCGCGTTAGCGCGCGGCGTATCGGGTACAGGTCTCGCCGCTCAGGAAATGACGAAATGGTTCGACACCAACTATCATTTCATTGTGCCGGAGCTTTTGGCGGACCAAACCTTCCAGCTTGCCTCGGTCAAACCGGTGACGGAGTTCCTTGAAGCGCAAGCCTTAGGCATTCACACGCGGCCCGTGCTGGTGGGGCCAGTCACCTTCCTGCGCCTCGCCAAATCGCCCGACGCCGATTTTAACCCCTGGGCGCTTTTGGATCGACTGCTGCCGGTTTATATCGACTTACTCAGGCAGTTGCAGGCCGCCGGGGCCGACTGGGTGCAGATGGATGAACCCTGCCTTGCCCTTGATCTCGACGACGCAACCCGCACCGCCCTGCACCGCACCTATGCCGTTCTAACCGAGTCGGAACCAAGGCTAAAGCTGTTGGTCACGAGCTATTTCGGCCCAATGGCAGAAAACCTAACCACCGCCCTCGCTCTGCCTGTCGCAGGGGTGCATCTCGATCTTGTGCGCGGGGCTGCTGATTTGCCGCGCGTGTTGGCTGAAGCCCCCAAACACCTCACGCTATCGCTTGGCATTATCGACGGGCGCAATGTGTGGCGGGCAGACTTGGAAGCACTTTTGACGCAATTGGAGCCTATTCTTGCCGTTTGGGAACCCGATAAGCTCATTCTCGCCCCTTCCTGCTCCCTGTTGCATGTGCCCATTGATGTTACCCAGGAGCGCAGCCTTGATGCCGATTTGCGCTCCTGGCTCGCCTTTGCCGTTCAGAAACTCGATGAACTCGCGGTTCTCCGCTGCGCGCTTACGGAGGGGCAGAGCGCCGTCGCGGATGACTTAGCCGCAGCCCGCGCGGCCTGCGATGCCCGAAAAACCTCGCCCCGGCTGCATAATACTGCCGTGCGCGAGCGGCTTGGCCGGGTTGTGCCTGCATGGGCGCAACGCTATCGTCCGTTTACCGACCGTCGCCGTGCTCAGCAGGAAAAGCTAAACCTGCCGCCCTTCCCGACCACAACCATCGGCTCCTTCCCCCAAACCGAGGGTGTTCGCAAAGCGCGCTCGCAGGTGAGTAAGGGGATACTGTCGGAGGCCGAGTATGAGGATTTTTTGAAGCAGGAAACCGAACAGGCGATCCGCTGGCAGGAAGAGATTGATCTCGACGTGCTGGTGCATGGCGAGTTCGAGCGTAACGATATGGTGCAATATTTCGGCGAACAGCTTTCGGGTTACGCTTTTACCCAAGCCGGTTGGGTGCAAAGCTACGGCTCCCGCTACGTGCGCCCGCCCATTCTCTACGGTGATGTTGCGCGGCTGAAACCCATGACGGTTACTTGGGCGCGCTACGCTCAATCGCTCACCCCCCGCCCCGTTAAAGGCATGTTGACCGGGCCGGTTACAATGCTGTGCTGGTCTTTCGTGCGCGATGATCTGCCGCGCGCAACGGTCTGCCGTCAAATCGCCCTCGCCCTGCGCGACGAAGTGAGCGATTTGGAAGCGGCAGGCATTGGCATTATTCAGATCGACGAGCCGGCTTTCCGAGAAGGGCTGCCGCTGCGTCGGGCCGACTGGGAGACATATTTAGCGTGGGCGGCGGAATGTTTCCGCCTCTCCGCCTCCGGCGTGAGCGATGCGACGCAGATTCATACGCACATGTGCTATTCGGAGTTTAACGACATCATCGGCGCGATTGCGGCAATGGATGCGGATGTTATTTCCATCGAAACGTCGCGCTCCAAGATGGAACTGCTCGACGCCTTTACAAACTTTCACTACCCGAACGATATTGGGCCGGGCGTTTATGACATTCACTCACCCCGCCTCCCTAGCAAGGCCGATATGGTCGCCCTACTGCACAAGGCACGCGCCCACTTGCCGCCCGAACAGCTTTGGGTAAACCCGGACTGCGGTCTCAAAACCCGGCGCTGGGAAGAGGTAAAACCCGCGCTTCAGCAGATGGTGGCCGCCGCCAAAAGCCTGCGCGCGGGATAAACCGTTTGATGGCCCTAGAGCATGATCTATTCACGCGGGTGAGCGGATCATGCTCTAAACTCATTTAGGGCCGTAAAAAACTCAATCCGCGACGACGATTGACAGGCCAGCCTGCCGAAACGCCTGCGCTAAATCGACGGGGGGGGCGGCGTCGGTGACGAGGTGATGCAGGGAGGTGAGCGGGGCAAGCCGGGCAAGGGCCAAGCGCGGAAACTTACTGGCATCGGCAACGATCATCCCGGCGCGCGCCTGAACCAGCGCCATACGCTTAACGGCGATCTTATCTAAATCGAAATCAGTCGGCGCGCCGTCGCTATCAAAGCCCGAGCAGCCGAGCACCGCGACATCGAAACGAAACTGAGCCAGCGCGGAGAGCGTGAGTTCCCCCAAAGCTGCGCCTTCCGCGCCGCGCAACTGCCCCCCCAGCATAACAGGCTCAAATCCGGGGACAGTGTGGGCACCGGTTAAGGCTTGTGCGACGGCGAGGCTTGCCGTAACAACCCGCACATCATCCCGCCCCCGTAGCGCGCGCGCTACGGCTTCACACGTTGTCCCATAATCGAGATAGATTGCCTGACCGGGCGGCAGTAACGCGACCGTTGCCTGAGCGATGCGATCTTTCGCGGAAATCGCCACGGTCAATTTTTGCTCATAGCCTAACCGAACTGGCGCATCTAACACCCCCACCCCGCCATGGAAACGCTGAAGTAACCCGAGTGTATCAAGCCGAATGATGTCGCGGCGCACGCTTTGGGTCGAAACCTGAAATTCGATGGCCAGCGCTTCGACAGTGGCATAACCCTGACGCTGAACAATGGTCAGAATTTGGCGCTGCCGAAGGCTAACACCCGCATTCTCCCGGTCATTCTCCCGGCCTTCATGATCGAAAACTATCATACCCTACCAAAATCAGTGCTTATGGACGGCCCGACGAGACCAATCTGAAGTTAAACTATCACGTCTTTCGATTTAGAGTGAAGTATGACCGTTGCGCCCGCCCCGCTTTCGCTGTTTTTTGACACGGCTGAACGCCGCCTGCTGCGGCGGACTGTGGGCACATGGGCATATTTCGAGCCGAGGCGCCTAACTTGGCAGAACCTGGACGCCCCGCCCACCCAGCCGCAACCGCTCGCGACGGCGACCGAGGCTCTGATGCTACTCCGAACAACAGGGATTGCCTTATGCGGGCTGCCGGTGGCCGTGATCGGCGGGCGCGATGCGCCGCCCGCACAGGCCCATACTGCCGAGGCGCTCGGGTATAGCCTTGCGGGCTGCGGCCTTGTTCTGCTGTGTGGTGGCCGAACTGGGGTGATGGCTGCGGCGGCAGAGGGCGCGCGCGCGGCGGGAGGCATCACCGTGGGGCTTTTGCCCGATGAGACCTGGACAACAGCCGCGCCGGGCATTCAAATCGCCCTCGCAACGGGGCTGGGATCAGCGCGGAATGCCGTGATAGCACGGGCGGCCTTTGCGTTGGTCGCCGTTGGTGGCGGGGCGGGCACCGTGTCGGAAATCGCTTTCGGGCTTCAATTCGACCGGCTCGTCCTCAGCCTTGCGCCTTGGTCGGCGCTACCGCCCAACACTCGGGGCGGGCCGATCGTCTGCGCCTCGGTGGCTGAGGCAGTGGAACGGGTGTGCGCCCATCTGCTCACGCGACTGCCTCCGATTGGCAATTATTGATTGTTTTTGGAAGAAAACGTACATTTTGTAATATTTCTGTCAACGAATGCCGTTATATCTTCCTCATCGGATTAGGCCCATTACCGCTAAGGGAAGGGATGCAGCAATGGTTGTGGTTTTTTGGCTCTACCTTGGCTTTATCATCACACCAATTCTGCTGCTCGCCGTTGGGTCAGTCGGGGAGATTTGGACGAATACCCTATTGCCGCATGGTCTCACCGGTCGTTGGTATGTTGATATTGTAACAGACCCGAGCTTCCAACGAGGCTTTGTGACCAGTATTACTGTAAGTTTAGCGACATGCGTAGCCACTGCCATAATCGCCGTTCCGTTCGCTTATGCCTTGTATGCCGCCGCTGGGCGCGGCTGGAGATTAGCGGCGCGGATCTTATTTCTTCTCCCGATTGCCGCCCCGCCGCTTGTGCTCGGGTTCGGCTTTTTGCTGGTTTTTTCGTCTGAAACTCTCCCGTGGATGGGCACGCCAGGGCTTCTAATCGCCGGGCACACGGTGATGACGCTGCCCTACCTGCTGCAAACGCTTATCGCAGACATGCGCCATCAGGATTTAGCCACGCTGGAACGGGCAGCGGAATCCCTTGGGGCAACACTGCCGCAACGGCTGATTGGCATTATTTTGCCGGCTCTACGGCACAGTTTGGCCTCGGGTCTGGTCCTTGTCGCCGCCCTCTCGATTGGCGAGTTTCAGCTCTCGAATTTGATCGCAGGCTTTCTAGCCCGGCCCTATCCGGTCGTCCTTCTGCAAGCCTTTTACGGCGCAACAGGCTTTGCCTGCGCCGGAACCATCGTGCTGCTCGTCTTGGCCTTGGCAGCATCCCTCACGTCTGTGCGGGTCGGCAAGCAAGCAGCAACCCAGAGGGGGGTGGCATGAGCCTCATTCTCGACACTGTTAGTTATCGCTACCCCGGCCAGACCAGCGGCGTGGAGAGTGTTTCTCTCGACGTTCAAAAGGGGGAGCTTTGCGCCCTGATCGGCCCCTCTGGTTGCGGAAAATCGACCCTGCTGAAGTTGATTGCTGGGTTCTTAAACCCCGACTCGGGTGTAATCCAGATTGCCGGGCGGGCCGTTCAGGGGGTTCCGCCCCGCGCGCGGAACTTGGGCGTCGTCTTCCAAAGTTATGCGTTATTCCCGCACATGACTGCGGCTGAAAACATCGCTTACCCGCTGAAGTTACGGGGAGTTCCTGCCGCTGAACGCCGTATAAAAGCGGAAGCAATGCTGCGTCGTGCCCGGCTAGACGGGTTCGGGGAGCGGCTTCCGGCCCAGCTTTCGGGCGGGCAGCAACAGCGGGTAGCCTTAGCGCGGGCGCTGGTGTTTTCGCCGCAAGCGTTGCTGCTCGACGAGCCGTTGTCGGCGCTCGATGCTGCCCACCGCGTTGCCTTGCGCGATGAAATCCGGGGGCTACAGCAGGAGCACGGGATTACGACAATCCACGTCACGCACGATCAAGAAGAGGCGCTGTCGATTGCAGATCGCGTTGCCGTGCTGCACGAGGGCCGCCTGCTGCAAGTTGCCTCCCCGCGCACGCTCTACGATCATCCCATAGACGCGACAGTGGCGGCTTTCGTCGGTCAGGCCAATCTGCTGCCCGCGCTGGTTCGGAATGAGCGCTGTGTCGAAACCGCGCTGGGTTTGCTGTCGTGCCACGCCAAGGGGCTAATGCCAGGCAGCAATGTCTTAGCATTTTTCCGGCCTGAGCAGCTTCTAACCGCCCCGACACCAGAGTTTCTCCCCGAGGTGAACCGCTTTAGCGGCCACATCACCGCCGACCGCTTTCTCGGCGCGCTTCGCAGGTTTGATTTCGATAGCGGCGCAGGCCGTGTGTTGGGAGAGACCGCGAGCCGCGCCGCGATTACCGCAATCGCCATCCCTCCCGAGGCGATTAGGCTCTTCCCCGCTCCCACTGCTCGTTAAGGAGACTATTGATGCTTGCCCGTTCGCTTCTGGTACTGCTTGGTGCCATTCCCCTTCTCGCAAACGCCGCTCAGGCGTTCGACGGCCCTGAATATTATTCGGGCGAACGCGGCCTGTATCAAGCCGCGTCTAAGGAAGGTCTCGTCGTCTCGTTCGATACCGGCCCGACTTGGGCAAACTGGGCGGCTCAGTTCCGCGCCTTCAAGCAGCGCTACCCCGAAGTTGAAATCACTTATAATGATCTCGGCTCGGCGGCGACCGTCGTTGCGCTCGACAAGGCCCGCAATCGCCCGCAGGCCGATACGGCCTATTACTTCGCGGCCTCCGCCATTGATGCGACCGCCAAGGGCCTCCTTGCCCCGTTTAAGCCCGTGAATTTCGAGAAGCTACCGGAAGTTTTCCGCCATCCCACAGGCGAATGGTTCACCATTCACTCGCTGCAAATCGCGTTTTTGGTCAATACCAAGCTCGTGAAGAATGTACCCCAAAGCTGGGCCGATTTGCTGAAGCCTGAGTATAAAAACTCGGTTGTCTATCTCGATCCGCGCTCGGCGGGTGTCGGCCAAGTCACGATGTTTGCTGCTGCCTTCGGTAATGGCGGCGATATGACGAACCTTCAGCCGGGCTTCGATTATGTTCGTAAACTGCATCAAGCGGGCAATGTGTTGCGCGTTGAGGGGACCACGCCCTACGCAAAGTTTTTGAAGGGCGAAATTCCCATCTGGATCGGGTATGAGAACGATGGGTTGAAGGCAAAGCATACTGACGGTCTCGGCGATGCCGTGCAGGTCGTAACCCCTCAAGAAGCCTCGGTTGCCGCGCCCTATGCCATCAGCCTAGTGAAGAACGGCCCGAACCCCAACTCGGCTAAACTTTGGCTGAATTTCACTATGAGTGACGCCGGCCAGGCGATCTTCGCGCAAGGTTTCGTGCGCCCCTCGGTTCCGGGCATTAAGCTGCCGCCGGATGTTGCCGATAAGCTGCCCGCATCCCCGCAGGTTCGGCCCCTCGATGTTGTCGTCGCCGCTCAGAAGAAAGCCGAAGTCGATGCGGGTTGGGTTAAAGCCGCCCTCGGCAATTAACCTAAGCTGAACGGAAAAGCCCCATGCGCCTGTTTCTGCTCTCCCTCCCAGCCGTTCTGGTGCTGGGGCTTTTTTTCCTGCTACCGCTCACTCTCGTTCTGATCGAAGGGGCGTCGCTTGAGGTTTTGGCGCGGCTGTGGAATACCGCAGGCCTGCGTGCCGCGTTAGGACAATCGTTGCTGCTAGGCGGCTTTTCCGGCCTTCTCGCTCTCATAATCGGCGTGCCGGTCGCGGTTCACCTTAGCCGGTTGCGCCCTTCGGTTCGGGCCTGGATGCAGGTGGTCATCGCGTTGCCGCTCACCTTTTCCGGGTTGATCGTGGCTTATGGCTTTATTTTGATGCTGGGGCGCGCTGGGTTCATCACGCAAGTGCTGGCGGCTTTGGGCGGTGATCCCGTGGTGATTTCGGGATGGTTTTATGGGCCGCTCGGCCTCGCTCTCGCCTACACCTATTTTCTGACGCCGCGTGTGGTCTTAATGTTAGTCCCCGTGCTTCTCAATCTTGATCGCGCACAATTGGCCGCAGCGGCCTCGCTGGGCGCGCCACGCTGGCGCGTTGCCGTTGATATTGTTGGCCCCCAGCTTGCGCCAACCTTAGTCGCGTCCTTCTGCCTCGTTGCCGCCGTCGCGCTGGGAGCTTATGGCACCGCGCTCGCTTTAGTGGGAACGCAGCTCAATATTCTTCCGCTTCGGCTTTATAGTTTGATTGCCGATGCAGGCTCCGATTTCCCCCTCGCTGCCGCCCTGTCGCTCGTGCTGCTCGCCGTGTGCAGCCTGATTATGGCAGTCGCCGAGATGACGATTGCCCAGTGGGAGGCCCGCCATGTTCGCCCGCACTAACCAAGGCCAGCTTCTCTACGGAAACCAAGTCTTCGATCCGGTTCAGAAAAGCTGGATCCCTGCCGCAGTGCCTATCGGCGACACCCACAGCTTAACCCCACTCGAAGCCCTGCGCTGGCGTCAGCACGAAAGCGGTGCGCCAATCTGTGCGCCTCTCGCGGTGATCGGCCCGAGCAGTGCCACGCCTCGCGCGCTCGCCACCGCAGAGGCCGTGGGGGTACTGGTGGCAGAAGCTGGGTTTGTTCTGCTCTGCGGTGGACGCGGCGGCGTTATGGAAGCCGCCTGCAAAGGCGCGATGAGCGCGGGCGGCATAACCGTCGGCCTCCTCCCCGGCGAGGATACATCAGAAGCGAATCCCTACCTTACCATCCCCTTGGCAACCGGTATCGGCGAGGCCCGAAACGCGCTGATCGCCCGCGCGGGTGCCTGCTTGATCGCCATTGGCGATAGCTGGGGAACCTTGTCAGAAGTCGCTCTTGGCCTGCGCTTCGGACGCCCCGTGTTCGGCCTTGCCGGGGCGCCAATTTTGCCAGGTGTTTTGCGATTACGCACCCCGCGCCTCCTGCCGCGCGCCCTTGCCGAAGCCCTCCTGCTACCAGAGACATTTAACCGCCTCACCGCCGATTCGCCCTGATCGGGGATACCCAAACCATGTAAGGAAACACGATCATGAGTTTCCGTCGCTTTTACCCGTTCCGCCAGACGTTCGGTGTGCGCGGCAAACTCTTACTCGCCGCTCTTGCGGCCCTTGCGCTCTTTGCAGGCTCGGCTCTGTGGACACAGACGGGCCTCACCCGGCTCACGCTTCGCATCACGGCTGGGTCGGAAAGTGACGTTCTGGCAACAACTATCCAAGAGGCGTTGATTGCGATGATGCGCCTACCGGAAGCAGGTAGGGCCATTCTGAGCGCGCAGGATAATCTGGACCTTGGGGCCGCCCAAGCGGCGCTGTCTGGTGCAGCTCGCGTCTCGCGCCAAACACTCCTGCGGGCGCGTAATCTTACCCCAGACCCAAGCGCGCTACGCGATGACATTGCGCAAACTCTAGTACTCCAGACCGCTCTAACCGAAGCCCTACAAACCCTAGTAGATCAGCGCACTGCCCTGCTCAACACGCGAGACTGGGAGCTAGAAAGCCGTCTCACCGACGCTAAACGTGCGCTGGTTTCCTTAGCGGACGGGCCAGAAAAAATAGCCCGGACGGCGCGGATTGCGGCCACCGAAACCGCAATTTTCCGCGCCCTTACCCTCGATGTCAGCGCCGCAGGCATAGATCGACGCCGGAGCGTGGAACAAGCGCTGACGGCCCTTGCCGATGCGGATGTTGCCGCCGCCCAAAGCCTAACCACTCCAGTTCAGGCGCTTGCCGAAACGCTCACCGCACTCGCCCAAACCTGGACGGATGCGGTGGAGCCTCGTCAGCAAGCTGTGGAGAAAGCCTTTTTTGCGCTCTCCGCGCGGGCCGTTGGTTATGCGGGCATCGCGAGAGAGGCCGCGACGGCTGAACTTGTCACGATTGGCCGGAACCTTGGTATCGGGGCCATCCTGTCGGCTAGTCTGCTCGCCCTCAGCAGCCTCTGGGCCGCCCGCTCGATTACCCGGCCCATTTTTGGATTAACCCGCGCCGTTGGGGCATTGGAGCGGGGCGATCTGGCGGCACCGCCCCCCGGCCTGTTACGGCAAGACGAGCTTGGCGGGCTTGCGCGCGCAATCGAGACGCTGAGGCAACACGCCATCGAGGCCGCCGATTTGCGCCTTGCGCGCCACCGCGACCGAGAAGAGCGCGAAGCCGCACGCCGCACCTTCATCGAAGCCCTCGCCCAACGGGTAGAACAAGAAATCCGCACTGCGGGCGAAACCGTGGCTGAAGCGCTAACGGCCCTGCGTGGCGAGATTGATGCTCTCGCCAACCTCGCGCAAGAAACCCAAAGCGGGGCAGAGGCCGCTGCCCAGGCGACAGGCAGTGCGGCTAGCCATGTGGCAACGGTTGCAGCCTCGGTCGCGGCGCTCGCAGGATCAGTCAACCAGTTAGGCGGGCGGATGAAAACCACAGTGCATATTGCCGGGCGGGCGGTGCGGGAAGCCGAGCAATCGCAGGTGCAAATGTTGGGGTTGCGCCAAAATGCCGATGCCGTCGGCGCGGTCGCGGGGGTTGTTTCGGACATTGCCGGACGCACGAACCTGCTGGCCCTGAATGCAACTATCGAAGCACAACGGGTCGGTGCCGCCGGACGCGGGTTCGCCGTTGTCGCAGGTGAAGTCAAAACCCTGGCCCTACGAACCGCCGACGCCACCAAAGTGATTGGCCGTCAGATCGCCGATATTCAAACGGCCTCCCACGCAGCCGATAGCGCTTTGCGTGCAATCGTCGGGACAATCAGCACGATTGATACAATGGCCGGAGATATTTCAAATGATCTGGAAGAGCAAAAGCGGCTAGCCGCAACAATTGCCGCGAGCGCCGACGGGGCGCAGGCGGTGACTGGCACGATGACTGTTGCCGTCGATCAAGTCAGCGATGCCGCCCGCCGGTGCCGACTGGCAACAGACCATCTAACCCAAGTCGCAACCGATTTGGCCTCTGTCAGCGACCGCTTGCAGGCGGCCACACGCGGATTTGTGGACGATCTGGAGCTTTCATTATAGCATCGTACGTTCAGTTAAACGCACGATGCTATAGGGTATTTTTTAGCCCTCGCCGGGCGAGCGCATCCGCGCTCTTGGCCGCCGCCGCAATGGCGGCTTTTAGAGCAGCGTGCGATTTAACGCACGCTTCTCTAAGGCACCTCCCAACCCCCGCGCTGGGCTGACCGTGTGAAAGCATCGAGCACGCGCATGTTCAACAGCGCGTCTTCCAGGCCGAACTCCTGCGGCTCTTCGCCTAAGATCATACGAGAGAAGGCATCGCCCTGAAGCGTGTAGTGATCGCACGCGGGCAGCGTTTCCCGCGTGATTGAGCCGCCTTTAAGGTCCGCCCCGGTATCGAGCAGTAGGGAGCAACCGTACCCTGGCGGGGCGTTGAAGGGAATTTCCACCTCAAGCCGCCCCTGTGTGCCGACAATCTGCACGCGCTGATAGCTTGCCAACTGGGTCGAGCAGATAAAACTAAGCTGCCGGCCGCCGGGGAAAGCCGCAAGCCCGCTCACCAGCCGATCGGTGCCGAAGGTTGGGTCTAAATCCATCTGCCCCACCACCCGCTCCGGTTCGGCCCCGAAGAGATAGCGCGCGGTTGCCACGGCGTAGCAACCAATATCCAGCAGCCCGCCGCCGCCAATATCGGCCTTGTTCCGCACATTATTGGGATCGACGTTATAGTAGGAGAAGAAGGTTTGGATCGCCCGCACCTCCCCCAACTGCCCCGAGCGAACGATTTCGCGGGCGCGCACCCATTGCGGATGGAACCGGACCATGAAGGCTTCGGCCACGCGCTTGCCAGACGCATCGCGCGCCGCTATCAGCGCCTGGGCGTCCTCGGCGGTCAGGCCAATCGGCTTTTCGCACAGCACATGCTTTCCGGCCTGCAAGGCTTTAATCGTCCACGGCACATGCAGATGATTGGGGAGCGGATTATAGATAGCGCCGATCTCGGGATCGGCCAACAGGTCTTCATAGCTGCCGTAAGCCTTGGCAATGCCAAGCTGGTCGGCGGCAGTGCGGGCGGTATTGAGATCGCGCGAGGCGATAGCGGCCACAACAGCAACCTCGCCGCGCATCATCGCCGGAATAACTTTATCGAGGCCGATTTTCGCTGTGCTGAGGACGCCCCAGGTAACGGTGTTGCTCATCGCGCGCTCCGGTTCAATTGTATGATTTATACGCGCCAGCATAGCGGCAGCGCCGCGACCGAACCAGCGCGAAAGGTCGGTTTTTATGATAAGAATGTTTTTCGTGGATGTGCGCTCATGATAAATGCTCAAATTAGAAGCAGGGCCTTCTAAAAATAAATCGGCGCGCGGGTACAATATCAGGTACAGTAATATTTAAGCCTTATTGCGGCTTGAAGACGGCTACCATCATCATTCATTCCCGCCCTTTTGGGATAGACGCTAAGGCTTTTAGATGAGTGAGCACGCGCGCGCCGTTTTTCCAACGGCTAATTCCCCCGAGATTGGCGAGAGCATTCGTGTTCTCTACCTCGATGCCAATGTGGGCCTAGGCTTACGGGTTAAGCACGCGCTAGAAGAGCAGGGCCTGAGCGTAACGCCAGTTGCGACCAGCCAGGAAGCCTTTCTGCTGCTCGGCCAACAGGCGTTCGACGTGATCGCCGTGGAACACGCGATGTCACCCGAAACCGGCTTGGACGTTCTGGCCCGCCTCGGCCCGCGCCACGAGCGGTCGCCCGTGATTTACGTCACCGGATCAGCCGATGCCCGGCTGGTGTTGCAAGCCCTGCGGCGAGGGGCGGATGAATATGTTATCAAAGACTCGTCGCCGGAGTTTTACGAACTGTTGATGACCGCCATCGGCAATGTAATCGAGCGGTGGCGGCTCAAAACCCAAAAAGCTGAAGACGAACTCGCCGTGCGCGAAGCACGCGACCGGGCGGAACTGCTGCTGGAGGAGGTCAATCACCGGGTTGCCAATAGTCTGGGGTTGGTCGTCGCGATGGTGCGCTTACAGACCGCCGTCGTATCCGATCCTGCGGCCATTTCGGCACTGCAAGAAACCCAAGCCCGCATCAACGCTATCGCCGGGGTTCACCGCAGGCTCTACACGTCCGATCATATTGGCCGGGTTGAGATTAGCGATTACCTCACGCATCTCGTCGAAGAGTTGCAAGCATCCCTGGCCGACGACGAACACCCCTGCACTCTTCGTCTGACCGCCGAGCGCTTGATGATTGCGACCGATAAGGCCATTTCGATTGGTATTGTCGTGGGGGAATTGGTGACTAACGCCTTCAAATACGCCTACGGCGTTGGCCAAAACGGCGATATTCGGATTTCGATTGCGCTAACCCCAACCGAGATGATTTGCCTGACGGTGGAAGACGATGGCCGGGGGTTCGATCCGCAGTCGCCGAGCCTAGGCACGGGTTTGGGGATCAAAATTCTGACCGCAATGGCGACCAGCCTTAAAGCCATCGTGCAGCATCCGGCTCAAACGCGCGGAACGCGGGTGCTGTTGGAATTTCCCCAGGAATAACGCGCCGGATTATCGAAGCTCAGTCGGCCCGGAACAGCGCTGGGCTGCACAGAGAGTGCTGGGGACCACCGAAATCGCTTCGGCCACCGAGTGCTGCAAGGAAGGGCCGTGCAAACCGCCCAGCAAAGCAAGATAGGCCGTGGCGCTCATCGCCAGCACGCCAACAGCAAGTTTTAGGGTCATCAAAACCTCCAAAAGAATTAGCGCCGACGGGCGACGAAGAAGGCGATTCCGGCAGCAAGCACGACGCTCACCACGCCGACGTGACGCACGGCAAGCGACAGAACGGGCGGTGCCAAGCTGGCAATCACACTCGCGCGGACGGCCCGGTCGATCATCCGTTGCGTGCGGCGGAGCGCTATCGCGACACAGCCGAAGACCATAACGGCGAGAAGCAAACCGAGAAGGGCAATAAGAAAGGCTGCCGCGCGGGGCGATACATACGCCTGTAGCGTGAGGTAAAGGCCAACGCAGAGGAAGGCCAATGCCACGCTCAACAAGACACCGCCAAGAACCGCGCCGCCAATCAAAACCGCCGCCCGCCGCCGCAGATTAGAGGCGCTAAAGCCTATAACCCCGGCGAGCAGGCCCATTAGCGACTATCCCGGCGGCACATCAGGCCCGCTAACAGGCCAACGCCTGCGGCAATACCCAGGGCTGCCATAGGGTTACGGCCCACCAACTTACTGAGAGATTCGATACCGTTTTCGCCCATATGCAGAGCATTATGCGTCAGCGCCTCGATTTTTTCGCCGGCTTGCGCGGCGGCCTCCTGTGTTGCCGTCACGGCTGTATCTGCTGCTGCATCAAGACGTGCGGCATAGCCATCGGCGGCCAAACGATTATTTTCATGTTTTTCTGACGAGAACATGGTTCTATTTCCCTCTGTAGTAATGATAAAATGGCGTATTCAAGAGCGCTTTTACTGAATACTCATGTGTTGACGTATCAACACCGCTCCTATACACAACGCTTAACACTTCATTTAGTTCCTGTTAAAATTCACTCGCCGCCAGAAGAGGATATTTTTTCTGCTGCGTAGAGGCCGTCGCGAACAACAGCAAGGTCGGGGCCGAAATCATCGGCAGAGGTTATGGCCATCTGCTGCATCAGGCGCTGACGGGCACGGTTGACCCGGCTCTTGATCGTGCCAATCGGCACGCCGCAAATCTTAGCCGCCTCTTCGTAGGTGAAGCCGGTCGCGCCGACCAGAACCAGCGCCTCGCGCTGATCGAACGGAAGCTGGGCGAGCAGTACGCGAAAATCGGCAAGGTCCAAATGCCCCAACTGCGCCGGGTGGGACACCAACTGCGCGGCGGCAACGCCATCGACATCTTGCACTTCGCGCCAGCGCTTGCGGTATTGGCTATAGAAGGTATTCCGCATAATCGTGAACAGCCACGCCCGCAGGCTGGTGCCCTCCTGAAAGGAGTTTGCGGCGGCCCAGGCTTTCATCAGCGTCTCTTGCACGAGATCGTCGGCGCGGTCCAAATTACCACTAAGAGAAATAGCAAAGGCTCTGATCGACGGAATCTCAGCCAGCAGCGCTTCTTTCAAGCGGGGGGCGACATCATTCATCCTTTTTAGCCGGGCTGGGAGTTGCAGGGGGCGATATTTCAGCGTTCTCCAACTGATCAAGCAGGGCCTTGAACCGATCCGGTACGGGTTCGGAGGCGATTGAGGCGTAGTAAGTACGGAGCCGTTCGCCAATCTGAGCCTGCAATTTACCCTCGATCTTCAGGGCTGGTTTTCTAGGGGAACGATCGTCTTCTGGGGGGGAGGTCATCCGTTCTCTACTTTCATAGGAGGGGCGAGGGTGACAGTAAAACCCCCCGCTGTGTTAAAAGTTCCGCTGGCCAGCTTAATTCTCCCAATATCGGGAACTTAGTTTCGCCTAAGGCGTTTCGTAAGGTGGACTGACCCGATATTGGGGTTTGTGAAATGCCGGGCGAGGTTATTACCCTATGTCTATTTCTGCTCTTGTCGCCCCACAATTACCCTTACTCCGGCGTTATGCGCGGGCGCTGTCGGGCACTCAAGCGAGTGGCGATGCCTATGTGGTGGCGTTGCTGGAAGCGCTGATTGCCGATCCAGCCGTTTTTGAGAAGGCAGGAAATCCGCGCGTTAGCCTGTACAAGCTGTTCTCGCAGATTTGGAATTCAGCCCAGCCCCTCGCCACCGCAGAGGAAGCTGATCCGGCTTCGCCCGCCGAACGCCGGATTGGCGGAATTACGCCGCTGCCCCGGCAAGCCTTTCTTCTCTCTGTCGTTGAAGGGTTCAGACCCGAAGAAGTCGCAACGATTCTGGGGTTACTGCTGGAAGATTGTACCGCGTTGATGAACAGCGCCGGTCAGGAAATCGGCAACCAGATTGCGACGCGCGTGCTGATTATCGAGGATGAACCGATTATCTCGATGGATCTTGAAGTTCTCGTGTCCGGTCTCGGCCATGCCGTCGTTGGTAATGCCCGCACGCATACGGAAGCGGTGATGCTGGCCAAATCAACCCGCCCCGGCCTCGTGCTCGCCGATATTCGGCTGGCCGACGGCAGTTCGGGCCTGGAAGCCGTGAATGAGATTCTGGAGACCTTCGACATACCGGTAATTTTCATCACCGCCTACCCTGAATCCCTGCTAACCGGAAAACGCCCGGAGCCGACATTCCTCATAACGAAACCATTCCGCGAAGAAACCGTAACCGCCGTGGTTAGCCAAGCACTGTTCTTCGGGGAGCCGTCAACTGCGCGGGCAAATTATGGTGCATGATTCGTGACTTTTGTAAGGGGCATAGATTGAGCATCTGCAATGCGGGAAATCTTCCCATCTTTTTTTGACAGCATGAACCTGTCTCCAAACGATCTGTTTCCCCTGATTTCAGAAGGCATTCTTGCGCTCGCGTGTTTTTGCGTGGCAGGCGGGTTAATCTGGCACATGCGCCACCGTAAGAGCTTAGTGAGAGCGTATAAAAAGATTACATACCTCGCCCTGCTCTTTGCCGTTGCTGGAGGGGTTAGCCAAATCAGCGCGATGGCACTGCGCTGGTTCCCAGTGTCGGCGGAGTTGATTGGGGCCGTGGGGTTGGCGGCAACGCTCATCGCGCTGTTTGCAGCCGTGGCCTTGTACTCGAAACTCCCAGCGCGGATCGAGCCGCTGATACGCGCTGAAAAGCACCTTCATACCGTGCTGCGGGAACTTACCCACCGCTCCCAAAACCTTCTCGCAATTGTGAGCGGCATTGCCCGGCAGACCGCAAGCTCGGTCGCAACGCTGCCCGAGTTTATGGAAGGCTTTAGCGCCCGCCTGCAAACCCTCGCCGACGCGCATGGGCTGCTGATCGAACACTCCTGGCGCGGGGTTGAGTTGCGCGAATTGATCCTGCTGGAAACCGGCGGCGATCAACCATCCCTGCAAAACCGCGTAACGATCCGGGGCGAGCGGGAGATTGTAGGGCCGGAGGCGGCGCAAAATCTGGCCCTTGGCCTGCACGAGATGCTGACCAATGCTTACCGCCACGGCGCGCTGTCCGGCCCGCTCGGCTCGATTGTCATTTCCTGGCAGCGGGTTCGGGTGGAAAACCGGGTTATGCTCGAAGTGTCATGGATCGAAACAGGCGGTGCAACCGTTTTCCCGCCGGAGCGTTTTGGTTTCGGGCGGTCTCTCATCGAGCGCCTCGTGCCCCGCGCAATTGAAGGAACCTCCCAACTCATCTTCGCGCCCGAAGGCGTGCGCTGGACACTCCGCTTCCCCATCGAACGATTGGGGCAAGATGCTTAGTGGATTACGGCAGAAATAATTATAAATATAAATAAATATACCACTCCATAATATCGACACAAAGTTTAGTATTATAAAAATTACTCCAAGCCTCATAACTTCGAGTTAGGAAAAATTTTCTTCTAACACTCGGACGTTGACGCATCACACGACATGAAAGGGCTTTAATCATGAGCAGCACATCTGATAAAATTAAAGGCGTTACCAACGAAATTATTGGAAAGACCAAACAAGCCATAGGATCGGCCACTGACGACCATCAACTTCGCCGCGACGGCGTGGCCCAGGAAGTGAAGGGCAACGCCCAGCAGGCCGTTGGCAAAGCCAAGGATGCTGTGAAGGACATTGTCGATAAGGCTTAGAGCAAATCCCGAGCGGGTGGAGTCACCCGCGACGGCGAATTTGCCTACAAACAAAGGTTTAGAGCGCTTGACGTGAGCCTTGGCGAACGGAACCCGCTCTAATCGCCGCTCGGCACCGCCCCCGTTCCTGACCGGAACGGGGGTACGCCTTGCCCCTCCTCCTCCGAAAGGCGTTCAGACTATGACGGATATCCAGCCTCCCCCTGTGGCATCGCCCGAAGATAAAATCGAACGGCCCCATGCCCACGTAGCGCATCCCACCGACATCGTGGTCGATCCGTCGTTGGGGAAAGACGAAAAGCTGAGAATGCTGGATGCGCTGGAACAAGACGCGCAGCAACTGTCTGCCGCTGCCGCCGAAGGCATGACCGGGGGCGAGCCAACCCAGTTGCACGACGTGCTGATGGCAAAGGAGGCGCTGGCTCTACCGCCGGGGGAAATTGCGCTATCGGTCGTGTTGCAAAGCCTGAAATCCAAACTGCCCAGTGTTGCCGGTACGCCAGCCCATACGCTGATTTTGAGCGCAATCACCGCACTAGAAGCCGCCTGTGCCGCTATGAGCGATAAATCTCCGGCAACGCTTTAGGGTTCAATCAAAACAATCATCCTAAAAAATCTAAAAATTTGTTAATGGAACGAAGTTTTATCTAGTGCGTTTATTATGAGAGGCCGAAGAAGTTGATTAATACCCAAATCTCTTTTGTCCATCCACTTATCGAAAGGCACAATATCATGCGGAAAATCCTTATGCTCACGGCGGCAGCGTTGATGACGGTTGGAACGACGGGTTTTGTGTACGCTCAAGGCGCACCGCAAACCTTAGCGCCTTTCAAAGTCGATATGCAGTCGCTGACCACCGGCTATCGCACCTCCAAGGTTGTCGGTGCCAAAGTGGTGAATAATTCCGGCGATACCGTCGGCACCATCGACGATCTAATCGTCACCCCGAACGAAAAAGTACCGTACGCGGTGCTGTCGGTTGGCGGTTTTCTGGGGATGGGCGACAAGCTCGTCATCGTTCCCTACAGCTCGCTGGCCGTCTCGAACGACCGGATGATGCTGCCGGGCGCGACCGTCGAGTCGTTGAAGAGCTTGCCCGCCTATAAATATGCATCTTAGAGCAAATCCCGAGCGGGTGGAATCACCCGCGACGACGCATTTGCTTAACAAAACGCTCTAACAGCGTGCGGGGCCTATCCGCTACCAAGGCCCGCATCGCTCACAAAGGGAGGTCTATGATGACCATCGTAAAATTACTCCTCGCGGGTTCTCTGGTTGCGCTTGCGGCCTGCGGGAACACCACGGGGGATCGTGCGCTGTCGGGTGCCGGTATCGGTGCTGCTACCGGCGCCGTCGGCGGGGCGCTACTCGGCTCCCCAGTGACCGGCGCGGTTGTTGGCGGCGCGGTTGGCGCTGGGGTTGGCGGTCTGACCAAGAAGAAAGATCTGGACCTGGGCGATCCACTCTGGAAGTAGGCTCACGTTAGAGCGTTTGTTTAGAAAAGGCTCGTCGCAGGTGGAAACATCTGCGACGAGCCTTTGCTCTAGGGGGACGGGATCAAACGATCCGCAGCCGTAACGATCCGGCGTGCATAATGCAGCGCTGCCGTTTTGCGTTGAACCCAGGCAATCCAGGTTAAAGGCCACGGCAAGGGCCGCTGAATATCGACGATCAGAATGGCCCGCATCTCAGGGCAGTCGTTTTGAATTTCATGATCCCAAGAATCATCGAAGAGAATACTTTCACCGGTTTTCCAGCGGTAGGTTTGGTCCTTAACGCGCAGCGTTGGCGTCGCCTCGGTCGGCACCTGTAAGCCAAGGTGATAGCGGAGATAAACCCGCGAAGGGCCAACGTGCGCCGGTATTGATTTTCCCGGCTCAAGCACCGAGAAGAAGGCTTGATAGAGACCAGGGATTGTTTCAAGCCGCGCGATCAAGTCCGGGCATAAGGCTGTCGCTGCCTTCGGCTTATGACCGAAACAGGTGATCATAAAGACGCCCCACCGTGCATCCCGCTGCGTGCGGCCCGATGAATAAATCACGTCGTGATCAAGCGTATGATACGCGGGCAGCCGCTCCAGATGCCCCATAACCCTTTCAAACGTCGATAGAATTTCGGGAAAAGCCGCATCCAGCCGCCGCAAGGTAGGGGCGTCGCGATCAATATTATAGAACACCTGGCGTTGCCGCCCACCAACCCATAGATCGAACAGCGGGTTCAACCAGCCGGCAAGATTATAGAGCGCAAACCGC
>JAYSQZ010000064.1:0-59010 GCA_043721315.1 Alphaproteobacteria bacterium
TCTCGCCGCAAAATCCGCTGAAGCCGTTGACGGAGATGGCCTCCTTACCCGACCGCATGGCCTCGGCGCGCAGACGCGCGCAGCATCCTCGCATGGTGGTGACAGCGATTGAGAGCGATCTTGGCACCGTCTATAGTGCTGAAACGCTGCGGCAGCTAACGCTGTTGTTTCCCGGTCAGCGCTTCGTGTGGCTGATGGGGGCCGATAATCTCGGCCAAATCGTGCGTTGGCGTGCCTGGCAGAGCGTGTATGACAGAGCGGCAGTTGCGGTTTTTGCGCGCGCGCCCTATTCTGGCAAGGCTCTTCTTGGGCAGGCGGCGCGGCGGTTTCGCGCGGCGCGATTGCCGGATGCCGCCTGTCGATCTCTAGCGCGGCATAAACGGCCCGCGTGGGTGTTTTTGCGTACCCGTTTGCACCCGGCCTCGGCCACCGCGATTCGCGCGGCGGCGAGGGCTAGTGCAAAACTTCTTCAAGACTAACCGGAGGATTCTCCTATTTCCGCCCCGATTCCTGACCCGATTCCTGCTCCAATTCCCGCAGCGACTGAACCCGTTTCGACCACCAGCACACCGCTGGTCGAAAACCTTGTGGAAATCGCCAAAGCCTCGCTCGACGATGGTCAGGCGGAAGGCATCGTCGTGATTCCGCTTATCGGCAAAACGAGCATTGCCGACTATATGATCATCGCCTCGGGCCGCTCCAACCGGCAGGTGGCGGCGCTCACGATGAATCTGGCCGACAAGCTGAAGGAAGGCGGCGCAAAAGGCATTGCCATTGAAGGGATGCCGCGCGCCGACTGGGTGTTGCTTGATGCCAAAGACATCATCGTTCACATCTTCCGCCCGGAAGTTCGCAGTTTCTATAATCTCGAAAAAATGTGGGGCGTGGAACTGCCCCCCGAAGTGCTGGTGGCGGGGTATTCGGTCGATAGTGACAGTTTGACCGATGCTGAAGCCGAGGAAGATTGGGATGAAGAGGCTGGCGAAAGCCCGCGTTTCTAGCCTTTCCCAGTGCGCGTTCATCTGTTGGCAGTGGGGCGGTGTAAGGATGCTGCCATCAAGTCCTTAGTGGCAGAGTATGGCAACCGCCTGCGCCCCGCCCTGTCGATTATCGAGGTTGAAGAGCGTAAGGCTCTTCCCGCCGCCGAGCTTAAAGCCCGCGAAAGCCAGCTTCTTCTAAACGCGCTCCCGCAGGGGGCCACGCTGGTGGCGCTGGACGAGCGCGGCAGGGGCCTGTCCAGCCAAGCCTTCGCCGATCAAGTGGGGAAGTGGCGCGATAGCGGTGTCGCCGATCTTGCCTTTGCCATCGGCGGGGCCGATGGGCATGATGCGGCGCTGTTGAACCGTGCGGACTTCAACCTCAGCCTCAGCCTGCTCACCTGGCCGCATATGCTGGTGCGGGTGCTGCTCGCCGAACAAGTGTACCGCGCCCAGGCGATTCTGGCCGGGCATCCGTATCATCGGGAATAGCTTAGGCGCGATGCTGCCATAGAAAATAGCGTCCCTCGGCGATCCCCTCCGGCAAGGGCAGCGGGTGCCAAGTTGGCACGCGCATCGGTTGATCTGCAACGATATACGCCCCATCAGCGAGCAGGGACGGGAGGGTTTGTTCCAAAAAACGAACCAGCGGCGCGGTCGTTTCCGCAACCCCGCTGCCGATGTCGCTGTGAACCAGCCGCGCGCCTGCCCCCAGGCGGGGGCGGATAGTGGGGAGCGTTTCCTGAACATCCCCCAGGATCATCATTTCTTCCGGCGGGGCGCTTTTGGGGTTCGCCCGCATCGCGCGGTCGAACACAAAAATTGGCGCGGCGGGGAACAGTTCGCGCAAATGATCGTAGGTGCGGCCATTCCCGAGGCCGAGTTCCAGCACGGGTTCGGTCAGCGTTGGTCCGTTCACTTGGCCGGCAATGAAGTTTAGGCACGCGCGTTGCGCGACCATACGATTGATGAAGCTATCGAGACGAGACATAACCTGTTATGACAAGCCCACCCGGTGCCGTCAAGGTTTGCTCCCTGGGGGCAGCATGATAAACGTCATCGTCGTAAGTGTAGGAGACGTGACAGCATGAGCGACGCGACGCGCTGGGACCGGGAATATCAGGAAGGCCGCTGGAGTTTTCTGCACAAACTTCGGGAAGCACCGCGCTATGGGGCGATTGCGGCTTATCTGATGCAGGCTCCGCGCCCGTTCCGGCTGCTGGATGTTGGCTGCGGCGACGGGGTGATGATGCAGTATCTGCACCCATCGCAGCTTGCGGGCTATGTTGGTGTCGATCTATCGCAGGCGGCACTAGATAGTTTCAAGGGGCTTCCCCCTGGCGGCGTTAAGCGGTGTGCCGATCTGGCCACCTATGAGCCGGAGGGAGAGTTCGACGCGATTCTGTTCAATGAAGTGCTGTTCTACACCGATGATCCGGTTGCAGAAATAGCCCGCTACCGCAAAGCCCTTACGCCGAACGGGGTGATGGTCCTGTCGCTTTACGCCAAAGATGCGGGCGGCGGGCGGCGTATTCTCGATCACGTGCATGGCGCTTTGACCGGACCGGACTGGACCCTGCTCGATCATTGCCGCTTAACGACGCTGGGTAAGGGCATGACATGGCAGCTTTATTTGGCGCGGTAGGGATGGAATAGGTTAGTTTCTATACACATCCTTACGGTCCCCGATCCGCACGACCAGGATACGCAAAATATCGTCCTCGATGCTGGCAATGATGCGATAATCACCGACACGGTATTTCCAGAACGAGCCTAATTCGGCACCTTTCAGCGCATCACCAATGCTACGCGGGTCTTCGAGTTTGGCAACACGCGTATAGAGAAACGAGAGGATGCGACGCGCGATTGGCGGGTCGAGTTTATCAAGCTCGCGTTCGGCTACCGGGTCTAACTCAAGTTTCCAGGCCATAGAGCTTCATCACGTCTTCAAGGGGGATGGTTTTAGACTTGCCCGCGCGAATATCCTTCAAGCGCTGTTCGGCCAGATAGAGATCTTCCAGATCGTCAAGATGCTCCAGAATGGCCTCGCGGGCATAGAATTCCTTCGTCCGCCCTGTGGTTTGGGCGAGGGCCTCGAGGCGGGTTTCGATCTCGGTGGGGAGGTTGATGGCAAGCATGAGTCTAATCCTTCCGAAAACGCCTTATGACTATAGCGCTTTCATCTGCGAATACGAACCGCCTAATCCTTCCCCAACGACAGGAAAGGTATGTCTGGAATTTCGCTGGCGCTCCGTAATCCCCCGGCTCGATCATTACCGCTTTATTTGGCGCGGTAGGGATGGAATAGGTTAGTTTCTATACACATCCTTACGATCCCCGATCCGCACGACCAGGATACGCAAAATATCGTCCTCGATGCTGGCAATGATGCGATAATCACCGACGCAGTATTTCCAGAACGAGCCTAATTCGGCACCTTTCAGCGCATCGCCGATGCTGCGCGGGTCTTCGAGTTTGGCAAGTCTTTGTCGTATAAACGCAGTTATGCGCCGAGAAATCGCTTTATCAAGCTTGGAGAGATCTTTCTTTGCGGCTTCGTCGAGCCTAATCCGCCAAGCCAAGATCGCGCTCTACTTCTTCCAGGGTTAACGTCTTACTACGACCGGCCCGATTATCCCTCAAGCGCTGTTCGGCCAGATAGAGATCCTCCAGATCGTCGAGATGCTCCAGAATGGCCTCGCGGGCATAGAATTCCTTCGTCCGCCCTGTGGTTTGAGCAAGGGCCTCAAGGCGGGTTTCGATCTCGGTGGGGAGGTTGATGGCAAGCATGAGTCTAATCCTTCCGAAAACGCCTTATGACTATAGCGCTGTCATGGGCCAAGATGAACCGCTTAATCCTTCCGCACCGAGAGAATAGGCATCCCCGAAACGTCGCTGAATTTGCTCTAAGCCGCCCGCACGTCCGAGCTGAATTGTACGACTTCGCTGCGAAGAGCCTGAGCGCGGGTGGCAACACTCTGGGCTTCTTGCAACATTTTGCCTGATGCGTCTCCGGTATGGTGTGCTGTGACTTGAACGTCCGCAATTGAGCGCGTCACGCTATCGGTCCCATCTGCGGCGCTCGCCACCCGGTGTGCAATTTCCCGTGTTGCGTTCAACTGCGCGTCAATCGAGCTGGAAATTGCGTCGGTCAGTCCGCCGACTTGCTCGACGACGCCTGTAATTTCCTGAATAGCGGTTACGGCTAGGGACGCGCTTGTTTGAATAGCTTGAATTTGATGGGTTATATCTTCTGTTGCCCGAGTTGTCTGGCTGGCAAGATTTTTGACTTCACTCGCAACGACGGCAAAGCCTTTACCCGCCTCTCCCGCGCGCGCAGCTTCAATCGTGGCGTTGAGGGCCAGAAGGTTGGTCTGCTCTGCAATTCCGTGGATTAGGCGAACCACGGTCCCAATTTCTTCCGCAGCCCCCGACAGCGCTGCAACGATGTGGTTTGTTCGCTTTGCTTGCTGCGTGGCGTTGCCGATTATTGTGGCCGACGTTCGTGCTTGGTCTCCCATCTGCTGCATAGAGTGCAGCAGATGGTCAGCAGAATGGGCTACTTGGCGCACATGTTTACCCGTTTCTTCTGATGTTTCAGCAACTGTTTGCGATGTGCGGGCCGCTTTATCCGCACTGCTTTGAACCTCGACGGCGGTTTCCCGCATACTTTCGGAACTGTTGGCAAGAGAGTTCGCAACATGGGTGAGGCGATTTTCGAGATCTTCTGCAAGAGCGGTCAATTCGCGGCGTCGTTGTTCGGCAGCGTGTTTCTGGTCCTGCACGCGCTCCTGAGTGAGCGCCAACCGCTCCAATGCCGCCCGACGGAAGCCAGCCAGCGCGCGGGCCAGCAGCCCTATCTCGTCCCGTCTAGCTTCATCCGATATCTGGACATTGAGATCTCCTTCCGCAAGCCTATTCGTTACTTTCATGATCCGACGAATTGGCCGTGTCACGGTGCGGCTTACAGTAAGACCCGACACTAAAGCAATCAAAGCTGCAATTCCGACTTGTATACCAATCACCCATATTGCCCTCGTCGCGGTGGCCTTTTCGGCTATAGCTGCCGCGATTAGGTCCGCAGAGAGGGCATCTTCTATTTTTTTGAGTTCATTGATGCGAAGAGTGGTTGCCTCGAACCAGCGTGGTGCGAAAGTGGGATCTACAGCTGTGCCAACACCAGCCTGATGAACGACATCCCGGAAGGCAAGAATTGGAGCGAGAGTGCCGCTTTCAACGGCATCCAGCGCCGATACGAACTCAGGCATAGCCGATGTGCGGAAACTTTGGAAATAAGCCTCCTGGGCCGCAGCAAGGCTAATGTAGCGCCGATAGGCGGGCGAGTCGAAGCGGCCTGAAGCAAACCCACCAGAACCCGTTGCCCGTTCCTGACCAGCGCGCTCCTTGCCTTCAACAAAAGACGCTAGCGTTGCCACACGCTTATTAAGTTTACCAATGTCGAGCGCCCCCATACCGTAAATAATATCGGCAGCCGCACGCACCATTCCTGTATAAAAATCAAAACTAGCTGGCGCTAAAACTCGCAAGGAAGAGATGTCTGTTCGTTTATCAGGAAGAGAATTTATTTTTTGATTCATAGTATCAATTATTTTTAATAAGTTAGGGTTATCAATATTTTCTATATGTATATGTTTTTTTAGATCGGCTATTGCTGTATCGGTAAGGATGCGTTGTTTATTCAGTTCAGTGCCGAATTGGGTGCCCTTACTATTTATGAACAGTGCAGAAGACCCGCGCTCTTTTTGGAGTTCATGGCTAAGAGCGGTCGCGAGTCCAGCCAATTCCGCTGCTTCAATCAATGTTTCCCTAGATTTGTAGTCACCCCAGCGTGCCCAAATAATGCTGCTCCCCATGATAAGAAATGCAAATACTGGAATAAGAAGCGCTGCAAAAATACGCTGAGTTAAGCCTAAATTCATCACATAAATCTTTCAAAGCAAGCATGGAAGAGTTTCAAGTTACACAAACCCTAGTATCAAAAATAATATACATTGTATTTTAGTATAAGTCAAATAATATTTTCATGAAATTATGTTTAGAAAATTTTCCCCAGCGTTTAACTTTAGTCGTTCCCCAAGTAGAGAATCGGCATGGCCGAAACTTCGCTGGCGTCCAGTAACCAGCCGATGACTTGATCGTCGGGCCGGTCTTCGGCGAGGCGACGCAGGGTTTCGCGGGCGTCGGCATCGCCGTGCATCAGCGCCTCGTAGGCGGCGCGATAGGCGAGAACCCAGGGTTCCTGCCCGCTGCCGCTCGGGAGAATCTCCCATAGGTCCATCGGCTCGCTGCGTCCGCGTAACGCCACGCGCCCCACCGGGCGGCAGTCGGTATCCCCCGTGAGGTCGATCACCCGTTGCCCGGCCAGAAAGCGCGTGCCGAGGGCCTTGTTAGCGGTTTCGATGCGGGCGGCGGTGTTCACGGCATCGCCCGCCGCGCCATATTTCAGCCGGTCTGCTGCGCCGAAATTCCCCACCGTTACCACGCCCGCATTCAGCCCCAGCCGGGTATAACCGAAGGGAATGCCGTTGCTGCGGGCTGCGTTGGCAAAATCGGCGGTGGCTTGATCAATTCGGCGGGCAGCGCGCAGCGCGCGGAGAGTGTGATCGGCCATAAACTCCGGCGCACCGAACAGGGCGAATACGGCATCGCCGATGAAATCGACCACAATGCCGCCTTCCTCCGCAATAATTTCGCACACGAGGCCAAGATAACGGTTCAGCAGCGGAATCACCTGTTCCGGCGGGTGGCTCTCCGACAGCGCGGTGAAGCCGTAAATATCGGTAAAGAGTACGCTGACTTCCCGGCGGACACCTTCCAAGCTGAGGTGGCTGGGGTCATGCAACAGGCGGGCTGCGACATTGGCCGGCACGAAGCGGCCAAACAGATCGCGAATTTTCTGCCGCTCGCGCAAGCCCTCGACCATGCGGTTGAAGGCGCGCGCCCCTTCATCGAACTCCCGCACGGGGCTACGCCGCAGGGCAGGGATGGCATCGAAATCCCCAGCTTCCACGGCTTCGCTGGCGCGCGCGAAATCCCTTATCGGGCGGCGGATTAGGCGGGCGAGAAGCAGCGACAGGCCAATAGAGCCAACCAGCACCAAGGCCCCGGTAATCATCACCATCTGAAGGCTGCCGAAGGCTTCGTCCACTACATCGTCTTTAACATAGAATCCCAGAATCCAGGGTTTGTCGCCGTACCGCGTGATCTCACGGTAGAGGAAGACGTAATCGTCCTGCCCCACCTCGATGTTGAGTAGCGTGGCTTCCTGATCGAACTGACGGAGAACGACCTGAAACGCGCCGCGTGGCATAACGCCTTTCCCCCAAACTCCCGCCAATACCGGATCGCCAACCTCCTCCAACCGGGGGAGCGGGCGCATGTCCGACCCCGCAATGTCCATCACGGCGAGGTTAGGGTGGGCCAGCACCCAGTCGCGGTCATAGAGAATAACGGCGGTTTGCTGGTTCAGGTTGGAGCTTTGCGCCAAACTGCGCGAAACCTCCCCTACGCCCACGGCAGCTTCGATAACGCCGAGAAAGCGATCATTCTCGTCGAACACGGGCACGCGCAGCGTTAGAACGGTTTGCTTCAGCACAGTGCTCCACACAGGGGAAAGCCATTCCGGTTCGCGCGACTGGGCCAGGGTTTGTAACTGCCGCCGAATGGCCTCGCCGCCGGGAAGGGTGATGCGTTTCAACTCCCGCTCGCCGCGCGTGGCGCGGTAGGCAACCCCGCCCGCCGTAACATAACCAATGCCAACGATCTGCGGCGTGGCCGAGAGGCTGCCCACTAGCAGCCCGGTCACTTGATCGCGGTCGCGCAAATCTACCCGGCCTTCCGCAATAGCTTCGGTCATCAGCGCCAGTTGGCGGCGGACGGGATCGAGAATACCATCGACGGATCGTACCACTTGCTCCAAGGCGTGCCCGCCCCGCTCGGCCAGTAAGTCCAGCGTGATGCGCCGCGTTTCCTTGGCCCCGACATAGAAGACCGTGCCGACGGCGACCACCATCAGCCCGGTAAAGCCAAGCGCCAGCAGGCTGGTAATTGGCAACCGCCCGGTAAGGGCTTGGCTGAGGCGGCGGGTGAAGCGCTTAATTATACGGATCTGCCGCATCCCGAAGTCCATCACCAAGGAAGTTGAAGGCCAACACGACCAGGATCACGGGCACGACCGGAAACAGCAGCCAGGGATAAAGCACGACGGCATTGATATTCTGCGCTTCCGCCAACAGTACGCCCCAACTGGTAATCGGGGCGCGTAAGCCTAAGCCTAAGAAACTTAAAGCCGTTTCGCCCAAAATCATCCCCGGAATTGATAAGGTTGCCGATGCGATGATATGGCTGAGAAAATTGGGCAAAAGATGGCGACGAATAACGCGGGAGGGTTTTGCGCCCATCAATTCCGCTGCCGTGCAAAAATCTTCCTCCCGCAATGCCAGCAGTTTGGAGCGCACGGCGCGGGCAAGCCCGGTCCAATCGAGCAATCCAAGGATCACGGTAATGCCGAAATAGATAACGACCGGACTCCAATCGACGGGAAGCGCCGCAGAAAGCGTCATCCACAGCGGCAGTTCCGGGAAGCTCCGCAACATTTCGATGATGCGTTGGATGACGGAATCAACCTTGCCGCCGTAATAACCCGCAATCCCGCCCAGCAGCAGCCCGAGGAACAGGCTAATGGTGATGCCGATGAGGCCAACCGTGAGCGAAATCCGCGCGCCGTACAGAATGCGCGACAGAATATCCCGCCCCAGCCGGTCGGTGCCGAGCAGAAACAGCGTTCCCCCTTCCGCCGGGCACACCAGATGAAAGGTGCCGGGTATCATCCCCCAAAAGCGATAACGATCGCCCGTGCAGAAAAAACGCAGCGTATCGACGCGCGCGGTATTGGGCGTATAGACGCGGACGAGATTGTCCATATCTAGCGAATAATCGAACCCATAGGTGAAAGGGCCAACGAAGCGCCCCTCGTGAAACAGGTGAACCGCCTGGGGCGGCGCTAGAATATGTTCGATATTGCGGGTGGTGAGACCGTAGGGGGCCAGAATTTCCGTGACCAGCGTGGTGGCATAGGCAAAGACCAGAAAGATAAGGCTGACGACCGCGAGCTTGTGCCGCCGGAACCGCCACACCATGAGTTGAAAGGGTTTCGCCCGGTAAATCCGCTCCTGTGCCGGGGTGATGCTGTCGATGGCATAGGGATCGAACGGGTCCGGGTTCACATAATGCTGCATCACGCCCCCCCCGGCCCGCCGAGGCGAATACGCGGATCGAGCGCCGCCAAGGCAATATCGGACACCAGCACGCCAATCACGGTCAGTAGCGCCAGAAAGAACAGAAAACTCCCCGCCAAATACATATCTTGGCTTTGCAGCGCCCCCAGCAGCATCGGCCCCGTAGTGGGCAGCGACATGACGACGGACACGATGGTCGCGCCGGAGATCATCTGCGGCAACAGATTACCAATATCGGCGATGAACGGGTTGAGGGCCATGCGGAGCGGATATTTCAGCAGTACCCGGCGCGGCGATAAGCCTTTGGCGCGCGCGGTGGTTACGTAAGGTTTATGTAACTCATCCAGTAAATTCGCCCGCAATCGCCGGATCATCCCCGCCGTTCCGGCGAGGCCGATCACCAGCGTTGGCACGATAAGATGCTGGATGACCGATAGCAATTTCCCGCCCGACCAAGGCTGCCCCAGATACATCGGGTCCATCAGCCCACCAATCGAAATGCCGAACCAACGGTTGCTGAGGTAGAGCAGCACGAGGGCCAGCAGAAAATTCGGCGTGGCGATACCGAGAAAGCCAATGATCGTCAGCACATGGTCGCCCACGCTATAGCGGTGCACGGCAGAATAAACGCCAATGGGGAAGGCGACGACCCAGGTAAACAAAATGGTGCTAAACGATAGAATGATCGACAGTAGCAACCGCTCGCCAATCACCTCGCTAACGGGCAGTTGATACTCGAACGACCAGCCGAAATCGCCGTGAAGCATCCCCCAGAGCCACACCAGATATTGCTCCCACAGGGGTTTATCCAGCCCGTATTGGTCGCGCAGAAACTGGATTTTTGCGGGGTCCACCCCCTCGCCCTGGCTTTGCAGCTCGGCGATATACGTGGTCAGATAATCACCCGGCGGCAGTTGAATGAGAATGAAGGTAATGAGGCTGATGACCAGCAGCGTCGGGATCATCATCAGCAGGCGGCGGATAAGATAGTTCAGCATGTGTGTTTCACCGCTGCCCGTTCTGGAACCAGAAGCGATCGGGGCGATAGAGGCCAAGGTGCCCGCCCGGCTCCCAATTATACATCCCACGCGCGGGCAGATTATGCAGATCTTTCCGCACATAGACCGGTTGTGGTACGTCTGCAATTAGCCCGATGATGAACTGCTGGTCGGCATGGAACGCCAGAATGGCCTGCCATGCCGCGTGGCGCGCCGCCTCGGTCGCGCCCGCGCGCCACGAGTCGTAGAGGCGCATTAGGGCAAGCCCTTCCTCCGTATCAATCGGTTTTCCGGCCTTGCCCGACGATTCGTAGAAATTGCCCCACTGCGACCAGGAGCCGTGCAACTGCTGCGTCGGCACCCATTCGGCGGGGGAGTGATCGGCGCGCGCCAAGCCGTTTTCGGCCCCGGAGGCAATGCTCATGACCGTTTCCCCGGCATAGAGGCGGTTGCGGAACACATCGGCTTGGAAGTTTTTGGTGAGGGCTTTGATGCCGATTTCGGCCCAAGCATCCCGCACTAACTGCATCACATCGGCTTGATCGGGGCTTTCGCCGCCAGATTCTACCACGATAATCAGCGGGCGACCGTCCGGGAGCGCGCGAAGGCCGGTCTCGGGGTCGCGCTTCAACTCAAGCGCGTCCAGCAGAATATTAGCCTGTTGCGGGGCGAAGTGCGCCCAGGTGAGGCGGGTAGCCTCGTTATAGAGCGGGCTTGTACGCTGAACACCGTTATTACCCTCCTGTGCCAGCCCGAAATAAACCACCTGATTGATCTCGCGCCGATTGATCCCGACCGACAGCGCTCGGCGGAAGCGCACGTCGCGCATTAGCTTGCCCCAAACGGGGTCTGCCACGGTCAGGTTCGGGAATAGGGCCAGATGCGCGCCGCGCCCCGTGCGCCACAAATGCACATTTGCCCCGCGCTCCTTTGCGGCACCGCGCAGGAAGCTGTAATCGGAGAAGCCCAAGTAGCGTGCTTGCAGATCGACTTCCCCCGCGCCGACTTTCGCCGGAATCAGCTTCGGTTCCGCCACCTGCATCAACACGCGGTCGATATAGGGAAGCTGTTGGCCGCGCGCGTCGATGCGGTGATAATAGGGATTGCGGATAAAGGTAAACTGTTCGGCAGGTGGTTTGGTTTTCAACACCCACGGGTCGAGTGTCGGCAGGTCCGGGTTATCGTTGCGATATTGGTTATCGAGCCGATTATGCAGCGCTGCCCAATTTCGCACTTTCGCTTTGGCAATGGCGGCTTTCAGCGCTTCCGGCTCGGCATAGCGCATGTGGAACTGCCTCAGATACTGGGCAGGGCGGTACAGAAACAACGGCGCGGCCCCAGCAAGCTCGTGCAGAAACTTCGGGTTGGCGGCGGCCCACGCATAACGCACCGTAAGCGCATCGGGAAAACTAACCTCCGGCGGCTTGCCCTCTACCAACAGCGACGGCGGCGGCCCTGTTGGTGAAAGCTCCTTCATGTTGATGACATCGTTCCAGAAGTAGCGGAAATCCTCGGACGTAAACGGGCTACCGTCAGACCAGCGGTGGCCGGGGCGGAGGCGGAAGGTAAAAATGCGGTCTTCCACCACCTCCAACCCCGCCAAAATATCCGGCACGAGGTGATAGGTTTCGTCGTAACCGACAAGCCGCGCATTGCCGAACACCACCATCTGCCGCACGTCGCGCGCCGACCCGCCAATCCAACGCCAATCCCCGCCCGGTTGCCCCATCTCGGTGCCGGGCGGGAAGAGGGCAAGGCTTGGCTCCGTCGGCAGCCGCGCCGTAATCGGCGGTAGTTTTCCAGCGGCAACTTCGACCGCGAAGAAGGGGGTTTCGACCGGCTCAACGGCGAGGGCGGAAAAGGAGGCGAGAAGGGCGAAACCTAAAAGCAGACGTTGCATCATCACCCCTCTCACGCCGCCGCGCGCACGAGGTGGCCGGGGGCCACTTCGATGAGGCCAGGGCGGGTATTCCCGTCGATGCGGTAGGGGGCGGGCCAAGCGGCGGGGTTGGAGGCTCTCCCTTCCATCAGCTTGGCAAAATCGAGCGGATGGGCGAGATCCGGCACGGGCACTGCCGCCA
Source organism: Alphaproteobacteria bacterium (assembly GCA_043721315.1). Taxonomy (GTDB): domain Bacteria; phylum Pseudomonadota; class Alphaproteobacteria; order Elsterales; family Elsteraceae; genus Elstera. Next base: position 12,315 of record JAYSQZ010000064.1, read on the forward strand.
GCAGCGCTTGGGTGTAGGGATGCTGGGGGTTGCTGAACAGGTGCGCGCGTTCGGCAAACTCCACGATCCGCCCAGCGCACATAACGGCCACACGATCCGCCAGATAATCGACCACCGCAAGATTATGGCTGATGAAGAGATAGGTGAGACCCAACTCCTGCTTCAACTCTTTCAGCAGGTTAAGGATTTGCGCTTGAATGGAGACATCGAGCGCCGAGACGGGTTCGTCGCAGATAATGAAATCCGGTTGCAAGGCGAGGGCGCGGGCAATGCCGATGCGCTGGCGCTGCCCGCCGGAGAAACTATGAGGGTAGCGGTGGCGATGGGTAGGGTTAAGCCCGACCAGCCCCAAGAGTTCATCGACACGCGCGCGTTGTTCTTCCGCCGTACCGATGCCGTGGATTATCAGCGGTTCTGCGATCAAATCCGCCACGGTCATGCGCGGGTTAAGGGAGCCGAACGGGTCTTGAAAAATGAACTGGGCTTTTCGGCGAAAGATCATCCGGTCAGTTTCAGTCAGATGGTTTACATTGAGCGGGCGGGCATCGTCGTAGAACGTGATTTTGCCCGCGTCCGGCGTCATGGCACCGAGGATGAGGCGGGAGAGCGTGGTTTTGCCGCAGCCGCTTTCCCCCACCAGCCCCAAGCATTCGCCGCGTTTAACCGTGAACGATACGTCATCGACCGCAACATGGGGTTTCGATTTAGTGAAGCCGAACAGGCCGCCGCGCGCGGTGAAACTTTTCGAGACGTGCTCGACGCTGAGGATAGGCGTGTCGCTAGGCAGGCTTACGGGTTTGCGGGCGAGGCTTGGGGCTATGGCGCGGGGGTAATCGCGGATCGGCTTTAGCGGAATGGTCCGGTCGCGCCCCGGTTTTGGCGTTGCGGCCAGCAGCGCGCGCAAATAGGGGTGGCCAGGGGCAGAAAACAGGTCTGCCGTGGGGCCGCTTTCCATGATTTTGCCGTGGTACATCACCACGGTTTCCTTGGCGATATTGGCGACGACGCCGAGATCGTGGGTAATCATCAGCACCGCCATCCCCAGGTCTTGCTGAAGATCGGCCAGGAGTTTCAAGATTTGCGCCTGCAAAGTCACGTCGAGCGCTGTCGTCGGCTCGTCGGCAATCAACAGGGCGGGGCGGCAGATCAGGGCCATAGCGATCATCGCGCGCTGGCGTAAGCCCCCCGAAAGCTCGAAGGTATAAGCGCTCATTGCCGAGGCCGGGTCTTTGAAACCGACGAGGCGCAGCATCTCGCGCACCAAATCGGCCCCCGTCGCTGGATCGACCGTGCGATGCAGGTGCAGGGCTTCGAGAATTTGATTGCCGATCGTGTGCAGGGGCGACAGGGCGGTCATCGGTTCTTGAAAAATAATCGCCACATCGCGCCCGCGCACGGCCCGAAATGCGGAATCATCCCGGTCGAGCGCCGCGAGATCACGGGTTTGCCCCGCCAGCGTGAGCAGGATTTGCCCGCCGCTAATCTGTGCCGTTTTCGGCAGAATCCCCAGAATAGCCTGGGCCAGCACCGATTTTCCCGACCCCGACTCCCCAACCAGCGCCACGGTGGACCCTGGCATCACGTCGAAACTCACGCCCTTTACCGCCTCCACCGGCCCGCCCGGCAAAGCGAAGCTAACGGCGACATCGCGCAGGCTGAGAAGGGGGGCGGTGACAGGCGGCGGTTTCAGCATCCGAAGGGCATTCCCGAAAAGGGTACACATCAGCTTACCCCAACCCCCGACGGCTGGCGAGAGGGCGAAACAAAACTGCCCTGCTTATGATTTTGAGAGCACTTCCCTAGGGCCACTGCGCTATAATAGCGGTTAGTTTTACCTGCTGCGATGCCTTCATGGAAAAAACCCTTTTTCGTTTTATCTGTCGTTATAGTTTGAAACAGCAAATCGCGATTGTTGTTTGGACGCTCATATCTTTTCCGTTTTTGTACTATTCACTCGATTTGCCGAGAATGATCGTTAACGATTCGATCCAGGGTAAGACTTGGCCGCTAACGGTTCTGGGGTTTGAACTTGAACAACTCGAACATCTTGTTGCGCTATCGTGCAGCTATTTGGCGTTGGTTCTTATCAACGGAGCCTTCAAATATTTCTTAAACGTCTATAAGGGCCGTGTGGGTGAGCGGATGAACCGCCGTTTGCGCTTTGCTTTATACGAGCGGATTTTACGTTTCCCTAACAGCCATTTTCGCAAAACTCCACCGGGTCAATTAGTGCCAATGATTACGGCGGAAGTAGAACCCTTGGGCGGTTTTATTGGTGATAGCTTTGCTGTGCCCGCGTTTCAAGGCGGCACCCTGCTGGTTATTCTTACCTTCATGTGCCTGCAAGATCCTATTTTGGGCATTGCGGCGGTGGCGCTTTATCCGCTGCAAATTCTGGTGATTCCCCGCTTGCAACGCAAAGTAAATACGCTCAACAAGCAGCGCATTCAGCTCGTGCGCGGCCTATCGGACGAAATTACCGAAACGGCGGTCTCGTTACGTGAAATACAAACTAATGGCACCAATCGCTTCCATCTCGCCATTTTTGCGAAGATGATGGATATAAACTACTGGATTCGGTACGATATTTTTAAGTGGAAATTCTTTATAAAATTTCTCAATAATTTTATTGCTCAATTAACACCATTTTTCTTTTATTCGATTGGCGGTTATCTCGTTATTCAAGGAAGCCTGTCGTTGGGCGCGCTCTTAGCTGTCGTGGCAGCCTATAAGGATTTGAATGCTCCGTGGCGGGAACTGTTGGACTATTATCAATCTTTAGAAGATTCCCGAATAAAATACCAACAGGTCGTCGATCAGTTTGATCCGATGGGGATGATTTCGCCCGATCGCGCCCCGGCGGACGCCGTTCCCGCCCCCTTGGCCGATGCGGCGCTTGAGATTGCGGTAACGAACGCCACGGTCCTCGATGAGAGCGGCACAAAGCGGCTCGATGCGGTTTCGGTCGCCTTCGCACCGGGCGAACGGGTGGCGTTATTGGGGCAGGATAGCGGCGGCAAACACGAGTTGGTGCAGCTTCTGGCCGGGCTTACGGTGCCGGAAACTGGGCGCGTGTTGTTAGGCGATGCCTCGCCGCTGGCGATGAGTATGGCCGATTTGGGGCGGCGCATCGGCTATGTTGGGGCTGAAACGGTCATGCGGTCGGGCAGTCTTCACGATAATCTCATTTACGGGCTGCAATGGGCACCCAGCGCCTCCGATCCGTCCGATCCTGCGGGGGTCGCGCGCCGAAAAGAGGCGGCGCGGACGGGAAACTCCACCGATTCCACCGAGGGCGATTGGCTCGATTATAGCGCGTTCGGACCAGAGGGGGCGGCGGCGTTCAAAGCCCTGCTGTACCGAGTTTTACAGATAACCGGGCTGCTCACCGATGTGCGGGAGTTTGGGCTGCAAGGGCGCGTCGATCCGCTGACGCGGCCCGAGAGTGTCGCGCTGATTCTCGAAACCCGCCGCGCGGTTCGGCCTTTCCTGTCCACACCGGGCCTTGCCGCCTATGTGGAGCCGTTTGCGGCAGAACGGTTCAATACGCAATCAACCCTGGCCGAGAATCTGCTGTTCGGAACCCCCGTCGGCCCTATTTTCCAGGGCGATGCCTTGGCGCGACATCCGGTGATCCGGGCAGTGTTGCGGGCTGAGGGGATTGAAGACGCGCTGGTCACGGCAGGCCGCGCGACGGCGAAAACGCTGTCGGAAATCTTTCGCGATTTGCCACCCTCCCACGAGTTTTATGGCCGCTTCAGCTTTGTCGATGCCGAAGAACTGGTGAATTTGGAGCAGGTGGAGGGGCGGATTCGCCGCGATGGCGTAATGACACCGGCTGACCGGACCCGCTTCCTGACGCTCATCTTGCGCCTCATTCCAGCCCGGCACCGTTTGGATACGGTGGATGAAGACTTGATGGCCGGGATTGTTAAAGCCCGCACCCGCCTTATTCAAGAGCTGCCAGAAGCGCTGCGGAGCGCGGTGGAGTTCTTCGACGAAACTCGGTTCAGCCCGGCCAACTCGCTGCTAGACAATATTCTCTTCGGGCGTCTTGCCCCTGGCCAAAATGCGGCCAATAGCCGTATGCGCCAGTTGATGCGGACGGAGCTAGAGCGGCTCAATCTTCTAACAATCCTCGGGGATTTAGCCGTGGAAGTTGGGCTGGAAACCCCGGTAGGCGTGGGCGGATCGCGGTTTAGTCCGGCGATGCGCCAGCGGGTTGCCATTGCCCGCGCCTTGCTCAAACAGCCGCCCGTGCTGGTATTGGACGATCCGGCGGGGTTGCTGGATCAAACCGCACAAACCCACCTGATCGAAGCGATCTTGGCCGAACCGGGCCGGAGTGTGGTGTGGGTATTGCAGCGGCCAGCCTTGGCGAAAGCCTTCGCGCGGGTGCTGGTATTGGACCAAGGACGTATTATTGCCGATGGCCCGTTTAACGCGGTGGTGAAGAAGGACGAAGTTCTCCCCCGCGCCGATACGGCTGACTGATCTGTAACAACCCCCCCTTAAACTTATCCCTCTTGTCGCTGGGCTAGCGGGAGGGTTAGCTTAAAACTGAGATAACGCTACGGGAGATGAACAGGATGGGCTTGCAGCAGGAAGTGCAAACTTTGCGCTTGGTGCCCATGTTCTCGCATCTCGATCCGGCGCGGCTGAAGCTCATCAGCTTCGCCTCGGAGCGGGTTCATATTATGCAGGGCGAAGAGTTCATCCGCGAAGGCGAAGAGGGGGAGGATGCGTTCGTGCTGCTCTCGGGCCGGGCGGAGGTAACGTTGGAAGGTGGCGAAACTCAGGTAAAGCTGGGCGAAGTCGAACAAAATCAGATTGTCGGCATGATTGCGCTTCTGGCCCACGGGCGACGCACGGCGACCGTGCGCGCGTTGGAGCCGATGGAATGCCTGCGCTTGCCGAAAGACGTTTTTCATCAGATGGTGCGCGATCTGCCCGATTTTGCCCTTGCGGTGATGCGCGATTTATCCGATGCCCTTGAACGGCAAACAGCCCACTTCCGTGAAGTTCTGGGCGATCAGGCGGCTGATCGTGATGCCAAACAGTGAAATGAAACAACCGCAAGTCTGTCTTAAGCAGTGGATAGGGAACGCAGTGTCAGGAGCCAGAATGACTGAAGGTCGCGGTCAGTGCCTGTCCACCTGGGCTAAAGCCAACGGCTGCGCCTTCGGGAACAGGGTGACGGAGTAGGGCGATGGCTCCTGAGTTCAGCGCGCAATCCCGCGTGGGCCTTCGGCGTGGGCGCTCCCAGCCTGCGGGCACTCCAGCCCGTTTGTTGATTTATAGCCACGATTCGTTCGGGCTGGGGCATTTGCGCCGCTGTCGGTCGATTGCTCAAAATCTGGCGCATACCTACCCCGATCTTGAGGTGCTGATTCTCTCTGGCCTGCCGATCATCGCGTCCTATGATTTCGACGAACGGGTGCGTTACCGGCTGGTGCCGGGCATTATTAAGCTCTCTAACGGCGACTATAAGGCGCTCGAGGCCGCCGATATTCGGGAGGCGATTGAAGCGCGCTCCCAGATGATTTTGGAAACGGCGCAAGAGTTTCAACCCGATCTATTTTTAATCGACAAAGAGCCTTTGGGCATTCGCGGCGAAGTGACCGAAACACTAAAATATCTTAAGCACTGCGGCGTTCCTGTCGTGTTAGGCGTGCGCGATGTGATGGATGATCCGGTAGCGTTTGCGGCGGAGTGGGAGCGCAAGCTGGCGGTTCCGGCGCTCGAAGAGTATTTCAGCGAAATTTGGGTTTATGGGTTGGAGCGGATTTATCAGCCCTTACAGGGCCTGCCGCTGCCCCCCGCCGTGGAACAACGCATCGTGTACACAAGCTATTTGTGGCGCGAGGAAGAATTGACCGAAACCACGGCGCCCTTGCCGGTGGAGCCGCCGTTTCTGCTGGTCACGCCCGGCGGTGGCGGTGATGGTGAGGGTCTGGTCGATTGGGTGCTGTCGGCTTATGAGCGCGCGCCGGATTTGATGCGGGCGCTCATCGTTTGCGGGCCGTTTATGCACGCCGAGTCGCGCCAGCAGATCGAAGCCCGCGCCGCCCGCCTGCCCCATGTGAAGGTGCTAACCTTCGAGCCGGAGATGCAGCGCCTCATGATGGCGGCCAGCGCGGTGGTGGCGATGGGCGGCTATAACACGTTCTGCGAAATTCTCTCCTTCGATAAACCGAGCCTGATCGTGCCGCGCACCCGCCCACGCTTGGAGCAGTTCATCCGGGCGCGCGAGGCCGAACGCCAGGGCCTGCTGACCATGCTGGCCCATGACGCCGATGATCCCGACCCGCAGCCGATGATCGCAGCCCTGAAGGCGCTGCCAGACCAGCCGCATCCCTCGTCGGTGGTGATCCCCGGTTTGCTCGATGGGCATCAGGCGATTGCCCACCGCTTCGCGCGCCTCACGGGCCTTGCGCTCGAACCCTCCGCCCGCGTCGCCCGCGCTTAAAGTCCGTCGGTGTTTCAGTCGGTTCTAACGGTGGTCCTTAAGGGTTATCCGCGCCTCTCCGAAACCTTCATCGCGCAGGAGCTTTGGGGGTTGGAGCAGCGCGGCTTTAAGCTGCATCTGATTTCCTTGCGGCACCCGACGGATAAAAAGCGCCACCCGATCCACGACCAAATCCACGCGCCCGTAACCTATCTGCCGGAATATCTGTATCAGGAACCTATGCGGGTTTTCCGGGGTTGGCGGTGCGCGCGGCGCTTGCCGGGGTATCGGGCGGCCTTTTGGCAGTGGTTGCGCGACTGGCGGCGCGACCCAACGTCCAACCGGGGGCGGCGCTGGGGGCAGGCGCTGGTCCTCGCCGCCGAATTACCCGCTGATCGTGCCTTGATCTACACCCATTTTATGCACACGCCCGGTTCGGTAGCGCGCTATGCCGGGTTGATGCGCGGCACGCCCTTTGCCCTCTCGGCCCACGCTAAGGATATTTGGACGATCCCTGACTGGGAGAAGCGCGAAAAACTGGCCGATGCCGCCTGGACCGTTACCTGCACGGGGGCCAATGCCGAGCATCTCAAGGCGCTGGCCACCGATCCGTCGCGCATAGAGCTTGTGTATCACGGGCTTGATTTAGGCCGTTTCCCGCCGCCCGAACCGCGTGCGTCGGTGCGGGATGGGGCCGATTCGGCTCATCCCGTGCAGCTTCTCTCGGTCGGGCGGCTCGTGGCGAAGAAAGGCTATGCTGATCTTCTGCACGCGCTCGCGGGGCTGCCTGAAGGGCTACACTGGCGCTTAATCCACATCGGCGGCGGCGATAGGGCGGGGTTGACCGCTCTTGCCGAGCGCCTTGGCCTCGCCGGGCGGATCGACTGGCGCGGCGCGCAGGCGCAAACCGACATACTCGCGTCTTATCGTAATGCCGACCTGTTCGTGCTCGCCTCTCGCATCGCCGCCGACGGTGATCGCGACGGGTTGCCGAACGTGCTGATGGAGGCGCAGAGCCAGGGCATTGCGTGTGTCGCAACGGCAGTATCCGCTATTCCCGAACTTATCCGCGAGGGGCAAACCGGCCTGCTCGTCCCGCCCGAAGATCGCCCGGCGCTCACGGCAGCGCTGGCGCGTTTGGCGACGAACCCGGCGTTGCGCGACCGGCTGGGGTTGGCGGGGCAAGCGCGGGTGCGGGCCGATTTCGGCACCGCACCGGGGCTAGATCAGTTAGTGCGGCGGATTATGCCCTATTGCCCGCCCTCCCGATGAAAGCCTGCCGCATTGCTTTTTATGCACCGATGAAAGCGCCGGATCATCCTGTGCCCTCGGGGGATCGGCGCATCGGGCGGCTATTGATGGACGCGCTGGGGATGATCCCCGGTGTTACCGTCGATCTCGCCTGTCATCTTCGCAGCCGCGATGCGACCGGGCAGAAGGCGGCAAGGGTGCAGGCTCTTGGGGTGCGCTGTGCCGAAGCCCTGCTGCGGCGCTATCGCGCATACCCCGAGACCAAACCTAACCTGTGGCTGACCTATCACCTTTATTATAAGGCCCCGGATTGGATCGGCCCGCAGGTGGCCTCGGCCTTAGGGATTCCCTATGCAGTGGCGGAAGCCTCGCTGTCCTCAAAGCGACGGCAGGGGGCGTTTGCGCCCGCGAGCGCGGCGGTTGAGCGGGCGTTAAAGCGCGCGGCAGTCAGCCTAAGCCTTAATCCGGTCGATGCCGAAACCCTTGCCCGCGTGGTGCCGGGGCTGCGGCAAGAACCGCTTGCGCCGTTCCTCGATCTCACCCCCTATCGGGCGGCGGCGTACGGGCGCGCGGCGGCGCGTCTCGATCTTGCTGCGCGCACCGATCTTCCGATGGAAACACCTTGGCTGCTTGCGGTTGGTATGATGCGCGCGGGCGATAAGGCCGCGTCCTTCCGTCTGCTGGCCGAAGCGCTGCTGCCGCTGCAAGACCAACCTTGGTCGCTGCTGCTGGTGGGCGATGGGCCGATGCGGGCCGATCTTACGGCGGCGTTCGCACCCTTCGGGGCGCGGGTACGCTGGTTGGGTGCCCTGCCGGAAGCGGCGCTGCCGCCGGTCTATGCCGCCTGTGACTGGTTTGTCTGGCCTGCCATCAACGAGGCCATCGGTATGGCCCTGCTCGAAGCGCAGGCGACGGGCTTGCCGGTGATTGCCGGGGCGGCAGGGGCGATTCCAACGCTGATTGCGGATGGGGAGACGGGGTTTCTCGCGCCCTTAGGCAATGCTGCGGCCTTCACCAATCAGCTTAGGGCCGCGCTTGTCACCCCCTCCGCCCCCTTCCGTGTGGCAGCGTTAGCGCGAACGGCGGCACGGCACGGGCTGCCCGCCGCCTCGGCCCGTTTGGCCGACGTTCTCACCGATTTGGGGGTGCGATGATTGCGTTGCTGCTCGTTCGTCACGGTCCTACCGCCTGGACCGAAGCTGGCCGGTTGCAAGGCCGTGCCGATGAACCTTTGTCCGAAGCCGGGCGAGAACGCCTGCGCGGGCGTGCGCTGCCGCCGGAGTTTCTGGCGTGGGATTGGATCAGCAGCCCGCTGCAACGGGCGGTCGAAACCGGGCTTATCCTGCGCGGCCTACTGGCGCGACTGGAGCCTGCCTTGATCGAGCGCGACGCCGGGGCGTTCGAGGGGTTGACCCGGCCCGAGCTTGAGGCGCAATCGGCGGCGTTGCGCTTGCGCGATGGGTTGGACTGGTGCCCACCGGGGGGGGAAAGTCCGCGTCAGGTGATGGCGCGGCTATCGGCTTGGCTCCCGCGTTTAGCGCGGCCTACAGTGGCAATCACGCATCGCGGCGTGATCGAGGCGGCGCTGGCGCTGGCGACCGGCTGGGATTATACCGGGCCGCCCCCGGTGAAAATCAAACCGGGGGTTGCCTTGCGCTTTCAGGTTTCGGCGGGCAAGCTGCGGTTTGAAGGGCCTTGCGGATGAAACTTCTCTTCCATGTGCAGCATTTTTTAGGCGTCGGCCACCATCGCCGGGCGGAGGCTTTGGCCCGCGCGCTGGTCGCCGCAGGCCATGACGTTACGGTCGCCTCGGGCGGTCAGCCAGTGCCGGGGGAGGATTGGGGCGGGGCCACAGTGGTTCACCTGCCGCCCGCCCGCGTGGACGCTGCCGATTTCCGCACGCTGCGCCACCCCGACGGCACGCCGGTGGATGACGCTTGGCGCGAGGCCCGCCGCACGCAGCTTCTCGCTTTGTTTGAGCGCGTGGAGCCGGATGCCCTTCTGTTGGAAGGTTTCCCCTTCGCCCGTCGCCAGTTGAAGTTCGAGTTAATTCCGTTGCTCGATGCCGCCAAAGCACGGGCCAAACCGCCACTGATCGCCACCTCCTTGCGCGATATTCTGGTGTTCAACAAACCGCCGAAACGGCACGACGACGTGCTGGCATTGGTGGAAACCTATATTGATCTGGTGCTGATCCACGGCGACCCGCGCCTCGTGCCGCTGGAGCGCAGCTTTACCAGTGCCGGGCGCATTCCTGACGCGAAGAAAGCCTACACCGGCTTCGTTGCGCCCAACCCGCCTGCGGAGCGCACGCGCGTTGCCTCGGTCGTCGTGTCGGTGGGGGGCGGGGCCGTGGGGGAGGCGACCTTGTGGTGCGCACTGAAATCGCGCCCCTTCACCCGCTTTGCCGATGCGTCGTGGCTGCTGATTGGCGGCGCGATGATGGCGGATAGCGTTCTAGCGGAATTGCGGGCGTCGGCCCCGCCGGGTGTTGTAGTAGAACGCTTCCGCGCCGATTTCCGCGCGGTGCTGGCGGGGGCCGATGTGTCGATTTCGATGGCCGGCTACAATACCGCGCTCGATATTCTGCAAACGGGGGTGCGCGCGGTGCTGATCCCCTTTGCCGAGGGCGATGAAACCGAACAGACCCTGCGCGCCACGTTGTTTGCCGACGCGGGCCGGGCAGTAATGGTGGAACCCGGCGCAACCCCCGAAATCTTGGGCGCGGCAGTGGACCGGGCGGCGGCACTGCTTCCAGTGACGCTCGATCTGGCGATGGATGGCGCGCGGCGAGCCGCCGAGATTCTGACCGCGCGGATGGCGGGCCGATGACCGTTTGGGCCGATCTCACCGACGAGTTGGACCGCTGGGGGCAGGCCGGACGAACGGCAACCTTCTGGTGGCGCGATGATGACGCAGCATCCGCAACCCCCGCGCTGGAAAACCTGCTGCGTCTCACTCAAACCGGGCCGAAACTGGCGCTGGCGGTGATCCCGGCGCAGCTTCAGCCCGACGCCATTCCGCTGATCGCCCGCGCCCATTGTACGGTGGTGCAGCATGGGTTCGCCCACCTCAATCACGCGCCGGACGGGGAGAAGGCCGGGGAGTTTCCGGCCACGCGCCTGCTCACCGACCGGCTGTTCGATCTGGGGGAAGGGCGCGCGGTGCTGGAAGCCGCGTTCGGCGCAGCGTTTCTGCCCGCGTTTGTGCCGCCGTGGAACCGCATTGGGGCCGATTTTATCGCCCTGTTGCCGGGGCAGGGGCTAACGGGACTGTCCACCTTCAACCCCGTGCCGGAACCCGCACTGCGCCCGTCTATCCCCGGTTTACGCTGGGTGAACTGCCACTGCGACCCCATCGCCTGGAAGCAAGGCCGGGTGTTTCGCGGCGAGGCTTTTGCGCTTGCGGAGCTTGTGCGCCACCTTGCCGCCCGCCGCCTGGGCACGGTGACGGAGGAGCCGACAGGCTTGCTCACCCATCATCTCGTGCATGATGCCGCGATGACGGAGTTTCTCGCGCGCCTCTTCGCTACCACTCGCGCCCATCCCGCTGCGTGCTGGCTGTCGCCGGAAGAGGTTTTTGCATGATTGCCCTGCGCCCCCGCCTCTTCGCTCTCGCCGCGATTGGCCTTGCCGCCGCCATGCTCTACGGCTCCCTCGCGCCCTCTCTCGCGCCGCCAGGGGAGTATGGTTTCGATAAATTCCTCCACGCGGGCGCATACGGGCTGCTCGCGGGCCTGCTGACGCTGGCAACCCGCACCCGCAAGGCCGCGATCGCCGCCATTGCGCTCACGATTGCCTATGGGGGGCTGGTGGAAATCGCGCAAGGCTTTATCCCTGAGCGCATGGGATCGTGGGAGGATTTTGCGGCGAATACCGTGGGGGCGGTGTTGGTGGGGGGATTGGTGTTAGTGCGGCGGCGGGGGTAGGCCGCATGGGGTAGCTGGGTCTATAAAATGGCTTTATCCCTTATGTTGCATGTAAAATCTATTCTAATAGGGCTCTTAATTTATATAAACTTCAATGCGTTGTTGGGGGCATAAAGGATAGGATCAATATGGTTTGCATAAAGCATTTCCTCTAATTTTATCCTTGCATGTTTCTGGTGCCTTGCGTATAATGAAGACTAAATTTTTTTTTCATAAAATGATATTTTGACAATTTTTTATCGCTAGGCAATTTTTGCTGGTGTTGCTCCCGCGTTACACTATTTATGGAAGATATGGGTTTGCCCTATCTTTAGCCTTGCAGCGACATATATCATATGATCTGAATGTCGCTGTTAACGCGAGTTAAACGCCCCATGTCCTATGGTACACGTGGCGTTGATGCTCGGAAGGCGGTAGCAACGTAAAAAGAGAGTCCAGATCGTGCAAACTAGGATAACTCCCGCGCCGCGCCATTGCGTCTGGCAGCAATGTTATCGCTGCTTGTTTGTTATGGCGTAGGTGCCTCACTGGGCCTAAATAATGAACTACATCATGGAGGACTGGCTATGACCACAGCACGGGAAGAGTTGATGAAACTCTTGCTGAAAAATGAGAACGGGGAAACCCTGGTGAACGTAAAGTTCTTTCCGAGGCTCGGGGGCAAAACTCCTACACAGGAAGAACTTTGTGCCGCCGCTGTTGCGATGTTCCGTCCACAACAGGATGGAGATATTGTTGGTTTGCCTGTTCGGCAAGCATAAGAGTTCCCCGGCATCCTTTGTGACAAAATGATGTCGGGGAACTAGTAAAAGTAGAAAAAACCGTTTAAAATTACCCGCTTGATAGCGGGTTTTCTTTTTTGGGGGGATAGTGCTGTGCTGGGGTGGAGACAAATCGTAAATGAGTTTTCTGACAAGCAAGATATTCCTATTAGCTTAGAGGACGTACAAGCGGCTATTATCAAGACCGGAGCGGTGTCACGCTTTGATATTTTAGGTGTGGACACGCCGCATGATGCTCTGTGGGGGGCATATACAGAATATTCCAGCTCTGGTGCTTACAGCTCACCAATTGTTGGACGTGTTCGATACAAAAAAACGCTTTCTTTTTATTGGCAGAGGCTAGTTTGTTGTAAAGAAATGCTGCATTCTTTAGATAAACATGAATCATTTGATGCGCGCGGGACAACTCAAACAGAAGATCAGATCGGTCGTTTGATAGAGCATTTCAGTACTGATGGAGACCGGGCAGATCAACTACACGCAGCCTTAGATAGGTTTGCAGTGATACCGGCTATAGCTATTTTATTTCCACCAACAATGGTCAAAAATTATAGAGATCAATTTGAATCTGGAGATAAATCAATAAGTCAAATATGTGACGAGGTGGAGCTTCCTGAAGAGATCGTCAATGTTGTTCTGGACAGGAGATGGAACCCAATTAGGTTTCTTAATTTATGGATTTACGCCAATTCTGAGGAAGAGGATTCACGTTCTTAGCTAATTTATACTCAGATCATGGGGTTTTTTGCTTTGCGTTGAGAGGGTTTTATTGTGGAGTGCCCCTGTCTAACAACAGTGTTGCCAGCGGGTTTACCCTTGGTTAGGGGGGCGGAGAGCCCCACCCTAAACCCGCTCCCCCCGCACCAGCTTCGGCGAGTTCCCCAAGACCCCCATCGCCTGCCGGATCAGCACGCGCTTCAGCGGCTCCATCCTATTCACCACGGCAAGCCCCACATCCCGCGCGAGGCGGACGGGGGGGAAGTCGGTGGCGAACAGTCGGTTCAGCCCATCGGTGGCAACGAGCATTCCCACACAATCGGGCTTGCGCCGCGCCTCATAGCGCGCCAGCAGAGCCGGGGAGCCGAGGTCGCCTCCGGTGCGGGCGGCCTCTACCAACAGTTCCGCTAAGGCCGCGACATCGCGCCAGCCGAGGTTGACGCCTTGGCCGGCAATCGGGTGAACACCGTGTGCGGAATCGCCCGCCAGCACAATGCGGTCGCCGTAGAAACGGTTGGCTAGGAGGGCGGTCAGCGGATAATGCCAGCGCGGGCCGACCATTCGCATTGTGCCGAGCCAGGGGCCGAAGCGGCGTTCGATCTCGAAGGCAAACTCTTCGTCGGGCAGTGCCAGAAATCCTGGCACTTTCGCCGGTTCTTCGGTCCACACAACCGAGGAACGGTTAGGCTGTTGCAGCGGCAGCAGGGCGAGTGGGCCGATGGGCAGGAAGCGTTCGTGGGCGATGCCCTGGTGCGGCTTTTCATGCTCCACCGCGCAAACGATGCCGGTTTGTGCGTATTCGATCCGGCGCACGGTAATCCCGGCCCACTCCCGCGTTGGGCTATTCCGCCCTTCCGCCCCCACCAGCAGTGGCGCGCGAAGGCTGCGGCCATTCTCTAGCGTTAACCCAACCCAGCCGGGGCCGCGCTCGAAACCCGTGCTGCTTGCGGGCGCGAGCCACTCGACGTTAGGGGTTTGCGCGACGATCTTATGGAGCGCGCGGCGCAGAAAACGGTTTTCGATGATCCAGCCCATCGGCTCGTTGCCAACGCTGCGGTGATCGTAGTGCAGATGCAGGCGCGACGGGCCGTCTGACACGCGAATATCGAGAATTGGGCCGCTTTCGGCAATCGCGTCCCACACGCCCAAGGCTGCCAGCACACGCTTTGAGGCGAGGGACACTGCCGAGCCGCGCCCATCGAAACTATCCTGAGTTTGATCGGCGGGCGTGTCGCGATCAATTAAAGCGACGCGCAAGCCCGCTTGCCCGAGGGCAATGGCGAGGGACGCGCCCACAAGCCCGCCCCCCAAAATCAGAATATCATGCCGGTCAATCGCCCCGGCGGGCGAGGATATCGTTACCATACCCGTGAGAATGGTGCTGCCCCCCCTACTTGTCCAGGGGCTTGCCCAGGGTGAATTAAGCCTCGGTCTTATTGGTGGACGCGACCGCGCCAGTGGCGCCCATGGACGCGACCGATTTTTCAGCCGCCAGTTGCGCGCGCGCGCCATCGAAGCTCACAGAAAAGCTCGGCCCCGTGCTGACGGCTCCCGCGACTTGCGCCTTAAGCTGAGTGAGCGCCACCGTCGCGGTGCTCAAGGCCCCTAGGGCTTCTGCAACGCCGGGAGTGCTGTTCAGAAGGGTTTCGAGCTTATTGGCGTCTTTATAGTTGGTGACGGTAATGCGCCCGCGCTCGTTCACGTCCAGCGTTGGGATGGTGGTGGCATCTAGGCCGTTCTCGGTCATTACGTGCTTCAGGTCGCGGTCGAAGGAGGCTTGCCGCTTCGCAACGTCGGTCTGCACTTGGTTCACGTCTTCCGTGCGCGCGGCGATGATTTGGGCGGCAAAGGCGCTGCCGTAGGATTCCGTTAAGGCGATGTCGCCGAGCTTTTGATTGCCAGTCTGCTCGGTCGTCGATTTCACATAATCGCGAAAGCTCTTACCCGTCGGCGGGGTGGTAACGCTGCTATCGACCAAACTAGCGCTCGACTGCGGAAGCAGGCTGCTGCTGGCAGTGGTTTGAGCGTCGGTCTTTGGGGAAAACAGGCTTTGCACCGTTTCCGTTAGTTTACGAATGCTCATTCCCACATCTCCTGGTCTTTCGCCCATCGTCGGGCCGGAATGCTACTGGGGCAGCAAGAAAGATGCCATAAAAATAAAGACTATATTTCAATAGGCTATGAAGAAAGGCTCGGTAAAAACTGCCGCCCCAGTGCGTGAGACGGCAGTTTTGTTCGGTATTATGGCCGATAAAGCGCGGCGAGGTGGTCTTGGATTTGCAGCATGAGCGCATTCGGCATCGCTTCGGGCTGAGGCCGAGAGATCTCCGAGTTCCAGAAGGAATTTCGATAACTTTGTTAAGATTATTCGGCTGGTTGTGGCTAATTGGAATTATGTAAATCGTTATTAAATTTGAGTTATTAGATTTTACATTAATGATCAAGCAGGGCCGGTTTGGTTTTGATCGTTTTTCGTTTCTGAAGCGAAATCGCGTGTATATTATCTCTCCGGGAGTTGGATGGTTGCTCGACATGAAGGCATCCTTCTGCTTCGCCGGGTTCATCCGGCAGGGTGGCTGAGGTTAAGAATGTCGCCATCTCTGGTGATATCTCTTCGGGTAATATTACAACAGGCTCTCCAGTCACATGTGCGCGCAAATGAGGTGGAAAATCTTCAATGAGTGCGTAAGACATAACTATAAATCGCGGCTTTCCGAACTTGGTTATTACCACCGGACTTGCCAGCGCGTTAGACATCACAGCGTCATAGTTTTTCTGAAGATAGCTTGCTGTAATTTTTTTCATCATGGTTCTCGCGGATCGCATAAAAATAAGTGGTTTCATACTGCACGATCTATAAGAAAGGTCAAGCAATAATCCGCATTATCCGCATTATCCGCAAAACTAACCCTCGCTGAATAGGGCGGCGAACAGGGCTGCCGCGTCCGGCCCATCCCAGGGCGCATCTCCTTCAAAACGCCCGATTTCTCGGCCTTTGGCGTCGATAAGAATACTTGTTGGCAGCCCGCGCAAGGCAAAAGCGCGGCCCGAAGCTCCGCCCTTATCGTTGCGTAAGGGCAGGGACGATAGGCTATGCTGGGCATAAAATTCCTGCACTTTGGCAAGTCCTGCCCGGTCCAGGCTAATCGGCAGAACGATAGCGGCGCGGCCTTCGGTCTGCCAATGTTGGGAAAGTTTTAGCAGCGCGGGCATTTCCTTGACGCACGGAATGCACCAAGTGGCCCAGAAGTTCAGCAGCACGAAGCGCCCAAGATGATCGGACAGGCGGCGTTCGGCCCCGGTTTCATCGAGGCTCACAACGTCCGGCACGGCGACACGGCTGGCGGCATCGGGCGCGGAGAGTTTGAATTTTGCCATAGGGCCGGTGAGGGGCAGCGTTGGCGATGCAGTTGCTGTTGCAAGCGGAGCGCACATAGTGACAATGGCGGACCCAATCGTTGCCCGCAGCACGCCCCGCCGCGTGACGGGCGGCAGCGCGTTATTTTCAGGACTGGATGGACCCCTAGGCATGGCCGACTCTCCCTCTTCTTCTCCCGCCGCCGCCAACAAACTGTGGGGTGGCCGTTTCGATGCTGGCCCTGCGGCGATTATGGAGCGGATTAACGCCTCCATCGGCTTCGATAAAACCCTATATCGGCAAGATATCGCGGGTTCCAAGGCCCATTGTGCGATGTTGGTGAAACAGGGGATCATTCCAGCCGCCGATGGCGACGCTATTCTGGAAGGGCTAGACCGGGTTCTGGCTGAAATTGAAGCCGGGCAGTTCGAGTTTCGCGTGGACCGGGAAGATATTCATATGAATATCGAAGCGCGGTTGGCGGACCTCATCGGTCCTGCGGCGGGGCGCCTACACACGGCGCGGTCGCGCAACGACCAAGTGGCGACCGATTTTCGCCTGTGGCTGCGCGACGCTATCGACCAGCTCGATCTGGACCTGAAAGCCCTGCAAGCGGCCCTGATCGCGCGGGCAGAAGAGCATTCCGGCACTATTTTGCCCGGCATGACCCATCTGCAAGCCGCTCAACCCGTCACGCTGGGGCATCATCTACTGGCCTATGTGGAAATGTTGGGGCGGGATCGCGGGCGCTTTGCCGATGGGCGCAAACGCTTGAACGAAAACCCGCTCGGTTCGGCAGCGCTGGCGGGCACGCCTTATCCGATTGACCGGGATTATACCTCCCAACTTCTCGGGTTTGATCGGCCCACGGCCAACTCGCTCGATGCGGTGTCCGACCGGGATTTTGCGTTGGAGTTTCTGGCGAGTGCCGCCATTCTCGGAATGCACCTGTCCCGCTTGGCGGAAGAAATCGTGCTGTGGTGTTCGGATCGTTTTCGCTTCATCCGCCTGTCGGATGCGTTTTCGACCGGCTCGTCGATCATGCCGCAAAAGCGCAACCCGGATGCGGCGGAGTTGGTGCGCGCGAAGGTTGGACGGACGTTGGGTAATTTCACGGCGCTGATGATGGTAATGAAGGGCCTGCCGCTGGCCTATTCCAAAGATATGCAAGACGATAAGGAGCCGGTGTTCGAGGCGGTGGAAACCCTGTCGCTCTCGCTGGCGGCGATGACCGGAATGATCGGCGATATGCAGGTGCAGAATGCGGCGATGCAGCAGGCGACGCTCGGCGGCTTTCTAACTGCGACTGACCTTGCCGATTATCTGGTGATGCACCTCGGCGTGCCGTTCCGCGAAGCCCATCACATTACCGGTAAAGCGGTGGCGCTGGCAGAAGCGCGGAGTGTGCGGCTGGACGCGTTAGAGCTTGCCGATTTCCAAACCCTGCACTCTGGCATTCGTCAGGATGTTTATAGTGTGCTCACGGTTGAAGGCTCGGCGGGGGCGCGCCAGAGCTTCGGCGGCACGGCACCGAGCCGAGTGGCGGCAGCGGTCGCCCAGGCGAAGGCGCGCTTCCTATGAGCCGCGCCCTCAAATTCACCCTACTGCTCGCCATTCTGGCCCCGCTGGCGCTCGGTGCCTGCGGCAAAAAAGCCGAGCCGTTACCGCCTGCGGGCACCGATTCGCAATACCCAAGAAAGTACCCGGCGCAATGAGCGGCTTCTCCTATATCTCCGGCGCGCTGCACGCCGACCGGGTTCCGCTAACGGCGATTGCCGACGCGGTGAGCACCCCCACGTATGTTTATTCCGGCAGCATGATCCGCCAAACCTACCGCGCGTTCGCGCAAGCGTTCACGGGCCGCGATGTATTGATTTGCTACGCGCTGAAAGCCAACTCCAATCTTGCTGTACTGGGGTTGTTGGCGCGGGAAGGGGCTGGGGCGGATTCGGTGTCCATCGGCGAAATCCGCCGGGCGGTTGCGGCAGGCGTGAACCCGCAGAAGATCGTCTTCGCGGGGGTTGCCAAAAGCGCGGCGGAAATCGCGGAAGCGCTGGCGCTTGGCATTCTTCAGTTCAACGTGGAAAGCGTGCCGGAGTTGGAGCGAATTTCCGCCCTAGCCGCTGCGCGCGGGCAGGTGGCCGATATTGCCATTCGGGTGAACCCGGATGTGGATGCGGGCACGCACGCTAAGATCACAACTGGAAAGAAGGGCAATAAATTCGGCATTGATCTCGATCAAGCGCAGGCCGTTTATGCCCATGCTGCAACGCTCCCTGGGGTTCGCGCGGCGGCGGTGGCGATGCATATTGGCAGCCAGATTACCACGGTTGCGCCCTTCGAGGCGGCGCTGACCCGGCTGGTCGCCCTGGCGGAAGCGTTGATTGCGGCGGGCCACCCGATCACCCGGCTGGACTGCGGCGGCGGCGTTGGCATTCCCTATCACGGCGAAGCGCCTATTGATATTACGGCCTATGCCGACATGGTGAAGCGGGTCACGGCGGGGTTCAAGGGCACGCTGATGTTCGAGCCGGGCCGCTATATCGTCGGCAATGCCGGGCTGCTGCTCACCAAGATTGAATATGTCAAACAAGGCTCCGACCGGCGGTTCTATATTCTCGATGCCGGGATGAACGATCTCATTCGTCCGGCGATGTACGAGGCGTGGCACGATATTGTTTCGGTGCGGGAGTCGGCGGAAACCCTAGCCCCGGTCGATATTGTCGGGCCGATTTGCGAGAGTTCCTGCATTTTTGCCAAAGATCGGCCCATGCCCCCCTTGGGGAACGGCGATTTGCTCGCTATCTTATCAGCAGGGGCGTATAGCGCTGCGATGGCCTCCAGCTACAATACGCGCGCATTGCCTGCCGAAGTGTTGGTGGAAGGGGATCAGTTCGCTGTGATCAAAGCCCGCCGTTCCTTGGATGATCTCTTTTCCGACGAAAGCCCGACCCCGGTTTTCGCCCCCGTCGGCGTTTGATGATGCAGACGCCCGCTTCCTTGCGTTGGGCACGGGGGCGGGCGGCTCTTGTGCTCGGCTGGGAAACCGTGTGGACGGCGCTGCTGCCGTTGCTAGGGCTGGGGCTGCTGTTCGTGGCTCTCGCCTGGATGGGGGCGCTGGCAGCGCTACCCGGTTGGGCGCATCTTAGTGCGCTGATTCTTTTTGCAGTTCTGGCGCTTGCCCTGGGGTGGGGCCGACGGCACGGGTTCCGCTGGCCCAATGCTGCGGCGGTGGATCGGCGCATCGAAACTGCCTCTGGCCTCAGTCATCGCCCGCTTACCACCTTGCAGGATGCGCCTGCGGGGGGGGATGCCGTGATGGTCTCCCTCTGGCAGGTTCACCGCGCGCGGGTGCTTGCTTCCCTCACGCAGCTTCGCACGGGTAGTCCGGCGCGGGGAGCCTATGAGGTCGATCCATTTGGGCTGCGCGCGCTGGTGGTCTCGGCGTTGATCGTTGGGTTCTTTGCGGCGGGGCCGGATCGGGCGGAGCGGTTGCGCGCGGCTTTTATGCCTCGGTTCGAGACCGCCGCTACCGCGCCGCCCTCGATGGACGTGTGGGCAACGCCGCCTGCCTATACCAATCTGCCGCCGCTAGCGCTGTCGCGGCTGCCAGAGGGGGAGGCGATTGCACTGCCGGGCGGCACGCAGATTTCCGTTCAACTCTCCGGTTATGAAAACCGTAAGGCCCCCAGCCTTAGCGCGCCGGGGGTGCCGGAAACCCCGCTAACGCGCCAAAGCGCGGGCGTGTGGCAGGGGGAGGCGGTTCTGCCCGTTCCCCCTGACGTGCAAGAGGGGCGATTGGCGCTGCTCAACCGGGGTTGGCCCGTGCGCGTGCTGCCCGATGCCGTGCCGCAGATCAGCTTCCGCGAACGCCCCGGCGCAACCCCGCGCCAGTCCCTCCGCCTGCCCTGGGGGGCCGAGGATGATTATGGCATCGAGAGCGTGCGTGCTGAAATTCGCCTGTCCGACCGCGCCGCCGCGCCGTTTTCGCTGTCGCTGTCCGCCCCCAGCCGCAAAGTCGCGCGCGGGGCGAGTTTGCATGACCTAACCGACCATCCCTGGGCGGGCTTGCCCGTCTCGATCACGCTGATTGCGCGCGATGGGCGCGGCCAGGAAGGCCGTTCGGAGCCAGAAGTGCTGGTGCTTCCGGCGCGGGAGTTCACGCACCCGGTCGCCAAAGCCATCATCGACCTGCGCCGCGCCCTAACGGACGAGCCTGATAGCGCCCCAGAAGTGGCCCGCGCGCTGGAAAAGCTGGCGCTGCGCCCGCAGAATTTCAGCCACGATACGTTGGTATTCTTGGGGCTGATGAGCGCCCGCGCGCGGCTGATTTTCGATGAAAAGGCCGAAGATCATGCCCCCGTGGTGCGTACTTTGTGGGATTTGGCGCTGCGGCTGGAAGAGGGCGACCTGAGCGTGCTAGAGCGCGATTTGCGCCAGGCGCAACAGGCCGTGCAAGAGGGGCTGGAGCAGGATCTGACCGATCCCGAAATGCAGCAGCGGCTCGATGCCATGCAACAAGCGCTCGACCGTTACATGCAGGCGCTCACCCGCCGCGCGATTGAAAACTCCCAACGCGCCGATAAACCGCGCCGCCCGCGCGATCCTAACGCCCGCACGGTCACGAGCCGCGATATTCAGCAGATGATGGATAAAGCGCGGGAGCTTGCCCGCCAAGGCCAAAAGGAACAGGCGCAAGCCTTGCTCGATCAATTGCGGGAGTTGATGGAACAACTCGCTAATGCCGAACCGGAGTTGGCGGACGGTGACGAAGGCGAGACGGCGGACGATAGCGGTGATCCGACCAGCCAAGCCCTGCAAAACCTGCAAGACCTCGCGCGCCAACAGCGCAGCCTGATGGATCGCGGCCTTCAGCAAAACCGCCAGCGTGGACAAAGAGGCCAGCAGGGCGAACCCCAGCAAGGCGAGGGCGATATGGCGGGCGAGCAGGAAAGCCTGCGCCGCCGCTTAGGCGACATCATGCGCCAGTTGGGGGAGGCCAATGGCGGGATACCCCAGGGGCTTGGGCGGGCGGAACAGGCGATGCGCGACGCGCTCTCCCGGCTTCAACAAGGGCAACCCGGCGGGGCGGCAGGGCAGCAGCAGCAGGCGCTCGATCAATTGCGCGACGCCATGCGCGGGCTGGCCGATCAACAGCGCCAGCAGGCAGGCGAAGGCCAGGGGAGCGGCCAAGGCCGCCCACGCGGGGGCCAACGCCCCGGCGAGCAAACCACGACCGGCCAAACCCGCGACCCCCTAGGCCGCGACCGGCCCGATCAACGCAATGGCAATGGTTTAGGCAATGACGACCGCGTGCGGGTTCCCGACGACAGCGCCGTTGAGCGCGCCCGCACAATCTTCGACGACCTGCGCCGCCGAGCCGCCGACCCCAACCGCCCGACGCTGGAGCGTGAGTATATCGACCGGTTGCTGCGGGGGTTTTAAACGGTGACGCCAGCCTGATTATTCTTTAAGTGCGAAACAACCCAAATTCTACGCAAAGCGCCTGCGAATTAAGCTTTTCTTAGGGCTGCTGATATAAAAGCATAATGGTCCCAGTTGGTATGGCCCTTGCTCTCCCCCCCGGGACTTGGCTTTTTTCTCAACAGTGCAAGGCTATTCCGTGACACAGCCTGAACGCATCATTTCTCTGTCGGACGATCAAGGCGTACTGCACGAGCAGGTTCACCTGCAAGAAAGCGGCAAAACCGTCGGCTATTACCAGAACGACCATACGGTGACGGGCTATGCCCTCACGCCGGGCTATAAAACCTATCCGGGACAAGGCTGGTATGAGGTGGTGATTCAGACAGTGCGGGAGGAGGGGTAGGGATTTCTCACATAGAGTGTAGAAAACTAGAACATTTTATCTTAAGATCATATCTCATCGAAAAAGTGATAAAAAGCCATTGTTTTAGATGGAGTATTAGCATGATTAATCAAAATATTGTTGAAGAATTAAACTATTATGTCGATGATGCACCGTTTTTAGGGCTGGCATTAATGATAAATGGTGAGTGGGGGAGTGGAAAAACTTATTTCATCAAAAAAAATCTAGAAAATAGAAAGCATATATATTTAAGTATATTTGGATGTTCATCTTCATCTCAGGTCCGCAGAGAATTATTTTATCAATTAAGCCCCATTTTGAGAAATAAAGTTGTTCGAGGATTTTTAGGTGCAGCAAAATCAGTCGTAAAAGCTAAGACGGGATATGACTTTGACTCTGATAAAAAAGAAGACATTTCATTTTCTGTTGATGTCGGTGAACTAAATTTTTGGGAGTATTTTGAGAATCAAAATAAAATAATTGTTGTTGATGATTTGGAAAGGTATACGGGTAGTGTTGGGGATTTATTTGGTTTCATTAGCAAATTATGTGGAGAGGGGAAATGTAAAGTTATTATAGTATGTAATGATTCTAAAATGGATTTAGATAATAAGAAATCTTTTGATGCCTATCTGGAAAAAATTATATGGAATAAATTGGATTTTAAAGCCCCAATTGACGACTTTCTGGAAAATGTAAGAGGTAATTTTTCTTATGATTCTGATGATGAATATTATGGAATAGTCTTTGATTCAATTAGTGATGTTATAAATTATGAAATTGTCAATAATTTTAGAATAATAAATTCTTGTATTATGATTTGTGGAAAGGTAAAAAATGAAATATTGATAGGTTTGATGGATAAGAAAAGACTTAATGAATTTCTAAAAATTCTATGTTTTTTGTTTATTTGTTTTAAACAAGAAAAAATTACTAACGACAATCTAAAGTTATATGAAGAGTATGTGTTTTCTGGCCGAGGGAATGATGTGTCATTTATTGAAGATTTTTTGGATAAATATAATATCAATAAAAATGTATTTTCAAAATTTATCAAAGAAAGTAATTATTTTGATGATGAAATAAATAAAGAGAATATAGTTAAAATTATTAACAGTATTAATTATCGCGACGAACATAACTCTTTATCTAATTGCGAGAAATTGCGTCTGTCAATCATTGAAAGAAATGATAAATCTGTGAATGAAATTGTTCCAGAATTAATTTCAGAGATAAGGTTAGCAAATAATGTAAATATTGAATATATTTTTTCATCGTTTGATATTGCAGTATCCCTACGTAGGTTTGGGTTGGGTGATTATTTTGATAAAATAAAAGAAGCGTCATTATTTTGGGTAAATGAAAAAATGAATGATGATGAATTAGCAATTCTAGATAAAGATTTTCATATGCCCGCAAAAAATTATGATGAAGATATTAGGTTTAATTTAATTAATGATCAAGATTCGGAAATGGAAGAATTTCTTACCGAATTTCATAGAAGGATATATAGATTTAGAGAATTATCTAGGAAAGAGAGTGTTGATAAATTTTTATTAGAATTGGAGCGCCAAGATGTCGAATGTATCAAAATATTAACCTTTTCGATAGCATTAAACTCCGGTTATAAATTTTATTTAAGTCTCAATGAAAGTGCGGCTAATTCAATCATTTTTATGATAAAAAATTGGGAAACTAAATATATTGAAAAATTTATTGGGGGTGTAATTAAAAGGTATTTGAGTGAATTTAGTAAAAATGATGAAGATGAGAATAGATTTTTAGAAACACTCGTTTTGGGTTTGGAAAATTATGTTCAGAATTGCAAAGGCATTCGATCGTTCATTGTGCAGAATGGTGTTAACAATTTGAAGCAGAAATTGATTTTGCGTCTAAATAAAAATAATAATCATGCTGATTGAAATATAAATTTTCTATTTTTCAGGATTTCCCTGGGTTGAATCAGCAGCAGTCTGGCGGCGTCCCCTCTAACTTCAGCGGGTCGCGGCCTTCTGCGGCTTCCGTCTAGACCGGGGCCACGGGGGCCGTAGCCCCCGTGCGGGGTGCGGGGCAGCGCCCCGCATCACCTCTCCCGCATAGCAAAACGGCGCTCCGAGGAGCGCCGTTGTATAAGTTTTAAGCGTCTTCTTTCTGCTTCAACGCGCGCTTGCGATCGTTCGGATCGAGGTGGCGCTTGCGTAAGCGGATGGCTTTTGGCGTCACTTCCACCAACTCGTCGTTGCCGATGTAGCTGATGGCCTGCTCAAGGCTCATCAGGCGCGGCGGGGTGAGGCGGACGGCTTCGTCCTTACCGGAGGCGCGGACGTTGGTGAGCTGCTTGCCGCGCAGAACGTTCACTTCCAGATCATTATCGCGGTTATGTTCGCCGACGATCATGCCTTCGTAGATATCGACGCCGGCTTCGATGAACATCGGGCCGCGATCTTCAAGATTCCACATCGCATAGGTGACGGCGGAGCCTTGGCCGTTGGAAATAAGCACGCCATTGCGCCGTTCCGGGATCGAACCCTTATGCGGCACATAGGAATGGAACACCTTGGCCATAACGCCCGTGCCGCGCGTATCGGTCATAAATTCGCCCTGGTAGCCGATGAGGCCGCGCGAGGGAACGAGGAAGACCATACGGGTTTTCCCGCCGCCGCTGGGGCGCATTTCGGTCATTTCGCCGCGACGGCTACCGAGCTTTTCCACGACGACGCCAGCATAATCTTCATCAACGTCGATGACGACTTCTTCTTGCGGCTCCAGCCGTTCGCCCGTGGCTTCATCGGTTTTGAACAGCACGCGCGGGCGCGAGATGGACATCTCGAAGCCTTCGCGGCGCATGGTTTCGATGAGCACGCCCAACTGAAGCTCGCCGCGCCCGGCCACTTCAAACGCATCCTTCGAGTCGGCTTCGGTGATGCGGATGGCGACGTTGCCTTCGCCTTCCTGCATCAGCCGGTCGCGGATCATACGGCTCGTCACCTTATCGCCTTCACGGCCTGCCAGGGGCGAATCGTTCACCGAGAAGCTCATGGCGAGGGTCGGCGGGTCAATCGGCTGGGCGGCGATTGGCTCGAAGCAATCGGGCGCGCAGATCGTGTCGGCCACGGTGGCGGTCGTGAGACCGGCGATGGAGATGATATCGCCCGCTTCCACTTCTTCAACCGGCACGCGCTCCAGGCCCCGGAAGGCCATGAGCTTCGACAGGCGGCCCTGCTCG
The DNA here is from genome assembly GCA_043721315.1 of Alphaproteobacteria bacterium. GTDB lineage: Bacteria > Pseudomonadota > Alphaproteobacteria > Elsterales > Elsteraceae > Elstera. Next base: position 37,855 of record JAYSQZ010000064.1, read on the forward strand.
ATGGTTTCGCCCAAACGGTTCATGGCTTTAACGGCCATGTTCAGCTTGCCCGTGCCCGAAGTGACGCGGCCTGTAAGCACGCGGCCAAGGTACGGATCGGCATGGATCAGGGTTGCCAGCATCGCGAAGGGGGCATTCGGCTTCACGGTTGGCGCCGGGATGTGCTTCACGATGAGATCGAACAACGGCTCCAGGTCTTTGCCCGGCGATTGCTCAAGATCGTTGACGGCCCAGCCATTACGGCCCGACGCGAAGAGGGTGGGAAAATCAAGCTGCTCGTCGGTCGCGTCCAGCGAGGCGAACAGGTCGAACACCATATCGTGCACTTCATGGGCGCGCGCGTCGGGCCGGTCCACCTTATTGATGATAACGATCGGGCGTAGGCCGAGGCGCAGGGCCTTGCCAGTTACGAACTTGGTTTGCGGCATCGGGCCTTCGGCGGCATCGACCAGCACGACCACGCCATCGACCATCGAGAGAATACGCTCCACTTCCCCACCGAAATCGGCGTGGCCGGGGGTATCGACGATGTTCAGGCGCACGCCCTTCCATTCCACCGAGGTACATTTGGCGAGAATGGTAATGCCGCGTTCGCGTTCCAGATCGTTGCTATCCATCGCGCGCTCGGCAACCTGCTGGTTGGCGCGGAAGGTGCCGGACTGGGCGAGAAGCTTATCGACAAGGGTGGTCTTCCCGTGATCGACGTGGGCGATAATAGCGAGGTTACGGCGTTCCATAGGGAAGGATCTCACGAGGTAGGAGTGGGGGCGTGATCGAGGGTAAGGGCGGCGGCCAGATGCAGCAGTTCCGCTATGGCGAGACTCTTCAAATTAGCTTCCGGGCGCGCGCCGATGTGTGAAATCACTTCGGCAGCACACAGGCCGCCCAGGCGGGCGCAATCGGCGGCAGAAAGATCGCGGGCAAGGCCGAGCAGGAAGCCCGAGGCATAAAGATCGCCCGCGCCAGTGGTATCGACGACATGTTCGACGCGGTGCGCGGGGACGGCTTCAATCTTATCGCCCATCACCACCACCGAGCCTTTTTCGGAGCGGGTACAGGCCGCCACGCTAACCTTACCCTTGAGGGCAGCAACCGCGTGATCGAAGTCGCTTTCCAGGGTTAGGGCCAGCAGTTCCGCTTCATTGGCGAAGAGAATATCGACGTGATTCTCGATCAAATCGCGAAAGGCACCACCGTGGCGATGAACGCAAAAGCTATCGGACAAGGTGAGCGCGACGCGGCGACCGTTCGCGTGGGCATGGGCGGCGGCTTCATAGAAGGCTTTTTGCGCTAAGGGCGGATCGAACAGATAGCCTTCCATATAGGTAATCGCGGCGGCACCAATCGCCTCCCGGTCCAGATCATCCGGGCCGAGGGTTACGCAGGCGCCTAGGAAAGTTACCATCGTGCGTTGCGCGTCGGGCGTCACTAGAATCAGGCTACGGGCCGTCGCCGGGCCGTCTTGCGCGGCGGGGGTCACGAAGCGCGCGCCGGTCGCCAGCATATCGTGGCGGAATACTGCGCCTAGCGCGTCGGCCTTCACTTTACCGATATAAGCGGCACGCCCGCCCAAGGAGGCGACGCCGGCAATGGTATTGCCCGCCGAGCCGCCGGAGATTTCTACGGCAGGCGGCAGAAGGTCGTAAATCCGCGCAGATTGCCCGGCATCGACTAGGGTCATCGAGCCTTTGACGAGGCCCGCGTGCTCCAGAAAGCCATCGTCCACGCGGGCCAAGACATCGACAATGGCATTGCCCATCCCGACGACTTCCAACGGCGCACCGCCCATCCCATTCCTCCGCCCAAACCAGCGCTAACCTAGAGCCAAACGGCCCGAAATTCAGTCAGCATAAATCAAAAAGCCCGGCAGGGCCGGGTTGTTGCGGCGCGAGTATAGCGACGAAACTTGCCCTGGCAACCGCTTCTCGCGCAGGGCGGGCGCGCGTGGCCTCTTTTATCTTGAACCCAGGATCGCCATTGTCTTAGAGCAATGGCGCGCTGTCGCTTCTTGAGCCTTGTGCAATGCGGGATTAGACCACGTGATTTCAGCCCTTCTTTTAGCGTTTCGCCAATTGCCCGATCCAAAGATCAGGCATGTCCTTATCCAGTCGGTGCTCGCCGCGCTTGCGGTGTTTATCGTCTTGAGCGTGCTGGTCGCGCTTGGCGTCGGGGCGCTCGGCGTTACCGGGTTGGGGTGGGCTGATTGGCTAATTGGGTTTCTCAGCGGCATTCTAAGCCTCACGGGGGCGTGGCTGCTGTTCCCCATTGCCGTTATCGCCCTAACATCGCTGTTTACCGATAGGATCGCGGCGGCGGTAGAAGCGCGGCATTATCCGGCCTTGCCCACCCCGCGCGATATTCCGCTCACCGAAGAGGTGCGCAGCGCGCTCGCTCTATTGGGCAAGGGTTTGCTGCTTAATCTTGCCATTCTTCCGCTTTACCTGCTGGCCGGGCCGATTGCGCCGCTGTTATTTTATGCGGCGAACGGCTATTTGCTGGGACGGGAAAATTTCCAGTCCATCGCTTTGCGCCGCTTGCCGTTAGCTACCGTTCAGGCCGTGGCCAAGCGGGAGCGGGGGCAGCTTTGGGCAGCGGGCACAGTGTTGGCGTTTTTGGGCACGGTGCCTTTTCTCAATCTGTTGATGCCAATTCTCGCAACCGCCTTTATGATCCATCTGTTCGAGCGTCTGCGGCAGCGCGGGGCCTTTTAGGGTTATGCTCTGCGTCATCATGGGGGAAGGGACCGTCAGTCGTGATTTTTCGTCGTCCCAAAAAGGGCAACTCATCGGGAGACGAGACGTTTCCTGAAACAGAAGCCCTTGAGGTTGCTGGTTCTTTGCCGGAATTAACCCCGGTTTTAGACGCTGCCGAGCCGGCTGTTCAGCCCGAGGCGGCCCCGCCGACCCTTGCCGCACCCGCCCTTGCGCCTCCTGTCCTTGCACCTCCTGTCCCCGCGCGCAAACCCGCGACGCCTCTCTTTCCGCCGAAACCCGAGGGTATCCGAAAAATGCCAGACTATCCGACCCCCTCTGCGGCTGCCGCACCGATGGGGCAAACTTTAAGTGTCCCCGGCCAATCGCCACGCCGCGCCGCTGTTCCGGCCATGCCCTCTCCCGGCGCGCGGCCCGAGATTGAAGGCAAGCGCCTTACCGTGGGCCGCGACATCAGCCTGTCTGGGGAAATCAACTCCTGCGATATTCTCACCGTCGAGGGCCGGGTCGATGCCTCGCTTATCGGGGGCCGAGTGATCGAAGTGGCCGATGGCGGTTTCTTCAAGGGCAATGCTGAAATTGATGTGGCCGAAATCGCCGGGCATTATGAGGGCGATCTTACGGTGCGCGAAAAACTAATCGTGCGCGCCACGGGTCAGATCAAGGGCCGCGTACGCTACCGCAAGCTGGAAGTGGACCTGGGCGGCACGATTATCGGCGAGGTCGATATTATTCAGGGCTAAACTAGGGATGGGAGATTCGGGATAGATTAGCCACACATGGTTTTGCACCTGACCCGCACTGATCTGGCCATGCAGAATGGCGAGGCAGGGGCAACGGCGGCCTTCGCGATGCAGATACTCACGGCCTTCGCTGAAGCGCTGGGCGCGGAAGCGTTGCTCGATATTTCCAGTGCTCATATTGATGGGTGCCTCTATCACGGGCACGTGAGCCTCGATTTCGTGGAGAGGCTCGTTGCGGGCGGGGGCAGAGTGCGCGTGCCGACGACGCTGAACGTCGGTTCGCTCGACCTGATCCACCCGGAATTGGTGCGGCTATCGCCAGAGGAGCAAACCCCGGCGCGTCGGTTAATGCAGGCCCACGAGGCGTTGGGCTGTGTTGCGAGCTTCACCTGTGCGCCCTATCAAACCCTCTATCGGCCAAAGTTTGGCCAGCAAATCGCCTGGGGTGAATCCAACGCCATCGTTTTTGCCAATTCGGTGATCGGGGCGCGCACGAACCGCTACGGCGATTTCATAGATCTCTGTTGCGCGCTCACGGGGAGGGCACCGGCCTGGGGGCTGCACCTTGATGAAAACCGGCGTGGCGAGATTCTGTTTCGGCTGACCGGTTTTCCCGCCTCGCTGGAGCCGACAGATGCGCTGTTCGTCGCGGTGGGTCTTATTATTGGCACGCGGAGCGGCGCGCGCGTTCCCGTAATCGAAGGGCTGCCGCTGCCGCGCGATGAGGATCAACTGAAAGCGCTGGGGGCGGCAGCCGCCTCCTCGGGCGCGGTCGGGTTATTTCACGCAGTCGGCCTAACCCCGGAAGCCTCAACGCTGGCGGCGGCGTTCGGCGGGCGTTCGCCTGCGGAGGCTATCGAGATTACCCCCGCACAGGTGGCAGACGCGCTGGCGCAGCTCTCGACCGTGCCGGACGGGGTGGCGATTAGCGCGATCTGCCTCGGCACGCCCCATTTCTCGCGGGCGGAATGGGACAGATTGATTCCGCTGCTGCGGGCCGCCGCCCCCCATAGGGGCATACCGATTTATGTTAATACCGGGCGGGCGACTTTACAGGCATTGGAGGCGTCAGGCGCGCTCGCGGGCTTAGATCGTTTCGGGCTGATTCCGGTCGCCGACACCTGCACCTATGTCACCGCAATTCTCGAACGGCTCGATGGGGTGGTGATGACCAACTCCGGTAAATGGGCGCATTACGCACCGGGTAATTTGGGGGTGAAGGTGGCATTCGGCGCGCTCGAAGACTGCATCGCCTCAGCCGCCATCGGGCGGGTGGTGCGCGGATGATCCGTACCGGACAGGCGTATGCGGGCGGTGATGTGGTGGGCGACGCGCTGGTGCTGACCGATCCCCTGAGCTTTTGGGGCGGCGTGGCAGTGGCGACCGGGGCAATCATCGACCACTCCCACCCGCAAGTCGGGCAGAGCGTTGCGGGGCGGATGTTGGTGATGCCGTGCGGGCGCGGCTCTTCCTCCTCATCCTCCGTGCTGGCGGAATGTTTGCGCCTTGGGACGGGGCCGGTGGGGATTCTTCTGGCACGACCCGACCCAATTTTAACCGTGGCGGCGCTGGTGGCGGAATCGCTTTATGGGCTGCGCTGCCCGGTTGTAGTGGCGGAGATCGCGGGAATTATCACCGGAGATCGGCTCAGGCTGGTCACGACTGGGGCGATAGCGCGGGTGATTCTTACCCGATAATGGAATTCTTACCGATACAATTGCCGTACCCGCCTTCCCTGTGAAATGATTGTGGGCATGGATAACCGCCTTCCCCCTCAGTCTTCGGCTGACCCGACAATCGGTGCCGCCGCGTCCCATCAGCCTCCCGCCGGTCATCAGCTTGCCCCTGGGCGGCGGGGGCGTGCGCGCTCGGAGGCCGAGATTCTGGTGGTGGCGGAAGAGGTTTTTGCCACCTACGGGCTGCACGGGGCGACGATGGCGAAAATTGCCGAACGGGTTGGCATTCCTAAAGCCAATATTCATTATTATTTCAGCACGAAAGAGGCGCTCTACCTGCGTATTTTGAAAGATATTCTGGAGGAATGGCTGTCGGCAGCAACTTTCGATCTGCGGGATTCGCCGCGCGCGGCCCTGGAAGCCTATATTCGCGCCAAGCTGCATTATTCACGCGTGCGGCCCCAGGCGTCGAAAGTTTGGGCGAACGAGATTTTGAACGGTGCACCGCTCATTCGCAAGCATCTGGAAGAACGGCTGCTCGCCTGGGTCGATGCCAAAGCCGCGATTATCCAAGGCTGGATTGATCGCGGGGAACTCGTGCCCGTCGATCCGCGCCACCTGCTGTTCAGCATTTGGGCGACGACACAGCATTATTCAGACTTTGCCACTCAAATCACCATTCTGCTGCGAAAAGAGGCACTGGAAGCGGCGGATTTCGAGCAGGCGGCGCAGGTGCTAACGCAAATGGTTCTCGGTGGCTTAGTGAAATCCCCCAAAACACTCTCTTGACCGTTTGGTCAGAAACTGGTCTGCTTTTTGCCTAACAGGACATGTCGGTAAAATGCGGGCGTTAGACCCGCGCCGCCGACAGAGGGTTTCGAGTGGGAGCGTGGACAGCGGGGCATTGCCCTGAACGGGTGATCTATGCCCGTCCGCCCTCCTGCACATTTGGGATCGTGGCAGGGAGTAGACCCGTGGCAGAGAACGCAAAAGATCGGTCCAACATGGCCGTCAACGAGGGCCGCCTGTGGCAAAGCCTGATGGACATGGCCAAAATCGGCGCGACAGAGAAGGGCGGCGTTTGCCGTCTCGCCCTCACTGATCTCGACCGTGCGGGCCGTGATCTTTTTGCCCAATGGTGCCGGGACGCGGGCTGCACGATCTCCGTCGATAAAATGGGCAATATCTTCGCGCGGCGTGCGGGGAAGAATAATGATTTGCCGCCGGTGATGACCGGAAGCCATTTGGATAGCCAACCGACGGGCGGCAGATTCGATGGCGTCTATGGTGTGCTGGCGGGGCTGGAAGTTGTTCGCACCTTGAACGACTTCGGTATCGAGACCGAGGCCCCCGTGGAAGTGGCCGTTTGGACAAATGAAGAGGGTAGCCGTTTTGCCCCGGCAATGGTGGCCTCGGGCGTGTTTGCAGGGGTGTTCGATCTGGAGTACGGCCTGTCGCGCGCCGATCTCGACGGCAAAACGATGGGCGAGGAATTGCAACGCATCGGTTATGCGGGCGATCTGCCGGTCGGGGGGCGTCCCGTTGGGGCCTATTTCGAGGCGCATATCGAGCAAGGCCCGATTCTGGAGGCCGAAACCAAAACTATCGGCGTCGTCACGCACGCCCAAGGGCAGCGCTGGTACGAAGTCACGCTGACGGGGCAGGAGGCGCACGCCGGACCGACACCGATGGAAATTCGCCGCGATGCCCTCGTTGGTGCCGCGAAAATGGTCGTGGAGGTCAACCGCATTGGCCTGTCGCACAAGCCCTTTGGCCGCGCGACGGTGGGCTTGCTGAACGTCACGCCGAACTCCCGCAATACTATTCCGGGCAAGATTTTCTTCACGATCGACTTCCGCAATCCGAACGAGGAAGCCCTCACGGCGATGGATGCGGAGATGCGCGCGTCGGTCGATAAAATCGCGGCTGAACATGGGTTAACGGTCGATCTTGTGCAGATTTGGCATTCGCCCGTCGTGACCTTCCACGAAAAATGCGTCGGCGCGGTGCGGAACGCTACGCAGCGCTTGGGTTTTTCCAGCATGGAAATCGTCAGCGGTGCCGGGCATGACGCCTGCTACATCAACCGCGTTGCGCCCACGGGGATGATCTTCATTCCCTGCGAAGACGGCATTAGCCATAACGAAGTGGAAAACGCCACGGCATCGGACTGTGCGGCGGGCGGCAATGTACTGTTGCACGCGATGGTCGAAGCGGCGTCGGCGTAACGCAAGAATTATAAAAAACATCAACGGGTTCGAGGTCATTCTGCTGAAGCGGAAGACGGAGGGGTTCATGAAGGATTTGGTGGATATTACCGCAGGCCGCCTGTCGCCAGGGGTTCTTGCTGAGAATTTCGGCGACGCGCACCCGCCGTTGACCCCCGCGCAAGCGCTGGTCGAGGCGGATCGCTGCCTGTTCTGTTACGACGCGCCGTGCGTGACGGCCTGCCCGACGGGCATTGATATTCCGAGCTTCATTCGGAAAATCGGCACGGGCAACCTCAAAGGCTCGGCCACCGATATTCTATCGGCGAACATCATGGGCGGCATGTGCGCCCGCGTTTGCCCAACCGAAATTCTGTGCGAGCAAGCCTGCGTGCGGAATACCTATGAAGATAAGGCCGTGCAGATCGGCGCGCTGCAACGGCGCGCGACCGATTGGCTGTTCGATCAGGGCGTGCAGATTTTCACCCGCGCCCCCCGCACGGGCAAGCGCGTGGCGGTTGTTGGCGGCGGGCCTGCGGGGTTATCTGCGGCCCATAAACTCGCCACTCTCGGCCATGACGTGACGGTTTATGAAGGCCGCGCCAAGCTGGGCGGGCTGAACGAATATGGGATTGCGGCCTACAAAACCCCCCATGATTTCGCTCAACAGGAAATAGATTATATTCTCGCTATCGGCGGCATCACGGTCGTGACCGATTGGATGCTGGGGCGCGATGGGTCGTTGGATGATCTCGCCAAGGGTTTCGATGCGGTCTTCCTCGGCCTTGGGCTTGCCGGGGTCAACGCCCTGAACGCGCCGGGGGAGGAGTTGCCGGGCGTGGAAAACGCTGTCGATTTCATCGCCAAACTGCGCCAGATGGCGGACCTAACCGGGCTTCCCATTGGGCGGCGCGTGGTGGTGATCGGCGGCGGCAATACCGCCATTGATGCCGCAACGCAGGCCAAGCGCCTGGGGGCGGAAGATGTAACCCTCGTCTATCGGCGCGGTGTCGAAACCATGACGGCTACCCCCGTGGAGCAAGATTGGGCGCAGACCAACGGCGTGAAAATCAAACATTGGGCGAAACCCGTCAAGGTGGAAGCAACCGATGGCGCGGTCAGTGGTATTACCTTCGAGTACACGACGCTTAAGGGCGGAGCCGTAACGGGGACGGGCGAGACTTTTACTTTAGCGGCAGATCAAATCTTCAAAGCTATCGGCCAAACCTATGCCGCGCCGGAGTTTCCCGGTCTCGTGCTTGAAAAAGGCCGCATCCGGGTCGATGCCGAACGGCGCACCTCTTTGCCGAAAGTCTGGGCGGGTGGCGACTGTGTTGCGGGCGGGCAAGATCTCACGGTGGCCTCGGTCGAAGACGGCAAGCAGGCCGCGCTCTCGATCCACGTCATGCTCACGGCTTAGGGAGAGTTTATCATGGCTGACTTGCGGACTAATTTTGCCGGAATCAAATCGCCGAACCCCTTCTGGCTGGCCTCGGCCCCGCCGACGGATAAGGCTTATAATGTGATCCGCGCCTTTCAAGCGGGTTGGGGCGGTGTCGTATGGAAGACGCTGGGGGAAGATCCGCCCGTGGTCAACGTCACCTCCCGCTACGGTGCGTGGCACGATGGCAACCGCCGGGTAATGGGTTTCAATAATATCGAGCTGATTACCGATCGCCCCCTCGCCATAAATTTACGTGAAATCAAGGAAGTAAAGCGCGATTGGCCCGACCGCGCCATGGTTGTGTCGCTGATGGTGCCGTGCTCCGAAGACTCGTGGAAAAACATTCTGCCGCTGGTGGAAGAAACTGGTGCGGATGGTATCGAGTTGAACTTCGGCTGCCCGCACGGTATGTCCGAACGCGGCATGGGCGCGGCCGTGGGGCAAGTGCCTGAGTATGTCGAAATGGTGACGCGCTGGTGTAAGCAGTACACGCGGATGCCGGTCATCGTGAAGCTAACGCCGAATATCTCCAATATCCTCGGCCCAGCGCGGGCGGCGAAAGCGGGCGGGGCCGATGCGGTGTCGCTCATCAATACGATCAACTCGATCATGAGCGTCAATCTCGATAAAATGGCCCCAGAACCGGTTGTCGATGGCAAAGGCACCCACGGCGGTTACTGCGGCCCGGCGGTGAAGCCGATTGCGCTGAACATGGTGGCGGAAATTGCCCGAACGCTGGATACGCGCGGAATGCCGATTTCTGGCATCGGCGGGATCACAACCTGGCGGGACGCGGCGGAGTTTATGGCGCTGGGGTCAGGCTCCGTCCAGGTTTGCACGGCGGCAATGGTCTATGGCTTTAAGATTGTTGAAGACATGATCGACGGGCTGTCCAATTGGATGGATAGTCAAGGCTACGCCACGCTCGATGATTTCGTTGGCAAGGCCGTCCCGAACGTGACGGACTGGCAGTATCTGAACATCAATCACGATCTAAAGGCGCGGATTAATCAGGATCTCTGCATCTCCTGTGGCCGCTGCCATATCGTCTGTGAGGACACCTCCCATCAGGCGATTACCAAGGAGACGGACGGCAAGCGCTATTTCGATGTGGTCGATGCAGACTGCGTTGGCTGTAACCTCTGCATGATCGCCTGCCCGGTGCCGGATTGCATCACGATGGAAGCCGTCGATACCGACCGGCCCTATGCGAATTGGACGACGCACCCGAATAATCCGATGGCGACAGTGGCGGCGGAATAAGGGACGCCTTGAGGGATGAGGAAAAACGGTGCAAAATACGACGCAGTTTTTACATATGGAGAGTGCCATGAGCGTGCGTCTGAATGTCGTTTTATCCGATGATCTCAACCGCGACATCGATCGTGCTGCGAGCGAAACGCATACAACAAAGAGCGAAATTTTGCGAAAAGCCCTTCAGCTTTATATCGCCGCTCGCGATGGCGAAAGCCGAGGTTTGCGCCTGGGGTTAGCGTCTGATCCGAGTAAGTTAGATACGATGATTGTCGGATTATGAGCATTCTTGACCTCACCAAGGCTCCACCGGACCATCGTTACTCGGTTAGCGTGACACCGATTGAGACTGGTGCTGACCGCAATGTCCGCTTGTTTAAGGACGTGGCGCTATTCCTGGTCGCTATTGGGTTTGTCTGCCTGATGATGTGGATTTGCTACAGAACTCTCGTTTCTTCCGAGGTTGCTGCGGAAGAGAAAAAATGGGCAATGTCGGTTCTGTCGGGGGCTGTGGGCGGCATTATCGGCTACTTGGTCCGCAAATAGCATGAATTTCATACGGAGAGCGTAGCGGGAATGCAAAATGGGGTGCGGATGGATGACATGAGCGGGGCTGCCAGTGGCTTCCCCAAAACGGCAGGCGCGCAGGCGGTGGTGGAGATTGCCGATCTGTCGCTGGTCTATCAAACCGCTGACCATCCGGTTACGGCGCTCGCCGATGTTAGCCTTACCATCAGTAAGGGCGATTTCGTGTCCTTCATCGGGCCTTCGGGGTGCGGTAAGACCACGCTCATGCGGGTTGTGGCCGATCTTGAGCATCCAACCGCTGGCACTGCCCTCGTGAACGGCGGCACCCCTGAACAGGCGCGGTTAGATCGCGCGTATGGCTATGTGTTCCAAGCGCCTACACTCTACCCGTGGCGCTCGGTTGCGCGGAATGTGATGCTGCCGCTCGAAATCATGAACCTGCCGAAAGCCGATCAGCGCGAGCGGGCGCGGGCAGCGTTGGAATTGGTGGGGCTAACCGGGTTCGAGCGTAAATACCCGTGGCAGCTTTCGGGCGGGATGCAACAGCGCGTGTCGATTGCCCGCGCGCTGAGTTTCGATCCCGATTTATTGCTGATGGACGAGCCGTTCGGCGCGCTCGATGAAATCACCCGTGACCGGCTGAACGACGAGCTTCTGAGCCTGTGGAAGAAGACCCATAAAACCGTGATTTTCGTTACGCATTCGATTTCGGAAGCGGTCTATCTCTCTACCAAAATCGTTATTATGAGTGCGCGGCCAGGGCGGATCATCGACATCATAGATAGCCCTTTGCCGCGCGACCGTTCGGCAGAGACCCGCGATTCCCAAGCGTTTTTGGACGTGGCGCACCGGGTTCGGCAAGGGTTGCTGGCGGGGCATGGCAAGGATGATTAGGCTCCCCGCCATCCTCACGCGGGCCTTGCCGCTGCTGTTTGTTCTCGCCGTTCTCGCGGCGGCGTGGTTGGGTGGAGCCGTGTGGCTGAACGCGCCGCAGATTATCGACGGCTGGCAGCGCAACGGCAAAACTGAGTACAGCACGGGCGAGTTGGTGGCGGCGGCTTGGAGTATGGAGCGCCCCTTACTTCCGGCACCGCAACAGATTTACGCCGATCTTGCCAAAAGTTTCTCTGGGCGGCTCGATAGCCCGCGCAATCTATTGTTCCACACCTGGGTTACGGGGTCGGCGATGGCGTCGGGCTTTGGGCTGGGGGTGTTGCTGGGCGGGATTTTGGCGTTCGGCATTGTTCATGTCCGCACGCTCGAAAAATCGCTGATGCCCTGGGTTATTGCCTCCCAGACCGTGCCGATTTTAGCGATTGCGCCGATGATCGTGGTCGTGCTCGGTAATATCGGCCTTACGGGGCTGCTGCCGAAAGCGGTGATCGCGATGTATCTCTGCTTCTTTCCCATCACGATTGGGCTGGTGAAGGGCCTGCGCTCGCCCGATCCGTTGCAGCTCGATTTGATGCGGACTTATTCGGCCAGCCCGATGCAGCTTTTTTGGAAACTGCGCTGGCCCGCCGCCATGCCGTTTCTGTTTACCAGCTTGAAAGTGGCGATTTCGATTGCCCTTGTCGGTGCCATTGTTGGCGAGCTTCCGACGGGCGCGCAGGCAGGGCTTGGCGCGCGGCTGTTGGCGGGGTCTTACTACGGGCAGACGATTCAAATTTGGTCCGCCCTCGTGGTGTCGGCAGTGCTCGGTATGGGGTTGGTCGGGCTGATTGGGCTAGTGGAACGCATTACCCTTCGGTATCAAGCCGCACCGAAAGCGGCAGGAGGGCGGGGATGAATAAGCAACTCTATCTGCCCATTTTTCTGATTGGGCTGGGATTATACCAAGTCTTTCTTAGGAGCGAGCCTTTCACACAGTTGCCTGCGGTCGGGCTGATTGCCGCCTTTATTTTCAGCACCGTTACGATCATGAATATTATTGTGCGGAACCCTAGGCTCGAGGCGCGCTATGGGATTATCGTTCCGGCACTCTTCGGGCTAACAATTCTCTATGCTTGGGAAGTTATCGTGCGCGGCTTTGGCGTGCCGAAAGTGCTGCTGCCTGCACCGAGCGCTATCGGGTTAGCGCTGGTCGTACAAGCTCCGGTGCTTTGGGCTGATTTTCAGCAAACGGTGCTGAAATCGGTGATTGCGGGCTATCTGCTCGGCAATGGCTCGGCCTTCATTATTGCCTTGCTGGTGGATCGCTCGCCGTTCTTGCAGCGCGGGCTGCTGCCGCTGGGGAACCTTGTTAGCGCTATTCCTATCGTTGGGATTGCGCCAATCATGGTGATGTGGTTCGGTTTTGACTGGCCCTCAAAAGCGGCGGTGATCGTAGTGATGACCTTCTTTCCCATGCTGATTTCCACCCTGGCAGGCTTGCAGAGTACTGACCGGATGCAGCGGGATTTAATGAGGTCTTATGGCGCGCGTTACGGCCAAACTCTGCTTGCGTTGCGCTTGCCGGTGGCGGCACCGATGATCTTCAACGCGCTGAAACTGAACGCCACCTTGGCCTTAATCGGCGCTATTGTGGCAGAGTTTTTCGGTACGCCGATTGTGGGCATGGGCTTTCGTATTTCTACCGAGGTTGCCCGCATGAATGTGGATGTTGTGTGGGCGACGATTGCGGTGGCCAGCATTGTCGGCTCGGTCGCTTATGGCACGATCACGCTGATCGAGCGGCGGGTTACGTTCTGGCATCCCTCGTTCCGCAAGGCCCCTCGTTAAAAATAGGGGGCTGGGGACATTCGGTTAACATTAAGCGTCTGCAAGAGCCGGGTTTACCGGCCTGCATAAGAGGGTAGGGGTTCCACGGTTTCAATCGTTTTGGGAGATGACATGATGTCGATAAAAAGCCTTTTGGTTTCCTCCGCTTTGGCGCTGGCGGTGGCCCTGCCCACGGCAGCGTCCGCGCAAGATAAGCTGACCTTGCAACTGAAGTGGGTCACGCAGGCCCAGTTCGCAGGCTATTATGTGGCCAAAGATAAGGGCTTCTATAAGGAAGCTGGCCTCGATGTTACGATTAAGTCCGGTGGCCCGGACATTAACCCGAGCCAAGTTATTGCTGGCGGTGGGGCCGATGTGATCGTCGATTGGATGCCGTCTGCCCTGGCAACGCGGGAGAAGGGTGTTGATCTCGTCAATATCGCCCAAGTGTTTCAAAACTCGGGCATGATGCTGACCTGCCGTAAGGATAGCGGCATTACTGCACCGAAGGATTTCCCCGGTAAAACGCTGGGCGTGTGGTTCGGCGGCAATGAATACCCCTTCCTCGCGTGGATGGACAAGCTCGGCTATGGCATTGCTGGCGGTGCGGGCGTAACGGTGCTGAAGCAGGGTTTTAACGTCGATCCTATCTTGCAAAAGCAGGCGGCGTGCGTTTCGACCATGACCTATAATGAGTATTGGCAGGTCATCGACGGCGGTCTGAAAGACAGCGACCTGCTGGTGTTCAAGTACGAAGACCAAGGCGTTGCCACGCTGGAAGATGGTCTCTTCACGCTCGGCAAAAGCGTGAAAGACCCCGCTATGGCGGCAAAGCTGGCAAAGTTCGTTAAAGCCTCGATGAAGGGCTGGGACTGGGCGGCGGCTAATAGCGACGCGGCGGCGATCGTGGTGCTCGATAACGACGCTTCGGGCGCGCAGACCGAAAAGCATCAAAAGCGCATGATGGGCGAAATTGCCAAGCTGATTGGCAAGAACCCGAAAGGCACCGGCTATCTCGATCCCGCTGCCTATGATCGCACTGTGGCCGTGCTGATGGGCGGCAAATCAGCCCCCGTCATCAGCAAGAAACCGGAAGGCGCGTGGACGCATGACATTTTCGATAAGTCGAAGATGTAACTAAAAATCGGCCCTGCCCCTACCCAGGAGCGGGGCCTTTTCTATTTTTTTCCGAAAATGCGTTGTTGCAGGCGAAACTGCCTGCTTGGGATTTGCTCTGGGGAGGGCGCGTCATGGCATTACTCATTCGCGGCGGGACGGTCGTGACCGCCGACATCAGCACGCGGGCCGATGTTCTGTGCGAGGGCGATAAGATCATCGCCGTGGGGCCAAACCTCGAAGCGCCAGCCGGGGCGGAGATTATTGACGCGGGCGGGCAATATGTCATGCCCGGCGGGATTGATCCGCACACGCATATGGAACTGCCCTTTATGGGCACAGTCGCGTCGGAAGATTTCTTCAGCGGCACCTCGGCGGGCGCTGCCGGGGGGACGACGATGATTATCGACTTCGTTATCCCAAGCCCGCAGCAATCCTTGCTGGAAGCCTATAAAACGTGGCGCGGCTGGGCGGAAAAGTCCGCGACCGACTATTCCTTCCATGTGGCCGTCACGTGGTGGGACGAGAGCGTGGCGCGCGATATGGGGACGCTGGTTAAGGACCACGGCGTCAATAGTTTCAAGCACTTCATGGCCTACAAGAACGCTATTATGTGCGAAGACGAAGTGCTGGTGAACAGCTTCACCCGCGCGTGGGAGTTGGGGGCGCTCTGCACCGTTCACGCCGAAAATGGCGAGTTGGTCTATCATTTGCAAAAAAAGCTTATCGCCCAGGGCATTACCGGGCCGGAAGGGCACCCGCTGTCGCGCCCGCCGGAAGTAGAGGGGGAGGCGGCGAACCGCGCTATCCGCATCGCTCAGGTGCTCGGCGTGCCGCTGTATGTCGTGCATGTCTCTTGCAAAGAGGCGCTCGAAGCCATCACCCGCGCCCGTTCGGAAGGGCAGCGCGTTTATGGCGAAGTGCTGGCAGGGCATTTGGTCGTGGATGAGAGCGTTTACCGCGCCGATGATTTCGAGTTTGCGGCGGCCCATGTCATGAGTCCGCCATTCCGCTCCAAGGAGCATCAGTCGGCCCTGTGGCGCGGCTTACAGTCGGGCACGCTTCAAACAACCGCGACCGATCATTGCTGCTTCTGTGCGCCGCAAAAAGCCGCAGGCCGCAATGATTTCACGAAGATTCCGAACGGCACCGGCGGCGTTGAAGATCGCATGATGGTCTTATGGGAAAAAGGCGTGAACAGCGGCAAGCTAACGCCGAACGAGTTCGTGAAGATCACCAGCACCAACGCGGCCCAAATCTTCAACATCTACCCCCGTAAGGGCACGATTGCCGTGGGGGCGGATGCCGATATCGTCGTTTGGGATCCGTTGGGAACCAAAACGATTAGCGCTAAAACCCACCATCAACAGGTTGATTTCAATATCTTCGAGGGCATGACGGTAACGGGTATCCCGAGCCATACGGTCTCTGCCGGGAAACTGGTCTATGCCAAGGGCGAATTACGCACCGTGCGGGGCGCAGGGCGCTACGTGAACCGCCCGACGTTTCCGGCTTACTTTGACGCACTGAAGCGCGCCAATGGCCTCAATCAGCCGAAGCCGGTGCTGCGGGAACAGGCGGCGGAGTAAATGCTCGAAAAGGCCATTCGATAAGTCACCACGGGAGTTGAAGTACGGCTATAGTTGGGGAATGCAAGTGCGATTAACCCTACTCATTCTAGCCTTTACCGTCGGCACGCTGGCGGCGCAGGCGCAAGGTACGCTCCCCAAGATTGCCGGGATTGCCGAAATCGTGACCGTGGCGAAGGGGCTAGAGAACCCTTGGGGCCTTGCCTTCTTGCCCGATGGTCGCCTCCTGGTGACTGAGCGGCCAGGGCGGCTGCGGATCGTGGCGCGCGATGGGCGTCTGTCGGAGCCGCTGGCGGGCGTGCCACCTGTTGTGGCACGCGGGCAGGGCGGCTTGCTGGATGTGGCGCTGGACCCCAACTTCTCCACCAACCGTTTGATCTACCTCAGTTATAGCGAAGGCGGGCCGGGCGGTGCCGGGACGGCGGTTGCGCGGGCAACGCTGGAGCCGCGCGGGTTGGAAGATGTGCGGGTGATTTTTCGCCAGTCCCCTAAAGTCAACGGCACTGGCCATTTTGGCGCGCGGCTGGTGTTCGCCCGCGATGGATCGCTGTTCGTTACGCTGGGGGACCGCTATTCCTACCGGGAGAGCGCTCAGGATTTAACCACAACCTTGGGCAAGATCGTGCGTTTGCGCCGCGATGGCTCCCCCCCGAACGATAACCCGTTTCTCACTCGGTCGGACGCTAAACCGGAAGTCTGGTCTTACGGGCACCGCAATGTGCAAGGCGCGGCGCTCCACCCCGAAACCGGGGCGCTTTGGACCATCGAACACGGCGCGCAGGGCGGCGACGAGTTAAACCGCCCGCAAGCAGGCAAAAACTACGGCTGGCCCGTGATTACCTACGGCAAGGATTACAACGGATCGAAGATCGGCATCGGCACGCACGCCCCCGGTATGGAGCAGCCGTTGCACTCTTGGGATCCGTCGATCGCCCCCTCCGGCTTGCTCTTCTACACAGGCACGGCTTATCCCGGCTGGACCGGCAGCCTTTTCACCGGCTCCCTAAAGCTCGGCGCGCTGGTGCGGCTGACCGTGAAGGGCGAGGCGATCCTCAGTGAAGAGCGGTTGATGCAGGACGTGGGCGAGCGCATTCGCGACGTGCGCCAAGGCCCCGACGGGCTGATCTATCTGCTGACCGATTCACCAGAGGGGCGGGTGCTGCGCCTCGCACCGCTTGGGAAGAAGCCTTAACCATTCTTCGCACGCGGGTTTGGATTGTCCTGACGTCAATTTCCTGGATTGCGCCCGCCCCAATCCCGTCGCACAGTCATGACGCACGTGCCAAGTTTCCCACGGGAGGGGGATGCTGAGGCGCTCATGAACTGAATAGGAAGCATCATGCCGTTTCTTGCCGCCCGCCTGTCCCGCATCAAACCGTCGCCGACGATTGGCGTGACCGATACCGCCCGTGCGCTGAAAGCGGCGGGGCGCGACATTATCTCTATGAGTGTTGGTGAGCCTGATTTCGACACGCCCGATCATGTAAAGGCGGCGGCGATTGAAGCAATTCAGAAGGGCGACACGAAATACACTGCCGTGGACGGTACGGCGGCGCTGAAAGCCGCAATCTGCGCCAAGTTCCAGCGCGAGAACAACCTTACCTATATGCCGGAGAATATTACGGTCGGCACCGGCGGTAAGCAGGTTCTCTATAATGCCTTGATGGCAAGCCTTGATGACGGCGATGAGGTCATCATTCCCGCGCCCTACTGGGTTTCTTACCCCGACATGGTGCTGCTGGCAGGCGGGGAGCCGGTGATCGTGCCCTGCGGCGAGAGCGCCCGATTCAAACTAACCGCCGAGGCGCTGGACGCGGCGATTACACCGCGCACGAAATGGGTGATTCTCAACAGCCCGTCCAACCCCACCGGCATGGGCTATACCCGCGCCGAAATTCGGGCGCTGGCCGATGTGCTGCTCAAGCACTCGCATGTTTGGGTGATGACCGACGATATGTACGAGCATCTCGCCTATGATGATTGGCAGTTTTGCACAATGGCCGAAGTCGAGCCGCAGTTGATCGACCGGACGCTGACCGTCAACGGCGTCTCAAAAGCCTATGCGATGACCGGCTGGCGCATTGGTTATGCGGGCGGGCCGAAGGCGCTGATTAAGGCGATGGCGACTATTCAATCGCAATCCACCTCCAACCCGTCTTCTATCAGTCAAGCGGCGGCGGCGGCGGCCCTCAGCGGCGATCTTGGCTTCCTGGCCGAACGCAATGCGGTGTTTTTGGAGCGGCGCGACCTGTGCGTCGATCTGCTGAACGATGCCCCTGGCCTGTCGTGCATCACACCGGACGGGGCGTTTTACGTCTACCCCTCCTGCGCCGGAACCATCGGTAAAACCACGCCAAGCGGAAAAGTAATCGCAACCGATACCGACTTCGTGACCGCCTTGCTGGAAGCCGAAGGCGTGGCCGGCGTGCAAGGCGCGGCCTTCGGGCTGGAGCCTTATTTCCGGCTTTCCTATGCCACATCAACCGAGTTAGTGATCGACGCGTGTCGGCGGATTCAACGGTTCTGCCAGTCGTTGACCTCGTAAACTCACTCACCTTCCCCTTGCGGCACAGGCGATTCCGCGCAAGACTGCTACCATAAGGGGAGGATGCGATGAAGCCATCTGCTGCGCTAAACCATCATCGTGTCGCTGTGCGTGAAGTCGTGGGCCGTTTTCGGGTAACGAACCCACGCGTTTTCGGCTCGGTCTTGACGGGTACCGATACAGACATCAGCGATCTCGACTTACTGGTCGATCCCCTCCCCGGTGCGACGCTCTTCGATCTCGGCGGGCTTCAGGAGGAGCTTCAACATCTTCTCGGCGTTCAGGTTGACGTACTCACCCCCGGTGGTTTGCCAAACAAGATGCGCGCCGCCATTCTTGCCGACGCGATGCCAGTGTGAGCCTTACACGACTGGCTGATTATCTCGATCACATGCGGCAGGGGCGTAAGACTAGGCACCAAACGATGCATCATGCTATACAACGTCTTGAAAATTGAGGAGTAAACTGATGCTTGCTCAACTCCCCGAAGGAAAAATCAAGAGTTTCGGACCATTCGGGCCGAAATATCAGGTTGGTCGGGCGCTTCGTGAATTGCCGGAAGGCGATTGGTTGGTGGAGGTTACGTTGGTCGAGAGCGGCGAGAAGACCGAATACCGGCTGACGCATCTGCTGGATGACCCGGAAGCGCAATAATGTACGCCGTTGCTTTCGATCTAACGGTCGCCGATACCGAGAAATATCACCCGAAAGGTGTTGCCTCAGCCTATACAGAGATTGGGGCTATTCTTGCTCGGTTTGGTTTCCGACGCGTCCAGGGCAGTCTATATATAACCGACGATGAAAACATGGCTAATCTCTTCCTGGCTATTCAGGCTTTACGCGGACAGGTTTGGTTTCCTAAATCCGTCCGCGACATCCGAGCATTTCGTATTGAGCAATGGTCAGATTTTACGCCCGTTATCAAGGCACCCTAGCGACAGATTACTTCTTCCCCAATTGCGTCGTCAGCCAATTTGTAAACGCGGGCGCGTTCATATCATTCTGCAAGCCCGTGAGCATTTTAGCGATGGGCGCGCGGTCGCTGCTTTCGGAACAGGAAGCGTTGCGTTGCCCGGCTTGAACTTGGCGTTCCGCCTTATAGGCCCCCTCGAACCAGCCTTGCGCGAGGCTTGGCAGGGCAGGCAGCAGGCCGTCGATATCGCTAACGCGCTTATCGAGGTCTTTGGTGGGTAGGGAGCAGGTTTCCGAGGCTTCGGCGATGCGGGCGGCCATGAGGGCGAGCGCGCGCAAATCACTCACTCCGGCCATCGCCAAACCATTCACCTGAACGATTGAGGGGGCGGCAGTGGAGTTTGTTTTGGCGGCCTCCGGTCCTGCTTGTTGGCAAGCGGCCAGCGTAAAGGCCGCAACAATCGGCAGAATCAGGGAAAGCGCGCGGGGGTAAGTCAAAATTCACTCCTGTTTCAGCAGATTGGCACTCCACCTATACGCGCTGCGGCGCGGGCTGCAAAGCCCGATGCGTTACAAGCGCTTGACGATTACGGGGTAGGCTCTCTAATAAAGGACTGAATTAGTCCTATATAGGAAGAGGCGGGGCATTCTGTCCCGAGGGGAAGGAAGACGGGCTGTGATCATCGTCAGCAAAATGGCCGATTATGCCGTCGTTTTGGCGGTCCACCTGGGGCACTTAGGGGGGAATCTAGGGGGGGCGGGCGCAGCGCAGGCCAGCACGGCTGATCTGTCGGAGGCAACTAAGCTGTCCACGGCGACCGTTGCCAAGGTTCTAAAAGCCCTGGGCCGGGCCGGGCTTGTTACCGCCGCACGCGGCTCCGGGGGCGGGTATCGGCTCGCGCGCCAACCAAGGGACGTTACGGTGGCCGATGTGATTGCGGCTATAGATGGCCCGCTGGCCATGACCGAATGCACGGGCGACAGCGATCATGAGTCCTGCACTCACCTGTCTTACTGCGCGACGAAGCCCCATTGGGCGCGCGTTACTCTAGCCGTTCAGGCTGCGCTGGGGGCTGTAACGCTCGCAGATATGATGGCGCCGCCGTTTATGGCCCCCGTTATAGCCCCCGTCATAGCCCCTGCGCCGCGCCTTGCCGTGGCCGCCCCCCTCTCGCTTGGAGCCGACGCCCTATGACCGCGCTCGATATGCCCTCTGCCGTGGACGCTGCGGTTGCCGATCAACCCTATAAATACGGGTTCGTCACTGATATTGAGGCGGACGAAGCGCCGTTGGGGCTGGACGAAAATATCGTTCGCTTCATCTCGGCCAAGAAGAACGAACCGGCGTGGCTGCTGGACTGGCGGCTAAAAGCCTTCCGCGTTTGGCTGGAGATGACCCCGCCGACCTGGGCGAAGCTGACTGTGCCGGATATTGATTTCCAAGCCCTGCGCTATTACTCCGCCCCAAAAGTTGCCTCTGGCCCGAAGTCGTTGGACGAGGTTGATCCCGAACTGCTGCGGACTTACGAAAAGCTCGGCATTCCCCTGAAGGAACAGGCGTGGCTCGCGGGCGTACCCGGCGTTGCGGTGGATGCCGTGTTCGATAGCGTGTCGGTGGCGACCACCTTTAAGGACAAGCTGAGGGAAGACGGCGTGATCTTCTGCTCCTTCGGCGAGGCAGTGCAAGAACACCCCGAGTTAGTGCAGAAGTATTTAGGTTCGGTCGTGCCG
>JAYSQZ010000065.1:0-20154 GCA_043721315.1 Alphaproteobacteria bacterium
CGAATGGCGCTTCAATTACCGACCAGCTAGCAACCTGTTGAAAACCCTGAGACACTGGGCCAAAGTATAGAAATCAAACTTTATCTATGTCAGCCCCAATAGATTTTCTGGCTCCCGTAGGAAGATTGTGTAGTTGCGGATATTAGAGTGTGTAATTCGCGCTAGCACCTGCGGCCAAACGGCAGCGTGCAGATGGCGATATTCTTCGATTTTATCGGGTTTAATCCCGATTACCATGCCCATGCGCTGCATTCGGCTTCCCCTCAGCTAAACGGTAGAAAGTGCGGGCGGTGTCGCCGAACACTGCAGCCTGCGCCTCGGCGGGCACCAGCGCTTCGGCCATCGTCTGCCAGCCGCGATAATCGCCCGCAAGGTTTAGGACCGGCCAGTCGCTGCCCCAAATCAACCGATCCGGCCCGAACAGTTCGAACAGAGTTTCAGCATAGGGGCGAATATCCTCAATCGCCGCACGCGGTCCGGCTTCGGTGAGCAGACCCGAAAGCTTACAAAACAGGTTCGGCAATGCTGCCAGCGCCACCATATTCTCGCGCCAACCTTCCGAACCGCTATGGGCGATGTCGGGTTTTGCCCCATGATTGATGACAATAGGCAAGGCCGGAAAGCGCTGCGCGAACCGCAATAAGGAGGGCAGATGCAGCGGCAGGGGGAGCGCATCGAAACAGAGGCCCTGGGCCTGCATCGCTGCCACCGCCGGGTCGAGTGCCGGATCGTCCAGCCAATTGATCGGCAGGCTTTGCAGCATTGGGCGCAAGCCCTTCAGTTTTTCATCGGCACTCAGAATCCTAATTTGCTCGGGCGCGTCGGCAGCCTTGAGATCGACCCAACCAACCACCCCGAGAATGAAGGGATGGCGTTCGGCAAGACCAAGCATGAACCGGGTATCGGCACGCGAGGGCAGCGATTGCACGAGAATCGTTCCGTCAATACCAGCGTCAGCGAGCAAGGGCGTAAAATCATCCGGCATAAAATCCCGATTGATCGCCGCCAACTCCGGCGGTGGCCATTCGCCCACGCGCGCTGCCAATTTCCAGAAATGCAGATGACCGTCGATCCGCACGGCTTAACTGCCGACCGGAGTGGGCGCGGCAGCATCAATCAGCCCCCGCGCGGCAAGGGACTGCCAGAACGGGACAGGAATCGGGCTGTTAAACCAGGCGATATTGGCCTCGAGCTGTTCGCGTGTTCGCGCACCCGTTACAGTGCTGACCACCGCCGGATGGGCAAGCGGAAACTGAAGCGCGGCGGCGGGAAGCGCTACACCGAACTCTTGGCAGACTGCGGTGAGCGCCTCAACCCGTGCAATGATCGGCGGCGGCGCGGCGGCATAGTTGAACTTGCCGTTACCCACCAAAAGCCCAGAGTTAAACACCCCCGCCGCAATGATGGCGTTGCCCGCCTTTTGGCAGTTTTCCAGAAACGGCGACAGGCTAGTCTGCTCTAGCAGGGTATAGCGCCCGGCCAGCATCGTGCAGTCCAGATCTATTTCCTGCATCGCATCGTGAACGACTTCCCACTCATTCACACCGAGGCCGATGGCGTTAACGATCCCCGCCCGACGCACCTCCTCCAGCGCCCGAAAGCCGCCGCCGTGCGTGAGTTGCTGCCAATGATGATCGTGCCTGTCGCCGTGGGTGACACGGCCAATATCGTGGATAAAGAGAATATTTATGCGGGCGATGCTGAGGCGCTGATACGAGTCATCAATAGACCGCATTATAGCGTCATAGGAATAATCATACACCTGATGAAAGGGCAGCGCGTCGGCCCAACCATTAACATCGGCCCCAGGCGTGCGCTCGGCGTGGGCGTTAGGGCGAATGAGGCGGCCAACTTTCGTGCTCAGAACATACTCGCCCCGCGCCCGATCACACAGGGATGCACCCATTCGGTGTTCCGACCGGCCATAACCGTAATAGGGGGCGGTATCGAAATAGCGAATGCCGCACTGCCAAGCACACGCGACTAAATCGTCCGACTCGGCGGGAGTGCTGGCGCGGTAGAGTCCGCCGATCTGGGCACCGCCCAGGCCGAAAACCGGGAGCGACAGGCCCGTGCGCGGCAGCAAACGACGATCAGTCAGAAGCATTATATCACCTTAAAGATCGAGAAAAAGGGGCGTGCGCCAAAACGGGGGGGGACGCGCACGCCCGAGAAGAGGGGGAAGGTTCGCTCTAATACAGAACGTTCTTGGCTTCAGGCTTATCAATATTACCTTTGGTAACGATCACAACGCCGGTATCCAGAAACTCTGGAATTGGCAGCTTTGCGACCAGCTTCACGACGCTTTGCACCCCGAGATAGCCCATTTGGTAAGAACCTTGCACAGCAATGGCTTCCAGCGTGCCATCTTTCACAAAATTTTGCAGATCTTGATTGCCGTCGAACCCGACTGCGGTAACGCGGCCAGCCTTACCGGATTGGGCCAACGCCCGGCCCATGCCAATAGCAGTAGGCTCATTCGCCCCGAAGATGCCCTTGAGGTCCGGGTGGGCGGCCAGCACGTCGGTCGTTTGGTTCAGCGCGGTCGCCATCTGCGACTGCGAATAGAACGTGCCGACGATTTCAAGCTGCGAATTGCTTTTGATGTACTTGGTGAAGCCGCCGACGCGCCCGATCTCCGAACCCGACCCGGCAACATAGGACATAATGGCGATCTTGCCGGTCTTGCCGACTTTATCTATCAAGGCTTTAGCGCTGAGTTCGCCCGCTTTTTCATTGTCGGTGGCAAGAAAAGATTGATAGTAGCGCTTGCCTGCATCCGACAGCATCGAGTCGATCAGCACGACCGGGATTTTCGCTTCCCAGGCTTTTTTCAGGGCCGGGACCAACGCATCAGGATCGGACGGTGCCAGCACAATGCCCGCGACTTTGCGGTTCACGGCGTTTTCCACCATATTCACTTGATCGGCGATGGCCGATTCAGACGCGGGGCCTTGGAAGGTCATCGCATAGCCGGCAGCTTCTTTACTGGCGTCGATCGCGCCTTTTTGCACATTTTGCCAAAAGGTCGAGTTCACGGTTTTGACGATCACCGCAATTTCCTTGTCGGCGGCGTACCCGGCACCAGCGAATAGCGCTAGCGCAGATACGAGACAGGCGGATAGGATTTTTTGCATAGTTTCGCTCCTTTGGGGGGACTTGGAAGTTGATCTTCCTATTCAGAGCCGGGCGTGTGCCCGGTTCCGTTACTCAAGGAAACCTCGCGTTTCAGCGCCGATTGCGGAGTTGGTCGATCCACACGGTCAGCAAAATAACGAGGCCGATGATGATTTGCTGCGTGAAGGCGGAGACGCCGTTCATGTTCAGGCCATTCCGAAGAATGCCAATCACGAAAGCGCCGATCACCGTGCCGGAAATGGTGCCAACGCCGCCGATGAGCGATGTGCCGCCGATAACCGCGCTGGCAATCGCGTCCAACTCGTACATCACGCCCTCATTCGGTTGGGCGGTGACAAGACGGGACATCAACACGCAGCCCGTAAGCCCAGCACATGTTCCCGACAGCACATAGGTAAACAGGGTCACGCGGTTAACATTGACGCCGGAGAGGCGGGCCGCTTCAGTATTGGAGCCGACGGCATAGATGTGGCGGCCCAAAGTCGTGCGGCTCAACATGATCGAAACGCCAAGAGCGAGGACGACCATAATGATGACCGGGTAGGGAATTCCTGGAAAGATAACATCGGGAAACCCGTCGCTGCCAATGCGAACGACCCGAAACAGCGCGCCATTGCCGAGTTCGCCAAAGGCTTCGCCAAGACCAGAGACGGCCCGCGCGCCAGTGATCTGCAAGGCAACGCCGCGCGCGACCAACATCATCCCCAGAGTGGCAATAAAGGGGGGCAGTTTCAACTGGGTGACGCAAACGCCATTCAGGAAACCGCAGAAGCCTCCCACCAGAATACCGGCCAACATGCCCAGCGGGATCGGCACCCCCGCCTTTACCGCGAGAGCCGCCACGACCCCGGCCAAAGCCAGCACCGACCCTACCGACAGATCAATCCCACCCGTAATAATAACGCAGGTCGCGGCGATGCCGAGGTAGGCGATAGAGGTTACTTGCAGACCGATGGTCATGCCGTTGCTCACGCTAAAGAACGCATCGCTGGTGGCGGAGAAAACCACAATGAGCAGCAGCAGGCTCGCCAGCGCGGCGAATTTCTGGATCAGGTCTTTCTTCTTATCGTTCATCACGCGGGCCTTATGGTCCGCAAGCTCTTGGGCGCTGAGGTGATCGGCGGGGGCTTTTGGGGGGCTAAGGTCGGTCATTGGGCGGCGACTCCGATCGCTAGCGGGCGGTTATAGCCCGAGGCGTACTGCATGATTTCTTCCTGATTGGTGTCGCGCGTCGTCAGCACGGTCTGCAAACGCCCCTCGTGGAACACGGCCACCCGGTCGGTAAGCCCCAAGATTTCTGGCAATTCCGAGCTAATCAGCACAATGCCAATGCCTTGCGCCGCCAGCCGGTCGAGCAACTGATAGATGGCGAATTTCGCGCCGACATCGATGCCGCGCGTCGGCTCATCGAAAAACAGCACCCGCGACTGGCGAAACAGCCATTTGCCAATAACGATTTTCTGCTGATTGCCGCCCGAGAGCAGTTTTGCTATCTGATGGGCCGAAGGTGTGCGGATTGATAACATTTCGATATAAGTTCGCGCCGCCGCAGCTTCGGCCTTAAAATCTATAAAGCCAAAACGGTCAGAAACCGCGTCCATATTGGCCAGCGTGAGGTTCTGCACAACCGACATTTTTACCGCAAGCCCGTGGCTTTTTCGGTCTTCCGATAGGTAGGCGATACCGTGTGCAATCGCGTCGCGCGGGCTTTTGATCGAAAGCTGCGTTTCGCCAAGATGAATACTACCCGAATCGAGCGGATCGGCCCCGAAAATGGCGCGGGCAACTTGAGTGCGCCCGGCGCCCATCAGGCCAGAAAATCCCAGAATCTCGCCACGCTTTAGCGTGAAACTGACGTTCTGGAACACCCCGGCGCGGCTAAGGTTATTGACCGTTAGCAGGGTTTCCTCGGTCGGAGCGGACGTGCGCTCGGGGAATTTTTCATCCAGCGCGCGGCCTACCATGCGGGACACGATGTCATCAACGCTTGTCGCCGCAAACTCCTGAGTGGAGACATAGCGCCCATCGCGCAAAACCGTCACGCGGTCCACAATAGCCGCCATTTCGTCGAGGCGGTGCGAGATATAGACGACGGCAACGCCGTTGCGCTTTAGATCGTGAATGACCTGAAACAGCAGCGCCGTTTCCGCTTCTGTGAGGGAGGAGGTCGGCTCGTCCATAATCAGAATTTCGGCATTCAAAGACAGGGCTTTAGCGATTTCTACCATCTGGCACTGGGCGACCGAGAGGGTCTTCACCAAAGCATCAGGCGGAATATCGACGCCAAGCCGATCTAGGCACGCTTGCGCGTTGCGGCGCAAAGCGGCGCGGTCGATAAACCAGCCGCGCGTCGGCTCCCGCGCTAAAAAGATATTTTCGGCAACCGACAGGTGCGGAATCAGGTTCAATTCCTGATGGATGATAGCAATGCCAGCGCGTTCAGCCTCCCGCGCGTTAGCGAAGCGCCGGATTTTGCCGTTGTAGGTTATGCTGCCCCCATCGGGCTGATACTGGCCGCTGACGATTTTCATGAGTGTTGATTTGCCTGCGCCATTCTCGCCGCACACCGCATGAACTTCGCCACGTCTCAGATCGAAGCAAACTTGATAGAGCGCGCGCACGCCAGGGAAGAGTTTCGTCACCTGATCGAGCCGCAGCACTTCCGTTTCCAGAAGCGCGGGTGAAGATGGGATAGGGCGCGCGGGTACCCGCCCGTCCAACAAAGATGGCTGCATAATACCTCCCTAAATGCGCGGGCAGAGCCTTACGCAAACTCCCACTCTTCGGCGGGTTGTTATTTTTACGATCTCAGTCGCCTTTACTTTCGCAAGAAAGTAGAACGACATATTGTTTCAATTAAGCCAAGCTACTACTTAAGAACACTTGTCTTAACCATAGAAAACTCTGATTTCATGGTTTTATTACTGTATAGCGGCCAAGCTTAGACTTTACTGTGTAGAGATTTACCCCGCATGGAACGCTGCATTAGGTGCAAGCGCCTTAAACACATACCTGAGACTGTTGGCCGAGGCCCTGAATTCCCAACAGCATCCGGTCGCCAACTTTCAGATATACTGGCGGCTTTTGCCCGAGACCAACACCCGGCGGGGTACCCGTGGAAATCACGTCGCCCGGCTGCAAGCTCATGAACTGCGACAGGTAGGAGACGACGAAGGCGACCCCATAAACCATCGTTCGGGTGGAGCCGTTCTGATAGCGGTGGCCGTTCACTTCCAGCCACATATCAAGGTTCTGCGGGTGCGGCACTTCGTCTTTCGTCACCAACCACGGGCCAAGCGGGCCGAAAGTGTCGCAACTCTTGCCCTTGGTCCATTGGCCTTGGCGCTCGATCTGGAAGGCACGCTCCGATAGATCGTTGATAACGCAATAGCCGGCCACATGGTCCAGGGCATCGGCTTCGGTCACGTATTTAGCGGTGGTGCCGATGACAACGCCCAGCTCCACTTCCCAATCGGTCTTTTCGGAGCCGCGTGGGATTTCCACCGGGTCGTTCGGCCCTTGAATGGCGGAGGTGGCTTTCATGAAAACCACTGGCTCGGTCGGCACGGATGCACCCGTTTCGGCAGCATGGTCCGAATAATTCAGCCCAATGCAGATGAATTTGCCCGTTCCGGTTACACACGGCCCGAGGCGCGCGCTCGTATCGACCAGCGGCAAGGTTTCAAGCGGCAGGGCGGCAATCGTGGCAAGCCCTTCCGGCGCAAGCCAGCGTCCGCCAATATCACTCACATGACCCGATAGGTCACGAATGTGGCCGTCTTTATCAAGAATTCCGGGTTTTTCGGCCCCGGCTTGACCGTAGCGGAGTAGTTTCATCTATAGTCCCCAGGGGCTTTAGAGCGTTTTTAGGTCGCTGAGGCTCACTTCAAACGCTCTAACTGTTTGTTTTGTAGAAAACGCGTCGTCGCGGATGGTTCCACCCGCTCGGGATTTGCTTTACGTGTTCGACCAGCCGCCATCAACGGCGATAGCTTGCCCAGTCATGAACCCAGCTTCATCCGATGCCAAATAGACTGCCAACGCGGCAATTTCTTCGGCAGTCCCGAGGCGACCCATCGGCTGCCGAGCGATAAAGGCGGCGCGTGCCACGTCATAATCGCCAAGCGCGCGCATCCGGTCGTGCAGCGACGGACTATCGACCGTGCCAGGGCAAATGGCGTTCACGCGAATTCCGCGTGTGACGTAATCGGCGGCAACGGCTTTTGTGAGGCCGACCACGGCGGCTTTCGTTGTGCCGTAAATAAAACGGTTCGGCGCGCCAATGATGGAGGACGCAACTGAGGCCATGTTGATGATCGCCCCCCCGCCTGCGTCCAGCATCCCAGGCAGGAAGGCGCGGATCATCCGGTACATGGAGCGTACGTTCAACGTGACCGAAAACTCAAAGGCCGCTTCGTCGCACTCTAGAATCGTACCCGCGTGAACATAACCCGCGCAGTTGAACAGAATAGACGGGGAGGGAGTTTCGGCTGCGAACGTGGCTATTGCCACAGGGTCGCACACATCCAGGCGGCGCGGGCTAATTCCCGTTAGGCCCTGAAGGTCGGCCAGAAGCCCCTCGTTAACATCGGTTGCAATCACCTGCGCGCCCTCGGCGGCGAAAGCCAAAGCGGCGGCTTTGCCCATACCTTGAGCGGCAGCCGTCACGATTGCGGTTTTGCCTTGCAACCGTCCGGGTAGTCTTTCAGGCAACTTTCCGGCCATTACGGGGGGTTCCTTCCTCCAGCGAGCGGGCCTCAACCGGCCTTCGCAATGATTGATGGAAAATCATTATGTTTTACATACACAACATCACTGCACATGTAAATCATCATTTTAGTTAGTCGAGCGAGAGCGCTTCCGAAATGCGCCGCGCGGCTTCGGCAAGCGCTACGAGAATCTCCTCGGGTTCCTTGGGCGTCTGGCGCGTCCGCAAATAGGGGCAGGTGAGGGCCGCCACCGCGCCACTTTCATGGCTGTCGAGAATGGGGCACGACAGATCAATAACCCCCTCGGCGGTGCCGCTTGGGCGTTTCACGGCCCCTGCGGCGCGAAACCCGTCTAGCGTATGCGTCAGCGCATCGAGGTCGATCCAAGGGTCTTCTTGTCGCAACTCCTCATAGACCCGGTGCCGTCGCCGCGCGCTTATGAAGCTCAGAAGGCAGTGTCCCGATCCCGTGAGCACGAGCGGCTGCCGGTAGCCGATACGCACCGTAAAGCCGATGTGACTTGTGCTCTCCACTCTAGC
This sequence comes from Alphaproteobacteria bacterium, assembly GCA_043721315.1. Lineage (GTDB taxonomy): Bacteria > Pseudomonadota > Alphaproteobacteria > Elsterales > Elsteraceae > Elstera. Next base: position 8,387 of record JAYSQZ010000065.1, read on the forward strand.
AATAACAGCGATTTGCGTGCCCGAAGGCACCGCGAGATGGCAAGCATAGCCCGTGCTATCGGCGAACGCATTCATGAACGGCAGCGCAATTTCGATCAGCGAGCGGTTGCTGGGCCGGTTCATGCCAAGGCGAAACAACCGATCCGTCACAAGGAAACGATCATCCGCCTCGGACCGCTCGATGTAACCGCGCTCCGCCAGAACCGAGACCATCCGAAAAATCTCGCCCTTCGTGCGCCCTACGCCATCGCTGATCTGTTGCAAAGATTGCGGGTCGCGGCATTCCGAGAGGAACTCCAGAATGTCCAAACCTTTCTCCAACGCGGGGGCGGAGTAGCGGCGTTCCTTATCGTCGGGCGTATCTTTTTCGAGGGCGGGGGGCGGGTCGCGTTCAGCATCACTCACAGGTTTTTCCTCACGATTGCTTGACGGCCTGTTTCATATATGGTTATCCATTTTACAGAGAAAACATTTCACCAGAAGCCCCTTGGGAGGCAACATGCCGCACGATCTTCACATCATCGGCCACCGCAGCTACGATATTCGCTTTCCGACCTCCTTGCAAAAGGATGGATCGGACGCGATGAATGAGGATCCCGATTATTCTGCCGCCTACGTAGTGCTGGAAACCTCTGGCGGCCTTGAAGGCCATGGGTTGACCTTCACCATCGGGCGGGGGAACGATCTGTGCCGCGCGGCTATTGATCTGCTGATGCCGCGCCTGATCGGGCTTAACCTGGGCGAGATTATTGGCGATATGGGCGCGTTCTGGCGGCATATCACCGGTGATTCGCATCTGCGCTGGGTGGGGCCGGACAAGGGCGTGATGCACCTTGCCACCGGCGCGGTGGTTAATGCCGTTTGGGACCTATGGGCAAAACACGCAGGTAAGCCCGTGTGGCAGTTAGTGGCCGATATGACTCCCGAGGAAATCGTGAATCTTATTGATTTTCGCTACCTTACCAACGCGCTGACCCGCGAGGAGGCTTTGGACATTCTCACCAAAGCCAAACTGGGCGAACCCGCGCGCCGGGCAACATTGCTGGCGGAAGGCTATCCTGCCTACACAACTTCCGCCGGGTGGCTCGGCTATGACGACGACAAAGTGCGCCGCCTGTGCCGCACGGGAGTGGCAGAGGGCTGGAGTCATTTCAAGCTCAAGGTTGGGCGCGATTTGGCCGATGATATTCGCCGCTGCCGGGTAGTCCGCGAAGAAATTGGGCCGGACCGAGTGCTGATGATCGACGCAAACCAGATATGGGAAGTCGATCAAGCCATAGCCTGGGTGCGGGAGTTGGCGGAGTTCAGACCCTGGTTCATCGAAGAGCCGACCTCGCCCGATGATGTTCTGGGCCATCAAGCCATTCGCGCCGGAGTTGCCCCTATTAAAGTGGCGACGGGCGAAATGTGCCAAAACCGGATTATGTTCAAACAATTCCTTCAGGCCGACGCAATCGACGTGGTTCAAATTGATGCTGCGCGCGTTGGCGGGCTGAACGAGAATCTGGCGATCATGCTCATGGCGGCAAAATTCGGCAAACCTGTCTGCCCGCACGCAGGCGGTGTTGGGCTGTGCGAATATGTGCAGCATCTGTCGATGATAGATTACCTCTGCATCTCCGGCTCTTGGGACGGGCGGGTTGCCGAGTTTGTCGATCATCTACACGAACATTTCGTAACGCCCTGCGAGGTGCGCGAAGGCCGTTATCTAGCCCCGCGTGCGCCCGGCTTTTCCATCGAAATGAAAACCGCTTCTATCGCCGCACACCTGTTTACGGGCGTTTAGAGCCGCGCGCCTTAACTCTGGCGCGGCTCTAAGGGCGAGGACAGGCATAGGGGCGTTGCGCCGCACCAAGGATTGACGAGGTCGTCTCATCAATCCTTGGTGGAAACTGCCCCCACTCCGTCCTCAATCGGCATCACGTCCACTTCCACTTGCACATCCTGCTCGGCTTGGCCGACGAAGATGCCGTCCATCGGGGTTACGTCGGCAATATCGCGGCCCATCGCGGTAAAAACGTGACCGGAGCCGGTGATGACGCCGTTGGTCGGATCGAACCCAATCCAGCCGCGCTGGGGGCCGCACCACAGCATCACCCAGGCGTGAGTGGCATCGGCACCGATTAAGCGGGGCTTGCCGGGGGGCGGGTCGGTTCGCAGATAGCCGCTGACATAGGCGGCGGGTAGCCCGGCCAGGCGCAGGCCAATCACCATGACATGCGCGAAATCTTGGCAAACGCCGTGCCGCGCGGCGAAGGCTTCTTCGGCAGGCGTGCTGGCTTCGGTGGCATTGGGATCGTAAGTGAATTCTTGCTTCAAGCGCTGACAGAGGGCAAGCCCGGCTTCGACCACGCCGCGCCCGCGCGCGAGTTCCGCTTCGGCCCATCGGCCAATCTCCGCCACCATCGGCGCGCGGGGAGAGGCGAAAAGGTAGTTGGCGGGTGCTGTCGGCGAGATCGAATCGACCTGAAACGCCGCCTCTGCCACGTCGGCAACCGTGGGATCGCTCGGCAGTGGCACGGCCACCTCGGCGCTCACGATCGCGCGGAAGCGGCTTTCAACCTCAATCTCCCGCAAGGGGCTATCAATCACCAACCGGGCGATATTCACCGGATAGGCCCCCGTCCGCTCCTGAATAGAGACGGGGGTGGGCTTTACGATTAACTTATAGTCTTCAATGGTTTGGTTCGGCCAGTCAGCCGGACGCAGCCGAAGGTTAAACCGGGCGAGGCGCACGAAGGCATCGTAGCGAACGCGCGTAGTATGCCGAACCAAGTACATCATGCCAGCAGGTTCGTCCCCATCGGTTTATCGGCTTTGCGGTTTTGCAGAAAATAACGCTGGCCAATGGCATCCGAAAGGGCCAGCAGACGGGCTTCCATCCCCGCGAGCGCACGCATGGGCAGAGTATCCCCTGTTAGCGGCGCAAGGGTTGCCACCAGCGCGCCCGCCTGCTGAACCTGGGTTTCCGGCATCCCATCGACGCGCAAACTGGGGAGCGCCCGCACGTGCTCGTCGATCCGGGTGATCTGATAGGAAAGCGAGCGCGGGTTCTGTGCTTCCAAGAACACCATATCGCGCACCGGCAACAGCGACGGCCCGGCCATATAGCGCGTCCGATACGTAATCTGGCAGTCGCAGAGTTCGAGCAGAATGGTTAGATCGTCGCCCGACGCGCTATCATAGGCGAAATGGCGAACGATGCGGCACGTATTGATCGCCCGCTCCAGCCGCCGCCCCATATCGTGAAACCGCCAGCCGTCGGTGCGGCCCATGTTTTCCGACGCAAGGCCGGTTAGGGCGGCAATCCGGTCGATCACCAGCGAGGCGGCTTCCAACAGCGTTTCCGTTACCACCGTATCCACCGTTGGGAAAGGCTTGCGGATTAAGCGCCAGAAATCGACGGCCAACCGCTCCCGCAAGCCTTTGCCGATGCCGCTGGCGTTATCCATCAACACGCGGGCGCTGCCCATTTGATCGAGCGCGCCCAGGGCCGTGGAACAGAGCGAAGACAGGGGCCAATCGCGCTGATCGCGGGGAACGGCCCCCCAGGTAATCAGCAGATCAATAAGGCGCATCATAGTTTGCGAGGTGAGCGCCGGGCCGCTATCAACCTCGATGGAGCCACCCAGGATCGAGCGTACTACCCGCGCCGTCGTGTCCGCTCGCTCCAAATAACGCCCGAGCCAGAACAGATTATCGGCGGCTTTGCTGGGAAGCATCCCCGCAGTCCGGCGGATCGGCGGATTGGTGGTGGACCCCAGCAGAGTTTCTGGCAACACCGGTGCCGTATCAATCACGCAGACATCCGCCGACATATCACCGTCGCCCATCAGCGCTGCGCGAATATCGCCGTGGGCTGCAAGGCGGGCGAAGGCCCCCGGCATCACTTTCCAGGCCCCGTTGGCATCGCGCGCTAGAAAGACACGCACGCCAAAGGGGTGCGGCGTTAACTGCCCTGCCGATAGCGCGGGTGTGGTCGAGAGTTTCACGACTTCTTGGCCCACGTAATCCATTGGCCTTAATGTCATTGCGGCCAATAAATCGGCCCGCTGCTCCGGGCTGAGAGCCGAGCCGGGGCAGGAGCGCGCGCCGCTCAACCCCAAAACGTCTTGATCGAAGGCCGAGCCGATCACCATCGTCTCGAAATCATCTTCCACGATTTTGCGTTCAGACGGCTGCCCGCACCACCACGTCGCAATGTTCGGCAGAATGAGATCCGCCCCCAGCACCGCTTGCGCCAAGGCGGGCAGGAAGGCGGCAAAAGCGCGAGATTCGATCACCCCCGTCCCCGGCCAATTGCTAAGGACCAACTGGCCGCCCGCGCACGCCTCGAACAAGTCTGGCACACCAATCTTGGAGCGCCCGTCGAAGGCCAGCGGATCGAGAAAGCGGGTATCCAGCCACCGCCACAGCGCATCAATGCGCTTCAGCCCTTCAATCGTGCGAACGAAAAGCTGCCCTTCGGAGACAACGAGATCATCACCCTCGACCAGCAAAAAACCAAGATAGCGGGCAAGATGGGCTTGTTCCGCGTAGCTTTGATTGTAGCGCCCCGGCGTTAGTAACCCAATGCGCGGCTCGCTGCGGTTGCAGTTGGCGGAAAGCCCGCGCCGCATGTCCGAGAAGAAGGGCGCGAGGCGGCGGGTGTTCATCCATCCCAGCAAATCGCCCGTTGCGCGGGACAGCGCGAGACGGTTTTCCAGCGCGTAGCCAAGGCCGATGGGCGTGCGAACCCGGTCGGCCAACACGCGCCACTCGCCATTGGGGCCACGCCCCAGGTCGGCAGCGTAGAAATGCAGATGATGACCGCCTGGCGGCGTGACCCCTATCATATTCCGCCAGAAATGCGTGCTGCCCGTCACCACGGTTGCGGGCAGCTTGCCTTCGGTAATGAGGAGCTGTTGATCGTAAATATCATCAATAACGTGTTCGAGCAGGTCTGCCCGTTGGGCGAGGCCCCGCTCGATCCGGCTCCATTCGTCCGCCCCAATCAGCATCGGAATCGGGCTGAGGGGCCACGCGCGCTCGTCCTGCTCGCCGGTGAGGCGAAAGGCCATGCCGAGATCGGTTACTTGCCGCGCGACTTTCTCGGTCAGCGTCGCAAAATCACCCCGCCCAATATCGGACAGTCGCCCGAGCATGGCCAGCCAATGCCCCGCCATGCCCGGCGAAGCGCTCGCGTACATATCGCCAGGAGACGCTTTCTGAGCGTAGGCTTTCAGCCAGGAATCCAACATCATCTGGCTCTGAAAACCGCGCTTTGTGTCAAGCTGTCTAGTCACGAGGCCAGGTCACGTCTTTGGTCACGTCTTTGGTCACTGGCCAAACCGAGGCACACGTAAATCAAGGGTCATCGGGAACTCTCCGGTGATTTCTTCAGGCGGCACCGAAACGATTCCCGGCGTATGCCCATAATCTTGGAAGCGCGCCTTGCGGCGGGACTCGGCCTCGTAAGAATTAATGGGAATATCATCATAGGCACGCCCCCCCGGATGCGCCACATGATAAATGCACCCCCCGAGCGAGCGATTGTTCCACAGGTCCAGCACGTCGAAGGTTAGCGGCGCGTTGGCTGGGAGGGCCGGATGCAGGCAGTTAGTGGGTGCCCACGCCTTATAGCGCACCCCCCCCACGGCCTCGCCCCGCACTTCGGTTGCGGTCATCGGCACGCGGCGGCCATTGCAAGTGATGACGTGACGGCCCGAAACAAGCCCGCTGGCCTTCACTTGCAAGCGTTCGGTAGAGCTATCGACATAGCGCACCGTGCCACCAATCGCCCCGGTTTCGCCAAGTACGTGCCAGGGTTCGAGCGCGTGGGTAATCTCCAATGTCACCCCGCCCGCCTCCACGCTACCGTGGGTTGGGAAGCGGAATTGGCGTTGTGCTTCGAACCACGCCGGATCGAAGTCATAGCCCACCTGCCGCAGGTCCGACAAAACCTCCAAGAAATCTTGCCAAACGAAATGCGGCAGAAAGAACTTATCGTGCAAGCTGGTGCCCCAGCGCACGAACTTGCCCTGCTGCGCTTCCCGCCAGAACCACGCCGTGAGCGCCCGCAGCAGCAACTGCTGGGCGAGGCTCATCTGCCCATCGGGCGGCATCTCGAAACCACGAAACTCCACCAAGCCCAAACGACCCGTTGGGCCATCGGGCGAGAAGAGCTTATCAATGCAAATTTCCGTGCGGTGGGTATTGCCAGTCACATCGACCAGCAAATTACGGAACAGTCTGTCCATCAGCCACGCGGGCGGCATCGGCCCTTGTCCGGGCGCGGGCACTTGTGCGAGGGCGATTTCAAGCTCGTACAAGCCTTCATGCCGGGCTTCATCAATACGCGGGGCTTGGCTGGTTGGCCCAATGAATAGGCCCGAGAACAGGTAGCTAAGCGACGGGTGCCGCTGCCAATACAGCACAAAACTCTTGAGCAAATCCGGGCGGCGGATAAAGGGCGAATCATTCAGCGACGGGCCGCCCAAGACCAGATGATTACCCCCGCCGGTGCCAATCGAACGGCCATCGACCATGAATTTATCGGCGGTGAGCTTGCACTCGCGGGCCATTTTATACAGCTCTTCGGTGATCTCCACCGCCTCTTTCCAGCTTGCCGCCGGGTGAACATTAACCTCGATCACGCCCGGATCGGGGGTGACTTTCAGCAGACGCAAACGCGGATCGTTGGGCGGCGGGTAGCCTTCGATGCGAACCGGCACGCGCAGGCGTTCTGCAACGGCTTCCACTTCGGCGATCAGATCGAGATAATCTTCCAGCGCGCGCACAGGCGGAATGAAGACCGATAGGTAATGCCCGCAAGGCTCCACCGTGATGGCGGTTCGCACAACGCCGTCGATGATCTTTTGCTCAACCCGCCCCTGCCCTGGTGTCGATCCAACCGCATCCTGAGTGCCCGACGCCGAACGCTCCGACCGTTGCGCGCGGAAATCCGGCAGTGGTGCGCGCGGCTCGCTCGGGTCTTGCGGATGGATATAAGGATAATCGCCTTCGCCCACATAGGGCAGCGTGCCGAGCGGCAGGCGGTAGCCTAGGGCCGAGTCGCCCGGCACTGCGAAAATCGCCTTGCGGCGCACCCGCCACTGTTCGCTCATCCAGCCACGCCCAGCGCGGGCGTTCCAGCGCTGAATCGGCAGTACATAGCCTACGGGGCTGGATAGGCCACGCTCGAAGACGCGGACCATGCGGGCGCGCTCTTCAGGATTGTCGATCTTGGGATCGTCCGGCGTTACATTTTCGGGCAGCAGCGCTTCTTTTGCCACCCATTCCGGTTGATCTTCAAACACCGGATGGACGAAATCGGCCTCAACCCCCAAGCCCGCCGCGATTGCGCGCAAAAAGGCCGAGGCCATTTCGGCGGTCACAGGGGTGTCGCCGTCTTGGCTCTCGCCTGCGATAAGAGTGCCGTCGCGCCACACTGGCACGCCATCGGCACGCCAATAAAGTGAATAGCCCCAGCGCGGCAGGCTTTCCCCAGGATACCATTTGCCCTGCCCGTGGTGAAGCAAGCCGCCCGGCGCAAAATGGCCGCGCATTTTACGGATCAATCTATCCGCATAGCCCGCTTTGGTCGGCCCCACGGCATCGCCATTCCATTCGGGCGCTTCCACGTCTTCGACCGATACGAACGTCGGCTCGCCCCCGGTGGTCAGGCGCACATCGTGGGCGACTAAATCGGCATTAACCTTTTCGCCCAGAGCGAGGAGGGCCTGCCAGCGCGCGCCGGTGAACGGTTTAGTGATCCGCACGGCTTCGGCAATGCGCGATACGCTCATCTCGAAGTGGAAATTCACTTCCGCCGGTTCCGCCATGCCCGAAATCGGGGCTGCCGAACGGTAGTGCGGTGTGGCCGCCAGCGGAATATGGCCTTCACCCGCAAATAGACCGGAGGTGGAATCGAGGCCAACCCACCCCGCGCCGGGCAGGTAGACTTCTGTCCAGGCATGGAGATCGGTGAAATCCTCCTGAGTGCCTTTCGGGCCTTCCAGCGGGTCCACGTCCGCCTTCATCTGAATGAGATAGCCCGACACGAACCGCGCGGCATAACCGAGCGTCCGCAACACCTGCACTTGCAGCCACGCGCTATCGCGGCACGAACCGGTACCGAGGAAGAGGGTTTCTTCTGGGGCCTGCACCCCTGGCTCCATACGAATGACATAGCCGATGCGCTGCTGAAGCGCGGCATTCAGCGCTACCAGAAAATCAATACTCCGGCCCCGCCACGCCCCAAACTCCGCCACCAGCGCATCGAACAACGGCCCATGCGGCTCAACATCGCGGTAGGCGGCAAGGTCGCCGGTCAGCGCGCCGTCATAGGTAAAGGGCACCGTTTCGGCGTAAGGCTCGACGAAGAAATCAAACGGATTGATGATCGAAAGGTCGGCCAGAAGATCGACTTCGATGGAGAAATGATCAATCGGATCGGGGAAAACAACGCGCGCCAACCAGTTGCCGTGCGGATCTTGCTGCCAGTTGATGAAATGCCCCACCGGCAAAATCTTCAAGGCATAGTTCGGCACTTTCGTGCGGCTATGCGGTGCCGGCCTAAGGCGGATCACCTGCGGACCCAAGCGGATCGGGCGATTGTAACGATACGCGGTGAGATGATGGAGGGCGGCTTTGAGCATAAGAGTATCAAACGCTACCCCCTGATGGGCCGCAATATTTATATGCGAGAAACGTGATAATTTTATAAGTGCGGTCTGGGTGGTCGCCGCGCACTTATCAGTCGGCACAATCAAGGCCGCTCACGGGAGGGATACAGAATGCACCCCCTCCGCCGATGGCGTTGGGCTTGATCGCCAAGGCCAGAAGATGATCTTCATGGCTCATAAAAATGTTTTATATCAATAACTTAATGCGGCATCAACGCTCTCCAAACAACAAATTTTGAAAATGGCGCGATTGAATGATTGATTTAGTTTTTATCGAGCCTTAAGATCAAAAGACCAAAGGGGGCCTAAGGTTGTGAAAAGCAAAAGTGCCATTGGTGCGATCGCTAAAGCCGCTGGGGTAAGCACCGCAACGGTTGATCGCGTGATTAACGAGCGTCCCGGCGTGTCACCGGAAACGGTTCGCAAAGTACGGGAGGCGATGGAGGCAGGGGGTATACGCACGCCCAAGCTGGGTCGGCCAAAGAAAGAGAATTTCCGTTTTGCGTTTGTCCTTCCGGCAGCACGCACGCCGTTTTTCGATATGGTGGACCGGGTTATCGCTAAATCAGCCAGTGATTTTCGACACCGCCATATCACCGAGCTTGCTTATCGCTTCGATGCCAACGCCCCGGAGCGATTTGCTGAAGGGTTGGCCGGGCTTACAGGATGTAACGGTGTTGCGGTTCTGGCACCAGATCATCCGCAGATCAAGTTTGCGCTGAACGCGCTGGTTCGATCAGGCGTTCACGTGGTCACGTTGTTGTCAGACGTGGCGGGTACCGGGCGCGCGGCCTACATTGGGTCCGACAATCGGGCGGCGGGGCGCACGGCAGCGCTGTTGTGCGGGCGGATTATCGGCGCGGCGCGGCGGGCACGGTTAGTGTTAACCTCGCAGAAGGGCAACCGACTTTCTGCCGAAATTGATCGGCGCATCGGCTTCGCGCAACTTTTGGAAGAGCGTTATCCGAATATCGAGTTGCTGCGAATCCCCGATCTCCCAGAAGGGGATGAGGCGATTGGCACAGCGATAACCACACTCCTCGCCACCGAGGCGAAGAGCGGGCCGATTGCCGGATTTTATAACGTCGGGGCCGGAACCTCCGCACTGCTGCGGGCGGTAACGGCCACTCTGAAAGACCCCGACATCGTCAGCGTCGCCCATGATTTTACCGATCAGAACGCGGCACTGTTGAATAAGGGGAAACTATCCTTCGTGTTGAATGAAGATATTCGCGTGCATGTTCTTACCGCAGCACGAGCGTTACTAGCGCTGTGTGAAAATCAGCGCGGCGTACCCTTCTTTGTTCCGCCTCGTGTGGAAATCATCACGAGCGAAAACATCTCCAGCAGTTTCGATCCCTCGATTCTGATGGAGGAAGACGGACTATAAAGACCTAACAAACCAAATAAAATCGGGAGGTTACACCAATGACTGTGAAACAACTTTCACTCGTCACCAGCGCGCTTGCGCTCGGGCTTATGGCATCTGGCGGGGCCAGCGCTCAATCCAAAAGCCTTACCCTCTGTTGGGCGGCGTGGGATCCGGCGAATGCGCTGGTTGAAATGTCCAAAGATTTCACCAAAAAAACTGGCATCGAGATGAAATATGAGTTCGTGCCCTGGCCGAACTTCGCCGACCGGATGCTGAACGAGCTTAACGCGCGCGGTAAACTCTGCGATCTGCTGATTGGCGATAGCCAGTGGATCGGTACGGCGGCGACCGAAAAACACTATGTCGAACTGACTGATTTTTTCGCCAAAAATAACATCAGCATGAACGACTTCTTGGAGCCTGCGGTCGAGGGCTATTCGACTTGGCCGAAGAACAGCAAGAAATACTGGGCCTTGCCCGCGATGGGCGATGCCGTTGCCTGGACCTACCGGAAAGACTGGTTCAACCGGGCCGACCTGAAAGCAGCCTTCAAGGCAAAATACGGCTACGACCTCGCCCCGCCCGCCAATTGGACGCAGTTGAAGCAAGTGGCGGAGTTCTTCCAGGGTCGCGAGATCGACGGCAAAAAGGTTTACGGCGCGGCCCTCTACACCGAGCGCGGCTCGGAAGGCATTACCATGGGCTTTACCTCGGCGTTCTACGCCTGGGGTGCGCGCTACGATAATCCTAATAAGCCTTATGATATGAAGGGCTTTATCAACAGCCCTGACGCTGTGGAAGCGCTAACCGCCTATAAGGCGCTGTACGATTGCTGCACCCCGCCGGGCCATTCCAACGCCTATATGACCGAAAATCTCGATGCCTATAAGTCCGGTCAAGTGGCAATGCAGATGAACTTCATCGCCTTCTTCCCCGGAATTGCTAAAGATCCGAACGTCGGCGGGGAGAAAACCGGCTTTTTCTCCAACCCAAACCAGAAAACTGCAGGGGCCACCTTAGGCGGCCAAGGGATTTCGGTTGTCGCTTATTCCGATAAGCAAGACATGGCCAAAGAATATCTGAAGTGGTTCGCTCAACCGAGCATTCAGAAAACTTGGTGGGATGTCGGCGGTGCGCCTGCCCATAAATCGGTCGTCGATGCGCCCGGCTTTGCCACCAGCACGCCCTATGCCCAGGTCTATCTCGACTCGCTGAAAAAGGTGCAGGATTTCTGGCAGGAGCCGAGCTATGCCCAGCTTCTTCAGGCCATGCAGAAGCGCGTCCACACCTACGTGGTTGCCGGCAGCGGTACCGCGCAAGAGGCGCTCGACGGCCTCCTGAAGGATTGGACGGAGGTTTTTAAGGACGACGGTAAACTCTAGGGGGAAACCTCCGAGTAGCCTTTGCTGCACCAACGTCTCACCCTGGGGGGTGGGGTTCGCCCTGCCCCCGCTTTTTCCGCGCTCCGATTCCGTGAGGCTCCGCGATGCTTCGCTCCGCAACGCCGCTGCGGGGGATGACCGACCGAACGCTTGCCTGGTTGTTTATCGGCCCAACGATCCTTCTGTTGCTGGCCTTCAACCTGTTCCCGTTGATTTGGACGATTATCCTCTCCTTTACCAACTACCGCGCTAATCGCCCCAGTGCCGCGATTTCGGGGGTTGGTTTCGATAATTATTCCCGGCTGATGAACGACGAGGCCGTGTGGGGCTATTTGCAATCCACCGCGC
>JAYSQZ010000066.1:0-19871 GCA_043721315.1 Alphaproteobacteria bacterium
ATCAGCATAAGAAAACCGATGACAACGGGCATAGAAATCGGCTGGTTAGTGAGAAAGAGCGCAAAAATGGCCCCGCCGATGGAGAGTGGTAGCGAGAAGAGGATGGTCACGGGCTGAAGGAAGGAGCCGAACAGCAGAACCAGAACGGCATAAACCATCAGAATTCCGGCCCCCATCGCCAGGGCAAAGCCGGTGAAGACTTCGCCCATCACTTCGGCGTCGCCGGTTTCCAACAACTCAACTCCGGGCGGGAAGTTCTGGACGGTCGGAAGCGCCCGCACGGCCTCGATGGCTTGGCCGAGCGCGGTCGTGCCGAACAGATCGGCTTCGACCGAAACCTTGCGGGCACGGTCATAACGGTTGATCGTGGCAGAGCCTTGGCCGAGCGCGAGGCGGGCGACCGCGCCGAGGGGCACGGGCGTTCCCATAGATGTTGGCACGGTTAGGCTTTCCAGCACATCGAAGTTACCGCGATACTGGGCATCGAGTTGTACGCGGATGGGAACTTGCCTCTCTCCCACAGTGAATTTCGGCAGATTGGCCGATACATCGCCAATGGTGGCGACCCGAACCACTTCCGACAGGGTTTCGGTGGAAATGCCCAAGCGAGCGGTGCGCTCCCGGTCGGGCAGAATACGGACCTCTGGGCGGTCGAGCGCCGCTGTGGAAACGACATTCTCCAAAAGCGGCAGCGTCCGCATCTCGGCGGCGAGATCATCGGCCAGATCTTCGATAATAGCGGTTTCTGCCCCGGTTACGAGCAGGGTTAGGGCGCGCTGGCCGCCTTCGTTCACGAACCAGAACCGCAGATCTGGCGTATCGGCCATAATCTGCCCGATGACTGTTTGAAGCTCGCTCTGGCTGCGGTCACGCGCTTGTTTCAGCGTAAGATTGATAATCAGCGAGGCTTTACGCACCTCAAGCCCTTGCCCCAAAATACGCCCGCCATCGACAAAGACCGAGCGGACTTCTGGGAGGGTTTTCAGCTTCAGGGCAACGCTATCGGCCACAGCCTCGGTTTCAGCAAGGCGCGTGCCTGGCGGCAACTCCAGCGCGAGCACACTGCGGGCGGTATCTTCCGTTGGCAAAAAACCGCTCGGCAGCAGCGTGGACGACCAGATCGAGAGCGCGAAAATGCCAAGACCGAGCATAACGGTAATGCCGCGCCACCGTACCGACCAATCAACCAGCCCGGTATAGTGCCGCATCAGCCAGCCGTCGGGCTTCTCAAGATGGGGAGTGCCGCGCATGAGATAGGCGGCCATCATGGGCGTTATCAAGCGGGCCACGAGCAAGGAGAACAGCACGGCTATCGCCACGGTCAGGCCGAACTGCTTGAAATACTGCCCAGCGACCCCGCCCATGAAGCTGACCGGGGCAAAAACCGCGACGATGGTGAGGGTAATCGCAATCACTGCGAGACCGATTTCGTCCGCTGCTTCCATTGCTGCCCGGAACGGCGATTTGCCCATATGCCGGTGGCGAACAATGTTTTCGATCTCGACGATGGCATCATCGACCAGAATCCCCGTCACCAGCGTGATCGCCAGTAGGCTGACAAGGTTAAGCGAGAACCCCATCATATCCATCGCCCAAAACGTCGGGAGAATCGAGAGGGGTAGGGCTACGCAGGTAATGAGCGTCGCCCGAATATCTTTCAGGAATAAGAGGACGACGAGCACGGTCAGTGCTGCGCCTTCTATCAGCGTCGTCATCGCTGAATTATAGTTGCCGACGGTATAGGTCACGTAACTATCAATCAGCGATAGGGATACATTGGGGTGCTTCTGCATCAACCCGGCAATGCGCGCCTCGATCGCGACAGCAACATCGGCATCGCTCGCGCCCTTGCTACGGTAGAGGCTGAAGCCCACAACGGGCTGCCCATCGAGCCGGGCGAAGGTGCGCGGTTCGGCAAAACTATCCGTAATTGTGGCAACATCGGCCAAGCGCAGCAGCTTACTGCCGGTGAGCATCAGCGGCGTATCGGCCAGTTCAGCGAGTGTTTTGGCCCCGCCGAGCGCGCGGATGGATTGTTCTTGCGCGCCAAGGTCGCTGCGCCCCCCGGCAAGATTAATGTTGGTGGCCTTTAGGGCACGGGTAATGTCGGCAGCGGTTACGCCAAGCGCGAGCATCCGGTTTGGATCGAGCGTGACCTGAATTTCCCGCGCAACCCCGCCGACGCGCTCGACCTTGCCGACGCCCCTGGCGCTTTGTAAATCGCGGGCGACAACATCATCGACGAACCAGGAGAGTTCCTCCGGTGTCATCGCGGGAGAGGAGGCGGCGTACGTCACGATAGGCAAGCCGACGACATCAAACCGCTCGATTACCGGCTCATCAATACTGCGCGGCAGATCGGCCCGAATGCGCGCGATAGCGTCCTTCGTATCGTTTAGCGCCCGGTCGCTATTCACCTCCAACCGAAACTCGATGGTTGTTACCGAGTTGCCATCGGTGAGGGTAGACGTAATGTGCTTCACTCCGGTCAGTCCGGCGACCGCATCTTCAACCCGTTTGGTGATCTGGGTTTCCAGCTCCGCCGGGGCCGCGCCAGTCTGCGTGATCGTGATATTGATGACCGGTATGTCGATATTCGGGAAGCGCGTGATCGGCAGCTTCATAAACGAGACGACCCCGAGCACTATTAGGATCAAAAATAGCATCAAGGAAGGGATGGGGCGGCGGATGGCCCAGCCGGAGATGTTCATAGCCATGATGGATTAATTCCCGGCTCCGAGGGGGGCAGCGTCGCCAATGCCGGTTAGCACGGCATCGAGGGCGGTTTGTTGAAGGCGAACACGGTCGCCATTCCGTAAGAAGGTACCGGCCTTTGCAATGATCCACTCGCCGTCGGCAAGGCCGCTGGTGATTTCGCTCAGGCCGCCCGTGCTGATCCCCACAGTGACGGGACGGGTTTCAACGCGCCCATCTTTTGCAACTTGAGCCGTGGTTTTGCCAGGGCCGAACAGTAGGGCAGCGGTGGGCGCGACGAGGGCGGTTTTTTGATCGACTAAGATCGTCCCCCGCGCGAAATTCCCCATCAGCGCCGGGGCCGCCAAGGGCAGAGCGATACGAACGGAGCCAAGGCGCGTGGCAGCGTTCACCATCGGCGCGAGCAGGCGAACCGTGCCGATCACGGTTTGGCCGCCTGGGAGTTGAATGTTGGCGGTTTGCCCCAGCTTCACCTTCCCGAAGCGGCTTTCGGGTACATCGCCGCTAACGTCTAAAGCGCCATCGGCGATAATGCTGAACAAAGCTTCGGAGTTCGCTGCGGTTTGAGCGCCCAGCTTGGCGGTGCGACGGCTAATAATCCCCGCAGCGGGCGCTTTCACCTCGGTACGGCCCAAGCGAATCCGCACATCGCGGATCTGAGCATCTATTTCGGCGCGTTGGGCTTCTGCGAACCTCACGCCATCTTGCGCCGAACTTACGCGGGCTTGCGCGGTTCGGGCCGTAGCCGTGCGTTGATCCAGTTGCTCCTGAGTGGCATTGCCGGTTTGCCGCAAGGATTGACTGCGCTGAAGGGCGGCAGTCGCTTCCACCCGGCTGGCCTCGGCCTGGGTAATTTGGCTGCGCGCTTGAGCCGTGGCAGCGTTCAAGCGGGCCTGGGCGGCTTCAAGCTGGGTAAGTTCGGTTTCCAGCGTTTCGCGCGACAGGCGGGCGAGCGCTTGGCCCTTTTTTACGGTATCGCCTTCTTCCACCAAAATCTCGATGATCCGCAGATTATCGACCTCGGGGGAGACCGACACTTCTTCGCGTGCAACGATACTGCCCGTAACCGTCACCCGTGCCGCAATCGCCCGCTTTTCCGCTGCAACGACGCTTACCATCGGCGGCTTCGGCCCTGTTGCCTCCTGGGCGCGCACACCGAAAGCGGTTAGCGCCAGCGCTAAGGCCAGTGCTGAAGAAAGAGACGTTGAAAACAAGCGGGTCATGGTGCAGCGGTATCCAAACAGAAGGGGGCGGGGGACGTTAGAAGCTGTTCCCGAATAAGCGTAAAGATTTTACTAATTATCATACGATTGTTCAGCTCGGGTCGGATCGTAGCGCGCCATAAAATTCCATCTCCAACCGCGAAAATCAGAGCAATAACCGCGTCAATGTCCGCTTTGACAATAAGCTGATTATTATTTACAGCTTTTAGGATCGTATCGTGAATGAGGGAAGAGAAAAACGCATCCGTTTCCACCATAAGTTTTGCAATATCGGGGTTCCGTTGCGCCTCTGCGCCGATTTCAAAAATCAGCGCGCGGCGTTCCTGGGGTTCGACGCAGGCATAATGCGTGAGCATTGCCTCCAGCGCGCTCAAAACATCGGCGGCAACCTCGACGCGGCTTAAGGCATCCCTAATTTCTGTCCGGTCGCGCTCGCACAGCCCTGCGATCAGAGCCACTTTCGAGGGAAAATACAGGTAGAGCGTACCGGGGCTAATCCCGGCTTCACGGCAAATCGCTTGCATACTGGTGCTATGAAAACCATGCCGCGCAAAGGCGCGTTCGGCGGCGCTCAAAATAGCGTGGCGACGGTTTTCTAACTGGGCGGGAGGGAGCTTGGGCATAAAACGAATATTCGTTCGTTTTTATTGAGAGTCAAGGGGCTGGATATTGCGTCGTTCCTGGCGTATGAATGAATTGGAAATTGTAGCATACGGGAGAAACCCAATGGATGTATCGAGCCTGACAGGGGCGATTGTTTCGCTCAACAAGTCCGCCGTGGGCATGGATGTGGCAATTGCTACGTTCCGCCAACAGGTTAAGTCCGACCGCGCGGTGGTTGGGTTGATCGAAGCCTCGGTTGAATCCGCCAAAGCTGCGAACGCTACCGGCCAGTTGGCTGATATTAAGGTTTAAGTGCGTTTAGAGAGGGGGCGGACCTGCTAGCCCAACGCAAAATCTTCTGATATAGTCAGGTTAGAAGTTTTTTAGCGGCTTTCTTTCAAGGGGTTGGCAGGCGGTGATCAGTTTTTACCTGAAAACCGGCGAGGTTAAACGAAGCGCAGCGCTTAAAATTGCCGCTGCGCTTTTGGTGTTTGGACTGTCGCAATCAGTTTCGGCACAGGCGCCCAGTAGTCAGTTCCCGAGCAATCAGATTCCGCCGAAGGGCGTTAATAAGATCGTTCGCACGCTGTTACCCTCGTGGCAGGTGGGCGATCTCGATAAAAAACTTAGCCAAATGTGTTCGCTCGGGCGTTTCAATCAGCGCGTTCCGTATAAATATTCAGCACATTTTCAGGGTCCGAATGGGGCCGCGATGGTTGGCGGTGCTAAAGGCAGCGGACTTAATTTAGTCGATCCGACCGGTGCCCGGCAACAAGGCCGCGATTATTGGTTCTACCGCGACCGAACCAGCAACTGCATCGTCTATTCGGCCAAAGTGAAACCTGAGCAATCGGCCATCCAACCGCCGCGCTCTTAAGGGAACCTTTAGAGCCTGTTTGGCCATCCTGCTCGGTGTGGGCGCGGGGGGTTTAGCGTTTTCAGACCTTTTTGCTGTCGTTAAGAAGTCGCGACACGCCGATTTCTTTCGGATATAATTGTTACAGAAATTCTCCGGTATTGACGGGGAGTGTGGCTCAGGGGGGCCGCTAAGGAGAGATCGTGCTGGTTCCCGACGCCAAAGCCTCGGACTATCCCGCGCACCCTGCTTCTGGGGGGCGGGAGCCTGGGGGCGACGATATTCCGCTTACCACCGTAGGGCCGTTGTTGCTGGGGCAACGCCTGTCTTGGATGGGCGGTGCGTCGCTTCAGGTTAAGCTCGCGCTCATCGTCGTGCCGGTGATGATTCTGGCGCTCTGCATACTCCTGATCGTGCTGATGACCTCGGCGGCAGAAGATGGGCTAAAAGCGCTCGGCACCCGCGCCACGGTAACAACCGATGTTCAGGTGCAGGCCCTCAGTCAGCCGCTGTGGGAGTTGAATGCGCCGCAAATCATGCGGATCGTCGATACCCTGTCTCAAGACCCGGATATCGTTGGGGCTAGACTGTTGGATGAAACGGGTAAGTTTATCCACGGTTTTGGCCGGTTAGAGGGTTCCGATATTCTCACCGTTACCCGCGTCGTACCGCATCCGATAGCGCGCACGGCGTTGCCGCTGGGGCAGTTGACGGTAGCCGTGTCGCAAGTGTCGTTGAACGAAACCTTGCGGGTTCAGCTTCTCTCGGCAGGGGCGGCGATTGCGGTGGGGGCGGTGCTGATGATCGGCGCGGTTTTCTTATCGCTTCAGCAACTGGTGTTTCGTCCATTACGGATGATGCTACGCGCTATCGAACGTATCGAAAACCGCGAGTGGCCGAGTGTGCGCTGGGAAAGCCACGATCAACTGGGGGTCGTCGTATCGGCCTTCAACCGCATGGTGAAAACCTTGCGCTCTAACGAGCGGGAACTGCGCGAGGCGATGCACGCGGCAGAGGCGGCGGCGCGGGCAAAAGACGAGTTTTTGGCGAATGTTAGCCACGAGCTTCGGACGCCTTTGAACGCCATTCTCGGTTTTTCGGAAGTGCTGAAGTCGGAAATGTTCGGGCCGTTGGGATCGGATCGCTACCGTGCTTACGCGGGTGATGTCTTTACGTCCGGCACGCACCTTCTTGAAATTATTAATGATATTCTCGATCTCTCAAAGGTCGCCGCCGGTAAGTTTGAACTTATGGAGCAGCCCTTCGATATAGATCACACGATAGATTCTTGCGCCCAGTTGATGCGCGACCGGGCGACCTCGGCCAAACTGGCCCTACATACGGATGTTCCGGCCCATTTGCCGCAGCTTTTCGGCGATGAGTTGCGGATTAAGCAGGTGATTATCAATCTGCTCGGCAATGCGATTAAATTCACCATGCCGGGTGGGCAAGTGTGGGTGGCGGCGCGCGGGCGGGAAGATGGCGGGGTCGATCTTATCGTTGGCGATACCGGCATTGGGATGCGCCCGCAAGATATTCCCAAAGCCCTGTCGGCCTTCGGGCAAATCGAGAGCGTGTTAAGCCGCTCGCACCAGGGCACGGGCCTTGGTTTGCCGCTGGTTCAAGCGTTCTGTGAAATGCATCAAGCCAAGCTGACCATTGATAGCTCGCCGGGCGTCGGCACGATTGTAACGGTCACGTTTCCCGGCTACCGAGTGCGCGCGGCGGTCTCCTAACACCCGATTGGGTCGCCCCTATTTTTATGAAAGTTTAGACAAATGTCCTCTGCTGTTCAGCCCCCCTCGGGCGCTCCCGCCATTCGTGTTCTGGCGATGCCCGCCGATACCAACCCGTCGGGCGATATTTTTGGTGGCTGGCTGTTATCGCAAATGGATATTGCCGGGGCCACTGTTGCTTTAGAGCGTTCGGGCGGGCGTGTGGTGACGATTGCCGTGGAGGGGATGAGCTTTCTTAAACCCGTTCATGTGGGCGATTTGGTGAGCTTTTATGCCGTTATCGAAAAAACTGGGCGCACGTCCGTCCGCGTCCGTATTGATGCTTGGGCGAAGCGCGGGCGCACGGGCGCTGAGGAGCGGGTAACGGAAGGCGTGTTCACCTATGTGGCGATTGACGAAGATCGCCGCGCGCGCCCACTGCCGACCGTTTGAGAAGCCCAAGGCCGACACGCGCGGTTGCCGCTGGCCGCTGCCGTCTCTATAGTCATGGCCAACTTTAGGTTTTTGGTAGTGGGAAGCGCGTAAATATGCTGCAAGCGATGCGTGGCCGGGCCGCCACTTGGGTCACTCGAGTTCTGTTTTCTCTGCTCGTCGTCAGTTTTCTGGGTTGGGGCATTACCGATTATATTCGGCCTGCCACGCCCGGCACTCAGATGGCGCTGACCGTGGGCGACCGGAAGCTGAACGGTACGGAAGTGCAGCGCTTGCTCGGCCCGCAGCTCGATCAAATGCGCGCCATGTTCGGCGGGATTGACCGGGAGCAGGCCAAGCGTTTCGGCCTTGTCGATCAAGCGCTCGATCAACTGATTGCGCGGCTGGTGGTCGATCAAGAATCGGCCCGGTTGGGCTTGTTGATTTCCGATGACCTGCTGCGCCAAACCATTCAATCGAACCCGGCTTTCTTAAGCGCGCGCGGCCAGTTTGATCGGGCACGCTTCGTCGCGGTTTTGGCCCAGGCGGGGTATACTGAAGCCTCGTTTCTGGCGCAATTGCGCGGGGATATGTCGCGCGCGGCGCTCACGATTGCGGTCGCGGCAGGGGCGCAGGTGCCCGATGCCGTGATCGAACGGCTGCTAACCTTTCGGCTAGAACAGCGCGTTGCGGAGTTCATCTATCTCGCGCCCGACACGGCCCCGATTCCGCCAACCCCGACGGAAGAGGCTGTGCTGGCTTTCTACACAGCAAACCCGCAGCGCTTCACTGCGCCCGAACGCCGGGCAGGCACACTGCTGGTGCTCGATACGGCGGCGGTCGCAGAACAGGTGCAGGTCGCGGACAAAGACCTGCGCGCGGCGTTCGAGGCGCGGCTTGATGAGTTTCAACAGCCCGAACGTCGCCTGATCGAACAGGTTCTGGTGAGCGACGAAGCCGCCGCGAAAGCTATTGCCGGCAAGCTCGCTGCCGGGGGCGATTTCCCCACGGTGGCGGTGGAGGCCGGGCAGTCGGCGGATAGTCTGGTGCTGGGCGACATCACCAAGAATGATCTGCCCGATCCCGCCTTGGGCGCGGCAGCGTTCGGCTTAGGTGAACCCGGCGTCACGGCCCCGGTTAAAACAGCGTTCGGCTGGCATATTTTGCGCGTCGTCGCGATTACGCCGGGGGTGGAAGCCAATTTCGAGACGGCAAAGCCGCAGCTTGACGCCAGCTTGAAAGAAGAACGCGCGCTGGATTTGATGTTCGAGCGCTCCAATAAAATTGAAGATCTTTTGTCGGCAGGCGGCACGCTGGAAGATGCGGCGGCCACGACTGGCGCGCGCCTTATGGATCTGCCGGGCATTGATCGGCGCGGTCTGCTAGCCGATGCAACCGCGCTGGCCGCCGATCTGCCGGGCCGGGCACAGGTGATCACCACAGTGTTCGCCACGGAAGCAGGCAAAACCAGCCGTTTGCTGGAGGCGGGCGGCAAGGCGTTCGTTGCGGCGCGCACTAACACGATCATGCCTGCGGCAGTTCAGCCTTTTGAAAGCGTGCGCGAGAGTGCGATTGCCGCCTGGACTGAGACGCAGCGCGATGCCGCCCTTGCGGCGCAGGCAGAAGCGCTGGCGGCAACCGTGCGGGGCGGCAAAGCCTTTGCTGAAGCGGCACCGGAGGGGCGCACCAGCGCGCCCTTCGACCGTCGCGGGACGCTCGCGGCGGATCTACCCCCGGCTCCTACTGTGCAGACGGGCCTGTTCGATGCCGCCGCCGTGGGTGCGGTCGTGACCGGCAGGGCAGGCACGGGCTATATCGTTGCGCGCCTCACGGCGATTCAACCGCCGAGCGCCGAGGATGCGGCAGCGGCGCGGGCTGCGTTGAAGGCAGAGTTGACCGAGCAAGCTAAGAACGACGCGATTACCGCTGTCCGCCAAGGTCTGCAAAGCCGCTACCCGGTTCAGCAGGACCGTGCGGCGCTTGAAAAACTGTTCTAACCCACACAATGCGCGTTGCGGCCCTTATCGTCGCTGGCGGCAGCGGCAACCGCTTCGGCGGGGAGATACCGAAGCAATATCGGGCGCTCGCGGGGGTGTCCGTGCTGCGCCGGGCGGTGTTGGCTTTCCTTAATCACTCAGCGGTCGAAACCGTTCAGGTGGTTATCCGCGCGGAAGATCGTAGCCTTTATAACGCGGCGGTTGCGGGGTTAGAGGTGCCTCCTCCCGTTATCGGCGGCGCGGATCGGCAAAGCTCCGTAAGATTGGGGCTGGAAGCGCTGGCCGACGCCGCGCCCGATGCGGTTGTGATCCACGATGCCGCCCGCCCGCTGGTGCCTGACGCGGTGATTTCTGCCGTGGTGGCGGCGATTGCGCCGGGGGTGGGGGCGATTGCCGCCTTGCCCGTGGTCGATACGCTCTGGCGGTCGGCGGAAGAAACCTGCGAAACTCTGGTAGATCGTCAGAACCTCTGGCGCGCGCAAACGCCGCAAGGGTTTATGTTCAGCGAAATTCTGACGGCGCACCGCACCGCGCTAGGGCAGACTTTGACCGACGATGCGGCAGTCGCAATCGCAGCAAGCCTCGCCGTTCGCCACGTTCCGGGCAGCGAGGCGGCGGCGAAAATCACGACAGAGGCCGATTTGATCCGCGCCGAAAGCCAATTGCGCCAGCGCTTAACCGATGTGCGCGTTGGCACCGGGTTCGACGTTCATGCCTTTGCCGAGGGCGATCATGTAACGCTGTGCGGTGTATCGCTTCCGTATCACCGGGGGCTTGCCGGGCATTCCGATGCCGATGTGGGTTTGCACGCGCTAACCGATGCTATTTTGGGGGCGCTTGCGGCGGGTGACATCGGCCAGCATTTCCCGCCCTCGGACGCGCGCTGGAAAGGTGCGGATTCGGTCCTGTTTCTGCGCCATGCTGCTGGGTTGGTAACGGCGCGCGGCGGCGTTATCGCGCATCTGGACGTGACGTTGATCTGCGAGCGGCCTAAGATCGGCCCGCACCGGAGCGCAATGCAGGCGCGGCTTGCCGATGTGCTAGGGTTGCCGCTGGACCGGGTGAGCGTTAAAGCCACGACAACCGAAAAACTCGGGTTTACCGGGCGAGAGGAGGGGATTGCGGCCCAAGCCATCGCCACAATCCGCTTGCCTGAACAGGAATAGGAGAGGCAGTCTCGTGTCATCGCGTTTACCACCGGGGATGCCTTGGCATCACCCCGTAGCGCTGCTCTCCACGTGGTTCGGCTCTGGGTTGATCCCGTTTGCGTCGGGCACCTGGGGGTCGCTCGCGGCCTTGCCGTTTGCCGCCGGCATTGCCTGGGCGTTCGGACCAACCGCGCTTATTCCAGCGGCTATTTTGGTATTCGTCGTCGGCCTATGGTCCAGCCAGCGCTATGCGACGGCTCTGGGTAAGGATGATCCGTCGCCCGTGGTGATTGATGAGGTGGCGGGGCAGTTCCTGACCCTTTCCATCGTCCCCGTCGATCCGCTGCTATACCTATTGGGGTTTTTGATTTTCCGCGCCGCCGATATTTGGAAGCCTTTCCCCGCTAATTGGGCCGATCAAAAACTGGAAGGCGGCTTGGGGATTATGCTGGATGATCTCATCGCCGGGGCTTATGCCGCGATTGCGCTGTGGGCGATTGATACGTGGCTGATTTGATCGTGCTGGCCACCGCCGTTCTAAGCGCTGCCCGCACCCAAGGGTTGCGCCTCGGCACGGTGGAAAGCTGCACCGGCGGGCTTATCGCGGGTGCGCTCACGGAAATCGCCGGATCAAGCGATGTCGTTCAAGGCGGTCTGGTCACTTATTCCAACGCGCTGAAGGTGGCGCTGGCGGGTGTGCCTGAAGCGCTTCTCGCCGCGCACGGGGCCGTCTCGTCCCAAACCGCTGAAGCTATGGTGTCGGGGCTGCTCGCGCGCCTGCCCACGGTCGATCTCGGGGTTGCGGTAACGGGAATCGCTGGGCCGGGCGGCGGGTCGCTTGAAAAGCCGGTCGGCCTAATTTATCTCGCCACCTTAAAGCGCGGGCAGGCGGTAACGGTGGAACGGCAGATTTTTCCCGGAAACCGGGCCGAAATTCGGCAGGCGACCGTAGCGCGAGCGCTTACGATGCTTCTCAAAACCCTCTCATGAAGGAAATGCCTATGACCGCGCTTGTGCCCTTGATTGCCGGAAACTGGAAGATGGTCGGCCTGCCCGACGATCTTAACCGCTTTGCTGCGGCGATGCGGGCCTGGGGCGGCACCAGCCGGGGCGATTTGCTGATTTGCCCGCCTGCGACGCTAATCGGCGCGGCGGTGCAGGCGTTTGATGGCTTGCGAATCGCGGTTGGTGGGCAGGATTGCCACGCCAAAGCTGCTGGCGCGCACACGGGCGATACGGCGGCCCCGATGATTGCCGCAGTGGGCGGGGCGTTCGTGATCGTCGGCCATTCGGAACGCCGTGCCGATCATGGCGAGACGGACGCCCAGGTGCGCGCGAAGGCCGAGGCGGCGCTGGCGGCAGGGCTAACGCCGATTATCTGTATTGGCGAATCTTTGCAGCAGCGGCAGGCGGGGGAAACTTTAGCGGTTGTCGAAACCAGCCTGCGCGCGTCTATACCCGAGGGCGATTTGGCGCGTTTGGTGATAGCCTATGAGCCAGTCTGGGCGATTGGCACGGGCTTGACCGCGAATACCGCGCAGATTGCCGAAGTTCACGCCCATCTGCGCCGAGTGCTAATCACTCTCCACGCCAGCGGGGCGGGGGCAAAACTGCTGTATGGCGGCTCGGTAAAGCCCGGCAATGCGGCGGAAATCTTGAGCGTGGCCGACGTAAACGGCGTTTTGGTCGGCGGGGCCAGCCTTGTTGCGGCGGATTTTCACGCTATCGCATCGGCCTGCCCGGCGTAACCCTAGAAACCGCGTATCAGAGGTTCTTTATTTGCCTCTGGTAAGCGGCGTCATCCGGCGCTAAATACTTGCTGTCCCTGCGACGCGCACGCGCGCCGCGAGCTTCCTTGGTTGGTGCGTGTGCGCCGCCCGTTTTATTGGTTGAGACCTCGTTCATGCTGCAAACCGTTCTGATCGTCATCCATCTCTTGATCGCCGTGTTTCTGGTCGGGATTATCCTGATTCAGCAAAGCGAAGGGGGTGGTTTGGGCATTGGTGGCGGTGGTGGCGGTGGCGGGTTTATGACCGCGCGCGGCACGACAAACTTCCTAACGCGGGCAACCGGCGTTCTGGCAGCGGCCTTCATGATCACGAGCCTTGCGTTGGCCGTTGTGGCAAGCCAGGGTGCCCCGGAGCGCAAGTCGATTCTGGACGCTCCGGCGGCCCCCGTGGAAGCCCCGACGCAACCAAGCGTTCCGCTTGCCAAATAAGACCAAGCGTTCCGCTCGCGAAATAGTTTCGCGTTTTCAGACGAGTCTTCTTTAGCCCCCTCGCAGCCAGTAGCCGCGAGGGGAGCTTAGATATTGAAAGTGAGGAGCGGGTGATGACGCGCTTTATCTTTATTACGGGCGGGGTTGTTTCCTCCCTCGGTAAGGGCATGGCTTCGGCGGCGCTCGGCGCGTTGTTGCAAGCGCGCGGCTTTAAGGTTCGCCTGCGGAAGCTCGACCCGTATCTGAACGTCGATCCCGGCACGATGTCGCCCTATCAGCATGGTGAAGTGTTCGTGACCGATGACGGCGCGGAAACCGATCTCGACCTCGGCCATTACGAGCGCTTTACCGGCGTGTCCGCCCGCCGCTCCGATAACGTCACTACGGGCCGGATTTATTCGGATGTTCTGGCAAAGGAACGCCGGGGTGATTATCTGGGCGCGACTATTCAGGTTATTCCGCACGTCACCGACGGCATCAAGAATTTCATTCGCTCGGACCTGACCGACGAAGACTTCTGCCTCGTCGAGATCGGCGGCACGGTAGGCGATATTGAAAGCCTGCCGTTCATCGAAGCCATTCGCCAGTTCGGCAATGAAATCGGTCGCGAGCGGTCCCTGTTCGTCCATCTCACGCTCGTGCCCTATATCGCTTCGGCGGGGGAGCATAAGACGAAACCAACGCAGCATTCGGTGAAGGAGTTGCTGTCGGTCGGCATTCAGCCCGATATTCTGTTGGTGCGCTGCGACCGGGGCATTCCGCCCGATGCCCTGCGGAAAATGGCGCAATTCTGCAACGTCAAGCCGGGCCGGGTTATTCCTGCCATTGACGTTGATACCATCTATCAAGTGCCGATTGCCTACCACCAGGAGGGCTTTGATCGCGAAGTCTTGAGTTATTTCGGGCTGGAACACCGCTCGCAGCAGCCGGACCTATCGAAATGGCAGCACATCGTTAGCCGCATCCGTAACCCGGAAGGCCATATCACGATCGCCGTGGTCGGCAAATATACCGAGTTGATGGATAGCTATAAATCGCTCATGGAAGCGCTCACGCACGGCGGTATCGCTAATAATGTGAAGGTGAACTTGAAGTGGGTCGATGCCGAAATCTTCGAGCACGAAAACCCCTTACCGAAGCTTGAGGGTGTTGATGGTATTCTGGTGCCGGGCGGGTTTGGCGAGCGCGGCAGCCAGGGCAAAGTGGAAGCGGTGCGCTTTGCCCGTGAGCATAAAATTCCCTACTTCGGTATCTGCTTCGGGCTGCAAATGGCGGTAATCGAAGGCGCGCGGAACCTTGCCGGAATCGCTGGGGCTAATTCCACCGAGTTCGGCAAAACAACGCAGCCGGTGGTGGGCCTAATGACCGAGTGGGTTAAGGGCAATAGTGTGGAAGTGCGCGATGATCGTGGCGACCTAGGCGGCACGATGCGCCTCGGGGCTTATCCGTGCGTGCTGGCTGCGGATAGCAAGGCGCGGGAAGCCTATGGCGCACCGCTTATTCAGGAACGCCACCGTCATCGCTACGAGGTGAATATCACCTACCGCGACCAGTTGGAAAAAGTTGGTTATCGTTTCACCGGCATGTCGCCCGATGGCGAGTTGCCGGAGATTGTGGAATATGCCGATCATCCCTGGTTCGTCGGCGTTCAATTCCACCCGGAACTAAAATCGCGCCCATTCGAGCCGCATCCGCTGTTTACGGCGTTTGTTAAGGCGGCTGTGCAGCAAAGCCGGATTGTTTAGGGGAGCATTGAGTATGAGCGCCGCGCCGCATCGGATTGATTTTTCGGGCAAAGCCCCCTTTACCGTCGCCAATAATGCGCCGCTGGTTCTCATCGCCGGACCCTGCCAGATCGAAAGCCGCCAGCACGCGCACGACATGGCGGCGGCGCTGGTGGAGATCACCGGGCGGCTTGGGATGGGGTTGATCTATAAATCCTCCTTCGATAAAGCCAACCGCACGTCGCTCACCGCCCAACGCGGCGCGGGGCTGCACGCGGGCCTCGATATTCTAGCCGATATACGCACGACGTTCGGCTGCCCGGTTATTACCGATGTCCATGAACCCGAACAATGCGCGATTGCCGCGCAAGCCGTAGACGTGCTGCAAATCCCAGCGTTTCTGTGCCGCCAAACCAACCTTCTGGTCGCCGCCGGGGAAACCGGTAAGCCGATCAATGTTAAAAAAGGTCAGTTTCTCGCACCGTGGGACATGAAAAATGTTGTCGCTAAGATTGCCGCTACAGGCAATCCGCACGTCATGGTCTGCGAGCGGGGGGCGTCTTTCGGCTACAATACGTTGGTATCCGATATGCGAAGCCTGCCAATCTTAGCGGAAACCGGGCAACCGGTGGTGTTCGACGCCACCCATTCGGTGCAGCAACCGGGCGGGCAGGGCACCACGTCTGGCGGGCAACGGATGTTCGTGCCAACCTTGGCGCGGGCGGCGATTGCCGTTGGCGTGGCGGCGGTATTCATCGAAACCCATCAAGCCCCAGATTCTGCGCCCTCGGACGGCCCAAATATGGTGCCGCTGGGCAAACTCGAAGCCCTCCTGGCCGATCTTCAAGCCTTCGACCGTTTGGCGAAAAGCCGAGGGGTTATGGAGTACGGAATCAATTGACTACAGCGCGCAAACGGGGCCACAACGGCCCCGTTTTACTGTGTGCGCCCCCAGAGCATTACCCCAAAAGTTTCCATCGAAAGGAAGCATCTGCCATGTCCGCCATTACCGATATTCACGCCCGTCAAATCATGGATAGCCGGGGCAACCCGACCATCGAAGTTGAAGTTTATCTGGAATCTGGGGCCTTTGGTCGCGCTGCCGTGCCCTCGGGTGCATCCACCGGCACGCATGAGGCCGTGGAACTGCGCGACGGCGATAAATCCGTCTATGGCGGTAAGGGCGTTTTGAAGGCCGTCGAGTCCGTCAACGGCGAGATTTTCGATGCGCTGGTCGGCGTCGATGCTGAAGAGCAGATTGCGATTGACGAGCAGTTGATCGACCTCGACGGTACACCGAACAAGAGCCGCCTGGGCGGTAACGCCATTCTCGGCGTTAGCCTTGCGGTGGCCCATGCTGCGGCTGATGATAACGGCCTGCCGCTGTATCGCTACATCGGCGGCGTTTTCGCCCGCACTCTGCCGGTGCCGCTGATGAACGTACTGAACGGCGGCGCACATGCCGATAATCCGCTGGATTTCCAGGAATTCATGATCGTCCCCGTTGGTGCGCCGAGCCTGTCTGAAGCGGTTCGGATGGGCGCGGAAGTATTCCACGCGCTGAAGAAGCAGTTGAAGGATAAGGGCTACGCCACCAATGTTGGCGACGAAGGCGGCTTTGCCCCGAACCTTGCCAATGCCGATGATAGCCTTGGCTTCATCATGAAGGCGATTGAGGCGGCGGGGTATAAGCCGGGCGAGGATATTGCGCTGGCGCTCGATTCGGCCTCGTCGGAATTTTATAAGGGCGGGCTTTACAAGCTCGATGGCGAAGGCAAGAGCCTGGATGCCGCTGGCATGGTAGCTTTCTACGAAGACCTGTGCGCGCGCTACCCCATCATCTCCATCGAAGACGGTATGGCCGAAGACGATTGGGCCGGCTGGAAGCATCTCACCGACCGTCTCGGCAGCAAAGTGCAGTTGGTGGGCGATGATCTCTTCGTGACCAACCCGAAGCGCCTTGCCGAAGGCATTGAAAAGGGCGTCGCCAATTCAATCCTCGTGAAGGTCAATCAGATCGGCACGCTCACTGAAACCCTGGATGCCGTCGAAATGGCCCACCGTGCGGGCTACACCTCCATCTTGTCGCACCGTTCGGGCGAAACTGAAGACGCGACCATTGCCGATCTTGCGGTTGCCACCAACTGCGGCCAGATCAAAACTGGCTCGCTGTCGCGCTCCGACCGGATGGCAAAGTATAATCAACTCATCCGTATCGAAGAGCAACTCGATACCACTGCCCGCTACCTGGGCCGGGCGGCGTTCAAGCAGCGTTAAGAATGGGGCAGGGGGCTGGCGGTGTAACGCGCCAGCCCCCAAAGCACCTGACAAGCGAGCGTGTTTGAAGTATCCTCATTCTATAAGGGGGAGAACTATTATGTCTGAGGCGCGTTCCACGTTGGAAAATATCGCCAACGCTTTTGCGGGGGAGCTTGAGGCGCGCGATGATCGGCTGGCGAAGCTGATTACCGAGGGGTTCGCTAAGATCGATTCCCGTTTCGCGTCTTTTGAGCAGCGTTTGACCGCGCTCGAACAGAGTGACCGTCACCTGCTTCAAGCGATGGGCAATCTGCAAGGCCAAGTCGCATCCCTAAGCCGAATCACAAAACAATAGCGCCTCAATAATTTCGACTCGCTATATGATGTTTTGACTCTGGACTCATTTCTGAGATAATCCTGTTGACCTACTGACTCCGTTATGATTCTTTGAAGTCATGGCTGTCCTGACCATCCTTAAGCGCAAAGCGCACACTGTGATTGCGCCGCTGCTAGGCGCGTCCTTCGTCGGCTATTTTGCCTATCATGCTGTGCATGGCGACAGGGGAATGCTGGCCTATCTGCATTTGCAGCAAGAAATCCGTAAGGCCGAAATTACCCGCGATCTTATTCATGCCGAGCGGCAAACTTTGGAAAAGCGTGTGGCATTAATGCGCCCAGATCAGTTGGACCCCGACCTGTTGGAAGAACGCGCGCGAGTCCTATTGAATTTTGGTCGTAAGGATGAAGTGCAGATAATGCTGCAACGCCCCCAGACCTTGCCCCCTGAAATTGCAACGAATTAGCCGTTCTTTTTTTGCACCTGCGAGAAAAACTGTCAGCTTAATTCAAGGTGACAATAGATTTCTTGTGAAATTACAAGAACTTGTCACGCTTGCAAGGGCGTAAACTTCCGGGTTAGACAAAGGGATAGGGCGCGATAGCCCTTTTCGATTTTGCGTCCCCCGACCCGGTAGGAGGTCCATGCTATGACGACCGCCAAGCGCGCACCAAAGACAGCGGGAGGGGCAAGCGTCGCTGCCCCCGCACCTTCGGCTGACATTCTGTTAAAATATTATCGCGATATGCTGCTGATCCGCCGCTTTGAAGAAAAAGCCGGTCAGCTTTACGGCATGGGCTTAATCGGCGGTTTCTGCCACCTCTACATCGGTCAAGAAGCCGTTGTAGTGGGGATGCAGGCCACATTGACACCGCAAGACGCGGTTATCACGTCCTACCGCGACCACGGCCATATGCTCGCGTGCGGTATGGACCCGCGCGGCGTGATGGCGGAACTCACAGGGCGTATCGGCGGCTATTCCAAGGGGAAGGGCGGCTCGATGCACATGTTCTCCAAGGAAAAGAATTTCTACGGCGGTCACGGTATCGTCGCGGCTCAAGTGTCGCTGGGAACGGGGATTGCCTTCTCCTTCCACTATCGCGGCATGGCGAACGTCTGCGCCACCTACATGGGTGATGGGGCCGTTAATCAAGGCCAAGTCTACGAGAGTTTCAACATGGCATCGCTGTGGAAACTTCCGGTCATCTATGTCATTGAAAATAATAAATATGCGATGGGCACCTCGGTTCAGCGCTCCGCAGCGGGGCAGGAGTTGTTCCGGCGCGGCGCAGCCTACGGCATTCCTGGCGAGCCGGTGGACGGCATGAGCGTGATCGCTGTGCAAGAAGCCGCTGCGCGCGCGGTCGCTCACTGCAAGGCGGGCAACGGCCCCTATATTCTGGAAATGAACACCTACCGCTATCGCGGTCACTCCATGTCCGACCCGGCCAAATACCGGACGAAGGAAGAAGTGAGCAAGATGCGCGAACAGCATGATCCGATAGATCAGCTTCGTGCGCTCATTCTGGAGGGCGGTTATGCCGACGAAGCGGCGCTGAAGGACATCGACCGCGAGATTAAGGACATCGTGACCGATGCCGCCGAATTCTCCCAGTCGAGTCCGGAACCCGACCCGTCCGAACTCTACACCGACGTTCTGATTGAGGCCTAAATCATGGCAATTGATATTTTGATGCCGGCGCTGTCGCCGACCATGACCGAGGGCAAGCTATCGCGCTGGCTCAAGCAGGAAGGCGATAAGGTTAAGCCGGGCGATGTGCTGGCCGAAATCGAAACCGATAAGGCGACGATGGAAGTCGAAGCGGTCGATGAAGGCATTCTTGCCAAAATCACCGTTCCCGAAGGCACCGAAAACGTGGCGGTTAACGCTGTTATCGCTGTGCTGACGGAAGAGGGCGAAACCTTCTCCGACGCACCGAAAGTCGCTCCGGCCCCTGTCGTTGCCGCCCCGGTCGCAGCCCCGGCCATTGTGGCTTCCGTCGCAACGCCGGTCGCAGCCGTGGCCGCCGAGCCGGATTGGACTGGCCCGACCAAGACGCAAACCGTCCGCGAAGCCTTGCGCGATGCGATGGCCGAAGAAATGCGCGCCAACGAGGCCGTATATCTGATAGGCGAAGAGGTCGCTGAATATCAGGGCGCGTATAAGGTCAGCCAGAATCTATTGCAGGAATTCGGCCCTCGCCGGGTGATCGACACGCCGATTACCGAGCACGGGTTTGCCGGGCTTGCCGTTGGTGCGGGCTTTATGGGCCTGAAGCCGATTGTGGAGTTTATGACCTTCAACTTCGCGATGCAGGCGATTGACCAGATCATCAATTCTGCTGCCAAAACGCTGTATATGTCCGGCGGGCAGATGGGGTGCTCTATCGTGTTCCGGGGGCCGAACGGCGCGGCCTCCCGCGTCGGCGCGCAGCATAGCCAGTGCTATGCCTCTTGGTACGCCCATTGCCCCGGACTGAAAGTGGTCGCCCCTTATAGTGCTGCCGATGCTAAAGGTCTGCTGAAAGCCGCGATCCGCGATCCAAACCCGGTTATTTTCCTTGAAAATGAAATGCTGTACGGCTCGTCCTTCGAGGTGCCGGATACCAACGATTGGATCGTGCCTATCGGCAAGGCCAAGGTG
>JAYSQZ010000067.1:0-6834 GCA_043721315.1 Alphaproteobacteria bacterium
GCATTCTCTCCACCCACGAAGGCGGACCCTAGCAGCAGGGCCAGGGCCGGAACCATGAGCCAGAAGCTGATATTATTGAGGCGCGGGAAGGCCATATCCGGCGCGCCAATCATAATCGGCACAAACCAATTGCCAAAACCGCCAATCAACGCGGGCATAACGACGAAGAACACCATGATAACGCCGTGGGCCGTGGTGAACACGTTCCACACATGGCCATTCGCCATATACTGTAGCCCTGGGTTTTGGAGTTCCATCCGCATATAGACGGAAAAGGCGGCCCCAACCAGCCCCGCGCCAATCGCGAAGATGATGTAGAGAGTGCCAATATCTTTATGGTTGGTCGAGAGCAACCATCTACGCCACCCAGTCGGGTCGGCGTGGTGGTGGGCATCGTGACCATGAGCTGCCGTTGGGTGCGCCATGGGTCTATCTCCTGATCCTGAGATCGCTTACTGGGCTACGGTCTGCGCTACGGCAGTGCCGTCAACGCTGGGCCGATTAGCGGCGAATTTGGTCTGCGCTTGTTTGGCCCAGGCCGCGAATTTTTCTTTTGAGACAACTTCAACCGCAATCGGCATGAAGCCGTGGTTGATGCCGCAGATTTGATTGCACTGACCGAAGAACAAACCTTCCCTCTTAGCCTGCAACCAAGTTTCGTTCGTGCGGCCAGGGAAGGCGTAAACCTGCACGCCAAACGGCGGCACCAGCCAAGAGTGCATCACGTCTGCCGAGGTCACGAGCACGCGCACTTGCGTATCGACCGGAACGACCAAGCGGTTATCGACACCCAGCAGGCGCGGCATTTTCTGTTCGGCAGCCGTTTTTTCGTCCAACATATAGCTATCGAACGTAAAATTGCCGTTGTCCGGGTATTCGTAGGACCAGTACCACTGATGACCCACGACTTTAATCGTCATTTCGGCATTCGGCGCACGGTCTAGGAAGTACAACAGGCGGAAGGACGGCGCCGCGATGGCGACCAGAATCAGCACCGGGATCAACGTCCAAGCAATTTCCAGCCCCGTGTGATGCGTCGTCTTGCTTGGCGTCGGATTGGCCTTGGCATTAAAACGAACAATCACGATCAACAGCAACGCCATAACGAAAACGACAATCGCGGCGGTGATCCACAGCAGAAGATCGTGAAAATCGTGAATACGATCTTTTACCGGCGACGCCGCGTCGATCATGCCCATCGCCCAGTTGGCGGGGAGTGACGGTTCGACGGCAAAGCTGCCAGGCGCCCCCAGCAGCAGCGGGAGTATTGCCATTATGGCCGCAAACCAACCCCAATTACGCAACATGGTCATCCTTCCTCCGGTCCTCTCAGCCTCTTCCGCCTCTCGTCCCAGCCAAAGCCGGTATTGAAAAGCGACTTAGGGCAACCGCCAAGCGTGTCCACCCCTGGCGACCCTTTGGGTGCCTGGATAATGGGCGTCATTTTGGCGTGGGCAACCCGATCTGTCAAAGACTAGCCGCACTGATTTGGATCAATGCAGAGTTTGCCGACTGCTCCGCACTGCAATATCACGTTTCGGCATCGCATATAACACATTAGCCCGATTGATCTTCCGGCCCGAACACCCCATTGCTTTAGAGGGTAATCGCTGCCCCGCCGTTGTTTTCAGGAGTCCGCCATGTCTGTTTCCGCTGCCACCGCTCTCGCCCAAAGTGACGCGCTCTTTTTTTCCGCCTCGGGGCTTAATCAGCGGACGACGGAAACCCTGGTGGCCGATACGCTGCGGGCGGTGGACGATGGCGAGCTTTATCTGGAATACACTCAGTCGGAGGGTTTCTCCTTCGACGATGGCCGCCTGAAGAGCGCAAGCTACGACACCACGCAAGGCTTTGGATTGCGGGCAGTTTTGGGCGATACCACTGCTTATGCTCACGCGTCTGTGCTCGATTTATCCGCCCTCCGCCGCGCTGGGGAAACCGTGAGCGCCGTGCGGAAGGGTTATGATGGCAGCGTGGCCCTCAGCCCGCAGCCGGCCCCTGGGGGCGCCGCGCTCTACTCTGATCTTAACCCGCTGCTCACGGTTGGGTTCGATGCCAAGATCAAACTGCTGGAAGCTATTGATGCCTACGCCCGTGCCCGCGATCCGCGCGTGCGGCAGGTTATGGCGTCGCTTTACGGCGAATGGTCGGCAGTGCAAATCGTGCGCGGCAATGGCGCGCGCTTCGCTGATATTCGCCCGCTCGTGCGGCTGAATGTCGCCGTGATGGTCGGCGAGGGCGATAAGATGGAGTCCGGCTCGGCGGGCGCGGGCGGGCGCACGGCCTATGATCTTTACCTGCACCCCCAGCGCTGGCAGGCAATGGTGGATGAAGCGCTGCGGCAAGCGCTGGTCAACCTCGGCTCGGTCCCGGCGCCTGCGGGCGAAATGACCGTGGTGCTCGGTGCGGGTTGGCCCGGTGTGCTGCTGCACGAAGCGGTAGGGCATGGGCTGGAAGGCGATTTCAACCGCAAGCAAACATCCGCTTTCTCAGGATTGCTCGGCCAGCGCGTCGCCGCCCCCGGCGTGACCGTGGTCGATGATGGCACGCTCCCTGATCGGCGCGGCTCGCTGACCCTCGACGATGAAGGCACGCCAACCGGGCGCACCGTGTTGATCGAAGACGGGATTCTGAAAGGCTTTCTGCAAGACCGGCTCAATGCGCGCCTGATGGGCGTGGCCCCCACCGGCAACGGGCGGCGGCAATCCTATGCCCACGCACCGATGCCGCGCATGACCAATACCTTCATGACCAATGGCGACAAAGACCCGGCGGAAATCATCGCCTCGGTCAAAAAGGGCCTCTATGCCGTCAATTTCGGCGGGGGGCAGGTCGATATAACCTCGGGTAAATTCGTGTTCTCCGCGACCGAAGCCTATCTAATCGAAGACGGAAAACTCGGCCCCGCCGTGAAGGGCGCAACGCTGATTGGGAACGGGCCGGACGCCCTCACCCGCGTTAGCATGATCGGCAACGACACCCGCCTCGACGATGGTGTCGGCACCTGCGGCAAAGACGGCCAGTCGGTCCCGGTGGGTGTTGGGCAGCCAACCTTACGGATAGATGGCATGACCGTGGGGGGAACGGCTTAGCGCGGTTATCCCAGCGCGCTCACCAATTTCATGGCAACGCCAAGCGAGCCTGAAACTTTGATTTTGCCGAACGTATAGGCCAGCATCGGATCGAGTTCGCCCTCGATCAGCTTATCCAGGTTTTCTTTCGAGATGCGAATCGTGCAGGCCGCCTCTTCCTCGCTGTCGGTCAACAGCAGGGGTTGCGGCGCACGCGCATCAATCGTGTAGGTGCCATCGTCGCCCAAATCGAAGCGCACGATCTCCCCCAGGCCAGAAAGCTTCGCCAGGGCCGCGCTGAAGCGCGTTGTAATCATATTCTATTCCCCCAAAATCAGGCTTACTTTTGCGTAAAGGTAATAATCCGCCCTAACCTTCGCAACACGAATCTTAAGGCCTTTCAAGGGTAAGCGTCGGTATGGTCACACCATTCTTGAAAGATTCTCGTGTTGAAAGGCTGCTGTCGTTAATCCCAGGATCATCAGGGGCATCGTCTGCGTGTCGGAAGAGGATTTCCGCGCCTCGGCAGACCTGTTACGATAAAACCTTACGAGGTGGGAGGCCCGAAACGTGCGTGTAGGATTTATCTTAGGATGCGTGTTGGGGTGTATGCCGATGGCACACGCTCAAGAGCCGCCTGCGATTGCCGGCCAAGTGAAAACCCTTAGCGGATCGGCCCTGCTCACGCGGGCGGGCCAACCCGAACCTGTCGTGCCGGGAATGACCATCTTCTCGGGCGATCATTTCGCCACAGCGGCGGATGGTAGCCTGGGCCTGACCTTGCGCGACGACACGACGCTTTCGCTCGGCCCGAACGCGCGGCTGACGTTGGATAATTTTATCTTCGATCCTGCCGCCGATAAGCTCGGGTTTGCCGCCAAACTACATCGCGGCACTTTTGCAGTGCTGACGGGCCAAATCGCGCGGCTTGCCCCCGACCGCACTAAAATTACCACCCCTAGCGCCACTATCGGCATTCGCGGAACCAAGTTTGTCGTGAAGGTGGAAGCCGATGAATAAGCTCGCTCTGTTTGCGGTTCTACTGCTGGCGGGTTGCGCCGGGCAAACGACCGTAGCCCTGCTACCGGAAGACGGCGGGCGCGTTGGTAAAGTGGTGGTCGAGGCGGGCGGAGCGGCCCAACTTCTCGAAGCCCCGCTGCAAGCAACCCGCTTCGATACCAAGGGCGGCACCCCCGCCGCGCCGACGGTTCTAACCGACGCCGCTGTGCGCGAAACCTGGGGGGTGGCGCTGGCGGCCATGCCGACGACACCCGTGACCTATATTCTTTCTTTCGAGAGTGGCACGGCCACGCTCACGCCGGCCTCGGTGGCATTGATCCCAACGATTCTGGCGGAACTCGCCTTACGGCCCTTCCCGCACCTGGAAATCATCGGCCACGCCGACGCGACCGGCTCCGACGCGCTCAACCTTGCTTTATCGCGGGAGCGGGCCGAAGCGGTGGCGAAGCGCCTGCGGGAGGGCAACCTCAATCAAGCGAGCGTAGCACTCTCCTCCCACGGCAAACGCAACCCGCTCATCCCAACGCCCGATGGCGTGGCCGAGCCGCGCAACCGGCGGGTAACGGTGACTTTGCAGTAGGGCGGTTAAGGAAGAGTCGTCGCCCCCCTTGACGCCCGCGCGGCTTCAGGATTTGAAAGAGGGATGACTGCCCCCGCTGTAGCGCCCCTGCTGGCGCCCGACGAGCCGCCCGCCGTAACCGTGCTGAACGCGGCGGGCAGCGCTCCCATACTGTTTCTATGCGATCACGCAAGCGCGCGCGTGCCCCGGTCGCTGGATCAGCCTGAAACCGGCGGCTTCGGCGTGTCGCCCGAGGATAGGCAGCGGCATATTGCTTACGATATTGGGGCTGCGGCGGTAACGCGGCTTTTGTCGGACAGGTTCGAGGCGCCGGCCATTTTGTCGGGCTATTCGCGCCTCGTGCTCGATCTCAACCGCGCGCTGGAGGATGGCACGTCGATCCCGCCCGTCAGCGACGGTACGAAAATTCCGGCCAATCAGCATCTGTCGGCAGAAGCGCGAGCGGTGCGGGCGGCGGCGCTCTATTATCCCTATCACGACGCGATCATCGAGATGCTAGACGGGCTGAAGGCGCGCGGCACGTCTCCCGTGATAATCTCCCTACATTCCTGCACGCCGGTGCTGGCGGGGGTGACGCGGCCCTGGCATATCGGGGTTCTGTGGAACCAAGACGGGCGCATCGCCCTGCCGCTCATGCGGGCGTTGGAGGCCGAGGACACGCTGATCGTCGGTGATAATCAGCCCTATTCCGGGCGGGATCACGATAGCCACACGATCCACCGCCACGCAGAAGCGCGCGGCCTGCCCCATGCTCTGCTGGAAATCCGCCAGGATTTGATTAGCGACGACGCGGGCATAACGGCCTGGGCTGATCGGCTCACCCGCGTCTTCCGCCCGATTGTGCTGGGGGGGCAACCATGACCGAACCCGCCTTTACCCTCGGTATCGAGGAAGAATATTTTCTAGTAGACCGGCAAACCCGTGACATCGCCGTGTCGCCGCCGCCCGAGTTGATGGCCGAGTGCAAGGCGGCGCTGGCCGATCAAGTCAGCCCGGAGTTCCTTAAAGCGCAAATCGAGGTTGGCACGAAAGTCCGTTCTACCCTGGCCGACGCGCGCGCCGATTTGTCGCAGCTTCGGCGCACTGTGGCAGAGGTTGCAGGCCGCTTTGGACTGGCCCCGATTGCCGCCGCCACGCACCCATTCACCGACTGGGGCCGCACCCAACATACCGATGCCGAACGCTACACGCTGCTAGCGCGCGATTTACAAATGGTGGGGCGGCGCTTGGTTATCTGCGGAATGCACGTGCATGTGGGGATTGAGGACGAAGAGCTTCGTATTGATCTCATGAACCAAATCACTTATTTCCTGCCGCATCTCTTGGCCCTCTCCACGTCCTCGCCGTTTTGGCGGGGGGACGATACGGGTCTGAAATCCTTCCGCCTGTCAGTCTTCAATGGCCTGCCGCGCACGGGCTTGCCGGAGGTGTTCGAGTCTTGGGGCGAGTATCAGCGTCAAGTCCAGGGCCTCGTGAATACGGGCGTGATCGACGATGCAACCCGCCTGTGGTGGGATTTGCGCCCTTCCGCCCGCTTCCCAACCCTAGAACTCCGCATTACCGATATTTGCACGCGGCTGGACGATACCATCGCCATCGCCACCCTCTACCGCTGCCTGCTACGGATGCTGTGGCGTTTGCGCCGCTCCAATCAGCGTTGGCGGCTGTACGCGCGAATGCTGATTTCCGAAAACCGCTGGCGCGCGCAACGCTATGGGCTGGAAGAAGGCTTGGCGGACTTTGGCAAAGGCACCATCGTGCCGTTCTCGGACCTGCTCGAAGAAATGATTGAGTTGTGCGCCGAAGACGCCGCCCACTTCGGCTGCACCGCCGAACTTCTCTCCGCCCGCACGATTCTGGCACGCGGCACCAGTGCGGATCGGCAGCGCAGCGTATTCCAAGCGGCGCTCGCGGGCGGTGCTACGAAGGATGACGCGCTGAAGGCGGTGGTCGATCACCTCATCGCGGAAACAGTGATGGGGGTTTAGATCTTATGATTTTATAATCATTTCATTTATACTTTCATCGATCGCCGATAGGAAATCTGGAAAAACTGTATGTGTAGCTGGACACCCGCAAAAACCCTCGCTCGTTAAGCCGGGCTGTGATTCACTGATGGTCTCTTTGCTAGGAGCCTGCCGATGGATCCCCAGTCGCTTTTCA